>JAKLJY010000135.1 GCA_023150895.1 Myxococcota bacterium | reverse complement strand
CGGCCTCGGCGGCGGCGCGCTCGGCCTCGGCGGCGGCGCGCTCGGCCTCGGCGGTAGCGCGCTCGGCCTCGGCGGCAAGGGCGACCTCGCGGTCGTTCAGACGCTCGACGAGGCGCGCGATCTCCTCGTCGGCGGAGGTCAACTCGAGGCCGTCCTGAAACACTTTGAGCTTGCCGTTTTCGACGGCGAACTCGAGGCCGAGCACCTGCGAGGGGATGGCGCCGTACTGGGGCAAAATCGGCTCGTAGACGCGGCGGCTCTCGTTGAGGCGCCAGCCGACGACCTGCCGCCGTCGCCCGTCGAAGACCAGGTACTCGGGCACGCCGAGCCTGGCGTAGAACACGACGTTGTCCTTCAGGTCTTTCCGCGGGCGGCCGCGAAAGAGCACCTCGAGGATGAAGTCGAGCCCGCGGCCCTCGGCGTTGACGTTCCAGCTTTCGCGCTCCGCGTCGATGGGGACGTCGTGCACGGCGATGAGATCGGGCGCGAACCCCGGCTCTCCCGGGTACTCGACGAGCAGGTTCGAGGCGAGGAACGTGCCCTTCCGCCGGACGCGGAAGTGCCGCTCGATGCGCTCGATCGTCTTGCGGATGGCGCGCTCGTGCGGCGTCCCCTCGGGAGGCTGCGCCTCCTGCCAGGCGCCGACCGCCTGCCGGATGTGCTCGGTCACCTCGGCGCGCACCTCGGGGCTCAGAGCGGCCCAGACGTCGTACGTCGGGCACAGCGGCAATCCCGTCGCCGGGTCGTGCCGGAGTTCGAAGCCGAACGGATGGGGGGCGGTGGTCGGGGGCATGGGGTGACCTTAGCACAGCAAACCGGGTCGCGCGCCGGGGACCCCCCCCGACCCCCCGCGGCAAAAACCGTGAGAACCGACCGGTGGGCGTGTAAGTTTCGCCCCCGGAGGTGTCGATGTCCCGGAAGTTGCGCACGCTCATCCTCGGTGCGGCCGCCTCGGCCGTGATCGCCGCGTTCCCCGTCGCGGCCCGCGCTGCGGCCCCGGCCCCCTATACGGACTGGTCGTTCGACCTGAAGCGGGCCGGCGAAAACGCCGCCGCGTGGTCGGAGCTGGCGCGAAAGGCGCCGTCGTTCGCCCGGATCTGGTTCTACGGGCAGGTCTACGATCTCGCCACGGTGGGCGTGACCGACGAGGTCAAGGCGCACCTGCGGCCCCGCCTCGAGGCCATCGCGCGCGTGCTGGCCGAGGGCGAGACGCCCGACACGCTGCCGACGCTGTTGCTCGACCGGGCGCGGGCCGGCACGCTGGAGGCCGCGAGCCGACGCACGCGGCAGGTCGAGGACGAGCTCGTCGAAGGGGCGCGCGGTGGGCAGTTCGAGGCCGCCAAACTGGCCGCTGCGGCCCACCCGGAGCAGGCTCGCATCGTCTTCTTCCGCTTGCTGGCCCGGGCCGAGACGACGCGTCTGCGGCTCGGCGGCGAGCGCGAGGCGGCGCTGCTCGTGGGCGTCGCCCGGCGCATCGCCGACGGCTACGCCCTCGCGGTGGACGATCTGGCGCTCTGGGGCACGCTGGCCGCGTGGCAGGGGTCGCCGGGCGTGGCGGTGGGCAAGGAGCTCGTGGTCGACCTCCAGGTCGCCGCGGGGCTCAACGCCGCGCTGAGCGGGGACTTCGCCGGCGCACGCCGTCAGCTCGAGTCGGCGCTGTCGACGGCCCGCGCCGCGCACGGCACCACGTTCTACGCCGCGCTGATCCTCAACGGTACGGCCAACATGGCCGCCCGGGCCGGCGACGTGGGTGGGGCGATGGCCATCCGACGGCAGGTCGTCGCGCAGATCCGGCCGATGAACGATCCCGGTCTGCAGGCGCTGCTCGCCGATCAGCTCGTCAAGACCTATCTGCAGGAGCGCAACGCGCCCGAGACGGCGCTCTACACGCGCGAGCTGCGCGGCCTCGGCGAGCGGGTCACGCAAGCGCCGGACTATCTGGCGACGCTCGCGCGCGCGGCGAAGTTCCTGGCGGAAGCGGCGGCGGCCGAGGAGGCCCAGGCGCGTCTCGCCCCCGCGGTGCTGCTGTTTACCGAGGTCGGGCAGATTCAGTCGTTGCTCAAGGGGCGAGACGTGGTGGCCGCGACCGAGCCATCCGACCGTGTCGAGACGGTGCGGGTCGACCGGGAACGGGCCTACGCCGAGACCCACCGTGCGCTGGCGGGCATCGAGGTGCGGCGCGGCCAACGGACGGCCGCCCGAGCGGCGTACGAGCAGGCGCTGGCCATCTACGAGTCCGTCGGTGCGATGGACGGCGCGGGCGCAACCCGGCTCGAACTGGCGCGGGTCGATCTCGACGGCGGCGACTTCGATCAGGCCCTCGCCTCGACCGAGCAGGCCCTGGCGGCGCTGGCCTACGGGGCGCCGGAAGCGCGGGCCCGCGGGCTGGCGCTGCGGGGCGAAATTCGCCTGCGTCGAGGGGAGCACGCCGCCGCATTCGAAAACGCGAACGCCGGCCTGCAGGTGCTCAGGGACACGGGTGACCCGGATCGGTTCGTGGTCGAGCGGGGGGCGTTGCATCGTCTGGCCGCGCTGGCCCTCGACGCCGGTGGGCAGCCGGCGGCGGCGCGCGAACGGCTGGCGTTCGCCCGGTCCGTCCACCCCGCGGCCGAGACGATCCTGCTGCAGGCGCAGCTCGCGTTCGAGGCGAGTGATCCGATGGGGGTCGAAGCGGCCTTCAAGGACGTGCCCGAGGCCGTGATCGACGCCCGGGTGCGGGCGGTGTACCGCGGCTGCACGCAGGCGCGCCTCGGCCGCCATGCCGAGGCGGCGACCACGCTGGCCGGGGTGTCCTCGCTCGTGGCCGCCAACCTGCGGCCGCTGCAGATCGCCGGGCGCACCTGTCTGGCCGCCGCGCACCTCGGCGCGGGGCAGGCGCAGGCGGCGGCCAACGCCGTGGTGCCCGCCCGGGCCCTCGCGGCGGAGTTCGGCGATCCGGCGCTGGTGTGGCGGGTCTCCGCGCTCGAAGCCGAGGTGGCGGTCGGCCTCGGCAACCCGGGCCAGGCCGCGACGGCCTGGCGGTTCGCGCTCGACCGGTTCGCCGACGCGCTCGCCGAGCGACCGGATCTCGGTCATACGGCGGATCTCAGGCTGCCGGCGCTCCCGGCGGCCCCGACGGTGGCCCTGCGCGAAGCGCCCGGGGCGCTCGCCACCTCGACGGCCGGTCTGAAACCGGACGAGGCGGCCGTGAACCTGGCGGCGTCGGTCGCATACGCGCAGTTCGCCCGGCAGCTCGAGGCCGGCGCGCCCCTCTTCGAGCCCAACCTGGCGGACTACCGGCCGGCGGGCGAGCTGGCCGTCCGCAGCGCGCACACGGCCTGGGCCGCGGCCCGGCGCCCACTGCGCGATCCCGCGGTCGAGGGCTCGGATCGGGCCCCGGCGGTCGTCGCGGCCGCGGCGGCGGGCGTGCGTTTTCGGGATGCCCGGGCGACGAAGGCGGCCGAGTCGCCGGCGTGGTTCGCCTACGTTTCGCCCACGGTGCCGCCCCCCCGGGCGCTGGCCCCGCCCGATGGCGAGGCCCGGATCTTCTACCGCGTCGGCGAGTCGGCGGGTCGGATCTGGCTGTGGCTGCCCGGCGAGGCCGGTCCGCGGAGCTATGTCCTCCCCGGGCAGGCGGCGCTCGCGGCGCTCCTCGCGCCCGCGCTGGAGGCCACGCTGCACCCGCCGGTGGCCTATCCGGCCAAGGTGCGACCGGGGGCCAAGGACCCCAATGCCAAGGACTACGAAGCGCTGGCGAAGCCGACCGCGACGGTCTTGCCGTTTCTGGCCGACAAGAAGCTCGCCGCCCGGCTCACGGGTCTCACGCTGCGCGTCTACCCCGACGGGCCGCTGTCCCGGTTCCCCATGGAGGCGCTGATCGTCGCACCGGCCCCCCGGGGGGTGGCCAAGGCGCCGGTCTTCTTCGGGGCGCGCCATCGCGTCACGTTCGGGCTCTTGCCGTTGCAGCCGGCCACCCCGGTCACGCCCGGTGCGGGTGACGCGGCCCGCGCGTGGGCGACGGTCGGGCCGCTGGCGGCGACGGGCGGCTGCCCGCCGGTGGAACTGCCGGCGCTCAAGGGCCTGTACGACCCCTGCGCCGGGCCCGACGCCACGGCCGAGGCCGAGAAGGTCGCTGGCCTGTTCGCCACGGCACCCGAGGCGGCGGCCGCGTTCGTCGCTTACGGCGGGGCGAACGCCGACGCGCAGCGGCTTCAGCAGGCGTTGAACGAGGCCCGGACGGTTCACCTGATGCTGCCCGTCGACACCCGGACCGGTGAGGTCCTGCTGTCGCAGGCCGATCCCGCGGCGCCGGCATCGGCCTACCCGGCGAGCGGCGTGGCCCTCGCCCGCGCGAAAGCCAACCTGGTCGTGGTCACCCGACCCTCGGCGGGTGCCCTCGAGACCGAGACGTCCGCTGGCCTGGACCGTTTCGTGGCTGCGCTGCGCTATGCCGGGGTGCCGGCGGTCGCGCTCAGCCTCTACCGCAACGGGGCCGAGCTCGACGCCGACACGCTCGTCGGTGCGGCCGGCGCCGCGCTCTCCGGCTCACCGGTCGCCGACGCGTTTGCGGCCGAGCGACAGGGTGCGCTCGCCTCGACGGTCGATCCCAAACTCGGCGGCGTCCCGCAGTGGCACCCGTGGTTCTGGGCCCGCTGGCGGGTGTTCTGAGGCTCCGCCGAACGGGTTGCAGAGGGTCGGCGGACAATTTCCGCCGACCCTCGCAGTGGGGTCGGCCGGTCCCACTGAGACACGCAGGTCTCGGGGAATTCCCCAGGCGCTGCGTGAAATCCATGAGACACTGTTGGCACGTTTCGTGCAAACGTACGTCGACATGGAGACGCCCGCCCGTACAAACCCCCTCGCTGGTCCCTCGACCCTCGCGGCCGCCCTGCGCGCCCTCGGCCTCGCCGGCCTCGTGCTCGGCGGCGCCGGTTTCGTCGGGTGCGCCGAGCCGCCCCCCGAGGCCGGAGACGACGCCCTCGCCGGTGACTACGACCCGGAGGTCGACGCCGATCCCGAGGAAATCGACCCGGAGTTCTTTCGGGGCGAGGGCCTATTCTCGCTGAAGTCCGGCGTTCGCACGGTGAACGAGCTCTCGCGCTCCGGTGCCTGCTCGACGGCGCCCGCCGCGCCGCTGACCCGGCAGATCGCGGCCGAGCTCGCCTGCCTGCGGCCCGGCGTCTTCACGCGCATCGACGGAACGCCCAACGTCACGCTCGGGGCGGGCGCGAACCCGTACCTGCAGCCCTCGGCGGCGGCGGCCATGGCGACGGCGGCGCGGACCCGTTCGCTTACGGTGAACAGCACCTGGCGCTCGGTCGCGCAGCAGTACCTGCTGAAGTCGTGGGAAGGCCGCTGCGGCATCCGGCTGGCGGCGAGCCCCGGGCGCAGCAACCATGAGTCGGGCCTCGCCATCGACGTGGACAACTACTCGTCGCAGGCCGTGCGCGGCGCGCTCTCGTCGGCGCAGCTCTCCTGGTACTGCTCCGAGACGAACGGCGGCCGGCTCTCGGGCTGCAACGATCCTGTGCACTTCACCAGCCGGCGGGGCCAGGATCTCCGCGCGCAGGGCGTGATGGCCTTCCAGAAGCTCTGGAACCGCAACAACCCGCAGGACCGCATCTCCGAGGACGGCAGCTGGGGGCCGCAGACGGCCGCCCGCATGGCCCGGGCCCCCATCGCCGGGTTCGCCAACGTCGCGCGCTGCGACGGCGGGCTCGAAGGCAACGCCGGGAACGATGGCGACCCGGGCGAGAATGCCGCGCCGGGCGGCGGGGCCGTCTCCCCACCGCCGCCGGCCAACACCTGCGGCGACGTCACGGCGCCGGGGCGGTGCGAGGGCGACACCGTCGCGCGCTGCGTCGATGGCCGGGTGGTCCGGACGGATTGCGCCTCCCTCGGGCGGCTCTGTGGCGCCGACGAGTCGGGGGCCCTCTGCGTTCGCCCCGACGACAGCGCCGTGCAGCCGCCGCCGGCAGACCCCTGCGCGGGCATGCCCCCCGAGGGCCGCTGCGAGGGCGCCGTGGCCGAGTGGTGCGACGGCGGGCAGCTGCGCCGACACGACTGCTCGGTGTCGAATCAGGCCTGCGGATACGTCGACCGCACCCTCGGGTACTACTGCATCGCGTCGGGCGCCGCGCCCGGCGGCAACGGCAGCGGCAGCGACCCCGCGCCCGGCGGTGGCAACGGCGGCGGCGGCGAGGCCAATCCCCCGGCCCCGCCCGCCGTGCAGGATCCCGGATACCAGGCCGACGGGGAGTGCACGCCCCTCGCGCTGCCGAACTACAGCGTGCCCGACACCGGCGGCCCGGCCGGCGAGAGCATTTCGCGCTGCGTGACGCGCCTGTCCAACGCCGACAGCAACCGGGTCGACTGCCGGTACCCGGACGGGCAGGGGCCCTGGTACATCACGACCTTCGGCGGCGGCGCGGACAGCCAGGCGACGTCGTGTGGCGGGCGCCGCGCGGACGGCACCTGGTACTACGCCGCCAACGCGCACCGCTTCGGCTGCGGGGCGCGCTTCAAGCTCTGGAACGACCGCGGCTGCGTGGTGGTGGAGACGGCGGACGTCGGCGCGCACGTCTGCGTCGAAGAAGCCGCCGGTGGCCCCATCTGGGATCTCAGCCCGCTCGCGACCCGCATCCTGACGGGTTACAGCCAGGCCGGCTGGTCGGAGCACCTCGAGGTCTTCTCGCAGCCCGTGGCGGCCAATACGCCGCTCGGGGCCTGCGACTGAAGCGCCGCGGGCTCAGCTGACGGCGAAGGTCTGGTGGTTCAGGACCACCAGTGCCCCGTCCGCGGTGAAGAGCGCCCGTTCTTCGCTGAAGAAGCCGCCGCCGGCCGCCAGCACCCGCCCCTCGTGGTAGAGCGGCGCGTCCCCGGTCGGGGTGGCGTACCGGGACCACTGGAAGCTCACGGTGGCCGTCTGGACGGGCGCGCGCTCGGCGCAGAGCGCGGCCGGCCACCACGCGTCGGTCAGGCAGACGAGCTCGAAGGTGTCATGCGTCCGGCGGCCCGTGCGCGGGCGGATCCAGCCGGAAGCCGACGGGGCGGTCGTCCCGCTGAACGGCACGGCGCCCGTGTTGCGAAACTCCAGGTGGCGGGTGAAGCGCGGCACACCGGGGGCGTCGACCTGGATGACCGGCGTCGTCCCCCAGCTTTGGGGCGAGGGGGGCGCGAGGAGCCCGACGGCGGCCGTGGGCGTGCGATCTGCGCTGCAGACGAACAGACCCTCGGCCGCGACGACCCCGCCCTGGTGCAGCTGCGCCGTCAGGGTGGAGAGGCTCTTGCCCCGCCGGCCGACGGTCACGCGGAGTATCGCGGCGCCCGCGGCCACGGGATGCCCGAGGGTGGCGGACAGCGTGCGGATGGGGCGATCGGTCGGGTCCTCGACGGCCTCGACCGCGACCGCGAGCAGACCCACGACGAGGCCGCCGTAGGCACCGCGCCCGTGCTGCCAGCCGTCGGGCACCTCGACCTCGAAGAGACCGTCACCGCGCGGCGCCAGGGGCGCGACGTCGGCGAGGGCGTCCAGCAACTCCATCATGGGGCAGGCACGCCCGTCGTCGGGCCGGGCTCCCGGCCCGGGGCCGGCAGACGCGGCTGAAGCAGGGCGAGCTCGGCGGTGATGGCCTCGGCCACGGCCGGGGTGGCCCCGCGGCTCGCCTGTTGCAGGTGGGTGGCGACCCCGACCGGATCGGCCCCGCCGAAGCCGCGGGCGAGCGACGTCGCGGCCTGGATGCGCACGACCTCGTCCGCGTCCCGCGCGAGCGTGGCCTCCACGAGGGCCCGGGCCGTCGGCGTCGCGAAGAAGGGCAGCGAGGAGAGGGCCCGCAGGCGCAGATAACGTCGCTGCGTCGTGTCCCCGAGCAGGCGCACGGCCGTCGCCTCGGTCAGACCGGTGCGGGCGATGAGCTCGGCGGTGAGGGGCACGTCGACGGCGGCGAGCAGGCGCTCGCCCGTGGCCGCATCGGGGGCAGCGACCGGCGCCGGGGCCGCGGGGGCGTGCTTCGCGGGGTCGGCGGCGGCGGCAGTGGCGGTGGCCGCGATCGTCGCGAGCGTCAGGACGGTGGTGGCGGCGAGGGGGGAAATCGAGAGCGGGCGGGCCATCACGGCTGGGCTCCTTCGGGCAGGATCGTCGGGTTGCCGCGCACGATCTGACCCTGCTGCTCGGTCAGGTGCGCGGGCGCGCTGGTCACGGTCGGGAACATGAGGTTGTCGCCGCCCCCTTGCCCCTGCGGGGTGTCGGGGATGGGGTCGTGCACGCCCTGCGCGAACATCTCGCTGGTGTGGAAGAGGCCGAGGTAGTGCCCCGTCTCGTGCCCCATGACGTGCCCGATGCTGCGCGGATCGGGGTCGATGCTGGTGGCGACGCAGACCCCACTGCGAGACGTACCGCCGAGGCCGGGGCCGCTCGGACCCGGGATGGCGCCCGCGATCCCGCCGATGTTCCCCCCGAGCTGACCGCCGAAGCGGTCGACGAAGAACAGGTTCACGCCGTCCTCCGTCGCGCCCTGCTCGAAGAGCTGGCCGAGTTCGTTGTCCGGCTCGCCCTGGAACGAGTCGATCACGCGGAACGACGACGGAATGTCGTGGTAGCTGATGGCCTTCACCTGCACGCCGACGCCCGCGTAGAACTCGCCCATGCGGAAGAGCGCGGCCTGGAAGTCGGGGTCGGTGGGGGCGCTGGCGGCCGTCCAGCCGCGGGCCCCGGAGAAGTAGAGGTTCAGGCGCAGGTCGCCGCCTTCGGGGGGCCGGGGGGCGCGCTTGACCCGAATCGTCACGTCGACGTCGCCCGTGGACGGCTGGCCCGTGCGCGCGTTGGCGCCCGCGATGCGCAGCGTCCATTCGCCGGGGCGAAGGGCGAGCTCGGGGTTGTTGGGCACGAGCAAGGTGGCCATCGCCTCGCTGGGGGACGCGCGGTTCGGGCTGCGGAACTGCCCCGGCCACGGGGACAGGAACTGATCCTGCGGGCCGATGCCACCGGGGGGATTGTCGGTGACGATGGCCTCGCCGGTGGGGTCCTCGAGGTGCTCGACGACGAACATGCCCGCGGGGTTGCCCACCCCGTAGATGGCCAGACCGACGGCGTCGTCGGGGACCTCGAAGCGCAGGTTGCCGGAGATGCCACGGTTCATCTCGACCGTCGTGGAGAGGAGCGTCTCGACGATCTCGTCGCCCGCGGGGGGCGGGACCTCGCCACCGCCCACGGGACCGCCGCCACCGCCCACGGGACCGCCGCCGCCCCCCGGGCCCGCGTCCCAGACCGGGCCGCCGCCCGTGCCACCCGTACTGCCCCAGGGCAGGCCACCGCTCGCCGGTTGGCCGCCGGCCGGCCCGCCCCACGGCAGGCCGCCGCCCGAAGGCTGCCCGCCAGCGCCGACGCTGGCGTCGGTGTCGGGGGTTTCGGCGTCATTGCTCGCCCCCCCGTCGCCACAGGCGAGGGTGAGGCCGGCGACGCCGGTCAGGAGCAGGGCGCGCGCTGCGCCGCGGGTGTGACGGGTCGGAGGGGGAAGTGGCATGGCGACGGTGGGCCTTTCAGACACGGTCTCGATCGGCGCGGAGGATACACGGAGCACCCGTGCCTGCGCGACTCGGCTTGCACCCGATCGCGCGGTGACCCATGCTGCGGGCGCACGGCAAGCCCGTTTCCGGCGTTCGGCCCGTGCGCTTCGACCATGCCGCCCGCCCTGCCCGCCCGTGACCGCGCCCTCATGGAGACCCTGCTCGTGCAGGCGGAGCGCCGCCTCGTGCCCTATCACCGGGCCTTGGTCCGGGGGCTCGAGGGCGTGCCGGCGGGGCCGGTGCTCTACGTGGGCAACCACAGCGGCGCGACGTATTCGGGCGACACCTGGATCTTCGCCGCGCGGTTGTGGCGCGCCCACGGGCTCGACGCGCTGCCCTATGGCCTCGCGCACGACCTCGTCCCGCACCTGCCGGTCATCGGGCCGGCGCTGACCCGCTGCGGTGTGGTCCCGGCCCGTCCCGAAGCGGCCGCGGAGCTGCTGGCGGCGGGCGGCTCGGTCATGGTCTACCCCGGCGGAGATCGCGAGGCGATGCGGCGCTCGGCGCTGCGCAACGTCGTCGACTTCGGCGGGCGGCGCGGTTTCATCCGCACGGCGCTGGCGGCCGGGGTGCCGATCGTGCCCATCGCCGCCGTCGGCGCCCACGACACGCTGCACATCTTCCACGACCTCCCCGGTCTGGCTCGGCTGCTCGGGATGGACCGCCGTCTGCGCATGAAAGTCTGGCCGCTGTCGTTCTCGATACCCTGGGGTTTGACCCTGGGGCCCATCCCGCCGTATCTCCCGTTGCCGGCCCGGATTCGAATCGACGTGCTGCCGCCGATCCGGTTCGAGCGGGCCGGTGCCGCCGCGGCGGCCGACGAGAGTTACGTGGTGGCCTGCGCCGCCACGGTCGAGGATGCGATTCGGGCCGCCGTGGGGCGGCTCGCAGCGGAGATGGGCCGATGACGACGAGAGAGACGAAGTCCCCGAAGACCCCCCGAAAACCGAAGGCGCCCCCCAAGCCTGCACCGGCCCCCGAGCCCACTTCCGAGCCCGAGGACGACGCCCCGACCGCCGAGGCCGTGCGCCGGGATGCCTGGATCTACGAGTTGATCCACCGCGGTCACCGGGGAGACAAACTCTTCTACCGCCGCGTGTGCCGGGGCGCCGAGCGCGTGCTCGAGCTCGGATGCGGGTACGGGCGTCTGCTGTTGCCCATCGCGGAGGTCGCCCGTGAGGTCGTCGGCGTCGAGACGCACCCCGGCCTCGTCGAGCGCCTCGAGGCCCGGATTGCCGCGCTCCCGCCCGAGCGCGCGGCGCGCGTCGCCGTCGCCCGACAGGACATGCGCGGCCCGCTGCCGGCCGGCCCGTTCGACCGGGTGGTCATCCCCTACAACGGCCTGTTCTGCCTGCCCTCCGAGGCCGACCAGATCGCGTGTCTGGCGGCCGCGCGTGCGGTCGTCACGCCCGACGGCCGCCTGTTCTTCGACGCCTATGTCATCGACGAGGAGAGCCTCACCCCCGGGGACGTCGGGGCGGCGCCGGTCGCCGACGAGTACGAGCACGTGCTGACGGTCCTCGCCCCCGAAGGTCAGTTCGACATCTACGAGCAGAACGTCGAATACCCCGGGGCGCAGCGCATCGACGCGCACTTTCGGGTGGTGCTCTCCGACGAGGAAGGCGGCGAGACGGTCTTCGCCCACAGCGTCGAGCACCGGTTCCTGCTGCCGACGCAGATCGAGCCCGTGCTGGCGGCGGGCGGCTGGCGGCTGACCTCACTCGCCGGCGGCTGGCGCGGGGCCCGGTTTGGCCGCCGCAGCGCCCTGATGGTGGTCGAGGCCGAGCCGGCCTGAGCGAGCGGGGTGTTGAATTGCCCTGCCGCCGTGCCCCCGAAACACGGTAGAAGACGGCATGGCTCGCACCGACGATCCCGGCCGCGCCCGCGGCCATCGCCCCACGCTCAAGGAGACCGTCGCCGCCCGTTCCCGCGACATCGCGGGGGCGGCGCGTGCCCGGACGGAGCACTTCGGCACGCCCGGTCCCGAGCGGGCCCCCGCGTCCGGCTCCGTCGGCGCCGCGGCACCGCCCTGGCTCGTCGCCGCCGTCTCCCTGCTGCCGAGCACGCTGCGCGAGACGCTGCGCGCGGCGCTGAGCGCCGGTCCGGGGGCAGGGACGCCGCCCGCCGTCGCCGAGGTCGCCGCCGCCCGGGAGCAGCTTCGCCAGCAGCGGGACGATCTCCGGCACCGCGAGGCCGCGCTGGACGCCGCTCGTCTCGATCTCGCCCGATCCGAGCGCCTCGTCGGTGATCAGCGCCGCGAGATCGAAGCGCGTGCGGAGGCCGCCGAGCGTGCCCTCGCCGAGGCCCGCCGTGCCGCGGCCGAGGCCGCCGTCGAGCGACTCGTTCCGCTCGGTCGGATTCTCGTCCGCGAGGCCGACTGTCCGCGTCCGGTGCGGGGGGTGGCCCGGCTCGCCCTCAACCTCCGCCGATTCGGCCAGCTCACCCCGGTCGTGGTCACACCCGAGGGCGACGCGCTTCGACTCGTGACGGGCTTTCGGCGGATGGCTGCGCTCCGGCTCGCCGGCATGACGCACGCGCGCGTTCGGGTCGTCCCCGACCTCGATGCCCGCACGGCGGCCGCGCTGTATGTCGCCGAGAACTGCCTGGTGGACGGCGTGACGTCCAAGGCCGTGGCCCACCTGGCAGCGCAGCTCCGGGACGACGCGCCGCCGGCGTTCGCCGAGGTCCTTGCGACGGTGCAGGCCGACGACGAAGAGGTCGTCGAAGAAATCTACCTGGAGGACATGGCCGAGGAAGCCCGCCATCACCTGGCCGAGGGCGCAGCCTGGGTCGCGGCGCTCCGACCCCACTGGGCCGAACTGGAGCCCGAGGATCGCCAGCCGCTCGTCGAGCTCCTGACCTACTTCGCGCGGGTCAGTGCGCGCCTCTCGGCCCCGCGCGGCGCGACACGCCCATGAACCCCCGGCTCCTCGCGCGGCACCGCATCCGGCGGGCGGTGCGCGCGTTCCTCGACGACCGCGGGTACGTCGAGATCGAGGCGCCGCTGCTCGTGGTCTCGCCGGGCCTCGAGCCCCACCTCGACGCGTTCGAGGTGCCGACGGGCGGCCCGCGCCGCTACCTGCACACGAGCCCCGAGTACGCCCTCAAGCGCCTGCTCGGGGACGGCTTCGAACGTATTTACAGTCTTTGCCCGTGCTTTCGGGACGAGCCGGCCGCGGACACGCACAGCCCCGAATTCACCATGCTCGAGTACTACGCCGTCGGGCTCGACCTCGAGAGCCTGATGGCCGAGACGGAGGCGCTGGTCATTGCGGCCGCGGCGGCGGCCGGCGCGGGGCCCGGTGGGGTCGAATTGGCCGCACCGTTCGAGCGATTGACCGTTCGCGAGGCCTTCCTGCGCCACGCCAACGGCGTCGATCCCTGGTGTTACGCGGACGCCGGCGCTCTGGCGAACGCGGCGCGGGCGCGGGGGCTGCGGGTCAGCCTCGAAGGGGACCGCTGGGACGACGTCTTCTTTCAGATCTTTCTCAATCACGTCGAGCCCGAGCTCGGGCGCGGGCGGCCGGTGTTCCTGCACCGCTGGCCGGCGAGTCAGGCGGCGCTCGCGCGGCTCGATCCGGCCGATCCCACGGTGGCGCTCCGCTTCGAGCTCTACGCCGGCGGTTTCGAGCTCGCCAACGCGTTCGACGAGCTGACCGATCCCGCGGAGCAGCGACGGCGCTTTCAGGCCGATCTCGCGCACCGACGGCTGGAGGGGCGTCAGTTGCCGCCCATCGACGAGGCGTTGATTGACGCGCTCGGGCGTATGCGCCCCACGGCGGGCATCGCCCTCGGGTTCGACCGCCTCGTGATGCTGCTGACTGGCGCGACGCGGATCGACGACGTTCGGCCGCAGCCCTGGCACGTTTCGGCAAGTCCGGCCGGCCGTCGCACGGACGCATGAACGGCCGCCTGCTCTGGTTGCCTTCCTGCGGCAGCACCAACGACGAGGCGCGGGTGCGCAGCGCGGATCCGGCGCAGGCGGACGTGGTCGCGGTCGCCACGGACGCGCAGACCGAGGGGCGTGGCCGGCGGGGGCGCGTCTGGTTCTCGCCCCCCGGGTGCGGCGTCTACCTCACGGTCATCGTGCGCGACCGCATCGCGCCCGCACACGCCGGGGTGCTGCCGTTGCTCGCCGGGGTGGTCACCGCGCGGCTCGCCCGGGATCTCGGGGCCGACGCCCGTCTCAAGTGGCCCAACGACGTCCTCGACGCCGGGCGTGGCCTGCGGAAGCTCGCCGGGGTCCTGTGCGAGAGCCGCGTCGACGGCCCGCGCCTGACGGCCTTCGTCGGCGTCGGTCTGAACCTGCGCACGCCGCCCGGGGGGTACCCGGTGGAGGTGCCCGCCGCGGCCCTCGAGACCGACCTGCCCGCGCGGACTGTCGCGGAGCGCTTGTGTTTCGCGTTCGTCGAGGCCGTCCGTGCGTTGCCCCCGGACGATCCATTCGCGACGGTCGTGCCGGCCTGGCTCGCGCTGGGGCCCCCGCCGGGCACGCCCCTGCGCAGCGGCGCCCTCTCGGGTACCTTCGCCGGGCTCGCCGCCGACGGCGCGCTGCTGCTGGATACGCTCGAAGGGCGCCGCCGCATCGACGCGGGAGAGGTCGAGCTGGTCTCGGCACGCACGCCTTGACGCTCGGGGGGCCGGTCCTTACCTTACCCGGCAACCCTGACGCGCACGTACGAGTTTCACCCGATGCCCGCCCTCGAGAGTCGCCTGAAGATCGGTGAGCTGGCCCGCCTGGCGGGCAAGACGATCCGCGCGATCCACCTGTACGAGGAGCTCGAGCTGTTGACGCCCGCCGAGCGCAGCCCGGGCGGGTTCCGCCTCTACGACACCAGCAACCTCGAGCGCATTCAGTTCATCGACAAGATGCAGCGGCTCGGGCTCTCGCTGGGCGACATCCGTGGTCTGCTGCACCAGTGGACGCAGAGTGCGACCGCGCCGGGGGCGATGAAGGGCGTCGAAGAACTCTACCGCGCCAAGCTGGCCGAAACGCGCGCGCAGATTCGGGAATTGCGGGCGCTCGAGGGCGAGCTGCTCATCAACCTGAGCTACCTCGAGGGCTGTCAGCGGTGCGAAACGCCGGCCGAGCCGGTCGCTGCCTGCCCCTCGTGCGAGCGGCCGCACACCGTGCCCGCCACCGAGCTCATCACGGGGCTGGCGAGCCCCTGATGGTCACCCTCGCCGAACGCCTGCCGGTCTACCTCGACCACCACGCCACGACGCCCTGCGACGCCCGCGTGGTCGAGGCCATGGTGCCGCACCTCGCGGGCACGTTCGGCAACGCGGCGAGCCGAAGCCACGCCTACGGCTGGGCCGCGGACGCGGCGGTCGAACAAGCCCGCGACCGGGTGGCGGCTCTGATCGGCTGCACGCCGAAAGAGATCGTTTTCACGAGCGGCGCCACCGAGGCGGACAACCTCGCCCTCTTCGGCGTCGCGGCGCTGGCCGGCGAGCGTGGTCGACACCTGGTCTCCGTCGCCACCGAACACAAGGCCGTGCTCGAGCCCCTCGAGGCCCTCCGGCGGCGGGGGTTCGAGGTGACGCTGCTGCCCGTCCCCCCGGATGGGGTCGTGCGGGTGGCCGACGTCGAAGCCGCACTGCGGCCGGACACCGTGCTCCTGACCGTCATGGCCGCCAACAACGAGATCGGCGTCCTCGCGCCCTTGGGCGCCCTCGGCGCGCTGTGCAAGGCCCGTGGCGTGCTCTTCCATACGGACGCGGCGCAGGCGGCCGGCCACATCCCGCTCGACGTCGAGGCCCTCGGGATCGATCTCCTCTCGCTTTCGGCGCACAAGATGTACGGCCCGAAGGGGATTGGCGCGCTCTACGTGCGGCGCCGGCGGCCCATGGTGCGGCTCGAACCGCAGATGCTCGGGGGCGGTCACGAGCGCGGACGCCGGGCCGGGACGCCGCCTGTGCATCAGATCGTCGGGTTCGGTGTCGCGGCGGAGATCGCCCGCACGGAGGGGGCGGCCGAAGCGTCGCGCCTGCGCGGCCTGCGGGACCGCCTGCTCGCCGCGCTGCGTGCGGGTTTGCCCGATCTGCGCGTGAACGGCTCGCTCGATGCGCGGTTGCCGCACAATCTCAACGTCAGCTTCCCCGGCGTGGAGGGCGAGGCCCTGCTCATGGCCCTGCGCGCGTTTGCGTTGTCGAGCGGCGCGGCCTGCACCTCGGCGACGCTCGAGCCGAGCCATGTCCTGCGCGCCCTCGGCGTGCCGAGCGATCTCGCCCACGCCAGCCTCCGGTTCGGCCTGGGACGCCGCAACACGGAGGCCGACGTCGACGCGGTCGCCGTCGCCACCATCGCCGCCGTCCGTCGCCTGCGCGCCCTGCGATCCGGCGCACCGGCGCCCGAAACATCTGCGCCCGCTGCGGCGTCTTGACTCCGAACCGACACAGAACCCTCGACACACAGGAGTGACCACCATGATCCAGCTCACCCCCCAGGCCGCCGACAAGGTCCGCGAGCTCATCTCGAAGCGTGAGAACCCCGCATCGGGTCTGCGCGTGGGCGTCCGCGGCGGCGGCTGCAGCGGCTTCCAGTACTTCCTCGAGTTCGCCGACGCCGCGAACAAGGGTGACCGCGAACTCGACAGCCACGGCGTGAAGCTCTTCGTCGACCCCAAGAGTTTCCTGTACCTGCAGGGCACCGAGGTCGACTTCGTCGATAGCCTGGGCGGCTCCGGCTTCAAGTTCGTCAATCCGAACGCGAAGCGGACCTGCGGCTGCGGCGAAAGCTTCAGCGTCTGAACGACGCCGTCCCATCGCCGCCGACCCCTGCGCCGCCCGCCCTGCCGACCTGCTGGCGATGTGGGGGCGAGCCGGTCTTCCACGCCGTCTGTAGCCGCTGTTTCGCGGTCCAGCCGCCCTGCGCGACGCTCGACCACTTCGCGCGGCTCGGTCTCGCGTGCCGGTTCGGCCACGACATCGAGGCCATCGAGGCCGCACACGCCGAGCGACTCGCGCGGGTGCACCCGGACCGCTTCGGTCGGGCGACGGCGGTGGAGCGGCGCTTCGCGTCGGCGCATGCGGCGCACCTGAACGACGCGCTGCGCGTGCTGGCGCTGCCGCACGGCCGGTTGACCTACCTGCTCGCGCTGCGGGGGGTCGAGGTCGGCGAGGCCCCGCTTCTGCGCCTGCGCCCCTCGGGTGCCGACCGGATGGAGCTCGTGGAGCTGCGCGCGGCCCTCGACGAACTCGACGGGCGTGACGCCTCGGTGGAGCGGGCGCGGCTCGCCCGCTCGGTGCAGGAGCGCTTCGAGGGCCTGCTTTTCGAGCTCGCCGCGGCACTCGACGCCACCCCACCCGACGCGCCCCTGCCGTTCGACGTCGGGCGGGTCGGGCACCTGCATGCGCTGCGGCGTCTGATTGACGAGGTGGCCGGATGACGCTGCGGGTCGTGGGGATCGATCTCGGGACGACGACCGCGCGCGTGGCATGGCCCGAAGCCGAGACGACCCGTGTCTTTTCGCTTTCCGCCGCCGCGTCCTCGTCCGGCGGGGCGCCGACGCCGTCGGCCCCGGACCTCGACGCGCTCTTCGGGGCGGAGCTGACGCGGCTCGAACACGCCGGGCCCGTCAGCGCGGTGGTCCTGGCGGTCCCCGTCGACGCCGATCCGATCGAGCGCCTCCGACTCCGTCAGACGGCCCGCCGCCATGGTTTCGACGCCGTGCGCCTTCTGTCGTCCCCCGTGGCCGCCGCCGTCGCCTCCGCGCGTGCGGGCGACCTCGCCGGGCGCGTGCTGGTCCTCGACCTCGGGGATCGGGGCCTCGCCGCCTCCGCAGTGATGGTCGCGCCGGGGCGGCTCGACGTCGTCAGCGCCGGCCTTTGCCCGGTCGCCGGTGGCGAACGCCTCGACGAGATCGCGGCGGCCGCCCTCGTCGAGCTCGCCGGCCCCGACGCTGCCCCGTCCCTGGCGCAGGCGGCCCACCGGGAAGCGCGGGCGGCGCGCCATGCCCTCACGGAACACTTCGAGGTCCGCGTGACGCTCGACGCGCCGGGGGCTGGCCGCCGGGTCGTCAAGCTCAGCCGCGACCAGTTCGAGCAGCGAGCCCGTCCCGCGCTGATGCAGGCCGAAGCCACCATTCGTCACGTCCTGGGCGAGGCCCATTGGCGACCGGAGGATCTCGACACCGTGCTGCTCGTCGGGGGGGGCGCCTACATGCCCCTCGCCCGGCGCTTTGCGACGGAGGTCACCGGGCGCCGGGTGCGCGTGCCCGAGCTTCCCGAGACGTGGGCGGCGGTCGGTGCCGCGGCCTACGCGCAGTCCCTGTGGGGCGAGGGCCCGGTGCTGTGCGTGACCGAGATTCTGCCCGTCGCGGTGCGCGTTCCGGGCCTCGACGGGGCGCCCGAGCTGCTGTTGCCGCGCGGGTGCCCGCTGCCGGCGAGCGCGACGTGCTGCCGTCCGGCGGATCTTCCGCTGCGCCTCGAGGGCGCGCCGGGGGACGTGGCCCCGGAGGCCTCCTTCGGCGGGGCCCCCGTCTATGCCGTGGCGAGCGTCGAAGCAGGGGCGGCCGCCGGGGGCAGCGCGGGCTGGGCCGCGCCCGTCACCTGGACGATCGAGGCCGACGAGGATGCCGTGCTCACGGTGCATCCGGACGCCGCGCATGTCGTTTCGCGGCCCGAAACGGGCGGAGGCCTGCCGGTGCCCCCGGAGCCCCCGGTCGCCGCCACGCGCCGCTTGCCGCTCGTCGCCCGCCGGTTCGAGGTGCTCGAGCGCACGTACGCGGGGCTGACCGAGGTCGGCGTGCCGACGCCGACGGCGCTGTTCGACGAGGGGCGTGCTGCGTTGGCGACGGGACCCGCGGGGGTGCCGGCCGCGCTCGCCGTGCTCGATCGGCTGGACGCGTTGCTCGAG
Source organism: Myxococcota bacterium (assembly GCA_023150895.1). GTDB lineage: Bacteria > Myxococcota_A > Bradymonadia > UBA7976 > UBA1532 > CAINDO01. The sequence goes on along the minus strand of JAKLJY010000135.1, from coordinate 3,231 downwards.
GCACACGCCCGCGCTCACTGAGCGGTGTAGATCACCCGCTCCCAGTCGCCGGGCATCTGGGCGCCGCAGCGCCAGCCGGGGTTCAGGTTGCCGCCGCCCGTGTGCCAGCAGAGCCGCTGCTCGGCCATGTCGTTGTTCGTGTCGCAGGAGTTGCGCGACGGGACGGTGCCGACGGGGATGAAGCCCATGCTCCAGCTGCGCGAGTAGTACCAGTTCACCCCGTTGTGCTCGTGGACGACGTTGTTCTGGTCACCCGTATCGGTGAAGACCTCGGCCGTCTCGCCCATGGCCAGCACCGTGAAGTCGACCGCGCCCTGCGGGCGACAGGCGAGGGCCGTGTAGCGCCCGTTGCAGGCCGCCGTGATGCCGTCGAGGGGCGCCACGCTGCCGTACGTGTCGCGGTGGCAGATCCGCCACCCGTTCATCGTCGCCTCGGGGAGGTTGGTCTGGATGCCGGCCACGTAGTAAAGCCCCCCGCAGAAGCCGTCGATGCACTCGACGCCCTCGGCGCAGGCATTGCCGCACGCCCCGCAGTTCGCCGGATCGGCCCGTCCGTCGTAGCAGGCGCCGTTGCACTGAATGAAGCCGGCTTCCTCGCAAGGGTCACCCGCGGCGGCGCACCCGTCGTCGGCGGGCCAGTCGATCGCGCCGTCGCCGTCGTCGTCGGCGCCGTTGGCGCAGAACGCCAGGACGCCGCCGGCGGGATCGGGATCCGTCTCGTCGTCGTCGTCGGGGCTTTCGCAGCCCGTGTCCTCGGCATCGGTGAGGCCGTCGAGGTCGTTGTCCCGCGTGTCGGCGCAGCGGGGGGGCGGCTCGCCCTGACCGACCTCGCTGGTGTCGGCGGCGTGGGTGCAGTCCAGATCATCCGGGTAGTCGGTGCGGCCGTCGCCGTCGTCGTCGACCCCGTTGGCGCAGCCGGGGACGCGGGCGGGCGCGACCTCGGTCTCGTCACCGGCGAAGTCGCAGCCCGGATCGAGCGGGTAGTCCTGGCGCCCGTCGCCGTCGTCGTCGCGGCCGTTGGCACAGGCGGGGGCCGCGTCCGGATCGGCCTCGTCGTCGTCGCCCGCGGCGCCGCAGCCCGGCTCGGCGGGGAAATCGACGCGCCCGTCGCGATCGTCGTCGACGCCGTTGGCGCAGGCGGGCGGGGCGGGCGGATCGGCCTCGTCTCCGTCGGCGGCGTCCGCGCAGCCGGGATCGGCGAGGTCCCGCAGCCCGTCCCGGTCGTCGTCGCGGCCGTTGGCGCAGGCGACGCCCGGGGCAGCGGCGCGGCCGCCGGCGATCATGTAGGCCATCAGATCCCGGCTGGTATCGGTAAAGGCGGCCTCCGAGTCCTGCCAGTCGGCTTCGACGAGCCAGAGACGCCCGCCGGCGACGTCCACGTACCCGAGCGAGACGTTGTTCGCGTCCCAGCCGCCGAGGGGCACGAAGTCGGGGATGAGATCCCCGCGGATGGCGTGACCGCAGCCCGTCGCGTTGTTGGGCACCGGGGCGAAGATGTTGTCCTGCCAGAAGGGATCTTCGGGCGAGAGCTGGACGGCGGGCTGCACGTTGTCCTGACAGCCGCCGTTGCGATTGCCCTGGGGGACGTTGGCGTTGAAGACCGCGTTGTAGATGTCGTGGGCGATGTTGTACTCGGTCAGGACCTGCCCGCCGTCCTCCAGCCAGGGACGGATGACCCCCAGGTTCTGCCGGAACTGACCGTTGCCGCCGCGGGTGACCAGAAGGGCCTGCGTGTCGCCGTCGGGCACGCAGCCCTCGGCGACGCGGACCTCGGCCTCGGCGAGGTCGCCGCGGATGAACTCCTGCGGGTTGCGGCCCGAGCCGCCGCAGAGCATGACCACCGAGCGCAGGGCGCCGCAGCGTCCCTCGATGCAGGGCACGCCGGGGTCGCAGGCGCGCCCGCAGCGGCCGCAGTGGGCGACGTTCGACTGCACGTCCTGGCACTGCCCGTCGCACAGATCGTCGCCGACACCCTCGCAGGCGTCGCCGGCGCCGGTGCAGCCGTCGTCCCCGGGGAAGTCCACGGCGCCGTCGCCGTCGTCGTCCTGACCGTTGGCGCAGAACGGACGCACGACGGGGTCGGTTTCGTCCTCGTCCCGGGCGTCCCGGCAACCGGGATCGTCGAGGTCCGTGAGACCGTCGCGGTCGTTGTCCACGGCGTCCGAGCACGTCGGCCGGGTGGGGGTCACGATGAACTCGATGTCTGCGGAGACGGCCGCCCCGACCGGGATGCCGGCGCGCAGGCTCGGCTCGGCGAAGACGAAGTAATCACCGGCGGGCAGGGCCTGGAGGCCGAGCGTGCCCGTGAAGGGATCGCCGCAGCCGATCTCCGTCGCGCCGTCTTCGCACACGCGTCGGGCGAAGAACGTGATGAACGTGCGGTTCATCTGCAGGCTGCGGTTGATGACCTGCACGTTCGCCTCGCGGTCGAGGGAGACGACGAAGAGCACCTCGGGCACCGCCTCGAAGTTGCAGCGGCCCTGCGCGAGATCGACGCCGGCCGTGGCGAAGTCCGTCGGGAAGACGCCGCCGCCCATGCCCACCTCGATGACGGGGAGCTCGAGCGCGCACAGCGGGCCCTCGCGGGCGACGCCGGCGGCGGTGCACTGCGGATCGGCGGGGTAGTCGGACGAACCGTTGCCATCGTTGTCGAGGCCGTCGGCGCACTCGGGCACCACGTCGGGATCGATCTCGGACTCGTCGGCGGCCTCCAGGCAGCCGGGATCGGCGAGATCCACCAGGCCGTCACCGTCGTTGTCGTCCGTGTCGCGGCAGGCGGCGGCGGCGTTGGCTTCGACGGCCAGCCGGAACGCCCCCGGCGCGTCGCGCGCCCCCTGATCGACGACGATGTAATACAACCCCGGGGTCGGTGCCTCGAGCGTCACGCGGGTGCCGGGCTGCGCGGGTGAGCCGCGATTGCAGGCCAGATCGTCGGGGACCTCGCACTCGGTGCGGACGTAGACGACCGTCGGGGCCGTCGTCTCCGGGAAGTCCGTCCGGATGACCAGCCGGTCGAGGGGCTCGCGGACCCGGTACTGGAAGACGAGTTCACCGCCGGCGGCGCCGCCGCAGCTCGCCGCCAGCGTCGCCAGGGCGTCTTCCGTGGTGCCGTCGTACGCGGGGTTGTCCGCAAACCAGTCGTTCAGATCGATGATGGGGTGACCGGCGCACAGCGGGCCGGCGGGCACGTCCGGGGTGACGGCCACGTCCGCCGGACCGCCGTCGACGCTC
>JAKLJY010000134.1 GCA_023150895.1 Myxococcota bacterium | reverse complement strand
TGGCATAGATTCACCTCGCTACGATTTGATCACGCCCACGCGCCGGGATCCACGGAAAACGGAACCGCTGTGAGGCGCTCAGCCCCGGCGGCGCCGACCCCGCGCCGCCCCTTTGTCTTCGATGCGTTCGCCCATGACCGCCCGCTGCTCGAGGTGGGCGCGCTGCGCCGCATAGAAGCGCCGCAGGAACGCGAGGCTCGACTCGCCGGCCACGGTCGTCGCGCCGATGCGACGGCGAATCTTGCGAGCGACCTCGTCGAACGTCTCGGGTGCGTGTACGTCGGGCGTCCGCAACAGGTCCTCGAGGGTCTGTAGCTCGAAGATGCCGTAGTGGCCGAGTTGTTCGGCTGTGAAGCTGGCCGTCGCGGATGCATCCGCCGGCCCGGCGGCCACGTCCGTCGAGGGACCCGCGGAGGCGCGGCTCGGCTGCGCGGCGCCGAGATCATCGAGCAGAACGGCCTTCGGCGCCCGCACGACCCGCGTCCCCGCGACGAAGTCTCCGACGCGCATTCTCTGCCCGTTCAGCGTCGGCAGGAACGCGAACAGCAGCGCCCAGACGGCGGCGGCAAACCGCGCCCCCCCCGTGACGCCCGAGAAGATGGCTTCCGGCGCGAGCAAGAGGGTCAGCGGCAGGAAGACCTCGAGGTCGCGGGTGAGGTTGCGCGCCAGAATGGACTCCGGCCGCAACGCCCCCCCTCGGGCCTCGACGACGCGCAGCCCTTGCGAACGCTTGCCCGGCGTCTGTCCGTGCCAGCGCAGCTCGAAGAACGCGAAGTAGAACTGCCGGACCAGAAAGAAGAAGAGGAAGAAGACGGCCGAAGACCAGCCATCCCCACCGGCCGAGGCCAGCGCCCCGAGCAGGCTCAGCACGACGACGATGATCAGCATCAGCAGGGCGTCGAGCAGAAACGCGGCGGCGCGCGCGCCCGGATCCGCCAGTTCGAAGCGCAGCTCGACCCCCTCGGGCGTCAGGATGTTCAGGCGCCCCGCGCCCTTGTCCGGCGTCCCGCGCTCAGACATGGCGGCCCCGCACGTCGGCGACGGCCTCGGCGTCGGAATCGGCATCCCCGCCCGAGCGCCCGGCGAGCCCCAGGTAAGCCACCAGCAGCGTGGCATTCATCGTCGCCGCCGCGATGCGCACCGTGGGATCCGTCACGAGCTGCCGAAAGATGCCCTCGACCAGGCCAGCCACGAGGAAGAGCGCGACCGAGCCGAGCACGACGCGCGCGGCGGCCCGCCCGCCCACGGCCAGGCTCGCCCGGCGGGTCCGCTGCCCGGGGAAGAGCAGCGCGCGGGCCACGGCGAGGCCGGCGGCGCCACAGAAGACGACCGCCGTAATTTCGAAGACACCGTGCGGTGCGATCCACGCCCGGAGGTCCGTGCCGAGCCCCCGCTGGGCATACAGCGCCGCAAACGCGCCCAGGATGAGTCCGTTGACGAACAACAGAAAGAGCGTCGGGAGCCCCGCTGCAAACCCCAGACCGAAACACAGAATGCCGATGCCGGCGTTGCGGTTGAAGAGATACATGCTGAACGCGGCGAGACGCTCGGCCGCCGTGGCATCGGTCTCGTAGAGGACGGCCCGCAGCGTCTCCGTCGAGGCCTCGGGACCGCGTCCCTGCGCGTACGTCGCGTCGACGAACGTGTGGAAGTACTGCGGATCGCCCAGGGTGAGCAGTGCGCTCGTCGCGACCCCCGCTCCGAGCACCAGGGCGGCCACGGCGATGAGTACCCGGTGGGCCCGAACGGCCTGCGGGAACGAGCGCAGAAAGAACCCGCGGAGGGCGGACACGAGCGTTCGTTTGGGCCCGTAGACGCAGAAGTAGGCCCGCGTGCAGAGCCCCTCCAGGTACGCCACGACGTTGCGGTCCAGCGAGATCTCGCGGGCCACGCCGAGCGCCGAGACCGTGGCGCGATACAGAACCGGGAGCCGTGTCAGCGCTTCGGGCCCCAGTTGATCGAGCCCGTCGCGCTCGACTCGGTCGACGAGGGCCTCGAGCTCGCGCCAGGTGGCCTCGCGCTGGCGACGGAATTCGACGCTGCGCAGCCGCGTCGCGCCGGGGGCGCCGCCCAGGGTCGGTTCAGCGACGGACATGGTCTCAGACCAGCTCCCTTCGGCGAATCTCCAGGTATCGGTTCACGAGCCCGGCGGAGAGCGCCGACGGCGTCGTATCGAGCACGTGTATCCCGGCGCGCTGGAGCGTCCGCACGACCGTCTCGCGCTCGCGCAACAGATCGTCGGCGACCACCGCGCGGTGCAAGGTCGGGACGTCGGCGGGCTCGGCGCGCACCCAGCCCTGCAACTCCGGATCCTGCAGACTGGCGAAAACGACGAGGTGCCGGCGACCGAGACGCTGCAGGTTCTCGGCCATCAGGAGTGCGGTCGTCGTGTCCACGAAGTCCGTCAGCACGATGACCAGGGAGCGGCGCGAAAGGCGCGCCGACAGCGTCGTCAGGCCGAGCGTGAAGTTCGTTTCGCGCGGTCCGTAGTCGAGGGACGCCGTGTGGTGCTGCAAACGCCCGAACGTGTGCACGCCCGGCGCCGGGGGGGCGAAGAGACGCACCTGATCGTCGAACGCGAACAGACCGACGCGGTCCCCCGCCCGGAGGGAGTAGTACGAGAGCAGCAGCGCCGCGTTGATGGCATGATCGAGCTTCGGCATCCCGTCGAGGGGCTCACCCATCAGACGACCGGTGTCGAGGGCGAGGACTATCTGATGATTGCGCTCGGCACGATGCTCCGTGCAGATGAGCTTGCGGTACCGGGCGGAGTGTTTCCAGTTCATCGTGCGGTGGTCGAGGCCGGGCACGTAGTCGCGCAAGTGCTCGAACTCGCTGCCGTCGCCAATGTGATGGACCACCTTCATGCCCGACAGGTACTCCTGCGAGCGAAAGAGCCGCACGGCCGCCGCGCGCACGGCGCGCACGTTGGGCACGATGGCGACCTCGCGGTCGAGGGGGCGACGTTCCGTGCGCCGCACGAGGCCGAACGGCCCCGTCCAGGAGAGCCACAGAGCCCGAAGCCGGCCCGTGCCCCGTCGCATCGGGGCGAAGACGAGGGACGATGCGCGCGGCTCGCCCGGCCCCACGCGCAGCGTTCGCGGTGTGTCCGACGGCAGGGGCGCCTCGAGATCGAAGAGCGCTCGCACGTCTGCGCCCCGCCCGGGTCCGGACCGGGTCGCGGCCAGCGTCAGCGTCAACGTGAAGGGATCGGGATCGCCGAGGTAAAGCGTCGTCGGCCCGTCGAGGGCGTGTCGCAGCCCGGACGAGGGCACGGCCGCCAACAGATCGACGATCATCGCCGCGGTGTACACCACCAGAAACGCCGGCCAGACCGAGCCCCAGCGCGGATCGAGCAACGCGGGCAGCAGGGCGCACGGCAGCCCGAGGCCCAAGGTGAGCACGGCGCGCGGTGTCGGTGCGATCACCGCGGCACCGGCAGCGTCTCCAGGATGCGCGCGAGCACGTCGTCGGCCGCGTGCCCCTCGATCTCGGCCCCCGGCGCCAGGACGACGCGATGGGCCAGCACGGGCCGCGCGAGGGATTGCACATCGTCGGGAATGACATAATCGCGCCCGGCGAGGACCGCGAGCGCCCGCGCGGCGGTCGCGAGCATGATGCAGGCGCGCGGCGAAGCCCCGGCGGCCAGCGAGGGACTCTTGCGCGTCGCCCGCGCCAGGTCGACGATGTAATCGACCATGGGCTCCGACAGGCGGACCTTCGCCACCGTCGCCCGGGCGGCGGCGATGAAGCCCGCATCGACGAGGGGGGCGAGCGCGAGCGACCCGACGGCCGGAGACGCCGTCCGATGCCCGTGCAATCGAACCATCTCGCGCTCGGCGTCGCGATCGGGGACATCGATGCGGATCTTGAACAGGAAACGGTCGAGCTGCGCCTCCGGGAGGGGGTACGTGCCCTCCTGCTCGATGGGGTTCTGTGTCGCAACGACCAGAAAACTCGCCCCGAGGGGGTAGTGTTTGCCATCGATCGTCACCGTCCGCTCCTGCATCGCCTGCAGCAGCGCCGCCTGCGTCTTCGGCGGGGTGCGGTTGATCTCGTCGGCGAGCAGCAAATCCGTGAAGATCGGCCCCGGCGTGAGGACGAACTGGTTGGTCTGGAAATTGAAAAGATTCGTACCGATGACATCCCCGGGCATGAGATCCGGGGTGAACTGCACGCGGCCGAAACGCAGGGAAAGGCAGGCCGCGAACGTCTGGGCGAGCAGCGTCTTGCCCGTCCCCGGCACGCCCTCGAGCAGGACGTGCCCCTCGGCGAGCAAGGCCGTCAGCAACAGATCCACCGCGTCCGCCTGCCCGACGACGATGGCCGCAATCTGCTGGCGGATGAGCGCCGCGCGGGCCTGGATTTCGGCGATCTCGATCTCGTGGGCGACAGGGGGGGTCATGACGGGCTCCGGGTGACGGATCGGCCTGCACGGCCGCTGATGAGGCGTGTACGCCACCCGGCGATGCGTCGGGCGAGGCGGAGAATCGAACGGGGATCGAGGCGGCGCGCGATGGCATCCGAAACCGCCGCGTCGAGGGCGGCGAGCTCGGCGGCGCTCGGGCTGACGAGCGCAAGGCCGCGAACACGCGCCGCGTGGTCCTCCCCCGGGACGCGCAGGCGCCGCGCGACGTCTCGCGCGACCGCCTGCCAGTAGCGGCCGAGCGCGTACGGGGCGTGTCCGCCGCGATGGAGGAGCATCACCGTGTTGGCGACCAGCGCGCGCCGGCCCGCCGACAGGGCGGGCGCCTCGTCGACCGCCGCCCCGAAGCGCGGCCACCCGGCGAACACCGCCGCGATGCCGAGCAGGAGCAGGTGCACCGACGCGAAAACGAGCGGCGGCTCGAAGAGTGTCGCCCACAGGACCGGCACGTCGTACCCGTGCGCCCGCGCGTCGAAGACCACGGGTCCGTCGGCCCGCACGTGTTCGAGGACGTCGATCACGGCCTGTGCGTGATCGGCCTGAACGAAGCCGAAGTTGGCGAACAGATCGGGCTCGGCGAAGAGATGGACCGAGCGGGCCCCGTCGTCTCGGCGGGCCTCCAGGCAGCCCCCCGTGTCGAGCGCCATCAGGCAGTCCCAGGCGTCCGCGTCGTCCCCCCGTGCCGGGGCGGCAGCGGCGAATCGTCTCGGCGCGCGCAGCACGATGGGCCGCTCGTGGGTCGGTGTCCTCAGGACCGCCGGTGGCGGCGCCGATTCGAGCCGCACCTCGAAGCCGAGCGCCGCGGCGAATGCCTCGACCTCGGGCAGCGGAATGGCTTCGTACACAGGTCCCGCCGCGTCCTCCGCGCCGGGGCTCCCCACGGCGGGCCGCCATTTCGGCAGCACGAGCGCGAGCGTGCGGCCGCCGAGGTCGTCGAGCGACCGCCGCAGTGCGCGCCGGGCCTCGCCCTCGACCCACGGGAGGCCGACGAGGACGACGCCCTCCGTCGCGAGCAGCGCCGGCGCCCGGCGGTTCACGGTGACCGGGACGCCGAGCTCGACGAGCGTCTCGACGAGGCCGCGGAATCCGAACGGCCCGCGGTCGTAGGGATCGGCGACGGCGCGCTGCTCGCCGTCGTACCGGCTGCGCTCGGCCGGTGCCTGCAGGGCGGCGACGAACGCATAGGCGAAGCACACGAGCGCGACGGCCGCGAGCGGACCGAGCAGGCGGCGCTCCCCGGGCGGCGGCGTCCGCGGCGCGCCGGGCATCGGCGCGACGGGCCTCACAACGACTCGCTCGCCGCGCGGCACCGCGCGTAGGTCTCGGCATCCGGGGCGATACCGGCGTACCGCGTCCGCTCGACGGCCTCGACGAGAATCCGCAGGCAGGCCCGCCGTTCCGGCACGAGCGGCAGTCGAGCGAGCGCCGCGCGGGCCGTCCAGGCGGGCGGTGGCTCGGCGTGTCCGTGAAGGCGCCGCAGGGCGACGCGCAGCAACAGATGGATCGCACCGGCGAGATCGCCCCGCGCGGCGAGGGCGTCCGCGGCCGAAACGTCGATGGCCGAGCCCCGCGCGTCCCCCGTCGCGCTCGAATCCAGCGGCCCCGACCCCGGCCCCGGCCCGCCCCCGGTCTCCGGCGCGCCACGCTGCCGCCAGGCGCGCCAGAGGGCGATCGCGAGGAATACGAGCGCCGCCGCGCCCAGCGCCCACAGCAGAAGGCGCGCGCCGAGGCTCATCACCGGGACGGCCGCCAGCCCGCCGTCGCTGCGCGTCCGAGCGCGCTCGGGCAGGCGCGCGGTCCGGTCCCCGGGAGGTTCCTCGCCGGGGAAGTGCAGGCGATACCCGTTCGACGGGACCACCGTCCGTGTGACGGCGGCGCGGACGCGTCCCGCGTCGTCGGCAGCGGGCGACGCCTCGGCCTGCGCCCGCGAGACCCCGAGTCCCACGCAGGACGCGAGCGCGAAAGAGAGCACGGTGGCGGCGGGGACCCGAAGCACGGGCCGACCATAACCGACTCGTCCGGCACGGCAAAGCGCCGCGTCACCGGCCGCTCGACGCGATACGCCCTCGCGTCACCCTTCGGTGACACGCCGGTCCGCACCGCGGGTCGATACGCGCCCGCGCGGCGGCACGCCCCGTGCAAACGAAGACCGGGATCCCGTCGACGAGCCTGCGAATCCGGAGGGACGATGCACATTCGAGCGTTTGCGCGGCGCAACCGCGACCCCGAGCAGCGGTCGGACGAACCGACCCTGGAGGCCCTCCGGGCCGAGTCGCCGGTCTTGTCCCCGGAGAGCGGGCTGCCGGCCTCGTGGCTGCGAGGCATTCGCAGCTTCTACGACGACCTGCACGCCGAGCCGGGCGTGCCGCGGGCCTGCGGGGGCACGGCCTGTCGCTTCGCCGGGGTGCGGGTCGAGTCACACCCGGTCTACTGCCTCGGGCGCTGTTACGAGGCCCCGGCGCACGAGAATCGACCCGCTGCGCCCATCCCGCGCATGAGCCTCGCCGCACGGCCCGTCGTCTTGCGGCACCTGCTCGCCGAGGCCGGGGCCGCCGGTGCGAACGACCCCTTCGTCGACTACGCGCTGCCCGACGGCGACGCGATCCTGGCCGCGGTGGAGGCCTCGGGCCTGCGGGGCCGCGGCGGCGCAGCGTTCCCGACGGCCCGCAAGTGGCGGGCGGCGCGCGAGACGCCCGCGGTCGACCGCTACGTGGTCTGCAATGGCGACGAGGGCGATCCCGGCGCGTACATCGACCGCCTGCTGCTCGAAGAAGCCCCGCACGACGTGCTGGCAGGCATGCTCGCGTGCGGCCGGGCCATCGGGGCGCGCCGCGGCGTCCTGTTCATCCGGGGCGAGTACCCGGTGGCCGCCGAGCGCGCCCGCGCCGCGGTGGACGAGGCCCGTGCGCGCGGTCTGCTCGGCGACTTCGAAGTGCAGGTCCTGCGCGGGGCAGGCAGCTACGTCGCCGGCGAGGAGACCGCACTCCTGCGGGCCATCGAGGGGCTGCGCGCGGAGCCCTGGGTCAAGCCCCCCTACCCCGCCGAGCGCGGCCTCGACGATCTGCCCACCGTCGTGCAGAACGTGGAGACGCTGGCGGTCGTGCCGCACATCGTCCGCACGGGCGTGAAAGGCAACGCCAAGGCCCTCTCGCTCTCCGGCGCCATCCCGCGGCCGGGTGTCGTCGAGATCGAGCTCGGTACTTCGCTGCGCCGCGTCCTCGAAGAGGCCGGCGGCGGGCAGCCCCCGGGGCGCCCCTGGAAGATGGCGCTCGTCGGCGGCCCGATGGGGCGCGTCGTGCCCCTCGCGGACTTCGACGTCGCGCTCGACTACGACACGCTGCCCGGCATGGGGCACGGTGGCATCGTCGTCCTCGACGAACGCGTCTCGGCCCGCACCCTCGCGGAGCACCTCTACGAGTTCGCCGCGGCGGAGTCGTGTGGCAACTGCGCGCCGTGTCGCATCGGCACCGCGCAGCTCGCCAGCCGCGCCGACCGCGAGAGCCTCGAACGTCTGATGGACACCCTCGAGATGGGCAGCCTGTGTGGTTTCGGCCAGGGCGTGCCCCGTCCGCTGCGCGATCTGTTGGCCGCGTTCCCGCAGGAGATGTTCCCGTGCTGACCATCGACGGCAAGTCCATTCCCCTCGCCTGCGTCGACGGTCGACACACCGTGCTCGACGCCGCCCGCGCGGTCGGGGCGCACGTCCCCGCATTCTGCAGCGACCGCCGCGTCACGACCGGCGGCCACTGTCGCATGTGCATGGTCGAGGTCGACGGCCGCGTCGTCGCCGCCTGTGCCACCGCCGCGCGCGACGGACAGACCGTGCGCACCGACACACCGCGTCTGAAGGCCTATCGGCAGGACCTCGGCGAGCTCGTCGTCTCCGAGGCCGCGGCCGGCGGACGCGCCGGGGCCGAGCTCGCGACCATGGGCGTCACCGGCGAGCGTTACCCCCTGCGCCGCGTCGCCGCCGGTCGCCCGCGGGACGAGAGTCACCCCTACCTGCGCCTCGACCTCAACGCCTGCATCCTGTGTCGGCTGTGCGTGCGCGCCTGCGACGAGCTCCAGGGGCAGTTCGTCTATGCCGTCACGGGCCGCGGGGCGTCCACGCACATCAGTTGGGGCGAGGGCGCCTTCAAGGACAGCCCGTGCGTGTCGTGCGGCGCCTGCGCGTCGATCTGTCCCACCGGGGCCATCACCGACCGCGACCGCGAACGCAGCGCGGGTCTCATCGAGGACCGCGTCGTACAGACGACGTGCAGCTACTGCGGCGTCGGCTGTCAGCTCGCCGTGCACGCGGCGGGCGAACACATCCTGCGCATCGAGGGCGCGCGCAGTCCGGTCAATCACGAGCACCTGTGTGTCAAGGGTCGCTACGCCCACACGTTCGTCCACCACGAGGACCGCCTGCGCGAACCGCTGATGCGCAAGAGCGGTGTGCTGACGCCGGTGACGTGGCGGGAGGCCCTCGACCGAGTCGCCAGCGAGCTGCGGGCGGCCGCCCCGAACGTGGCGATGCTCAGCTCGTCGCGCTGCACCAACGAGGAGAACTACCTCGCGCAGAAGTGGTTCCGCGCGGCCTTCGACACCAACAACGTCGACTGCTGCGCGCGGGTGTGCCACGCGCCGAGCGCGGCCGGCATGCGCGCGACCCTGGGCACCGGCGCCGCCACCAACAGCCTCGAAGACCTCGAACGCTGCGACGTCCTGTTGCTCTCGGGGAGCAATACCACCGAGAGCCACCCGGTCACCGGCGCGCGCATCAAACAGGCCGTCCTCGGCGGCACGCGGCTGATCGTCGTCGATCCGCGCCGCACCGAGCTCGCACGCATGGCGGACCTCCACCTGCGGCTCGAGCCGGGCACGAACGTCGCATTGCTCAACTCGCTCGCCGCGGCCCTCGTCGACGAGGGGCTTCTCGATCGCGCGTTCCTCGAAACGCGGGTCGAGGGCTTCGAGGCATACGCCCGCTTCATCTCCGCCTGCCTGCCCGAAGACATGGAGGCCATCACCGGTGTGCCGGCATCGCAGGTGCGGCGCGCCGCGCGCATGTACGCCGGCGCCGCGCGACCCATGCAGGCGCACGGCCTCGGCATGACGGAACACTTCCAGGGCAGCGAGGGGGTCATGCTCCTGTGCAACCTCGCGCTGCTCGTGGGAGCGGTCGGTCGCGAGGGCGTCGGTGTCAACCCCCTGCGCGGTCAGAACAACGTGCAGGGCGCCGCGGACATGGGCTGCCAGCCGGATTCCACGACCGGCTACCAGCGCGTCGACGACCCCGCCGTCCGTGCGAAGTTCACCGCCGCGTGGGGCCGGCCGTTCCCCGAGCGCGAGGGGCTGACGCTGCCGCAGATGTACGACGCCGCGCGCCGCGGCGAACTCAAGGCGATGTACATCTTCGGCGAGGACGTCGTGCAGACCGACCCCGACGCGCACTCCGTCGTGGCCGCCCTGCGCGCGCTGGACTTCCTGGCCGTGCAGGAGATCTTCCCCTCGCGGACCTCGGCGCTCGCCCACGTCGTCCTCCCCGGCGCGAGCTTTCTGGAGAAAGACGGCACGTTCACCAACGGCGAGCGTCGCATCCAGCGCGTGCGGCAGGTGCTCGACCCCGTCGGCGACGCCCGGCCCGACTGGCGCATTCTCTGTGATCTCATGGCCGCGAGCGGCTTTCCGCAGCCTTTCACGCGGCCGTCCGAGATCATGGACGAGATCGCCCGCGTGCATCCCGGCTTCACGGGCGTCTCGTACCCGCGCCTCGTGCGAAATGGCTTGCAATGGCCCGTACCGAGCGCCGAGCACCCCGGCACGCCCATCCTGCACCGGGAGTCTTTCCCGCTGCCCGGCGGCAAGGCCCGGCTCGTCTGCGTGGAGTATCGGCGTTCCCCGACGCTCGACGCCCGCCGCGGCGGCGATCTCATGCTCATCACCGGCCGGGTGCTCGCGCACTACAACAGCGGCTCGATGACGCGGCGCACGCCCAACGCGACGCTCGAACCCGCCGACCGCCTGCAGATGCACCCGACGGACGCCGATGCACGCGGCCTGCGCACGGGCGACGTCGTGCGCCTCGAGAACCGCTTCGGCGAGGCCACCGGCTGCGTCGAGGTCACCGACGCCGTCGCACCCGGCACGGTCTTCTTGACGTTCCACCACCCCGAGAGCAACACGAACTTCGTCACCTCGGACGTGCAGGACCGGATCGCCGGCTGCCCCGAGTACAAGTTGGTGCCCGTCGCGGTCTCCCGCGCCTGACGCTTCAGCACCGCCGTTCGCGCACTGCACTCGCCCCGAACCCGAAACGAGGATCCCCGATGTCGCTGCTCCCCATCTCCGAGATCGCCGCCCGCGCCGGTTTCCATGCCGACGACGTCGAACCCTACGGCCGCTTCAAGGCCAAGATCGCCCTGACCGCCGGGGCGCGCCGCGCCGACCGCCCGCGCGGCAAGTACATCGACGTCACCGCCGTCACGCCCACCCCCGCGGGCGAGGGCAAGACGGTCACCAGTATCGGCCTGACCCTGGGCCTCAACCGCATCGGCCGCAACGTGATGCTGTGTCTGCGGCAGCCGAGCATGGGGCCCACCTTCGGGGTCAAGGGCGGCGCCGCGGGCGGCGGGCTCGCCACCATCGAGCCGCGGGTGGACATCAACCTGCACCTCAACGGCGACATGCACGCCGTCGGCGCGGCCCACAACCTGCTCGCGGCGGCGGTGGACGCCAGCCTGTTCCACGGCAACCCGCTGAAGCTCGATCCGAAGCAGATCATGCTGCGCCGCGTCGTCGACGTGAACGACCGCGCGCTGCGACACATCGAAATCAACGCGGGCGACGACAAGAACCCCATCCCGCGCAGCGCCGGCTTCGACGTCACGCCCGCCTCCGAGGTCATGGCCCTGCTCGCCCTCGCCGAGGACGCCGCCGACCTCCGCGCGCGCCTCGGGCGCATCGTGGTCGGGTTCACGCCCGAGGGCGAGCCCGTCACCGCCGAGCAGCTCAAGGTGGCCGGTGCCATGGCGGCCATCCTCAAGGACGCCCTGCTGCCCAACCTCGTACAGACGCGCGAGGGCTCGGCGTGCCTCATCCACGCCGGTCCGTTCGCCAACATCGCGCACGGCAACAACTCCATCATCGCCGACCGCATCGCCCTGCAATACGGCGACTACGTCGTCACCGAGAGTGGCTTCGCCAGCGACCTCGGCATGGAGAAGTTCATGGACATCAAGTGCCGGCAGAGCGGCCTGGTGCCCGACTGCGTGGTGGTCGTCGCCACCATCCGCGCGCTCAAGATGCACGGCGGCGCCGGCACCACGACCATCGGCAAGGCCCTGCCCGAGAGCCTGACCCGCGAGGACCTGCCCGCCCTCGAGCGCGGCTGCGCCAACCTCGGCCGGCACCTCGCCAACGTCGCCGCGTTCGGCGTGCCCGCCGTCGTCGCCATCAACGGCTTCCCCACGGACACCCCCGCCGAGTTCGAGCTCGTCCGCGACTTCGCGCGCCGCCACGGCGCGGTGGACGCCGTCCCCTCGCTCGTCTTCGCGCAGGGCGGCGAAGGCGGCATGGCCCTCGCCGAGGCCGTCGTGAAGGCCTGCGAGCAGCCCAAGGACTTCAAGCTGCTCTACCCCGACGAGGCCAGCGTCGAGGACAAGATGACCGCCATCGCGAAGGCCATGTACGGCGCCGACGGCATCGAAATCTCCGAGCTCGCGGCCCAGAAGATCGCCCACTTCACGAAGCTCGGCTGGGGCCGCCTGCCCATCTGCATGGCCAAGACCCAGATGAGCCTCAGCCACGATCCCAAGCTGCTCAACGCCCCGACCGGCTTCAAGATCCCGGTGCGCGACATCCGCGCCAGCGTCGGCGCCGGCTTCCTGTACGCACTCTGCGGCTCCATGCTGACGATGCCGGGTCTGCCCTCGCACCCGGCCTTCGAGAACGTCGACGTCGACGCCGAGACCGGGGTCGTGCGGGGGCTGTGAGCGGGCGGGGCGCTCCGGTCGAGGCGACGGCCGATCTCGCCTCGATTCACCCCGCCGCGTCGGCGAACTCGGCCCAGATGGGCGCGTGGTCCGACGGGTTGTCGTCCTTGCCGTCGGGGCTCTTCTTGGGGGGCTTGCGTTCGGCGACGTCGATGCCGGCCGCGGTGCAGCGGGCGGCGAGGGCCTTCGTGGCGAGGATGAAGTCGATGCGCAGGCCGTCGTTCTTCTGCCAGGCGCCGCCGCGATAGTCCCACCAGGAGTAGTGGCCGCCCTCGCTCTGGTGCTGGCGGAAGGTGTCGACGAGGCCCCAATCGACGACCCGGTTCAGGAGCGCCCGCGCGTCGGGGTGGTAGAGCACGCCGTCGACCCAGGCCGCGGGGTCCTTCACATCCCGGTCGTCGAAGCTCACGTTGAAGTCCCCGCAGAGCGCCAGCGCGTCGCCGGGGGTGGCGTTTCGCGAGAGCCAGGCCACGAGGCGCGCGTACCAGGCCTGCTTGTAGGCCCACTTCTCGGAGCCCATCTCGCCCCCGTTGGGGACGTAGACGCAGACGACCCGGGTGTCGCCGTAGCGCGCGCTCACCAGCCGCGCCTGCGGGTCTTCGACGCCGTCGTCGAGGCCGCGCAGCACGTCGGCCGGCTCGACGCGGCTCAGCAGCGCGACGCCGTTGTAGGTCTTCTGGCCGAGGGTGACGGCGTGGTAGCCGGCGGCCCGGATCGCCTCGAAGGGGAAGCCCTTGTCCTCCGTCTTGAGCTCCTGCAGGCACAGGACGTCGGGGGCGTGGCGGGCGAGCAGGGCGAGCAGGCGGTCGTGCCGCACCCGCACGGAGTTCACGTTCCAGCTCATGATCTTCATGGCCCGGCAGTTCACCCGAGCCGGTGGCGCGGCGCAAGGGTGCGGGGCGCGCCGTGCCCGAATTTGGCCCGATAAGGCCCCCGCGCGTATCCTCCGCCCAGGCTTTCACGCACCGGGGGTCCCCATGTCCGCTCGTCACTCGCTGCCCTCTCCGACCCGCCGCCGCGCCGCGCTCCTCGGCGCGCTGCTCGCGACGGTCGCTTGCTCCGAGTCCGAGAATCCCGCCTTCCAGGGCGGGCCCGATGCGCGGCGCGACGCGCTGCCGTCCGAGGACCGTTTTCTCCTGACCGAGGTCTCGGTCCCCGTCGACGAGGGCACGCCCGACCAGTGGATCCCCGACTTCGGGCCGATGCCGGACCTGCCCGTGCCCCCGCCGGCGGACGGGCGCGTCACGCCCACCGACGCGGCCGGCGACGGCTCGATCGCCCCCCCGGGCGACGGCGGACCCGACCCGGGTCCCGACGGCGGCGGCGGGCAAGAAGCCGATGGCGGCCCCGGACCGGATCCCGATGGCGGTGGCGGTGCCCAAGGCGACGGCGGTCCCGGCCCCCAACCCGACGACGGCCTGCCGCCGTCCCCGGACGCGGGCCCCCCCTGCGAGCCGGCAGAGGAGATCTGCGACGGCCTCGACAACGACTGCGACGGCGAGTTCGACGAGGACTTCCAGGTCGGCGAACGCTGCGAAGGCCTCGGTGCCTGTGGCCTCGGTCGCGTCGAGTGTTACGACCCCATGACGGCCATCTGCAGCACCGAGCCGGAGGGGAGCGCGGACCAGTCCGTGCCCGAGACCTGCAACAACCTCGACGACGACTGCGACGGCGAGTCCGACGAGCACCCCGAGCTGCTCGGCATGGCCTGTTACACCGGGCCCGCCGGCACCGCCGGGATCGGCGCCTGCCGGACCGGCGTGCGCATCTGCGTCAACGGGCAGCCGTCGGCCGCCTGCACGGGCGAGATTCTGCCGGGCGCCGAGCGCTGCAACGGTGTCGACGACGACTGCGACGGTCAGGTCGACGAGGCAGTCGCCGTCGAGGGGGCCTGTGGCGTGGGCCTGTGCCGCACGCAGTCCATCCCCGGGGCCTGCGTCGACGGTGAACTGCGCGCCTGTCAGCCGGGCGCCGGGGCGGCGGACGATACCCTGTGCAACGGCATCGACGACGACTGCGACGGCACCATCGACGAGGACTATCTGCCCGTCCGAAACTGCGGCGTCGGCCGGTGCGGCGCGCAGGCCATCGCGTCGAGCTGCCTGCGCGGTGTCGAACAGCCGTGCGTCCCCGCCCCGCCGATGGCGCAGGACGCCTCGTGTAACGGGGTCGACGACGACTGCGACGGGCAGACCGACGAGGACTTCGCCGGTGTGCAGCGCTGCGGTGTGGGGGTCTGTCAGGCCACGAGCCGGCCGGCGACCTGCGTCGGCGGCGTGGAGACGGCCTGCCAGCCCGGCCCCACGACGGGGAACGATACCGACTGCGACGGCCTCGACGATGACTGTGACGGGGTCGCCGACGAGGACTATGTGCGGGTCGGCGGCTGCGGCGAAGGCGTCTGTGGCCTGAACGAGACGCCCTCGCGGTGCGTGAATGGCGTCGAGACGGCCTGTCAGCCCGGCGCGCCGTTCCTCGGCGACGATCCGGTGTGTGACGGCCTCGACAGCGACTGCGACGGCGACGTCGACGAGGACTACGCCCCCGAGGTCCGCTGCGGCGTGGGCGTCTGCGCCGACACCGCCCAGCCGTCGCGCTGCGCCGGCGGCGTCGAGACCGACTGCCGGCCGGGACAGCCCCTCGCGGCCACCGACACCACCTGCGACGGCCGCGACGACGACTGCAACGGAGAGGCCGACGAGGACGCGCCCATCCTCGGGCCGGACGGCGAGGTCCGCTTGACCAATGCGGCAGGCAGTGGCACCCGCCCGCAGGCCGTCTACACCGGCGGCGCGTACTCGGTCGTCTACGCGGACAACCGCTCGGGCCGGAACCTCGTGTACTTCTCGCGCATCGCCGACAACGGCGCCCGCATCGGGCAGGAGCGGACGGTCACGGAGCTCGTCGGCAGCAACTCGACGCCCTCCATCGCCACCAGCGGCAACGGCTACGCGGTGGTCTGGCAGGGGACGGCGGGCGCCCGGACGGCCATCTACCTGACGCTCCTCGACGCCAATGGGGTGCCGATCGCCGGCGCGACGGACCTGCCGGTCAATCAGGCCTTCGACTCGGCCTCCGTGCCCCGCGTGGTCTGGACGGGCGCCAACTGGCTCGTCGTCTGGCAGATGGGCGCCGACGTCAACGCCTGGGAGATCTACGCGCGCGGCTTCAACGCTGCTGGTGCGCCCCTCGCCGACGAGAGCAACCTCAGCGGCACGGGCACGACGAGCTCGACGCCGGCCGTCGTCTGGAACGCCGTCGACGGGCAGGCGGGCGTGGTCTGGGCGGAGAACGAAGGCGCCGGGAACGGCGGCTTCAACATCCAGTTCGTTCGCGCGGCGGCCAACGGCGCCCGCATCGGCGTACGCGAGCGCCTGACCCGCGCCGCGGGCAACGAGACGGCCCCGGCCGTGGCCTTCAACGGCAACGAGTACGGCGTCGTGTGGCAGGACATCCGCGACAGCCAGGACATCTGGTTCGTGCGTGTCGACCGTTTGGGCCTGTTGAACGGCGCAGAGTCCGTCATCGCCCCGGCCGCGCTGCTCTCGAGCGCCCCGAGCATCACCTGGGACGGCGCGCGGTTCGGCGTTGCCTGGTACGACCGACGCCCAGGCAACGACGAGATCTACTTCGCGCGGGTCACCCCGCAGGGCGTCGCCGGCGCCGCCCACCGCCTCTCGAACGGCGCGGACATCTCCTTCCTGCCGTGGCTGGTCTACAACGGCCGTGAGTACGGTGTGTTCTGGTACGACGCGCGGGACGGCAACCAGGAGATCTACTTCACCCACGGTCCCTTCGGCTGCCCCTGAACCCGGTCGATCCCAGCCGCGCGCCGCTGCCCGTCGACGCCCTCGTCGGGCCGCTCGTCGATGCCCTCGACGGGCCGGGCGCGGCGGTCGTCATCGCCCCGCCGGGCTCGGGCAAGTCCACCCGCCTGCCCCTCGCACTGCTCGAGGCCGGCGTGCTCGGCGACGGGCGCCTGATCATGCTTCAGCCCCGACGGGTGGCCGCCCGGGCCGTCGCGCGCCGCCTCGCCGCACAGGACGGGACCCGCCTGGGCGAGCGCGTCGGCTACCGCATCCGGTTCGAGGACTGCACCGGGCCGAAGACACGCATCGAGGTGGTCACGGAGGGTCTTCTGACCCGCCGCCTGCAGAGCGATCCCTTCCTCGACGGCGTCGCGTGCGTCGTCCTCGACGAGTTCCACGAGCGCAGCCTGCACGCCGATCTCGCACTGGCGATGCTGGCCGAGGTCCGTCGAGAGGTGCGCGCCGATCTGAAGCTCGTCGTCATGTCGGCGACGCTCGACCCGGGACCGGTCGCCCGCTTCCTGGGGGACTGCCCCGTGCTGCGGGCCGACGCGCGCCTCTTCCCCGTCGAGGTCGTCTACGAGCGCGAGACCTCGACCGAACCGCCCTGGCCACGCGCCGCCCGCGCCGTCCGGCGGTGCCTGGCCGAGGGGCCGCCCGGGCACGTGCTGGTCTTTCTGCCGGGCAAGGGCGAGATCGCGGCGGTGCAGGGGGAGTTGGGGGATCTCGGCCCGGAGGTCGAGGTGCTGCCGCTGCACGGGTCCCTGCCCGCCGAGTTGCAGGACCGCGCACTTTCGCCCCCGGCGCGCCCGGGGGTCCGGAAAGTCGTGCTGGCCACGAACCTGGCCGAGACCTCCGTGACCATCGAGGGCGTGACGTGTGTGGTGGACACGGGGCAGGCCCGCGTGCCCCGCTTCGAGCCGCGCCTGGGGCTGGAGCGCCTGGAGCGAGTGCGCATCTCGCAGGCCTCGGCGGACCAGCGGGCCGGACGCGCCGGCCGCACCGGCCCGGGGCGCTGTCTGCGCCTCTGGACGGCGCTGGAGCAGAGCGCCCTGCCGCCGGCGGAGGTGCCCGAGCTGCTGCGGACGGATCTGGCGCGCACCGTCCTGGAGCTGCGGGGTTGGGGGGCCGACCCCGGGCGCTTTCCCTTCTTCGAGGCCCCGACCGCCGACGCCATCGCGCAAGCCGACGCACTGCTGCGGCGCCTGGGCGCCACGGACGAGCACGGCCTGACGGATCTCGGCCGCGCCGCACTGGCGATGCCGGTTCACCCCCGCCTGGCGGCCGTCGTGGCCGAAGGTCATCGGCGCGGGGTCCTACCGGCCGTCTGCACGGCCGCGGCGCTGCTCAACGAACGCGACGTGCTGCGCACGCCCCCCGACACGGTCGCCGACAGTGACCTGGCCCTGCGCCTCGACGCGCTCGAGGAGGCCACGCGGCGACGGTTCGACCCCGACGCCTGCCGGCGGTGGGGGCTCGACGCCGGCGCCGCCCGCGAGGCGATCCGCGCCCGGGACCAGCTCCTCGACGCGGCCCGCCGCAGCCTGGGCCCGGCCCCGGCGCCCACCGCCGGCGTGCCCGAGGGCGTGGCCGTGCTGCGCAGCCTGCTGGCCGGTTTCGGTGATCGCGTCGCACAGCGGCGGGGGCCCCGGAGCCCGCGGTTCAAGCTGGCCGGGGGTGGGGGGGCCGTCCTTGCCCCGACGAGCGTCGTGCGCGAGGCCGAGCTCGTGCTCGCCGTCGGCCTCGACGCCGCCGCCCACGGCACGGGCGGGGAGCATCGCATTCAGATCGCCAGCGCCGTCTCACCCGCGTGGCTGCCCGTCATCCGGGAGGTCTCGACGCGTTGGGACACCGAACGGGAGGCGGTCGTGCAGGCCCGCGTCGACCGTTTCCTGAGCCTGGTTCTGGCCGAACACCCCGCCGGCGACGCCGCGGACCCCGAGGCCGCCGCCGCGTTGCTCGCCCGCGAGGCGGCGCGGCGCCCGGATCGCGCCTTCGACGCCGAGACCGTCGGGCCCTTCGTGACGCGCCTCCGGTTCCTGGCGACGCACATGCCCGAGCTCGGCCTGCCCGATCCGGCCGCCCTCGACGCACCGTCCGAGACCCCGCCGCCCTGGCTCGAGACCCTGTGCGTCGGCCGGCGCTCGTTCGCCGATCTGCGCCGCGCCGACGTCCCCGGTTGGCTGCGCGGCACCCTGACGGCCGCGCAGGCCGCCGCGCTCGACCGCCACGCCCCCGAACGCATCGCGCTGCCGGCGGGTCGCAGCGGGCGGGTCACCTACATGCCCGGCGAGCCGCCCGTGCTCGCCGCGAAGATCCAGTGGTTTTTCGGCCTCGACCACACGCCCACCGTCGCGGACGGCCGCGTGCGCGTGCGCCTGCACCTGCTCGCCCCCAACGGGCGCCCCGCGCAGGTCACGCAGGATCTCGAAGGCTTCTGGCGCGGCTCCTGGTCGCTGGTGCGCAAGGAGCTGCGGGGGCGTTACCCCAAACACGCCTGGCCGGAGGATCCCAGCGCGGCGTGGCGCGACGACTGACGGTGCGGCGGGCGAACCCGGCGCGCCATCAGCCCAGCGCCGCGGCCTGCTCGCCCGTCATGCCGAACCGGCGGTGGCGGCGGGCGAACTCGGCGATCGATGCGTCGAGCGCCTCGGCGCCGAAATCCGGCCAATGGATCGGCGTGAAGTGGAGCTCGGCGTAACACGCCTCGAACGGCAGGAAGCCGGAGAGGCGCTTCTCGCCGGAGGTGCGCACGAGGAGGTCGACGTCGGGCAGGTCGGCCGTCGAGAGGACCGAGGCGAGCTGCGCCTCATCGACGTCCGCCGGGAGAAGCTCGCCGCGCCGGGCCAGCTCGGCAATCTGACGGGCCGCCCGCACGAGGTCGCGCCGGCCGTCGTAGCTGACCGCGAGCACCAGCGTCATGTCCTTGCCGTGCGCCGTCCGGGCCTCGGTCTCTTCGAGGCGCGTGCGGACCTTGGCCGGCAGCAGTTCACGTTCGCCGATGGCGACCAACCGAATGCCGTTCTGCAGCATCTCGGGCAGCTCGTCGACGAGGAAGCGCTCGAGGAGGTCCATCAGATCGCGGACCTCGGACGTCGGGCGCTGCCAGTTCAGCGTGCTGAACGCGAAGAGCGTCAGACACTCGAGGCCGAGGCGCCGGGCGTGGCGCACCGTCTCACGGACGGCCTCGGCACCCTTCTCGTGGCCCGCGGTGCGGGGCAGTCCGCGGCCCTGCGCCCAGCGACCGTTGCCGTCCATGATGATGGCCACGTGGCGGGGCATGGGCTCGGTGTGGGACGGACTCTGAAAGGCGGTCGGCATGATCGGTGGACTCCCTGGAACGCTGAATTCGAGCGCACCTTGCCACAGAGATGCCGCGTGAAGTGTGAAGGCTCCGTGAAAACTTCACGCTTTCGGGATGCGCAGTTCGAAGCACGCGCCCGGGCTCACCTCCACGAGCCGCACGCGCCCGCCGTGGTGCTCGGCCACGGAGCGCACGATGGCAAGGCCGAGGCCGGTACCGTCGGCGTCCGTCCGGTCTGTGACGAACCGCTCGAAGAGCCGCGCACGCAGCGCGGGTGTGACGCCCGGCCCGCGGTCCCGAAGGGTCAGCACGACGAAGTCGCCGTCCACGCGCAGGCGGACGTCGACCGCCGTGCCCTCCGGCGCGTACCGGACGGCATTGGAGAGCAGGTTGTCCACCGCGCGCCGCAGCCAACGTTCGTCGCCCCGCACCGGCGCCGGGTCCGTCGGTTCGTCGGCGTCGATGACCACGTTGCGGGCCGTCGCCCGGGGTTCCGCGGCCTCGATGGCGGCGGTCACCGTCCGCGCCAGGTCCAGCGCCCGCGTGTCGAGGGGCACCCCCTGCGCCTCGAGCCGGGCGAGCCCGAGCAGGTCGTGCAGCAGGATCTCCAGCCGCCGCCCGGCTTCGTCGATGCGCCCCACGAAGCGGGCGCGCGCCGTCGGATCGTCCACCGCCCCCAGGGAGAGCGCCTCGCAGGCCGCCCGAATGGCCGCCACGGGGTTCTTGAGCTCATGTCCCAGATCCGCGACGAACCGCTCGATGGTGTGGCGGTCTTCCAGGGAGCGGCGCATGGACTCGAACGCCATCGTGAGGCGCCGGACCTCGCGCCCCTGCGGCGGGGGCAGGACGGCCTGGCGCTCGCCCCGCGCGATGGCCTCCGCGGCCAGGATGAGCCGTTCGAGGGGCGCCGCCGTGCCCCGCCCGAGGACGAAAGCGGCCACGGCCGCGGCGCTGCCGAGCACGAACGCCAGAAACGTGAGTTTCGGCCCGAAGTCGGCGAGCAGCTGCGCGAGCACCCCCATCGTCGACTCTTCGCTCGCCATCAGCTCGGCGGCCCGCATCTGCAGCCGATCGAACGCCAGCAACCCGAACAGCCCGACCAGCAGGAAGGTCACGAAGGCGATGGCGAGAAAGAGCTGCAGCCGCATCGAGAAGCCGTGCCGGAACGACTTCAGGACCTTCGAAAGGACGAAGGCCGAGCCCACCATCACCAGCACGCCGAAGAGCAGCAGGATCAGCGCGCGATGGCCGAAGAGGCCGACGAGCTCCACTACGTGCCCCCCGCCCCGGTCCCCGCGCCCGCGGCCGTTCCGGGACGCTCGGCGAGCCGGTAGCCGACCCCCCGCACCGTCTCGATGGTGTCGGCGGGCAGGCCCGCGTCCGCGAGTTTCTTGCGCAGGGACTTCACGAAGGCGTCGACGCTGCGCTCGGTGACCGCGGTATCCCCCCACACGCGGTCGAGCAGCGTATCGCGCTCGAAGACGCGCCCCGGCGCGGCGTGCAGCGTGGCGAGCAGGTCGAACTCCGTCTTCGACAACCCGACCGGCCGGCCGTGCGCCAGGACGAGGCGGCGGTCGAGGTCGACGATCAGGGCGGCGGTCGAGGTCGACGACGAAGGCGGCCCCGAGGTCGGGGCCGAGAGCCCGGCGTCGCCATTGGGCACGCCGGCGGGCGCGAATCGCCGCAAGACGGCCCGCATCCGCGCGACGACCTCCCGCGCGGAGAAAGGCTTGTCGATGTAGTCGTCGGCCCCGATCTCCAGCGCCACGATGTGGTCGATCGCGTCGTCGTGGCTGCTCAGGATGATGACCGGCAGCGAGGACCGCTGACGAAAGCCCTTGAGCCACTCCACGCCGTTGCCGTCCGGCAACATGACGTCGAGGATGACGAGCTCGATGCCCGGGTGCTCGCCCAGGCGGCGGTCGGCCTCGGCCAGGCTGCCGGCCGTGAGGGCGTCGAAGCCGCTGCGGCCGAGGACGTAGGCGAGGCTCTCGGTGATCGCGGGCTCGTCGTCGACGAGCAGGACGGTGGTCGCGGTCATGACGACGGTGGTAACACAGGCACGCGCCGCTGTGGCAGAGTGCGCGGCGGTCGGGTCACCCACCGAGGAGTACACCCCATGGACAGGCGGCGGTTTCTGATGGCGAGCGCGAAGATCCTGGTCGTGACGGCGGCGGCCCGCGGCGTGGCGGCCTGCGGAGACGACGGCGGCAGCGGCAACGGCGCGGGCGGCGCCGGCGGGGGCGGCGCGGGC
>JAKLJY010000133.1 GCA_023150895.1 Myxococcota bacterium | reverse complement strand
CTCAAACTGAGCGGTCTCGCCATCAACCTGCCCGCTCGGCCCCGTCTGTCTTGACCCACGGATATCCTATGAGGCCCACTTTTCGAAGTCGCCACGAACCCGCCGACCATCGAGGAGGTGCGCACCGCTGCCGGTGCGGTGTTCAACACGCTGAGTGCGACGCAACGCGCGGGGGACGTCGTTTTCGATATCACCGGCGGCACCAAGACGATGTCCATCGGGGCGGCGCTTGCGGTGTATCAGCACTTTCCCGAGGCGCGTTCGGTCTGGCTCGATGAGCGCGGTAACCTCCTGGACGCGAACTCGGGGCAGCCCTACGAGATTCACGTGCCGGTCTCGCCACGCGAGGTCGTCGCCTGGACGCCGGGCGCCTGGGTTGCGTCCGCCAAGTGGGAGGGCGCCGCCAGTGAGGGTCTCGGGGTGCTTGCACCGCATGTCGACGGCATCGGTCCTCTGGCGGAGGTGCTCATGCGCCTGCTGGCCACCCCGGGTGCTCACGAGCAGTTGGTGAAGCGGACCGGCCTGTCCATGCCTTTGACTCCGACCGCCAGCGACGACGGCCTCATGCGAATGCAGTTGCCCGGCGTCGATCTTCCAGAGGCGTTGCCAGAAAGCGTGCGCCGCGAACAGCAAACGCTGATCTGTGAACGCGATGGCCCGCTCGCCCAAGGTGCGTGGCTCGAACTCCACGCGCTGGCGGTGCTGCGCGCACACTTCGCCGAGGTTCCAGAAGCCCGCATCGCGTTCGGCGTCCATCTCCGTCGCGCGGCGACGAGCGCACAGAACGGCAACCTCGCGCAGGATGAAGTCGATGTCGTCGTGACCGTCGGCTCTCGAACGCTCATTGTCGAGTGCAAAGCGCGCTCGGGAACCGGCGGCGCCGGCGCCGACCTACAGAAACGCGTCGCGAAGACCCGGCAGTTCTTCGGCAGTCACGCGAAGGTCTGCTTCTTCCACCCGACATGGGGCGAGTCTCCGCCGCAGGCGCTCGCCGCCTTTGACCCGGCCAACGTGCATCTCGTCGGCACGACGACCGCCTTGCGCGCAGCACTCGAACGCTGTTTCGGCTGACGCTGTTCGTCCCGTCGCCGAAGGTGTCCGCTCCGCCTCCGCCCCGGCGTCTCACCGTCGATCCATCGAACCATCGACTACGGGAGCGACCACACCATGGGATTCAAGGGAAACTGCCAGACCTGCGGGAACCTTCGTCCGCTCGAGATCTGCGTCGGGTGCGGCCGCGCGGTCTGCGAAACGCACCGTGGCGACGAGGGGAGCGGCTACTGGAACGCCGAGGGCAAGAAGGGGTACGGGTGCGGGCAGTGCCTTCGCTCGGCCAAGGTGTACGAAGGCGGCACTTTCGGCTCAATCAACCAGCGGATTCATGGCATCGAGTCGTCGATCAGAGGCGTCGAGAAATACATCACCGACCGACTCGCCGCGGACGTTCAGCACGCCGTCGTCGACGCGGTCAAACAGTCCCTCGGTGGCAAGACTGTCGACCGGCTGGCACACGAGCTCGTGCGCGACGTCGAGGTCCACGCGTCGAAACTCGTCGATCACTCGATCAAGGAGGCCGGCAAGCTGGTGACGCACTCGGTGGCTGAACTCTCGAACGCCTTGAGCCAACAGCGTCAGGCGCTGATCAAGGTCGACGTCGAGGAGATGGCCTCGACGCTCGAGCGCCGGCTCGCGCCCCTCGCCCGCGAGATCGGACGCCAGACGGCGGCCACGCGGCGCACGGCCCTCGTCATCGGCATCGTGATCGCCGCCGCCAACTTCTTCGGCATCTGGATCGGCAGCCTGGTCGCGCGGGGCGGCTGAAGCCGCAAACGCCGCGTCTCAGGGCTTCCTGCGCCGAACGGGGGCGACCGCGGGGCTCGCGGGCGCTGCGGGGGCGGCGGGTTTGGGGCGCAGCATCGCCCAGGCCACCTGCGCCGAGGCACGCGCGTCGGCGAGTGCGTCGTGGTGACCCGTCAGCGGAATACCGAGCGCCGCGCACACGGTCGGCAAGCGGTGATTGGGCAGTGTCGGCAGGTGTGTTCGCGCGAGTTTGACGGAACACTCGATCGAGATCGCAGGCGCCGGGAGGCCACAGTGCTCCAGCGAACGAAGGAGGACGCTGCGGTCGAAGGCGGCGTTGTGGGCGAAGACGCGTCGGCCCGCCGCAAGTCGGGGCAGAACGTCGGGCCAGATCTCGGCGAATGCCGGCGCCCGCGCGACGTGCCGCGGGCCGATGCCATGAATCGACACGTTCACGGGATGAAAGGGACCGGGCGGTTTGATGAGGCTGGTGTAGCGGTCGACCTCGCGGCCGTCTTCCAGGACGACCAGGCCGATCTGGCAGGCCGAATTGCGCTGGGCGTTGGCGGTTTCGAAGTCGAGTCCGACGATGATCACGATGGCGTCTCCGGGTCAGGCGGCGTTTCGTTCGTTTCGGACGGTCTCGGCCCGACGCTCGCGCCACACGGCGCACAATGCCCGAAAATCGCAGGCATCACACGCATCCGGTGAGCCGCAGGCGGGGTACGCGGCGGCTTCGAGACGTGCGGCGGCGGTGGCGAGGGTCTTCCGGGCCCGGCTCAGCTCGACGGGGTCGACGGGTTCGGAGCGCACGCGCCCGTTCGTGACGTCGTGCACCGTGACACAATCGGGGTACTCGCCCGTCGCCTCGCCGAGTGCCGCCGCGTACACGCGGAGTTGAATGTCCGCGCTGTCGTTGGCCGCCCGACG
This sequence comes from Myxococcota bacterium, assembly GCA_023150895.1. GTDB lineage: Bacteria > Myxococcota_A > Bradymonadia > UBA7976 > UBA1532 > CAINDO01. The sequence goes on along the minus strand of JAKLJY010000133.1, from coordinate 19,261 downwards.
TTTGGACGTCTTGAAGTCGACGAGTTCGACCGCACCGCCCTCGGCCCGTCGCAACAGATCGAGGCGGCCGTGGACGTGCAGATCCGGCGTGAGATGCAGGGAGACCGGCTGCTCCACCGCGACGATGTCCGCCGCGCCTGCGGTTGCGACGGGCAGATAGCGCCTCACCGCCTCGACGGCGCTCGTGCGCAGCGACGTCTCGAGGTCGCGATAGGCGTACGGCAAGTGTAGGTGACGATCGACGAGCGCGGGCACCTCGTCGGCGTCGACGCGCTCGTTTCGACGCAGGCGCTCGTGAATCTCGCACAGCATGTGATGGAGCGATTGACCGTAACCGAGTGCTTCGTGCAGCGGCGGGTTGAATCCGCAGACCACGCGCAGTTTGAACGCATACGGGCACGTCAGGTACTGCTGCAGGTCGGTATAAGACACGGCGCGACGGGTCGCCGCGACGCGGGGTCGGGGCGTTTCCCGTTCGCGGCCCGCGAGCAACGACGACTGCGTGACCCACTTCGACCGGAGCGCCTCCTCGAAGAAGGCCCCGGCGTACCGATACCGCGCCGACTCGCCGGCGGCCCACGAGAGCCGCACGAACTTCTGACTGCGCGTGACGGCGACGTACATCAGGCGCCGTTCGTCGTCCTCGTCGCCTTCGTATCGGCGCTGACCGACCACCGCCGCCTCGGGGATGAGATGCCAGACGGAACGACCGCCCATGCGCGCGGCCGGGAAGCGATTGCGACCCAGACCCGGAATGAAGACGACCGGCCACTCCAGGCCTTTCGCCTGATGCACGGTCATGATCCGCACGGCGTTCGGTGCGGCGAGCGTCTCGGTCGGGCCACCCTCGCCGTATGCGCCCTCGGCGTCGTACCGGAGGAAAGCGGCGAACGCTCGGTATTTGTCTTCGATGGCGGCCCGGAAGTAGATCTCTTCGAAGTCCGAGATCACCTGACTGAAGCGCCCGAGGTTGTACATCACGACCTCGCCGCGACCGCGCGCCACGCGGTCCTCGCGCAGGCCGAGGCGGTGCAGGAACTTCCAGAAGACGCGCTGCAGGCCGTGAAATTCGTGGCGGCCCGAGGCCAGCGCCGGCTCGCCACCGATGCTGCGTCGGATGAGATCGGCACGGTCGAGCGCCGAGGTCAGACGGCTCGGGCCGACGCCGAGGTTCGCGCGGCGCCAGCTCTCTTCGAGCGTCGGCCGAGACACATCCGGCGCCCCGGCGAGATACAGGAACAGATCCCGGGCCGCGGCCGCTTCCGGCGCGTCGAAGAGGCGCCCCATGCCCACCACGACGACGGGAATCTGTCGAGCGGCGAGGGCCAGGACAATCGCGGGCGCCGTGTGTTTCACGCTGCGGCACAGCACCACCATGTCCGACCAGTCGAGTCCGCGAGTAGTGGGACCGTCGGTGAACCGCAACCCGCGCAGGGCGCTCATTTCCTCGGCGATGGCATCGGCCTCGTCGTCCGCGAATTCGAAGGCCGCGGCGGTCAGATCCCCCGCTTCGAACGCCTGGTGGCCGGCGGAGACCATGGCCTTCGGCACGCGCTCGACGACCCGCTCCACGAACTGACGGGCCAGGGAGACCACCCCTTCGCTCGAGCGGAAGTTCTGCTCGAGCCGCAGCGTTTTCGCGGGCGTGTAGCGTTCCGCGAACGTCTGGATGTTGCGGACGTCACTGCCGCGGAACTGATAAATGGTCTGGTCGTCGTCGCCCACCACGCAGACTTCCGCGCCGAGATCGGCGATCGCGCGGACGAGACGCTCCTGCACGGGGTTCGTATCCTGATATTCGTCGACGATCAGGTGCCGCACCGTGCCGGCGAACCGCGTTCGGGCCGCGTCGTCGGATTCGAGCAAGGCCACCGCCTCGAACATCACCGCCGAGTAATCGAGAAACGCCCGGGAACGGAGCAGGTCGCCATAGTCCGTGAGACGCCGGGCGACACTGTTGCCAGCGAGCTCGGCGGGCACGAGCTGCGACTCCCGCAGGAGGTCGAGGGCCCGGGCGTAGAGCGCCACGTCCCGGTGACGCCGCAGCGGCTCGCCCTGCAAGTCGGTCGCCTCGGAGAAGCCCGACGCGCGCCCGTGGCGGTCGATGAGCAGCGCCTGTTGCACCTGCGTCAGCACCTTTGCCTTCATGAACTCCGGCCGCAGGCGGCGCAGAAGCTCACCGCAGTAGGCATGCATGGTACCCACGAAGAGCCCGTCGAGGTCCGCGACCCGCCCGACGAGCACCTCGACCCGCGCTCGGATGCGCTCGCGCAGCTCCGTCGCCGCACGATCGGTGAACGTGAACGCGACGATCTCCGACGGTCGGGTCGCCGGCGCGTTCGGCCCGGGCGTCAGCAATCGCGCCACCCGCCGCGCCAGCACCTCGGTCTTGCCGGCCCCGGCACACGCGATGATGCGCAGGTGAGAGCCCGTGTGGTCGATCGCGGCCTGCTGTGCGGTGGTCATCGCCATCTCGTGCGCCTCCGGGGTCGGTTCGGGGGATACGACGCTCGGCACGAGGGGGGGCGGACAAGGATTCGCACCCTTGCGGAATCGGGAATTCGCGAGTTGTGCCCCGCGAACCTGCGTGTTAGGAATCCCCGCGGTCGATGGGCACGTCGACCGCCGAAACGAGAGCTGCTCTTTTTCCTGTCCGGGGTCGAGCCGAGCCGTCGTCTACGGGGCGATGGCCGTGCCAGCGAACGCTGACCGAGAGGTGCGCATGTCGGAGAACTTCTATTACCGCTACGAGGCCAAGGGGATTCAGGGGTGGATCCTTGCGACCGACAAGCTCAAGGAGCTCGTCGGAGGCAGCGCCATCATCGACGACCTCGGCGATCGGGCTCGGGCGCACGCCACCGCCCTCGGGCTGCATCCGGAGGACTTCATCTCCGCGGCCGCCGGCAACGCGACGCTGCGGTTTCCGAACCGTGAGGCCCTGCAGCAGTTCGCCGGCGCCTGGCCCGCCGAGGTCGCCCACCTCGCACCGGGGCTGACGCTCGTACAGGCGTGGGTTCCGGCCGACGACGCGAACTGGCTGCGCCGTCTTCAGGAGGGCCTGCACGCAGCCCGGCAGTGCGGCACGGCCGAGCTGCCCGAGGCCGGGCCGTGGGTCGAGCGTGCGCCGTGGACGGGCCGGCCGGCGGAGCGGTTCGATGGCGATGACGGTCGGAAAGTGGCGGTCGATCAGGCCACGCTTCTCAAGCGTCGAGCCCATGAGAGCACCCGACGCGACTTCGAGGACGCGCTTCTCCATGAAGGCGAACGCTTCGTCCGCGACGCCGACACCGAACTCGGTGAGGGCTGGCTCGCGGTCATCCACGCGGACGGTAACGCGGTGGGCGAACTCGTGATGAAGAAGGGGAACCCCGGGGAGATTCAGAAGCTCTCGAACGCCCTGACCGAGGCGACGAAGGCCGCCGGCAAGGCCGCGACCGACCAGATTCGCCGCGATCGGAACAGGGGCGGCAGGCCGTATTGCCCCGCCCGCCCGGTGGTGTTGGGCGGCGACGACGTGACCATCATCGTTCGCGGGCCAGACGCCATGCCGTTCACCCGCGCGTTCCTGCAGGCGTTCGAGGTCGAGACGCGCAAGTGGCCCGAGATCAACGGTGAGGATGGCCTGACGGCGTGCGCCGGGATCGCCTTCGTCAAGAGTGGGTACCCCTTCCATCTCGCGTACGGCCTCGCCGAGAAGCTGTGCAAAAAGGCCAAGGAACTCGCGAAACCCCAGAGCGCGTCGGCGCTGGCCTTCGCTCGCGTCACAACGGCCATGCACGACCTCGAGCGAGATCCGACGCCGCGGCGGAAGGCCTACCTGCTCAGCGAACTCGAGAGTCTTCAGTCCGTGGCGAAGGCGCTCGGCAAGCTCCCGACGAAGCCCATTCGGGAGTGGCTCTCGCTCGCGGTCGCAGCGCGGCGGGCCGGTGACGAGTCCGCCGAGGCCACGGAAGAGCAGAACCACTGGCAACGTTTCCGCGAGGTCTCGCGGCGGGACGCCAAACTCTCCAAGGCCATCAAGGGGCTCGATGACGCGCTTCGGCCCCTCGCGTCCGGCGAGAACGACCGCAACGCGCTCGGGGACGCACTGTCGTGGCGCACCATCGACCGCGCGACCGCCCTCGAACTGAAGCACGACGCCCGCCGGCCGGCGCAGGGAGCACAATGAACATCACCTTCGACATTCAGACATGGTGGCGGGCCGGCAGCGCCTACGGTGACGGGGCCGTTGCCGATGCCACGGTGCATTGCGATTCCGCGGGCTTGCCGTTCCTTCCCGGCCGCACGATCAAGGGACTGTGCCGACACGCGCTGCGGCTCGCAGCGGACGCGGGTCTGCCGGCTGCGGGCACGCCGATCACGGTCGCCGATGTTGATCGGTGGTTCGGCCCCGAGCTCGCGGACTCGACCGGCGGCGATGTCGACGCCCGGGTCGCGGCCTTCCGCTACGAGACCTACTCCGGCGCCCTCCGCTTCGACTCTGCGCGCCTGCCGACGGCGTGGTTGAAGTGGGCGGCGGCGAACCCCGGGGCGCTCTGGGCGCTGCGGGTGCCGATGGCCAGTACTGCCGTCGGCGACGACGGCGTGGCCGCGGATCACACGTTGCGAACGGTCGAGGTCGCGGCGCCCATGTCGTTGACCGGCGAAGTCGAGTGGAGCTCGGCGGAGCCGGAAGACGCCCGGTGGCGCGAAGCCTTCCGGGTCGCGCTGCCCATCTTCATCCGCGGCCTCGGCTCGACCCGCAATCGTGGCTTCGGGCGTGTCGCCGTGCGGGTTTCGGATGCCAATGGGGGTGCTGCGTGAGCGCAATCTACATCCAACTCGAGGTCGAGTCCGACGTCGTCGTGTCGCGCTCGAGCGCGACGTTCGGTGGGCACGAGTCCCTCGACTACCTGCCCGGTGCCACGCTGCGCGGTGCGTTCGCGAGCTACCTCAACCGCACGGCGCAGGGGATGATGGACGCCGCGCTGTTCTCCGGTCGGCTCCGTTTCGGGCCCGCGTATCCGATGGCTGCCGATGGCTCGGCTGCGCTGCCCGTGCCGCGCTCATGGCATCACCTCAAGGGAGGCAACGCCGAAGCCGCGCTCGACCTCTCGGCGACGCGCCCCGCGGACGGTGTGCAGGTCGTTCAACTCCGGAACGGGTATGTCACCGGCGCCGAGCTGATCTCCGTCGAGCTGGCCTTTTCGATGCGCACCGCGGCCGACCGCGAAGGCCGCGCCAGCGACGGTCTCCTGTTCGGATACCAGGCCATCCGCGCGGGTCAGCACTTTGTCGCACGCATCGACGTGGACGATGCCGCGATCATGCCCCATGTCGAGGCCTGGCTTGCCACGGGCAAGGTGCGACTCGGCCGCTCGCGCTCGGCCGAGTTCGGCACGGTTCGCGTGTCCAAGGCGGCTTCGAGTACCCACGACGCCCTGCGCAATGGCTCGCCGAGCGGTGACACGGTCCGCGGCTACTGCTTCTCCGACTTGCTGCTGCGCGATGTCGCGACGGGGTCGCCGACGCTGACGCCGACGCCCGAACACTTCGGCCTGAAGACCGGCAAGTTCGACCCGGCCCGGTCGTACCTGCGCACACGGGCCTACTCGCCGTTCAACGGTGAGCGCAAGCGCCCCGATCTCGAGCGACAGGTGATCGAGGCCGGGAGCGTGATCGTCTTCAAGGACGTCGCCCCGGCCGAGGCGGCGACCATCCTGTCCAGGCCCGAGCAGGTTTATGGCGAGGCCGTCGAAGAGGGCCTCGGGCAGGTCGTCTGGAACCCGAAGGTGCTCACGCCGCCGACCACACTCTCGCAGGCGAAGCGCACGCAGAGTCATGGCAAGAAACAGGCGTCGGCCGAGAGCGCTCCGGCCGGCACGCTCGGGGCCTACGTCGACGGCATCGTCCTCGCCGCGAAGCGCGAGGCTGAACTCGACAAGTTCATCACTCGCCTCGGCAACGAGCTTCGCGAATTCCGCATCCCGCCGTCGCAGTGGGGTGTGCTGCGCGACATCGGGCGGGCGGGTGGTGCATTCGAGGTCGTCCGGGCATCACTCCTCGAGCAGATCAGCAAGAGCAAGGGTGTTAGCGCCCAGGTGATCTGGACGCGGCGTCTGGGGACGAAGTCGGCGGCCAAGGTCCTCGAGGAGGCCCTCGACGGTCTCCCCAAGCACCTGCAAGGCGACGTCGGTGTCCTGCTCGAGCGACTGGCGGCTCGGATGATGCGCGAGAATCGGGGGGTGGACCGTGTCTGAAAGCAAGAAGCACATTCGCGGACTCGCGTTCAGTGTCGCGCGTGTCGTCCTCGAGATGCAGACGCCGTTCGCCATCGGCACGGGCCGGGGCGACGGTGAGGTGGACGCCATTTTCGTGACCGACGCGAACGGGCTGCCGTGCATTCCCGGCACATCGCTGGCCGGTGTTCTGCGGCACGCCGTCATCGAGTCTTCCCCCGCTGGCGAAGAGGTCGCGAACAATCTCTTCGGCTTTCAACAGCGGGACAAAGGCCGGGCGTCGTCCCTCGAGGTCAGCTTCGGGCAGGTTCATGGCGCGAACGACCGACCCGTTCCGTTCATCGGTGCGAAGGTCGACGACCCGGTGATTCGCGCACTGCGTGCTGGTGTCGTGCGCGACCGCGTGCGCATCGACGACCGCGGCGTGGCCGACGGCAACGGTAAGTTCGATGTTCGCCTCGTGCCCGCCGGTGCGCGCTTCACGGTCGAACTCGTGCTCCACGAGGGCGACCACGGGTTCGATCTCGAAGGCATCATCGCCCTGTTGCCGCGCCTGCGCCTCGGCCGCGCGACGCGCTCCGGTCACGGTCGCTTGTCCGTCGTCCGCTATCAGATCGCCGCGTTCGACCTGCGAAAGCCGGCCGATGTGGAGCGTTTCCGCACGCTCCCGGTCGCCCTCCACGAGCCCGCCCCCGAGGCAGCGCTCGGCAAGGCGAAGACGCTGACGACGCCCGCCGATTCGGGCCGCATCGTTTACACGCTCGCCCTCGAGCCGAACGACCACTGGATGTTCGGTACGGGCCGTCCCATCCGCGACACGCACAAGCGCAGCCGCGGCGAGGGCGATGCCCAGACGACCGAGCCCGTGGATCGCGTCCCGGTCTCCGAGAGCCGGATCGAGTGGCCGAACAATCAAGGCAAGGTCCTGCCCGACCAGCACTACATTCCCGGCTCGAGCCTCAAGGGCCTGCTCCGGCACCGGGTCGCGTTCCACGTTCGTCGCCTGACTGACCAATGGGCCGCGACCGACGGCCGGAACCCGTCCCCCGACGCCGAGGATCTGCCCGAGATTCAGTGGCTCTTCGGCTACACGAAAGAGAAGGCGGTACGTGACGAACCGGCGGGCGCCGCCGGCCGCGTGTTCGTCGATGACATCCCGATTCCGCTCGAACAGCCGAACAGTCCGAAAGACGGGCTCTTCGACCATGTGAGCCTCGATCGCTTCACGCAGGGGCCGATGAGCGGGCTGCTGTTCTCCGAAGCGCCGCTCTACAAGGGAAAGTTCACCGCCCGGGTCGAACTCGCACCAACACCGTCGGCGAACGACGATGCCGTCGTCACCGGCCGGGCGCTCCAAGCGTTTCGTTTGGCGCTCGGCGACCTGATCGAAGGGCGACTCTCGCTCGGGGCCGGCATGAATCGCGGGTTCGGTTTCGCCCGGGGTGAACTCACGTCGAAGATCGCCCCCGAGTGGGCACCCGAGAAGCGGGGGAGCAAGTGATGGGCACTGGTTTTCACATCGACTCGAAGGACGTGACGCGCTTCGCGCTGACCATCGACGCCCGCGACTTCGGCGACAACGACGCCATCGTCGAGCTCATCCGGTCCGGCAAGTACACGGGCTGGGTGCAGACGACGAGTCGAGTGTTCCTCGTCTCGGACTTCGACCCGTCCTCCGGCGCAGTGGTCGCCGCGGAGCTCATCGTGGACGCGAGTACGTCGATCCACATCCGGCGCAGCGGGAACACCTGGCGAACCTGGAAGTACACAGAGCGTGCGGGCGATACCCACCGCGCCGAGAACGTTCGGCGGGAGGGCATCCGTCCGGTGGAGGCCCTGCACTACCGGGTCTACTGGCAGCTGGTCGCGCCGACGGCGTTCGACGCCCATGGCATTCAAGAGTGGCGCCCGGTCGCGTCGCGTCTGGCATCCATGACCACCCAGCAGGAGAAAAAGTGATGGCGACGTCCCAATTTCAGCGTGGCGGCGGGGTCTCCGGCGCAGCCTCCTCCAGCGGTGGCCTCGACAAGGTGCGCGCACCCTACACGTTCGTGCCCCTGAGTGAGCACGTCTTCCTGCCGCCGTGGGGCGAGGCGGCGAGTCACGACGTTCCCTTCGAGGACGGCGTCTGCGGTACGCTCGACGTCGAGATCGAGGCGCTCTCGCCGCTCTTCATTCGCGGGGCGCGCGACCCGAAGCTGTTCTACGAGACCCCGGACAAGACATACGCGATCCCCGGCACCAGTATCCGCGGTGCGCTGCGCAACGTCGTCGAGATTGCGACGTTTTCGAAGCTGCATCGCATCAACGACACCCGATTCGCCGTGCGAGACCTCCAGAACCGCACCCTGTACGGCAATCACATGGCGGAGATCCAGAAGGCGCCGGACGGCAAGGGCATTCCCGTGCCCCTCGTCAACTCGGGCTGGCTCATCCCGGCCTCGCAGGATGAGGTCGACCGCGGCATCGGTGCGTGGATCGTGCCGTGTGGTTTCGCGAAGATTCACTACAAGTCGATCCTGGAGATCGCCCGGAAGAAGGGGGTTCACGGCTATCAGCCCGGTCGGCGCCAGCAGAGCCCGGAGAAGTACCGGACCTGGCTCGGCGACCTCGGTCCCGAGAAGGGGCAAGAGCGGCTCGACAAACTCGCCGTCGAGTTCCTGCTGAAGCCCGAGCGCCAGAAGGATGTCGCCCGGGGCCTCATCTCGACGTATGGCAAGGCCAGCCTTCCGACGGGCGCCCAGAACGAGCAGATCCGCAAAGGTCACCTCGTCTTCACTGGCCAGCCGAACAATTGGGACCCTGAGCGGCCGCCCATGAAGCGCGCTGGGGCGGGCAACCCGAAGCAGCACGACTTCGTCTTCTTCGGGTATCTGCTCGAGGGCGAGAAGCAGGCCATGGTCCTGCCCGTTTCCGTCGAGCAACTCGCGGACTTCGAGTCCATCCACGCCGACGGGGCGCAGCAGGGGCGGACGACACTCGTGCCCAACGTCGAGTGGAGCTATTGGAGCCGCTTCTTCGACCGCGCGCGCTCGGCCGCGAATGATAGCGTCAAGGACAAGGACCGCGGGCCCGACGACGAGAACCTCAGCGTCCGATTCCGGAAGACCACCGGCGGAGCGTACGCGATGAGCGAGGCCGACTTCCTCGAACACCGTCGCCGCGCGGTGCCGGTCTTCTTCCTCGCGCAGCGCAAGCCCTTGCCGGTTGAGATCGCCAAGAAACGCCGCGAGTACACGGTGCTCAAGGAGACGTTCGTCCGATCCTTCGGCCTCGCCATGATGTTCCGCCTGGCCTACGATCACACCGTCCGTGAAGGACGCTCCGACGAACACAAGGTGCAGGCCCCGCCGGAAGACACCAAACCCGCAGACATCGCACCGAAGCTCGACTTCGCCGAGACACTCTTCGGGCATGTGCCCGTCGACACGTTCGAACGCAACGCCCGGGGCGACCGCAGCCTGCTCAAGGGGCGGGTTTCGTTCGAAACGGCGCACCGGGTCTCGGGCGACGCCGACAAGAAGGTCGGCCCGGTCGTTCTCTCGGCGCCGAAGGCCTCGTTCTACCCGAATTACATCGAACAGCGGAGTGGCGCCGATCCGGGGGCCGCGCCGCAGGGCGAGTGGCAGACGTACCAGGACGAAGGTTTTCGCCTGCGCGGGTGGAAGCGTTATCGCCCGCTCGACGCGACCGTCACGCCCCCCCGGCCCAAGGACGGTCGGGGCATCGAGTTCGACGACACGAAGATGAAGAAGCTCGGCACCGAGTTCACGCCCGTCAAGCGGGGGGCGCGGTTCAAGACGCGGATGCACCTCCACAACGTCAAACTCGCCGAGCTCGGTGCCTTGCTGTGGGCGCTCGACTTCGGCGGTCTCGGCACCGGAGACGCCACCGATCGTCCGAGACACGTCATGGGACTCGGCCGGTCGATCGGTTACGGACAGGTCCAGTTCCGCGTCAAAGGGGGCACCCTGCTGACCAACAAGGAAGCCGAGACGCCCGCCGGGCTCGACGACCTGCTCACCCAGGCGCGAGAGGCATTCGTTCGCGAAATGGAGACCTTCGCGGCCGGTACGAAGGGCCTCGGCGGTTGGGCCTCGTCGCGGCAGCTCTACGAACTCATCGAGAGTGGCCGACCCCTCGCCGCCGCCGACGGTCGACACATGCAGATCGACCACCCCGGCAACGGCAACGAGTTCGTCGCCACCAAGAAGTCGAAGAAGGCCCTCGCCCCCGCTGGCACCACCACCGGCTGGCAGCGGTGGAAGTCCGAACACCCGGCGCCGAGCATCGCCGCGACCCCCCGGACCTCGGGGGCGGCCGCGGGCCCCGCGCAATCGGCAACCCCGCGGGTCCCCGGTCCCGTCGCCGCCGAGCGCAAGCCCTGGGTGAAGCTGGCGCCGGGCACGAAGCTCCGCGTGCGCCTCGTCAGCATCACCGGCGCGAGCAACTGGAAGGCCGAACTCGTCGAGTGGCAGGGCGCCGGTACCGTGTACGGCAAGGCCCCGAAGGGAACCTATCTGAACGACGTCGTCGAGGTCGTCCTGACGGATGGCGGCAATCCCAAAGACATGCGGCTGCGGTGGGGGTGAGGACGAGCCCATGCTGCGAAAGGTCACACTGAAGAACTTCAAGGCCTACGGCCCGAAGGGGACGACGTTCGAACTCGCACCGATCACCCTCATCCTCGGCCCAAACTCGATCGGGAAGTCGACGCTGTTTCAGGCGCTCATGGCCTTGAAGCAGACGTGGGAGCCGCGCGTAACTGGGATCTGGTCCCTCAGCTGTTCGGGGCGATACGTGGACCTCGGAAGCTACTCGAACGTCCTCCATGCCGCGTCTGCGTTCGAGGAGGATCCCACTGACCGCGAGTTGTCGGTCTCCGTCGGCTGGGCGGTGCCGAGTGTCCAAATTACCAGTGATGAGGTGAGGAATCAGGCACCAGAGCGAGCCTACCTGCCTGCGACGAGCGGAGCCGACTCAGGGGGCGACGCGGTCCTGGAGGTGCATGCAGACGATCGGCACTTCGGCGAGCGCGAGGTTGCGCTGAAGTGGCTGAGCGAACGCCGACACGAAGGTGAGAATTACAGCGTCCGCGCCCGCGAAAACTCACTTCGTGCGGTCACTGATGGCAGGCCCCAAAGGCGAGAAGTCGAGATGGAGGCTCGTGAGGTCGCCCACAGCTCCATTCGCCTGTGCTTCGATGAACAGAAACGCCCGGCGTCCGCTCCTTCGACCTTCCCTCCCGAAACCTCGGACGACCCCCTGGTCAGCGAGGACGCGACTCTAGATCGGCCGGCCTCAACGACTCGGGTCGCCCACGAAGTCACGCTCGAAGACGATGACCGCGCCCACGCATTCTTCGATGAGCGTGTCATCTACCCCGAACCTGATGACCCACGGTCTCCAAAGGAAGACGCGGCATCCGTGCAGCGTCGCCTGGACAGGATTCTCGGCCTGCGAAAGAAGCTCACCGAAATCGTGCACATCGGCCCTCTCCGGCACGCGGGAGCGAGGCTCTACCACCCCGGGGTCCCCGGTATGAGTTTTGTCGGTTACGATGGCCGGGACTTCGTGGGCGTTCTTACGGAAGACCCTGACGAAACTCCGGAGCGCCTTGCGCGGCTGAGCAGCGCGCTGCAATCGCTCGAGATTCCGTATGAACTCGAGCTTCGGCCTGTCGTCACGCAGACTCGCTATGCCTACGAACTTCTTCTCCGCTCTTCCGCGAACGGGTCACCCGAACACTTCGTCGGACTGCCGGACGTCGGTTTTGGCATCAGTCAGGTGGCACCGCTCCTTGCACAGTATGTCTCTGACTGGATGTCGAGTCCGACGACGGAGCATGGTACCGGGGTCCCGTCGCGCACGATTCTCGTCGAGCAGCCCGAGCTTCATTTGCACCCTCTCTGGCAGGCGAATCTCGTCCGCTACTTCTGCCGCTCGCTTCGTGCGTCGCGCGACGCCGGTCGCGCAGAAGTCCCGCCGCAGGTCATCATGGAGACTCACTCTGAACTCATGGTCGTTCAGGTGATGGAGATGGTGAAGCGCAAGGTGATTAATCCGGAAGACGTCTCGATTCTCTTCATCTATCCGGACGAAGTCCGTGGGCCGCAGGTGAAGAGAATCCGAGTGGGCGCCGACGGCAGGGAACTCGACGTCTGGCCGACCGGCTTCTTTCCGGAGCGGCATCGTATTCGGAGCCGTGAGGGATGAGTCGGCTATTGACACCCTTTCGAGCCTCCACCCTGAGGCTCATCGAGGACTACGTCGGCGGCAAAGATTGGGTCGCAGCCTGGCGGACTTTTGCAGTCTGGCAGCGGACGCGGGCCGAAGCGGAAGCTTGGGAAACGGAGGTTCAGAAGCGCGCATGGAGCGGCGAGACCGTTGCTGACCGGGATCTCGTCGAACTGCGCCTTCCGGCAGTCGAGTGCGATCCAAGTTCGATAACCGTACGACCTGAAGCCGATGACCCCGAAGTCTCGGCTGTTTGGGGGATGATCCACGGGCACGTCTACGAGCGCCCCGTTGACGTCTTTGAAGACTGGGAACCCCTGGCCCTCGTCTGCGATAGAATCGTCGTCGTCGACAAGTACGCCGTCTCACGCGAGGCGCCGCGCGAGGGCGATGAGACATACGCCGAGCGCGGACTGATCGCATTCACGCGGTTTCTCGATGGGGTTGCGCGGGACCCCCGCCGGCAGGTACCTCCGGCATTCGACGTTCGTTTCGTGACCTCGAAGAAGGTCCTCGACCGGAACACGAAGGCTTCCCAACGGCAAAGGCTCGGCGCAAGCGATGAAGCCACGTCTCGGTTGCGTGGCTGGATGGCGAGTCACGCACCCGCAGTCACGATCACCGCCGACGTACTCGACGAGGACTCACCCGGGGTCGGGCCTATGCACGACCGCTACATGATCTTCAGTTCGCCGACTTCACGCTGGAGTTTTGCTCTTGGCCGCGGAATTTCCGCGTTCGCCAACGAACACACACCGCTGAGTGTGTCTCTGGTGAGCAAGGTGCCTCTCCGTTGGCTTCAGAACGGATAGAGCCCCCATGCCCCGCATCTTCATCACCAGCCTCGGGACCACCGACTACCGTCCGGTGACGTACGACTTCAGCGGGCAAACCCTCCCATCGACGGCGTACGTTCAGCGAGCGCTGATCGACGCGCACCGGGACCGACCGTTCGACCGGATTGTCTTGCTGCTGACCGATGGGGCCCGGGCGAAACACTGGACGCCGGCGGACCGACCGCGTGATTCGCGGAGCGAAGGGAGCGACCGCGTCCCGACCCTTCGCGCCGAACTCGGTCTGCCGGTCGACCCGCCATTGCCCTACATTCTGCAGCCCATCAGCGAGAACATCGGCGACCGAGCCGAGCAATGGAACTGGTTTCAAGCGTTGCTCTCGCACGTCGACCCGGGAGACGAGCTTTACATCGACATGACTCACGGGTTCCGGGTCGTGCCGATCGTGCTGTCCGCGGCGCTGCACTATCTGCAGACGATCAAGGGCGCGCGGCTCGTCGCGGCGTGGTACGGCGCCGACCAGGCCGCGGGGGCCGGCGGCGCGCCAATCGTCGACTTCACGGACTTCTACACGCTCGGTCAGTGGGCCGACGGGGTCAGCCGGCTCATCGAGAACGCAGACGCTGGGAAGCTGGCGGCGCTCTCGTCGTCGGCCTCGGGGAACCGCCACTTCCCCGCCCTGAATCGAATGGAACTCGTCGAGCCGCTGACGGTCCTGTCGGGGATTCTGAAAAACGTGGACGTAAACGCCGTCGGGGCGGCGGCGCGCAAGGCGCTCGCGGCGCTGCGTGGGGAGCTGTCGCGCCTCGACCCGACGGCCGCTTCGGAACGGCAGATGATCGAGCTCGTCGTCGACAAGTTCGCCGGCCTCGCCGCGGACGCCCCGCCCTCGGGCCGCTACGATCGCGCGTACTTCGACGTTCAACTCGAGATGACCCGCCTTCTGCTCGAGCACGGCTTCTTCATGCAGGCGTTCACGGTGATGCGCGAGACGCTGGCCGCGGTCGGCATGCTCGGCGTCGCGGGCACGAAGTATGAGGTCCGAGACGTCGACAACAAGGACGGCCGGGACCGGCGTCGACGGTTCGGCGAGGTCTTCGTGTGCATGCTTCAATACCCCGTCGATCGGTGGCAGTTCGACGAGGCGCGCCTCCGCGACGTCGAGACGCTTCGCCCGTTTCACGACGCGCTGATGGCCTCCGACACCGGCCAGCACCTGCGCGGTGCTGTGGGGCGCCTCGTCGAGATCCGCAACGGTTTCGACCACGCGTGGACGTCGGTCGGGCCCGGCAAGCGCCCGACGCCTGATCGTCTTGCGGCCTTTGCCACCGAGGGTGAGGCCCTCCGACAGCTCCTGGCGGACGTGACGGCAGCTGCATTGTCGGTCTCCCACACCCGTTGATCCGCCGACCGGGCTGCGGCAGAGTGCCCCTCCGGAGGCGCCATGCTGGAATTCGAGCCCGCGCGCGAGCATTTGTTGACCTGGTATCGGCTCGGCGGCCACGAGGGGTCCCGGGCTTTCCAAAGGTTCTACGTCGGCTGGCTCAGACCGGCCGTTTGGCGGGTGGCGCGGCGCAACGGCCTCGAGGACGCCGAGCGGGATGACCTGCTGCAAGAGGTCGCGTCGCACTTCTTCGACCGCGCCCGCCAAGCCGGCGCAGCGGCGGAAAGCGCAGCCTTCTGGCTCAAGTTGATCGGCTGGCGGCTCCAGGACGCCCGCCGGGCCGCCGCGCGTGGGCTGCGCCGTCCGAACGCCGATGGCTCACCCGCGGGGGCCGGGCCGACGAAGGCGCCGACACCCACCCCGTCGGTGAAGCCGAAGGCGCCCCCCGCGCTCGACTTCGATGAGCATCCGGATCCCGCGCCCAACGCCGAGGATGCGCTCGGCGAGCTCGAAGAGGCCGAGTCCCGCCGCCGAATCGTTCGCGAGTACCTGACGGACTTGTCTCCGGTCGAGCGATTGGCCCACGTCTGCTACTCGTGGCCAGACCTCGCAGACCTCGTGCCGCCCAGCGCTTTCGACGAACTCTCCGCCCGCTGCGGCCTGACGCCCGTCGAGGTGCGCGCGACCCTCGACGCCGCCGTCAGGTACAAGGACGACGTTGCCGAGTGGGCGCGCCGCACGCTGGTCGTCCTGGCCTCGCCCGGGGAACTCGCCACGCCCGAGGCCCGTGCGAAGGCCCTCGACACGTACAGAAAAGCCAGGGCCCGCGCGGCCGCGCGCATCGCCGAACTGTCGGCCGCCGAAGCGGCCCGAAAGGGACGTGATCGATGAACACCCGAAACGCCGCCAAAGACGACCGCGAGGTCCTTCTGCAACTCGGCGCGGGTGCCTTCTACCGCATGCCCCGCTGGAGTCGCCCACCTCACGTGCTGAAGCACTTTCTCAACACGAAAGAGGCCTGGTGGCAGCTTGGGCTGACGACCCGCTCGCGCGTCGAGGCTCTCGTTGCCGACTTCGAAGAACGCGGCGTCGTCTGTGGCGATGACCACCGTCGGGGGCCGTTGCCGCAGGATGCTCGGCAGGTGGCGCAAACGCTTCACGACGAGTGCTACGAGCCGCTCTACCGCCTCGTGCTCGAGGGGCTCGCGAGCGGTGACGAGCACGTCGAGGCGCGGCGGGCAAACGGACGCGCCGGGCGGCTCGACCACGAACTTCTGTGTTTGACTGTCATCTACGACGAGGGCGGGACGGTACGAACTGCCTACCGGACCCATGCACATCCGGTGTCGAGTGGGCTTCGCGGGCGCCAGAAGAACTTTGTCCGGGCTGCGCGGTTGCGTTCGTCTCTCGGACAGGACGGCCCTGCCGTCGACGGAGAGAAACCATGAAGTCGCCCCCACTCGATTCTACGCAGCAGCGGGTTCTCGAAGACCTCGAGGTCGCCTTGGCTGACGCCTCGGGTCCCGAGGCCGGCGCCGATGCCGTCGCCATCTTCGACCTGCTCGGTACGCTCGGTCAGGCCCGTCGCCTCGCTACGGTCGTCGATGATCCCGCTCTACTGGCCTGCATCCGCGCCGCCGAGCACAGAGTCGACAAACTCACCGAACACATCCCCGCTGCGCTTTCGGCACTGGATGACATCGCACTGACAGACGCCCTGGCATCGGCCCTTGCGGACGACGAACCCGAGGCCGTGTTCGACGCGATGTACGATCTCGATCTCAGCCTGTGTGCCCTGGAAGCCGCCGGCTGGACTGAGCGCGCGTCCATGGCACGAGAGTACGCGATGAAGACCGCGCGGCTGTGGGCGCAACCGTCAGCGGAACTGCGCCGATTCGCGTCACGTCTGCACCAGAGTCTCGGTCACACCGGCGGCGCGGCGGAGGTCTGGTCGGTGATCGCCTCGGCGGAGGCGGATGTCGCTGAGGAGGACCCGCCCGATGAGACCACGCCTCCATGGCTCGTGGACATGCTCGCTGCGGATCCGATGCGCGGTGTGTTGAATCTGGTGCGGATGCCCCCGCCGCAGAGTCGCGAAGCGGACGACCGCGGAATTCTCGGATCGAACGCCCTGCGAGCGGCTGCCTCGATGGCGACGCTCCCCGCGGCGCTGATCCTGCTCGACACCCATCCGACGGCGGGCTGGCAGCTCGCCCAGCGGGATGCGGGTCCCGAGCAGCACGTCGTGGTTCGCTGGCTCGACGGCGACGGCCCGACCGTCTCGGCCGAAGATGCCGCGACTCGGGCGCCGCTGCCCGTCGTGCGCCCGCCGACCGGCAACGAAGCGTACGTCGTCTGCGGCGCGGCGCAGGAGATCACAGTGACCGTCGAGGACCGCGAGTACCGTTTGCGGGGCCGCCCGTGAATCTCATTCACGAGCAGGCGGCGGTCTTCGAACGAATCGAGAAACTCATTCAAGTCGGGCGCCTCGGTGCGGCGCGGCGACTCGTCGACGGCCTGCGTCAGAGCCACGGTCCGATGCTCTGGGGCGAGGTCCGCAACCGATTCGACACATGGATGCGCGGCACGCAGGCCGAAGTCGGCTCGGCCGTCTTCCCGGTCGAGACGTCTGCGCCCATTGAAGGGACGTCGGGCGGCCTCGTCCGCGTTCAGGTCGCGCTCGACGGGGCCTCGGTCGACGCGCTGCCCGAGGCGGACAAAGCCAACTGGCGAGCCGCGCTCGAGGCCGGTCTTCGGGCCGGTGGCCTCGACCCATCCACACAGCGTGCGGGCCTGCGCTTCCATCCCGACATCAGCGGGCGCCGGCTGCTGCGTGTCGAGGGCCGCAGCGCCGAGATCGCCATCGCGGTCGCCGCTTGTTCGGCGGCTCGACAGACGCCCGTGCCCGCGTTGCTCGCATTCACGGGGTCCGTTTCGCCGTCGCCCAATGGCACGGACGCCGGCCTCGAGGCGCCGGATGCGCTGTCTCTCGGACTCAAGCGTGCCACGCTGCACGACGACTGGGGCGCGGGTGCGCGCCTCGTCACGGGCGGTGGGGCCGGGTCGGTGGGCGAGGCCCATGCAAACCTGTCAGGTCTGCTCGCGGCGGTGTTCGGCGCGAAGCCTGCTGCCGCGCCACGGCTGCCGCGCCTGGCCGACCGCTTCGCCCAGCTCGCCCCGTTGGAGCGGGCGGGTCAATACGCAGACGCAATGCAGGTGGCGGAATCGGTTTGGAACGACCGCAAGCTCCTGCCGGGGCCGCAGGCGGTGTTCGGCGTCGCGCTCGAGGGGCTCCGGCTCGCCAACCACCTCGCCGACGAGCGCGCGTTCGCACACTGGCGCGAGCGCGCGGAGTCTGTCGAGCACGCCGCCGATCCACGGCAGTTGGCGACGTTCGCCGCAAACGTCGGCGTGCAGACCATCGATACGGGCGACCCCGAGTGCGCCCTTGCCGCGCTCGAGTTCGCGCTTCACGTCCTGCCGGCTCGACTCCCGCCGGACCTCGAGCGGGTGCAGGTGCTCGGCACGCTCGCTCGGGCGTTGTCCGCCTGCGGCGAGCACGACCGGGCCATCGCCTTCGGGGACGCGGCCCTCGCCTTTGCACCACCGTCCGAACGCCCCCGAAACAACGGGGACGCCGCATTCTGGCGCCTTCGCGCGGGGCGTGCGGCCGAGGCGCTCGAGGTCCTCGATGCGGGCGAGGCGGAGCGTGAGGAGGTCGAGACGGCGTACGACATTGCGGTGACCGTCGGCTTCCGCGCGTTGTGTCGCACGCGGGTACTCATCGCACTCGGGCGCTTCGACGAGGCCCGGCAGGCGCGCAACGAGATTTTGCGCGCGCCGAAGCACCTGGTCCTGACCCTCGGTGCGGCCGAGACGGGGGTGGCGCTCGGTGTTCCCGTCGGTGTCGCCCTCGATGGTCTCGATCTGTCGCCTCCCGTCTTGTCGCGATGGCGCGCGCGAATCGAGTACGCGCAGCCCAAGTGCGATCTTGCGGCGGCAACGGAGTGGGCCCGCGGATTCTCGAGGTCAGAACTCGAGTTGAAAGTGCCATACTGAGGTTTCCCCCGGCGGACGCTGTCCGGTCCGCCCGCATGCCGACGTCAAGCCGGTATGCACACCAAAACCCACGCCCCCACGCCCACTTACCTCCGCGTCGTCGCCACCGCCCGCTGCAACATGCGGTGCACCTACTGTCACATGGAGGGCGATCCGCACCTCGATGGCACGCCCTACGAGCTGCCGGGTGATCTGTTGACGAGTGTGTTGCGCGTCGCGCAGCGGGCGGGCATTCGCAAGCTCAAATTCCTCGGTGGCGAGCCGCTGCTGCGCAAGGACCTTCCGAGCGTCGTCTCGGCGCTGCGGGCCGAGGACCAGGCGCTCGACATTTCGGCGATCACGGCTGGTGTCATGCCTGCGCGGGTGCTCGACACGATGTGGCGTGCCGGTCTGTCCCGCCTGAACATGTCCATCCACGGGTATGACTATCCCGCGTTCGCGCAGCGGGGCGGGACCTTGAACATGTGGCACAACCGCAACGATTTCCTGCGGGGTATGCGTTCGACCAGCGACGCCCTACCGCCTGACACCAATTTCCGCGATGTTCGCGTGAGAGCGGATGGACCGCT
>JAKLJY010000132.1 GCA_023150895.1 Myxococcota bacterium | reverse complement strand
GGCCGGCTCGTCAACGAGCGTCAAAGGGGTGTCACCGGCCGTCGGGACCTTGTCGGCCGCCGCGCTCTGGGGGGCCGCCGGCACGCCCACGGGCGCAACGGCGACGGCCACGCTCGGCGGGGCGGACGAGACCGGCGCGGCGACCGGTGCGCTGCTCTGCGGGGCCGGGGCCGGCGCGGGGGCGGCGGCCGCCACCGCGGGCTGGGTCTCCCGCGTCCACGCAGCGGCGACGTTCGCCGTCCGCGGCACGAGCACCACGACGGCGCCATCGGCCTCTCGGACCTTGACCGCGTCGAGGATCGCGGCGTCGACATGCGCCTTCGACTTCATGCGGATTCGAAGCACCGCCCCCTCACCGCCGTCCCGGCTGGCCGGGTGAAGAAGGGCGCGGTCGATCTGCGCGTCGGGCATCGTCACCCAGCGGCGAGTGACGCGGGCGTTCTGGATCTTGAGGTTGAGGACCTCGGCGTCGTCGCTGTCGCCGTAGACCGCGACCTGGTCCGCGGAGACCGGCGTCTGGGCCCGGAAGACGAACTCGAGCGCCTCGGCGCGCGGGGTGAACGAGACGGCCGTGAGCGCGGAGACCGCGGCGCCGGCCGTGGCGACGGGCGCGGGGGCGGCGAACACGGCGCAGGGCGCGCCGAGGGTCAGGGCAGCGCCGAGAATGGCAGTCGAAAGCGATCGCATGGGCATCCCCCACTCGGGTGTCATCGGTACGTCCGGACACCGTTGCAAGCCGCGTGCCACACTTGCGGCCGTAGGGGATGCGCGAGAGGCGCTCAGTCGCGCAGGCGTTGAATCCGCTCGAGGGGCGAGACGATTTCAGTGAGGCGGACGCCGAACTTCTCGTTGACCACCACGGCCTCGCCCCGGGCGATGACCTTCTCGTTGACCAGGATCTCGAGCGCCTCGCCGGCGAGTTTGTTCAACTCGATCACCGAGCCGGTGTTGAGCACCAGAACGTCTTTGATCAGCATCCGGACCTTGCCGAGCACGACGGCGACGTCGAGCTCGACGTCGTACAGGAAGTCGATGTTGCGCTGCGCGTCACTCAAGGGTGGTTCTCCCGAAACGATCGGACTTCGGGCCCTCCGCCTGCTCGGCCAGCGGTCGGCGCGGGCGCTCGATGTTCTTGATGATGGGCTTCACGATCTTGGCGGCCAGGTAGCCGGCCTTGACGGCGGGCGTGATCTCGAACTTCGGCGACCCCTCGGCCGAGAGCACCAGCGGATCCCCGACGGACTGCCCGAGCGTAATGACGTCGCCGACCTTGAGATCAATCAGCTCGCGCACGGTGATGGAGGTCTGCCCGAGCAGCACCTGTCCCTCGACGGGGACGTCCATCAGGTGCGTCATGATCTGGTCGTGCCAACTCGAGTCCGTGCTGGCGTTCTCGGCCTGAATGCCCGACGAGAGGTGCTGCCGGATGGGCTCGATGGTGCTGTAGGGGATGACCACCTGCACGGTGCCGCGCAGATTCTCCATCTCGAGCTCGAAGCTCGTGAGCACCACGACGTCGCTCGGTGGCACCACCGCCAGGAACTGCGGGTTGATCTCGGTGCGCAGGTACTCGCCCTGCAGCGGGTAGACCGGCTGCCAGGCGCGTTGCAGGTCCTCGAGCAAAAGGTTGACCACCTTGCGGATGATCATCAGCTCGATGGCCGTGAAGTCGCGCCCCTCGACCTTCTCCTGGGCGTTGGTCGCGCCTCCGAAGAAGTTGTTGAGAAACGCGAAGATCAGCTTCGCCTCGATGGCGAGAATGCACGATCCGCGTAGCGGGTTGAGCCGCACGATGTTCAGACACGACGGGATGGGCAGGTAGTTCAGGAACTCGCCGTATTTCATCAGGCTCGTGCTCTCCACGGAGACCTGGATGATCTTGCGCAACGAGTTCGACAGCGTGATGCGGAACTGGCGGGCGAATCGGTCGTTGATGATGTCCAGCGTGGGCATCCGACCGCGGATGATGCGGTCCTGGCTGAGGAGGTCGTACTTGACCGCCCCGGCGCCCGTGTCCTGGACGGGGCTCTCGGCTTCCTGCTCGACGTCGATCTTGCCGTCGTTGACGGCGGACAGCAGCGCGTCGATCTCGGTCTGCGAGAGGATCTGATCGGACATTGCGCAAACCTAGCCCACGCGGCCGGCGGAGTAAACGACCGCGGTCGGGCCGCAGGCGGGACCGCCGGCTACTGAATCACCCACTCTTCGGGGTAGATGCCGACGACCTTGATGCCCGGCGCGAGGGCCTTTTTGGCCTTCTGCAGCATGACCTTCTTGAGCGTTTCGATCTTCTCGGGGCCGCTGACGTCGACGACGCGCAGGTCCGAGAGGACCATCAGAATCTCGTAGCGCACCTTGGAGACCTTGCCCTCGGCCTCCTTCTTGACCTCGCCCTCGCCGGCGACCTCCAGGCCGATCTTGGCCTTGAGGTACTTTTCCCCGCCGGGGTCCTTCAGGTTGATGACGAAGACCCCGAGGGGGACGATCAGCGTCTTGCCGTGCGCGTCCGGTGCGGCGGCGTGATCGCCGTCGCCGTGATCGCCGTCGCCGTGTTCGTCGGCGCTCCCCCCGTGCTCGTCGCCATGATCCGCCGCGGCGGCGGAGGCGACCGCGTGGGCGTCCTTGCCCCCCTTGCCCGCTTTGGCGTCCTTCGTGTCGTCCTTGCCCTTGCTGAGCGCGACGAACGCGCCGAGACCGAGCAGACCGACCGTGTTCACGATGGCGACGATCAACGGCAGCTTGCTGCCTTTGGGCTTGGGCGCGTCACCGCCTTCGGCGGCCTTGTCTTTTTCGGGTTCGGGTGCAGCGGACATCGGCGCCATCATACGCATCGGGGTGTGAAACGACTCGCAAAAAAGAAACGCCCGGCGTGGGTCAGACGCCGGGCGTTTCAGGCTTCACGAATTGGGTCTTTTCACACGCTTCAAAAGGACAACCGTTCCACGAGCGGGAGTGGGTCAGACTCCGGCGGCTGCTTTCGCAGGCTCATGGAGAAAAACAATGGGTTTCCAATCACTCACGACACCGGTTGAACGTGCGCATCCTCCTTCCTGATGTTTCGTGTGACTCCGCGCCGGTCCGGCCCGTCCCTGAGCCTTCGTCGGCCGGCCACCGCCCGACCCATGCTGCCTGAACCTGGAAACGCACCGTCCCTGGTGCGAACACTCCGTCGGTCCTGGTCCGTCCCTGGACCAGCCAGCATGGGCCGGGCGCGCGGCCGACCTCTCAGCGTCCGTGCGTGAGGCCGGGACCAGCCGCCTTGCGGACAGGCCCCGCGCCGACGCCAGGTCGCGGAGGAGTCTCTCAATCTCGGTTCTCTACCTATTCAAGCGGCGTGCCAACGGCCTCACCGCAGGATCTGGAAGACCTCCTGCATCAGCCCGTCGGCGGTGGAGATGGTCTTGGCGTTGGCCTGATAGGCCTTCTGGTACGCGATGAGGTCGATGAACTGGTCGCTGATCTCGACATTGCTCTGCTCGAGCGTGCCGCCGGCGATCAGACCGCGCCCGGCCGTCTGAGCGACGCCGATGTTGGCCTGGCCGCTCTTCGGCGTTTCGATGAAGCGGTTGCCGCCGACCGAGTTCAGCCCCGTGGGGTCCTCGAACCGGGCGAGCGCCACCTGACCGAGCGCGAGGGTCTGCCCGTTGGTGAACCCGCCCGTGATCAGGCCGTCCTCGTTGACGCTGATCGTCTCGAGGTTGCCCGTCCCGTAGCCGTCCTGGTGAATGAAGTTGGCCGCGCTCTCGGCGACCTGATTCCATTGGGTCGATCCCTGCCGGCCCGTGCCGCCGGCCGCGATGGGATCACCCCAGTTGAAGTTGAGGGCGCCGGCGTTGGCGCCGCCGGACCAGGCCACGGCGATGGGGTTGGGTGTCGTCGACTGCTGCAGGCGCCCCTGCCCGTCGAACGTCAGCTGCCCGAGGCCGATCGCCTGCGGTGTCCCCGCAACGCCGCCGGCCAGATCCGCCCCGTCGACGACCATGTTCATGTCCCAGACGTCCGGGGCCGTGCTGCTGTGCGTGCCATACACGTCCACCTGGTGCGAGTTGCCGAGGCTGTCGTAGACGACCATCGAGGTCTTGAAGCTCGAGGTCGTGTCCGGGTTGTTCACGTCGAAGCCCGGCGCCGGAATGATCGGATCGGACGGGCGCAGGTTGGCGTGAATGTCGATGTTGCTGGTCGGCAGCGGATCGAGGTTGCGCTTGTTCACCTGGAGGTCGCCGAGCGTCGCGCCGACGACCCCGGTGGGATCGGCGGAGTACCCCTGCACGCGGTAGCCGCTCTGGTTCACCAGGTAGCCCTGGTCGTCGAACCGGAAGGCGCCGTTGCGCGAGTAGTAGTTCTGAGTGACGCCGCCCTGCGTGCCCTTCACGATGAAGAAGCCGTCGCCGCCGATGGCGAGATCGGTCGGGACGCCCGTGTGTTGCATCGAGCCCTGCGTGAACAGATGCTCGATGCGTTCGAGGCTGACGCCCTTGCCCACCTGGTTCGTCCCCGTGGTGCCCACGATGAACTGACTGATCAGGTCCTGAAAGTGCGCCCGTGAGGCTTTGAAGCCGGTGGTGTTCACGTTCGCGAGATTGTTGCCGATGACACCGACTGCGGTGCCCGCTGCCCCGAGGCCCGTATTGGCCGTGTAGAGCGAGGCCATCAGATTTCCCATGCGTCACCTCGAGACATGGTGAAGGGGGTCCGACTCCCTGGACCCACGGCGGTTTCGAATCTCGATGTCGGCTCTCTGACGCCCCGCGTCAGCTCTCCAACATCAGCGCACTGTCGATGTTCGTGAACACGTGACCCTTCGTCTCACCGGGCCCCCAGGCGGTGACGACCGTGCGCGAGGGCACGTCCACCACGAAGGTCGCCTGTCGTCCGATGAGCAGGGCCTCTCGCCCGCCCTTGCGCGCCACCGTGTCCATGGCGCGTGCGATCTGATCGAGTTCCACCTGGCCGAGCGGGATGCCGCGCAGCCGCATGCGTTCCTGAGCGTCCGGCGAAATCTTGACGGAGTTCCCGCCGAGCTCGCCCGTCATGATGTCGTCGAAGCGGACGCCTCCGCGTCCGCCGGCCTTGTCGGTGCCGGCGGTGCCTTCGCTGCGCGTGCGGGTCGGGTCGACGATCGACCTCGGCCCGCCGCGGGGCAACAGCACGCTGAAGCGTTCAGCCATGGTGTCTCACACGCCTCCCTCGTCGCTGACTTCGACGATGTCGGAGAGCCGCAGACGTTTGTCCCCCACCATCAGCTCCGGGTAGCCCTGATCGAATCGGACGCCCGTCACCCGGCCGTGGACGTACGTGTCCACGGGCACGGATTTCTCGTCCGTGCCGGCCTTGAACGAAACGTGATAGTTGCCATCCGGGGCGCGCCGGCCATTCATGTCCTGGCCATTCCAGGTGAAGGTCCCGCGGCCCCCCGGCGGCACGGGCAGCGACTGCGTGTAGACCTCGTTGCCGGCGTCGTCGTAGACCGTCACCGTCACCTCGCCGACCTCGGGATCGCCGACGCTGTAGTCCACGTCGGGCTGATTGAGGCCATTGAGATTGACCTCGTCGCCGGCGGCCATGACCTCCTTGCCGACGAAACGAAGCGCGGACTGGCTATTGGCCGAGATCTGCCCGACGGCCAGGTTGTCGACGCCGCGGTTCAGGTTCATGAGCTGCTCGACCGTCGAGAACTGGGTGAGCTGCTGCATGTACTGGTCGCTGTCCTGCGGATTCAGCGGGTCCTGGTGGCTGATCTGGGCGACGAGAAGTTTCAGGAACTGCTCCTTCTCGAGGCTGTTCTTCTCCGCGGGCGCCTCGGTGGCCTGCAGCCGGTTGCCCATGCTCATCGAGTTGAGTGCGTCTACGGAGGCCATCGTCGGGTGCTTTCTGTGAGGTCGACGGTTCGCGCCGTCAGGCCGTGAGGTCGATGCGTTTGCCGTCCCGGGGTGCCCGGGTTCGGCCCGGACTGCCCACGGGCAGCGCGCCCTCGTCTCCGATCCGCTCCCCCGTCGCGGCGTCGCCCTCGGGGCGATCATCGTGCCGGTGCTGACCGAAGCCGCGGGCGTCCGCCTGGACATCCACGCTGACATGCTGCACTTGCAACCCTTGTGCCATCATGTCCCGCCGCAGACCATCGAGGCCAGCGGCGACGACGTCGCGGACGGCCGCGTTCTCGGTCGTGACGTACATCCGCACATCCTTGCCTTCGATCTCCATGCGGACCCGCACTTTGCCGAGTTCGACCGGATCGAGGCGGATTTCGGCGGTCTGCCGATTGCCCTGCGTCAGCAGTCTGAGCCCGTCACCGATCTGACGCAGCACCGCCGGTGCTTCGACGCCGGGCGGCAGCGTCGGGGTCGACGAAGCGTAGGTCGACATGGGGGCAGGCGTGGCGGGCGCCGCCGTCGGCGCGCTGACGGTCGGCGTCAGCGGACCGCCACCGGGGACCGTCGAACCGCCCGGAGCGCCCTCGGAGCCGCCCGCAAGGGCCCCGGCGAGGCCTTCGACCGGGCGCTCGCCCTCCGGCCCGGCCGCGAGGCGCTCGGCGTTCCGGGCCGCCGCGACGGCCGGTGACTCGTCCGTCGAGGGCGAATCGCTCCCCTCGTCCGACGACGACCGCATCCCCTCCCCGGCCATGGGCACGGGCTCGAGGGTCGCGCGGGGCGTCTGCGCCGGACTTTCCGGTGGCGCAGCCCCCGGCGGCGGTGCGCCGGACTCCGCCGGCCCGAAGTCCGGCAACGGGCCCGTTCGGGCGGAGAGCAGGTGCGCGAGCTCCTGGGTGAGGTCATCCTGCCGTTCCCCGGCGGCGAGCTGCGAGAGCAGGTCATTGCCCCCGGCGCCGGCCGCCTCCGGCCCCCGGAGCGCCTCCTCCAGCGTCAGGAAACCCTGCGCGGCCAGGCCCGCCTGGAGTCCGCGCTGCGCGGGCGTCAGGGGCCCCGTGAGGCCGGTCAGCGCGACCGCGGCCGGCAGCCCCCCGGGCATCGCCCCGGCGAGGTCGGTCAGGCCTCCACGGTGGCCGCTCAGCGCCCCCGGCAAGCCCGTCGGCAACGCGCGGGCGACGACGAGTCCGGAGAGCCCGAGCGCGCCGGCGAGGCCGGTCGAAGTCGCGTCCTGGGGCGCGTCCGTGCTGCCTTCGGGGACAGGGGATGCCCCGCCGCCCGGGCCCGCAGGCGCCGACGCCTGTCCGGCCCTCGGCGTCTTCGCCGGCGAAGCACCTTCGACGGCCGCTCCGGCCTCCGCCTCGGTCAGCGCCGCGCCGAACCCGTCGGCCGACGCGCCGCCGGACGCAGCGCCGGCCGCTTTGGCGGTCGGTCTGGCCGTGGGCCCCGAAGGCCTCGAGATCGCGACGGGCATCGTCGCCATCGGCATCACATCCATGTGATCACCCTCCCTGTCATGTCCGGGCGGTCGGCCCGAGATGAGAGATCGTGTGTCCGCGTCTGCGGCGGGCTCAGGGTTTCGGCGTCGGCCGCGCGCCCTTGCCTCCCTTGGCTTCCTCTTCACGCTTCTTCTTGAGACGGGCCATGTTCTCGGAGAGGCGCGCCGCGAGATCGGGCTTCACCGTGCCGAGGACCTTGGCGGTCGTCTTCTCCTTGAGCCGGGTCAGGACCTCGACGACGAGGTCCTCGTCCATCTCGGGGACGACCTTGGCGATCTCGGACGGCTTCATCTTCTCGAAGACGCTCGAGAGCTTCTCGATGGCCTCCTTGCGCAGGGCGAGTTCCTTGGCCTCGTCCTTCTTCGCGTCCTCGGCCGCCCGTTTCGCGGCGTCGTCCGCGGCGCGTTTCTCGTCGTCGCGGGCCTTGGAGCGACCGGCCTGGGACTTCGACATCTCTTCCTGGATCGTCCGCAGGGTCTTGTAGCGGCGATCGAGCTCGGCCTGCGCCGCGAGCAACCGGGCCTCGCGGTGCGCGAGTTCCTCTTGTGCGCGGGTGATGGCCTCCATCCGCTTCTGCGCCTGCCGGAAGATGCGCAGGCGCGTCGCCTCGTCGAGCGGTGCGGACGGATCGAGGCGGTCGACCCCCCCGCCGGGTGTCTCGTCGGCCTCCTCGACGGGTGCCGCCGGCTTCGACGTCGGGATCTCCCCGACGGCCCCGCTCGCCGGCGCTCCAGCGGAGCCCCCGCCGGCTTCGGCCCCCCCGGCCCCCTTCGATGCCGGCGCCCCCTCGGCGGCACCGCCGACGGGCACCTCGGGTTCGTCCTTCGGCTGAGCGACCGCGCTGGTCGGGCCCGCGCACAGGCCGAGCGTCAGCCACCCGACGAGGCACGTCAGCGCTTTGACGGGGCAGTCTCTGCGCGTCACTTGGGGCTCCCCGCGGCCGCGATGGCCTGCAGCGCCCGCAGCGACTCGTCGGCCGTCGACCGCTCGTGCATCCCCTGACGCAGCAGCTTGTCGATCGAGCCGATCTGTGCGACGGCGCGGTCGATCAGGGGATTGGCCCCCTTCTGGTAGGCACCGATGTTGATGAGGTCTTCCGCCTTGCGGTAGGTCGCCAGGAGCTCCCGCACAGTCCCCGCGGCCGCCCGGTGGTCGGGCTTGGCCACATCGGACATCACACGGCTCGCGCTCGTCATGACATCGATGGCGGGGAAGTGATTTCGGGCGGCGAGATCGCGGCTCAGGACCACGTGCCCGTCGATGATGGAGCGCACGGAGTCACCGATGGGGTCGTTGATGTCGTCGGCCTCGACGAGCACGGTGTACAGCCCCGTGATGCTCCCCTCGCCCTGGCACGTACCCGCGCGCTCGAGCAGTTTCGGCAGGAGTCCGAAAACGCTCGGGGTGTATCCGCGGGTGGTCGGCGGTTCACCGACGGCCAGCCCGACTTCACGCTGGGCCATGGCGAAACGTGTCACGGAGTCCATCATCATCAGGACGTTCTTGCCCTGATCCCGGAAGAACTCGGCGATGGACGTCGCCAGCCAGGCCCCGCGGATGCGGACCAGCGGAGGCGTATCACTCGTGGCGCAGACGACCACCGATCGAGCGAGGCCGGCGGGGCCGAGATCCTTCTCGATGAACTCCCGCACCTCGCGGCCGCGCTCGCCGATCAGGGCGATGACGTTGATGTCGCTCGTGGCGTTGCGGGCCATCATGCCGAGCAGAACCGACTTGCCGACGCCGGAGCCGGCCATGATGCCGACGCGCTGCCCGCGACCGGCCGTCAGCAGGCAGTCGATGGCCCGGATGCCGAGCCACATCGGCTGTCGGATGACACGGCGCGTCATCGGGTTGGGCGGCTCTCCGTAAAGGGGCACTTCGGTGATCATCGGCGGCAGCGGTTTGCCGTCGAGCGGACGCCCGAGCCCGTCGATCACCCGACCGAGGAGGCCGTTGGACACCGGAACGCTCGCCAGCGCCTTGCGGGTGCGAACATGAGCGCCCATGCGGACGCCGCCGATGTCACCGAGGGGCATCAGGAGCCCGGTCCTGTCCCGGAAGCCGACGACCTCCGCCGAGATGGTGCGACCCGAGTCCGAGGTGATTTCGCACATCGAGCCCACCCCGGCGTCGGGCACGGTGGCCTCGACGACGAGCCCGACGACCTTGTTCACCTTGCCGCTGCGCACCGCGATCGGCAGGCGGCGGATGCGCCGCGCGAGGCCCTCGACGTCGAGCGCGAAATCCTCGGTGCTGACCATGACCGGACCTCTCGGGGAAAGCTCAGTCTCCCAGCCCCATCAAGGCGTCGTGCGCCTCTGCGAGCCGGGTCGCCACGCGACCGTCCGCGGCACCGGTGCGGGTCTCCACGCGGAAATCCCCGTACTCGAGCGCCTCGTCGGCCACCACCTGAATGCGGAATGCATCCCCCATGCCATGCCCGAGTTCCTGGCGCCGCGAGGTCAGATAGGCGTGGTCCTGCGGCGAGCAGTGGACGATCACCTCGTCCTTCTCCTCGAGCTCGGTGATGGCCTCGCGGACGAGCTGAAGCAGGTGGTCCGGGTGCGTGCTGACGTGGTGGCGCACGAGCCGCTCCGCAATCTTGCACGCGAGGGAGATGAGGGTGATCCGGTTGCGGTCGACGAGCTGCCGGCTGACCTGATCGAGTTGATCGAGCGCCGACGCATACCGCTCCTGCAGCACCTGGAGCTCGGCGAGCACCTGTGCCTTGCCGTCCTCGAGACCCCGCACGACGGCGTCCTCGTAGAGCGCGCGAACGAGGTCTTCGGGCACCTCGAAGACCGGCGGCGGCGGCGGCTCGGGGGGTGGCACGTAGACCGGCTCGACGGGCACGGGGGGGGGCGGTGGCGTCTCCGGCTCGGGGGGCGGCTTCGGCGCCGCCTTGGGGGGCGGGCGTGGCGAGAGATCTTCGAAGCTGAGCTCCTGAACCTCGCCGGCCTCCGCGGGACGTTCGGCCCCGAAGGTGAACGCCGACAGGGCGGCGGCCTCGTCCTTGCGGATGATGCCCATCGGTTAGACGAACTCCTCCGCGGCGCCGGCCTTCGCGATGACGATCTTGCCCTCGGCCTCGAGCCGAAGCGCGAGCTGCGTGATGCTGGCCTGCGCCTTCTCGACCTCCGAGAGCTTCACCGGCGGCATCACTTCCATGTCCTCCTTGAGCATCTGCGTCGCGCGGGAGGACAGGTTCTTGAAGATCTTTTCCTTGATGACGTCCGGTGCCGTCTTCAGCGCGAGCAGGAGGGACTGATTGTCGACCTCCTTCAGCAGCGTCTGGATGCCGCGGTCGTCGATGTTCACGAGGTCCGCGAACACGAACATGTTGTTGCGGATCTCTTCTGCAAGTTCGGGGTCGATCTCCATCAACTGCTCGAAGATGCGCTCCTCGTGCTGCTTCTCGATGTTGTTGAGGATCTCGGCGACCATCACGACACCGGAGGTCTCCTCCCCGCCGCTGACGACGAGGCCCTTCATTTCGGAGAGCAACGCGTTCTCGACGTCCCGCAGGGTCTGCGGGGCGACGGTGTCGAGCGACGCCATGCGTAGACAGACCTCGACCTGCGTCTCGACGGGGAGCTGCGACAGCACCTGCGCGCTCTTCTCCGGTTTCGAGTACGCCATGATGAGCGCGATGGTCTGCGGGTGTTCCTTGCGCAGGAGGTTCGCGAGCGTTCGCGGGTCGACCGGCTCGAGGGCGTTGAGCTGCATCTGGTGCTCGCTCGCGATCTCCTCGATGAGCTTGCGACCCTCACCGCCCATGTTGGCTTCGACGAGGCGCTTGAGGTAGGCCTCGCCGCCCTCGAGCTTCATCGGATCGCCCTTCTCGACGAGCTCGATGTACTCCACGAGGATGTCGTGCTGCTCCTCGTCCGTCAGACCGGCGAGCATGGTCATGCCCTTGTTGAGGGCCTTGACCTCGTCCTTCTCCAGCCGTTTGAAGACCGGGGCCGCCTTCTCCTCCCCGAGGATGAGCATCACGAGGGCGGCCTTGACTTCTCGGGGGATGGGCTCGACTTCGACTGCGGCTTTGGCCATCGGAGCATCTCTCTGCGGCGGAGCGGCGGATCAGACGGTCTGGCGAGGCCGCAGCCAGTAGCGCAGCACCGACGCGGCCGCATCCGGATCCTTCTCCACCAAGAGACGGACCTTGTCCAGCATCGGGAGGTCCTCGTGTTCGATCTGGGCGACCGCTTCTTCGCCGGGGAGCGCCGGGGGCGTCTCGAGCGAGGGCAGCGCACCCTCCTCGACGATCTCGGTCGTCTCGACGGGCGGCGGCGGTGCCGTCAGCCAGCGGACGACGGGACGGAAGACCACGAACACGAGCAGGAGGAAGACGAGCAGGATGAGCCCGTACTTGACGGCCTTGTCGATCAGGGCCTGGCGCTCCACCGCCTTGATGACGGCCACCTCTTCCTGGGTGTCGTCCTGGAACTGCATGCTGGCGACCTCGATCTGGTCGCCGCGCTCGACGTCGAGCTCGACCGCGCTCGCGACCAGGCTCTTGATCGTCTCGAGCTCCTCTTTCGAACGGGCGTTGTACGCGAGTGCAGGCTCACCGTTCGCCCCCTTCGCCTCGGCCCCGTCGGGCTTCGCCGCGCCGTCGGCACCGGCGGCAAGCGGCTTGTAGACGCCGTCGACGAGGACGGCGACCGAGACACGCGCCAGCTTCATGTCGGGCACGAGGACCTGCTTGGTCACCTTGCTGATCTCGTAGTTGACGGTCTGCTTCTCGCGGTTGGAGTTGCTCGCGTCGCCGACCCGGATGACGCCCTGGGCGACGTTCGGGTCGTTGGCGTTCGCCCCGGCGGGCCCGCCGACCCGGTCCGCGCCGTTCTGACGACTCTCGGTCAGGTTCTCTTCGCTGCGGGCCACCTGCTGTTTCGGGTCGTAGAGTTCTTCGGTCCGCTGCTCCTTGGTGAAGTCCATCCGTGCCCGCACCCGGACCACGGCCTTGCCGCGTCCGACCGCCTTCTCGAGCACCTCGGTGGCCTTCTGCTCGAGTTCGCGCTCGATGTTGCGCTGATACTCGACGTTGCGCTGCATCTCGCCGAGCTGCTCTTCATTGGCGGGGCGCATCACCTTCCCCGTCTCGCTGACGATCGTGACGTTGTCCGGATCGAGCCCCGTCACCGCGCCGGCCACCAGGTTGACGATGCCCTTGACCTGCTTGGGGCGAAGCGTGGCCCCCGGGATCAGACTGACGACCACCGAAGCGGTCGACTGCTTCTGGTCCTCGACGAAGAGCTCCTGTTCCGCCACGGCGAGATGCACCCGGGCGCTCTTGACCTCTTCGAGGGACTCGATGGAGCGGGCGAGCTCGCCCTCCAGCGCTCGTTGCCGGTTGACCTTCAGGATCTCCTCCGGCATCCCGAAAGTATCCCCGCGATCCAGCAGTCGATACCCCAGATTCCCGTCGATCGGGCCATCCGCTGCCAACATGATACGCAGCTCGTCCGCCCGCTCGGAGGGGACCAGGATGGTGGTGCCGTTCTTCTCGACCTTGTAGTCGACCTTCTCTTCCTTCAGCTTGTCCGCGATGCGACCGGCATCGTCCTGCTTCAGATCGCTGTAGAGGACCGCGTATTCCGTCCGCGTGCCCAGCCATGCCAGGGTGCTGATCGCACCGATGAGCAGAATCGCCACGACCACAATCGTGACCTTCTGGACGGCGGTCAGTCGGGCATTGACCTGGGCGAGTCGTTCGCGAATGCGCTGGAGAAGTTCGTTCATGGGCGAGCGTCCTGTCAGATGTTCATCCGCATGACTTCATGGTAGGCGTCGATGATCTTGGTCCGGACCTTGGTCATCATCCGGAACGAGACGTCGGCTTTGTCGAGGGCGATCATCGTCTCGTGCAGGTTGCCGCTCTGCCCCGTGACCATCGCGGCCACGGCGGTGTCGGCCTCCTTCTGCAGCGCGTTGACGTTCTCGACCTGCGCCTTCAGGAAGTCGGTAAACGGCTTATGCACGCCGCGTGCCGCGCCCGATTCATCAGGGTCCGCAATGCCCGCACGGCGCGCCTCGTCGAGTGCGACGCCGTCGAGGGCATCGACCTGCGGCACGACGGAGAGGCGACTGCCCGGCCGCGACTCCACCCCGAACATCGGACTCATCGGCGCCATCGGACTCTGCGGACCGAGCGACGGAAACCGGACGGGCGCTGCCATGGGTTACGCTCCGATCTCGAAGGCGCTCTTGGCCATCTGCTTCAGGGACTGCATCGCGCTGACGTTGGCCTCGTAGGACCGGTTGGCGGTCACCATGTTGACCATCTCGTTGACGACGCTCAGGTTGGGCATCTCGACGTACCCATCCTGATTCGAATCCGGATGGGTGGGGTCGTAGACGAGCCGCCCGGGACCTTCGTCCGTCGTGATGGTCACGACTTCGGCGCCGGTGGTCTGCGTGTGCAGTTTGTCGGCGAGCACCTCGCCGAAGGTCTGCGCCACCGGAATCGCCGCGACGACGGCATGGCGAGGTTTGTAGGCGCCGCCCTCGGGCGTCCGCGTAGTGTCTACGTTTGCGAGATTGCTCGCAGTGACGTTCATTCGGGTCCGTTGGACGGTCAGCCCCGAGGAGCTGATCCGCATCGCGGTGAAGAAGTCCATTACTGCCCGCCTCCTTCGGTAATGGCGTACTTCATGAGCGCCATCCGCTTGTTGTAGAAGGTCGTCGATGCTTTGTACTTGATCTGGTTCTCCGAGAGTTTCGACATCTCGTGGTCCAGATCGACGGAGTTGCCGTCCTGATTCGGCAGCGCAAAGTGATCGAACTCCACGTCCGCCCGGGGTTCGTCGACCACGGTGCTCAGGTGCTGGTCGTCGGTCTGAGAGAGTCCGCGGGGCATTTCACCGACGAGATAGCGCTGCAGCTGCTCGTTGAACTGAAGGTCGGTGGGGGTGTAGCCGGGCGTGTCGACGTTGGCGAGGTTCGCCGAGATCACGTTGCCCCGCTCGAGCTGGAAGTCGAGGCTCCGCTCGATGGTCGTCGTCAGGCGGTCGAAGAGCACGCTCATGGAGTCCTCCGGGGCCGTCGTCCGATCGCCCCGGGGCTGCTCTTTTCAAGAAGCGGGCCAAGAGCGGCCGGCCGCCTCTCGGGCGCCTCGGCGGTCGGCCGCCCCCAGGCTCGTCAGCGTACCGACGTCCGCCGTCAGCGCGTTGGCGCTGCCGGAAACCCCGCCTCTTCGAGGATCGCCGGGGCCTCGCGGCGCTCCCACTTCAGCAGGTCGAGCTCGATCCCCGCGAGCGCGCCATACCGTCCGCCCTTCGGATCGCTGGCAAGCTGGTCGTAGAGCTTGACGGCCGAGTAGACGTCGCCGACCCCCCGCAGCGCGCGGGCTTTGAGAAACACCGCCTCGAGTCGGTTCGGATCGCCCGGGTAGTCGCCCAGAAAGCGTCCGAGACCATCGAGCGCGGCCGGCCAGTCCCGGCCATCGTAGGCGACCTCGGCGACTCGCCAGGCCGCCGCACGGCGAACGGGGCTGTCCTTCGGTTTGCCCGCACGGTCGTGCAATTCGATGAGCACCTTCAGTGCCGCGACCGCTTTGGAGACGTTGCCCATCTCCACGTAGACCTCGGCGACGTCCCCCGCCAGCACCGCGCGCTGCTCGTCGGTGACGGGGCCGTTGAGCGCGTAGACGTAGATGTCGCGCGCCTCCGGGAGCCGTCCGGACCACCGGGCGTCCGCAGCCCGTGCCCGCCAGTATGAGAAGTCGTCGAATCGCCCCGGGTACTTCTTGTCCAGGTACCGCAGGATCTCGCGCAGTCGGAAGCGGTCGCCGAGGGCGTGGAGCGCGTCGGCCATCTCCAGGTAGATGCGGGCCTCCACTTCGGGCTCCAGCGTGCCGCCCTGACGCAACCCGCGCTGAAAGACCGTGAAGGCCTCTTCACTCATCCCGAGCCGGTTGAACGCCCGGCCGGCGAGCAGGTGCATCTGCTCCCGGTGGACGTGCGCCTCGAACCGGCGCCGCTCGGCGTAATAGGTGCTGATCGCAGCCAACGGGCGATCGAGGGCGACGTAGTTCTCCATCAGGAGGTACAGGACCCGATCGGGCAGCTTCGGCGCGCGCGAGAGCAACACATCGTTCGGATAGCGGCGCCCGATCTCCCGCAGGTGCTCGAAGCTCTCCCGGATCCGTCCATTGGCGAGCGCGGTCCGAGCCAGCTCCGCGAGCAGCTCGGCGCGAATGTAGTCCGTCGGGCCGGCCCGCTCGACCTGGCGCAGCGTGCGCCGCCGTTCCTTCGGATCCGCCGTCATCCGGATGGCGTGGAGCGCGGCGAGGTGCTGCCCCTCCGGCTCGGGGATCGCCAGCGCGAGATCCGTCAGGCGTGCGCGCGCCGCCAGGGCGTCCGTCGCCGCGGTCAGATCGGCGAGCCGCACCCGGACGATGTGGTGCGGCTTCTTGCGTGGAAAGCGCTCGAGATATTTCTCGTAGAGCCCGCGGGCATCTTCGTTTCGACCGAAGTACGCACACGCTTCGGCGTACTGGAAAAGCGCCTCGGGGTTGGCCTGGACCTGAGCCGGCCAACGACGCAGCGCATTGTCGAAGAGCTCCAGGGCTTTGACCCAGTCACGACGTTCGTAGGCCTGGCCCGCCGCCAGGAGCACGGCGCCACCGACGTTCGGGTTGTCGCCGGCCATGACCTGCAGCTTCTGGACGATCGCGTCCGCCTGCGCCGTGTTGCCCGCCTCGAACTCCCCCGCAAGCTGTCCGGCGAGCAGCCACGGCTCGGCCGGCGTCCCCTTGTACGCCTCGAATTTCTGCTCGAGATGGAGCTCCCCGCGGGCGGGAAACCCCATCGGCTCGTAGCTGCGCGCCTGGAGAATGACGAAGCGCCCCTTGGCCTCCGGCGTGGGGGCCAGGGCTTCCGCGCGTGCGAGCGCCTCCGTCACCGTCGTCAGATCCGGTGCGCGCCCCACGAGGGCCAGCTCGGCGGCCGACTCGGCCCGCGCCATGACGGCGACCGCCGCGAGCTCGGCGTCCTTTCTCGCGGCGGTCTCGGCCTCCGCGCACGTCGTCAGGGCCTCTCGGTGCTGACCGCGCGTGTACGCGGCGACACAGGCGCTCACGGCCGACGCGGCCGTCCCCCGCCCCTTCGGCGCCACGACGGGCGACTTGGGCAGGACCGGCTCGAAGGGAGACGCCGCCAGCGGATACGGACGGAACGGGACCTCGTCCTCGACGGGGTCGCTCATCGTCAGCGGCAGGCCGACCTCGAGGACCCATCGAGACGGGGCCGCCAGGATGACCGACCGGTGGTCGAGGTCCGGTCGACGCAGATTCAGGCGGACTTCGAAGACCTGACCGCGCCGGCCGCGGATGTCGACCTTTTCGATCGCGCCGCCGCGAAGCGCCCGCAGCACCTTGATGAAGCTCTCGGGCATGCCCGTGAGCCGGCAGATCAGCGTCGCCCCCGTCCGCTCGCAGGCGGCGCCGAATCCGCCCGGGACCAGCAGTTCGATGCGGCGGTATTGGTCGAGCGCATCCGGGAACCGGTCGACGGGGTGGTCCGGGACGGGCTGCGCGACCGCCGTCGCAGGACCGGCGACCGGGGCCCCCCAGGCCATCGCCGCGAGCGCCGCGGCGCGCGCTCTCCGAGACCAGACCGTCACGCGACCTCCCACACCGTTCCTGACCTGCCATTTTCGGGCCGAAGTCCCGGGCGGGCCAGTTTTCGGTCTCGCCCGACGTCAGCCGGCCTCCGGGGCCGGCAGCGAAAGCTCGGTCACGGCGCGGTTCCGGCCGGTCTGTTTGGCCTGATAGACACACTGATCGGCCCGCTCGAAGACCTCCTTGAAGCCCTCACCGGGTCGTTTGGTGGCCACGCCGATGCTGGTCGTCACCGGGATGGGCACGTTCTCGTGGGAGACCGGCTTGCGGGCGACGAGTGCGCACATCCGGTCCGCGACGGCTCGGGCGATGTGCAGGTCACAGTCCGGCAGGACCAGCACGAATTCCTCGCCGCCGTACCGGGCGAGCATGTCCATGTCGCGGATGCCGAGTTTCACGCGTTTCGCCGTCTCCGCCAGGACCGCGTCCCCGGCGAGGTGTCCGTGCGTATCGTTCACCTTCTTGAAGTGGTCGAGGTCGAGCACCAGCAGGCTGTACCCGCGCTCCGGACGCCCCGGCGGGTAGAGCGTCGAGTCGACCCAATCGGTCATCGCCCGGCGGTTCGGCACCCGCGTGAGGGGGTCGAGGTTCATCGCCTGGCGCGTCTCGACGAGGGCCCGCTCGAGCGTGTCGATCTGCTGTTGCGACGTGCTGACCTGCGTCGACAGGTCGCCGAGCTGGCTGCGCATCCGGCTTGCCTCGCTCGCGGCGGTGCCGGCCTCCCGCACGAGGAGGTCCTGCAGTTGCCTGAGCTCGGTCAGATCGTTTGCGGATTCGAGTCGACGCCGGATCTCCTGCGCGCTCTTCTCGAACTGCTCGGACCCGGCGGACGCCTGCGCGAGTTGATCCGCGAGCGTCCGCAGGACTCCCTTGATGACGGTCTTCTGCTCCTGAACCGGCACCGTCGCGCCCTGAACGCGCTGGAAGTGCGAGGAGAGTTCGATGCGGATCTCCTGCACCCCACGCGGATCCGCCGTCCCGAGGCGCTCCTTCGCGTGCGAGAGCACGCTCTCGATCTCGGGCAGATCGGGGAGGACCCGGCCGACGAAATCGAGCACGGTCTGCCCGAGCGCGAGCAACTCTGCGGAGCGCCGCTGGGTCTGCTTGGTGGCGAGGAGTTCGGCGCCGATGGCCTTGCGGCGTCCGACCGCGAAGAGCGACAGCGCGTCGAGCGCCGGGAGAACGTCGTCCGCCCGACGGGCTTGCGAGAGCGCAGACAGCGCGCCGAGCGCGGCTTCCTTGTCGGCGCCTTCGGGATCGGCGAGGGGCACGAGGAGACGCAGCACCTCGCTCAGCCGTTCCAGGACCCGTTCGAGGCCCGGCGCGGGCGCCGGCGCCGGGGGAGAGGCCTGGAGCTCGACGTTCAGGCGATCGAGCCGTTGCAGCAGGGTCGCCAACGTGGCGCGGTCGAGGTCTCCGCCGCTCGCCGTCAACGTCTGCACGAGGTCGACGACGCTGCGGATACCGGTCTGCGCCGGCAGCGACTGACCGGCGAGCTCGGCGAGCGACAGCAGCAGCGAGACGAGGTCGCGGTCGAGTGGCGGCGCTGCCGCGGGCGGGTCGGGCTGCGCCCCGTCCAGCGCGCTCACCGGGATCCCGCGCTTCTCGCAGAGTTCGACGAACACCTGCCGGTAGTGGCCCGGCAGCGCCGGCACCCCGCGGCTCATCAGCTCCATCATCGTATCGCGCGCGACCCGCGCCAGCCGGTCGTTGAACTCTTCCACGGGGTTTCGTCCATCCCACTCTGGAGCCGACCCCGGCGACGCCGGCGGCTCAGTCAGTCTCGTCGGGGGACATCCAGCCCCGCTTCTTGAGCTTCTCGACGAGGGTGGTCCGGTTCATTCGCAGGAGCGTCGCCGCACGGTTCTTGTTCCACTCCATGCGTTCGAGCGCCTGCTTGATGAGCCGATCCTCCAGCGTCGCGAGCATCTCGCGCAGGTCGAGGCCGTCCTCCGGCAAATCGAAAAAGAACTCACTCTTCGAGATATCACTCTTGGATACGGCGGGACCTTCCACGACTTTAGGCGGGAGATCTCCGATATCGACCGTCTCGTCCATGCAGAAGACGGTCAGGCGCTCGACGAGGTTCTCGAGTTCCCGCACGTTTCCGGGCCACCGGTACGCCTGAAGGCGCTCGATCGCGGCGGCGGAGAAACCCTTGACCGAGCGGTGTCGCGTGCGGGCGAGCCGCGCGTTGAAGTGCTCGAGGAGCAACGGAATGTCCGATGGCCGTTCCCGCAGCGGCGGCAGGTGAATGGGAACGACGTTGAGCCGGTAGAACAGATCCTCGCGGAAACGACCGGCGGCGACCTCCTTCTCGAGGTCCTTGTTCGTCGCCGCGATGATGCGCACGTCGACGTCGAGGGGGCGGGTCCCGCCGACGGGCTCGAAGCTGCGCTCCTGAATCACCCGCAGCAACTTCACCTGCAGGATCGGACTCATCTCCCCGATCTCGTCGAGAAAGATCGACCCGAAGTTGGCGAGCTCGAAGCGCCCCTGGCGGGCATGGAGCGCCCCCGTGAACGCGCCCTTGATGTGCCCGAACAACTCGCTCTCGAGAAGCTCCGCCGGGATGGCGCCGCAGTTGACGGGCACCATGTTCTTCTTCACCCGTGGACTCAGCTCGTGAATGGCGCGAGCGACGACCTCTTTGCCCGTTCCGCTTTCGCCGAGGATGAGGACTGTGCTGTCCGTCTTCGCGACCTTCTCGATCAGTCGCAGGATCCGCTGCATCGCGGGATCTTCGCCTACCATCGGTCGCGCGAGTTCTGCCACAGTTCCTTTCACCTCCTTACCTTGTAGTCTGTCGGCGCGCTGACATCGTGTCAATCTTTTGTCGGTTTCGTGCGAGAATCCGTCGATGAGCATCGAGTTCTGGAAATACGAAGGCCTCGGCAACGACTTCATCGTCGTGGACACGCGAACCTGGTCCCACGAGGCCCGGTTGGCGCTCGACGGGGACGCTGCCCGGCGACTCTGCGACCGCCACTTCGGAATCGGGGGCGACGGGGTGCTGCGCATCGATCCGCCGGCGCGCGCGGGACACGCGGTCGCGACCATGGTGGTCCTCAACGCCGACGGGTCGCAGGCGGAGATGTGCGGCAACGGACTGCGCTGCGTCGCGCGGTTCCTCGGTGATCGAGGAGAGGTGCCGAGCGACGGCCATCTGACGATCGATACGGGGGCGGGTCCCCTGCCCTGTCGGCTCGGCCCCGCCACCGTCTCGGTCTCCCTCGGCGCGGTCACCGACGACGGCCGGGTGACGCTCGACCTGGCCGGCGAGTCCGTGACCGGTCGCGTGCTTCACCTCGGCAATCCACACCTCGTCCTCGACGAGCCGGCGGGTCGCGACGCGGCCGAACGGTTCGGGGCCGCCGCACAGCGCCACCCACGATTTCCGGGCGGGGTGAACGTCTCCTGTCGGCGGTTCGTCGAGACGACCGGCGTCGAGCTTTTCGTCTGGGAGCGCGGGTGTGGACCGACGCTGGCGTGCGGCACGGGCGCCGGCGCCACCGTGGCGGCCGCCTGGCTGGGCGGTCGGCTGCCCGTCGGAACGCCCGTCGACGTCAAGCTGCCCGGCGGGCGGCTGACGATCTCCGGCGACCTGAACGCGCTCGTCCTCGAGGGGCCGGCGCGCGCGGTCTATCGGGGGGTCGTCGACTGAACGTCGCGACCGAACTCGCCCGAGTTCAGGCGAGCTGCTTCTTGACGGCGCGCTGAAGGCGGACGAAGCCGCCCGTCGGACCGGGGACGCCGCCCTTGACGAGCACGAGGCCCTCGGCCTCCATCACCTGCACGATCTTGATGTTCTGCAGCGTGGTGCGGGCATTGCCGTGCTGACCACCCATGCGCTTGCCCTTGAAGACGTGCGCGGGGTAGGTGTTCGGGGCGATCGAGCCGCCGTGGCGCTTGTACTCGTGCTGACCGTGCGAGGCCTTCGAGCCCTTGAAGTGGTAGCGCTTCATGACGCCCGTGAAGCCGCGGCCCTTCGAGATGCCGACGACGTCGATGACGTCCCCGGACTTGAAGAGCTTCGAGCCCGCGAAGGTCTCACCGACCTCGTACCCGGCGAGGGCCTCGGCCCCTATCCGGAACTCGCGGATCTCCTGCTTCACGGTCTGGCTGCCTTCCTCGCCGTCGAGGAGGTCGTGCTTCGTGTAGAAGCCGAGCAGCGGCTTGTTGGCGCGCTTCGCCTTCTTCTCACCGAACCCGATGATGACGGCGGTGTAGCCGTTGGCCGACTCGGTGCGCTTGCCGAGCACCTTGTTGCCTTTCGTGTCGATGACGGTGACGGGCACCTGGCGCCCGTCCTCCAGGTAGATCACGGTCATGCCGAGCTTGCGACCGAGAATTCCTTCCGGCATGTCAACCCTCCAATGTGGGAGTGTCTGGGGTCGAGTCGCGCCGCGAGCGTAGGATTCGAGCGGTCCCCGGCGGGGACATCGAGCGGCGCGGGCGCGCATATTGGGAGGGAAGCGGGCGGAAGTCAAGGCGCGCCGCCCGAAAAGACGGCGCCGGCGCAAAGGGGTTCAGAGTGCGAAGGGCATGTTGATCGTCATGGGGTCGCCGCTGAACTGCGGGAAGGTGAAGGTCTTCACCGTGGACTCCACGCAGTTGCCGACGGGCGTGCCATCAAAGGGCTTCTTGGCACTGGCCGAGTCGACTTTGCCGTTGCGTCCGATCTTGATGGTCACGAAGACCGTTCCCGAAGCGTCGGGCTGGCGGTCCTTGCAGCTGCTGATGGCGCCGGCGCCCTTCTTGACGACCCCGAGGATCTGCGGCTTGGTCAGCTGCTCGGGCAGCAGCGGATCGTCTCCGCCGCCTGGAGGCGGGGGGGCCGGGCGACCGGTGCCGCCGCCGCCAGCGGGTTTCTTGCCATCGATGGCGCCGAGCAGATCGTCGACCTCGTCCCCCCCCTTCTTGGGCGGGGGCTTGGGCGCCTCGGGCGGGGGCGTCGGCGCCGCCGCAGGCCGAGGCGCGGCGACGGAGGGGGCGTCCTCGTTGCCCCCACCGGCCGGGCG
>JAKLJY010000131.1 GCA_023150895.1 Myxococcota bacterium | reverse complement strand
CATTCAGGAACGTTTCAATCCCCTGGGCGGGGAAGAGGTCTGTCCGGGGTCATGAAGAACCTCCTCCCCTTGGCCGCCACCCTCAGGTTTCAATCCCCTGGGCGGGGAAGAGGTCTGTCCGGGTCGGACAAAGAGGTATCAATGGAACTCGAAGTGTGCGTGTTTCAATCCCCTGGGCGGGGAAGAGGTCTGTCCGGGAGTAGAAGAGAAAATGGGTACCACGACCCTTACCATGTTTCAATCCCCTGGGCGGGGAAGAGGTCTGTCCGGGCGCTGCTGCTCTGGGACACCTACCGAGACGCGCTCAACGTTTCAATCCCCTGGGCGGGGAAGAGGTCTGTCCGGGTCTACCGCCGGAATCCCGAACACAATCACGCACATCGAGCTTCGAAATGCCCCATCCCCGCCTTTCCTGCAACGGATGGGCCGGTTCGAAGCCGTTCCGAGGCACCAAATCGACAAAATTCGCTTTGATTTTCAAGGAACTCCGGTTCGTTCCGCGACCCCGGCCCTTTCGAGCCCGGCGAGCACGCGGAACGCCACCATGATACCACGACCGCCGGTTCAGAACACCATCCATCTCGGGGCCTCGAGCACGCCGGGGCCGAGGCGGCGGGCGCGGTTGCGGCAAGCGGCACAGAGG
Source organism: Myxococcota bacterium (assembly GCA_023150895.1). Lineage (GTDB taxonomy): Bacteria > Myxococcota_A > Bradymonadia > UBA7976 > UBA1532 > CAINDO01. The sequence goes on along the minus strand of JAKLJY010000131.1, from coordinate 21,433 downwards.
GGGATGAAGTCGACGAGGTCGATGCGGGCGTCGATCAGATCGGCGAGGTCGTCGACGAGGGCGTCGAAACGGGCGGGGGTGAGGCGGGCGATGAAGACGCTCTTCTGGATGCGGTCGCCTTCGCGCTGCAGGCGCCGCGCGACGCGGGCGCGGCGCCGGTCGACGACGATGTCGTAGGCGATGAGCCAGGTGGCACGCTGGTCGGCGGGGGCGGCGAGGCTCATGGCGGTGTGTCGGCGCTGATCCGGGCCTCGAGTCCGTCGAGGTAGGCGGCGATCCGTTGTCGCAGCGCGACGGGGTCGTCGTGCGCGCCGAGATGGTCCTCCCAAGCGTCGAGAAAGCGCCGGCGGCCCCGGTCGTTGAAGAGGCACGCCGCCTCCCGGGTGTCGAAGTCGTCGGGGTCGAGCATTCGTTTTCGCATCATGGTCAGGACGAGTCGGTCGACGACCGGCGCCCGCCAGGCTTCCATCGCGTCGAGGGCCAGCGCGGGACGGCCGGGCCGGATGGCGTGCAAGAAGCCGAGGCGCGGGTCGAATCCACGGGCCTCGAGGTCGGCGCGCACCTCGTTGGCGAGCAGCGTGTAGCCGAACCCGAGCGCTGCGTTGACGGGGTCTCGGGGGGGGCGACGGTTTCTGCCGTCGAAGTGGAAGGGCGCAGGAACGAGCATGCCGAAGTGGTCGAAGTAGTGTCGCGCCGCCGTGCCTTCGTGCCCGCGGAGCGCTTCGAGCGTGGTGGCTCCGGTCAGTGTCTCTCGCATGTGATCGAGGGTCTGGATGCACGTCCTCAGCGCCTCGGGGCCGTTGCGCTTTCGGGCGTTTCGCATGAACGCGGCGGCCGACGCGAGCTTGTCGTCCACGATGCTCCGGGCGAACTCGAACGTCGCGGCGGTGTCGAGCGCCCGCCGGAACTGCCCGAGACGCACGCCCAGACCCGCGCCGACGGCGCCGGTGACGGCCGCGGTGAATCGGCCGGATGCGGTGAGCAGCGCGACGTCGATGCCGCGGTGTGCGAGGGCGCGCAGGAGCGGCGTGGTGACGGAGACCCCGCCCCAGGCGATGAGCCGGCGCAGGTCGCTCAGCGGGCATCGGCGCGGGGCCGCGTCTGCGCACTCGACGACGAGGGTCTCTCCGTCGAGGCGCAGGTGCGTGCCGACTCGGGTGACGTACAGCGTTCTCATGGTGTGTTTCGGCGCACTCGGGCGAGGCTGCGCGCGACGCCGGCCAGGAGGCGGGCGAGGGTGTCCTCCCGCGGGGCGGTGGGCCGTGGCTCGGGGGTGGCTTCGGGGGTGCGCGCCCAGGTCAATGGCGTGGGGTAGCCCCACGGTGCGCGCGGCGGCGGGCAGTGGTCGCAGGCGGGCAGCTCGGGGTGGCGTTCGGCGAGTCGCCGGCAGCCGAGCGGTTTCGGCGCGCGCCGGTCGAGGAACGACTGCGTGGTCTCGTGGTCGTAGTTGTCGCAGTGGCTGATGATCTCGTGGACGGCGCGCTCGCCCTCGGCGCCGAGGTGTCCCAGAATGGCGGCGAGGCTGTACCGTTCGTCGTGGTTCAGGTGCCCGGTGGTCTGCGCCTTGCGGGCGATGGCTTCGAGGCGGCTGCACCGGCCGAGGACCCGCCGCGCGTGCGGGCCGGTGGTCGATTCACTCGCCTCGACGAGTCGCGACACGCGCCCGGTCCGCGGGTGAGGCCCGCCGGGCAGCCGGACGTGGGGATCGCCGTCGGCGTCGCCGGGGAAGACTTCGACGCGGACGTCGCGCGGGGCCGGCAGCTCGCGATCCAAAGCCAGCAGCTCGTCGGCGATCTCGGCCCGGTCGCGCGGCCGGTCGTAGGGAATCCAGATGTGAAACCCCCGCCCGCCGGTGTCTTCGATGACCACCGGGGCCCCGTGGTTTCGCAGGCGGGCCGCGAGCTGCATCGTGTGTTCGGCGGCGGCGTCTCGGTCGTCGGGGGTCGGCGCATCGACGTCCAGCACGCCGAGCCGGGCGCGTCCCTGGCGATCGACCGGCAGCACGCCGAGGGCGACGACGCCGGTGGCGTGTGCGGCGCGGTCCGCCGGCGTCAGGCCACGGGGAATGACCTGGCGGCGGGCGCCGTGCAGCCGGACGTGGCGTTCGGGATCGCCCACAAACTCGGGGGGCCGGGGCGGCTCGTCGGGCTCGTCTGGTTCGTCGAGCATGGTCTGCAGGCGCGAGAGCGCCTCGTCGACACGCCCGCGGCGCAACAGATCGTCGACCTCTTCGAGTGTGTTCACGAATGTGTCTCCTCGGGGCATCATGGGACGGTGATAGGCCAGGTAACCGCGGACGAGGGTCATGGCGCCGTCGAGTCGGTCTTGGCGCAGGCGATCTTGCACCCGTCTCAGAAAAGCGGCCCGCCGGGCGCGTCCGGGAGTAATCCCGCGCGCGTCGACATGGCATCCGAGCGCCTCGATGCCCGCCCACGGATCGGCGGGCCACTCGGGCCGGCGCCGAACCGTGAGCCCGAGTCGCGCGAGCACCGCGGTGGCGTGGTCGAGGGTCCGCTGCACGCTCCCCGGGCCATCGCCGGTGACGAACAGGTTGTCGCAATATCGACGGCAGCGTCGCGGATCGAGCGCGAGGTCGAGCGGTCGCAGGTATAGATTCGAGAGCCACGGGCTGAGGAGCGCCCCCTGGAGCAGGCCCGTTTCGATGAGTCCGGTGGGGCCGCGCGCCCGCTGTTCGATGCAACGGGTCAACACGGTGCGCGCGGCCGGGTCGAGACCGCAGCGCCCGACACGCCGCGCGAGCGCGCACCGGTCCACCGACGGGAAGAAGTCGACCACGTCCAGCGCGCCGGCGAACGCGCCGCCGGCCATTGCCCCGTGCAGCCACGACGTCACCGCCGATGCCCCCCGGCCGGGCACATAGGCGCACGTGAGCGGCGGAGCGGGCGGGCCCGTGCGCTGGAGATGATTGAGGAGAACACGCTGCGCGACGCGGTCCTCGAAACACAGGCGCACGAGCATGCGAAACGCACCCGCGCGCCCCGGTTTGGGGAGGGCGAACGCTTCAGCGATCTGGGGCGCCCACCACCCCCCGGCGAGCGCGGGCGCGACCACGCGGGCGAGCGCTTCGATGGCACTGTCGTCGCGCCGCACCTCGCCGCGCAGAGGCGGGGTCCGCCGCGCGACCTCGCGGACCCGCGCCGGGGTGCAGGCGGTCGCCCAGTCAGTCATCGGTCGGCTCCTCGTCGGCGCCGGCGCAGGTGCAGGCCGGATTGCGTTCGACCCGGGCCCAGACCCCCTGAAACGGGTGGTCGAAGATCCAGCCGGCCTGGTTGCTGACGAAGACCGCGCTGAAGCCGGGGTCGACGAGGCGTGCCATCTCGGAGGAGGGCGCGCAGGCCTTCGAGAGCAGCGACAGACCGACCAGGGTCGCGACCGACACGACGTGACCGATCTGCGCGACGAGCGCGGGCTCGGCGACGAGGCGGCCGTCGGCGCTGCCGTAGTCGATGCGGTTCACCGTGGGGGCGGCCATCGCGCCGAATCGCGTCTCGCGCAGGAAACACTCCAGGCAGGGCAGCTCGGGGCGGGTGAAGAGCACCTCGCCGCCGCGACCCATCTCATAGACACCCGGGTACACGACGGGGCGGATGCGATGAAAGGCCGCGTTGGCGGCGCGGATCGCGTCGGGGACGTCGACGGCCACCACGATGAGCTCGTGCAGGACCGCGAGGTCGCGCAGCGCGTCGTCGTCGAGGTCGAGCAGGCTCTCGCGACGCGCGTACAACTCGACGCCCGGGTGAATGCGGTGGAGCCGGGCGCGCAGCGCGTCGACCTTGGCGTGTCCGACGTCGGCATGCTCGTATTCGGATCGGGCGAGGTTGGCGACGCTGACGACGTCGGGGTCGACCAGCGTGAGGCCGCCGAGGCCGGCACGCACGAACTGCGTCGCCATCGCGCTGCCGACCGAGCCGCACCCGATGACGAGCGCACGGGCGCGCCGCAGGCCGTCGGGGTCGACCAGCGCCGCGCTTCGACTCGTGAATTCGGCACGAAAACGCTCGTTCACGATCGGCGTGACCGGGCGCGGGGCCGTCGGAACGGGCGGCGGCGAGGGCGTGTCGGGCGGGTCAGTCCACGGCGGGTCGATCTCACAGACGGGGTCGTCGCCCTCGAGGCGGAACACACGGGGGGTCGACCGCGGAAAGTCGGGCTCGAGCACGATGGCAAAGCGCTCGCGGCGGCGGCTCGCGACGAGCACCAGCCCCGGATCGGGCAGTCGGCGCTGCTCGACGATGAAGCCGTCGGCTTCGAGCTCGCGGGTGAGCCCGGCCGTCGCCTCCCAGTGGGGGACGGCGATGGCTCCCACCTCGACGGCGACCCCGGCGGCGAGATAGATGAACCACCGGATGGAGACGACGCCCTCGATCACCTGCGCGATGGGCATCAGGACCTCGTCGGTGGGCGCGTAGTCCGGGTCGTCGAGCATGCGGGCGGCCTCGCGCAGATCGGTCGGCGAGGGCTCGGGCCAGGCCGGCGGGTGGCTGTGTCCGTAACCGAGCACATCGCCGCCATGACGGGCGAAGCACGCGTCGAGTGCGCGCTGCAAGTACTCGGGATCGGTCCGATAGACCGCGTGTCCGCGGTGGGCGCCGGCGCCGGACGGAATGAAATCGAGCACGATGCGCGTCCCCCGTGGACCCACGAGCAGGCCGCCGGACTCGGTCCCGGCGCGCTCGTGTCGGTCGCGAACCTCGGTCTCGAACGCTTCGAGCGCGAGCGCGTCGATGAGCACCGGGGCGAGGGGATCGTCGAGCGTGTCACTCATCGCCGAGCCCTCCCGACGCGACGCGGACGAGGCGCGCGAGATGAACCCACGCGTCGTAGGCCGTCAGGCCCGCGTGCCACGACCCCGGCTCGAAGAGCGCGACGCTGCCATCCGGGTAGTGGGGCAGGCGCGCCGCGAGTGCCGTGGGCGAGAGGACGAACACCCGCGGCGCCGCGGCCGGGTGCGCCGGGTGGTAACAGATGGCGACCTCGGCGTCGGGCGCGCCGGGGGCGGTGGCCATGTGGCCGTGCCAGACGAGCGCGCGGCGGACGCCGAGCAGGTGGGCGGGCGCGCGGGCCTTCATCTCATGGAACTCGTGAAGAAACCGTCGGCGCTGCCGCGTGTACCACGAGAGCTGAACGGGGCGAGGGCCGGCGGCCAGCGCGCGGCGGAGCGTGTCGAGGGCGATCATGCGTGCTCCTTCGACATCCACGGGTGATCGAGCAGCACACGCGGCAGCACGTTGAACGCCCACTCGCACGCCCAGTTCCGGACGTCGAGCAGGGTGAGGTCGCGCGTCCACTCGTGCGACAGGAAGAGACACAGCGACCCGTCCGCGTACAGGTGATACCGGGTCTCCGGCGGAACCTCCGGGTCGATGCAGAACACCTTCGGCGGCAGCGTCGGATACCGCTCGGGACAGACCACGACCATGTGAAACGGCAGGTCGAAGTTCGTGTCGACGGTCTCTTCGAAGGCGACCTTGCCCTCGAGGAACCGCAGGCGCGCCCGCGTGTGGGCCGCCATCGCCCGGCGCTCGGCGTCGAACCGCGCGGGATCGGCCTCGTGCCAGCCGGCGGCGAAGGTGTGCTCCTTGAGCCGGGAAGGCCCCGCGCGGCCGGGCGTCGGTTCGGCGTCCGGGACCTCCGCCGCCTTGATGGCAGGCCCGCCGCCACCCGGCGCGTTTTCGGGGAACACCAGCCGGCCCGTCCGGGTCACCTCGACGGGGCGGCTCTTGCGCAACTGCTCGCGCAGCTCGTTCAGATCCATGTCGGCTCTCCTCGGTTATCGCGGCGAAGTGGCCGCGCAAGGAGAGTTTCCGGTCGAGTGATGGTCAGAAGATCTGACGCGTGTTTACTCGGGACACGCCCCCACCCCCCGAATCCAAGCCCGACCGCCGCGAGCCCGACCGCGTCGACCCGGGTGGTCGCGAGCGGGGGCATCTGGCCGTCGCCGCGGTGGCGCATGCGCAGGGCGAGGACGCTGCGGGCGGGGTCGCCGGGGACGAGGAGAGGAGCCTGACCCCGTTGAAGATTCGTCAGGTCGCCCGCGGGGGCTGGCACATCGAGAGCACCGGGTTTCACCCGTGGATCAGGCGCCGGCGGTTCGACCACGTCTTCGTTCACAACGCCAACGCCCTGCTCACGCTCTTCCTCTACCACCAGGTTCGCTGCCCAGGGTCCGTCGGAAGATAACCGTTCAGAGATGGGCCGTGAACGACGAGACAGCTCGGGAGCGCGCCCGGACCAAACGACCGAGCCGTAGCAGCGCTACGGCGACCGAGGGCGGGAGGACGAAAGCCCCGAGATGACCGGCGGGCGCGTGCCCAGATCGAACAGTTGTTGATCGACGGACCCCAAGACCGTGACCGCGGCAAATCGATGGCCGGCGGCCGCGCAGCCCGCCCGCTCGGCACACCCGCGCCGGTCGACCAGTGCGGATCCGCTGGGCCGTGGGGCGGCCGTTGACCGGGGGTGGGGGGGCTGTTACGGTCCCGCCCGCCGGCCGACCCTGGAGCGCCCTGAACGATGGCCCTGAAGAAGTCCGAACTCTACGCGTCCCTGTGGAAGTCCTGCGACGAGCTGCGGGGCGGGATGGACGCCTCTCAGTACAAGGACTACGTGCTGGTCCTCTTGTTCGTGAAGTATGTCTCGGACAAGGCCCGGGCCAATCCGCAGTACGAGATCGACGTGCCCGAGGGCGGTGGCTTCGCGGACATGGTGAAGCTGAAGGGCGACAAGGAGATCGGCGACAAGCTGAACAAGATCGTCGCCCGCTTGGCCGAGGCCAACGAGCTCCGCGGCGTGATCACCGTGGCGGACTGGAACGACCCGAACAAACTCGGCAAGGGCAACGAGATGGTCGACCGCCTCTCGTCCCTGGTCGCCATCTTCGAGCGCCTCGACTTCAGCGGCAATCGGGCCGAGGGCGACGATCTGCTGGGCGACGCCTACGAGTATCTGATGCGCCACTTCGCGACCGAGAGCGGGAAGAGCAAGGGCCAATTCTACACCCCCGCCGAGGTCTCGCGCGTGATGGCCAAGGTCATCGGTCTTTCCGGCGCGCGGGGGGCGACGCAGAGCATCTACGACCCGACGTGCGGCTCGGGCTCGCTGCTGCTGAAGGCGCACGACGAGGCCAAGGGTGCGACCGGCTACGACCTGGCGCTGTACGGGCAGGAGATGGACAACGCCACCCGGGCGCTGGCGCGCATGAACCTGATCCTGCACGGCTGCCCCACGGCCGAGGTCTGGCAGGACAACACGCTCTCGACGCCGCACTTCAAGGACGCGCGTGGCGGGCTGAAGACGTTCGACTTCGTGGTGGCGAATCCGCCCTTCTCGACGAAGGCCTGGATGAACGGCTTCGATCCGGCCAATGACACCTATCGGCGTTTCGCCCTGGGCGTGCCGCCGCCGAAGAACGGAGACTATGCGTTCCTGTTGCACGTGCTGGCGAGCCTGAAGACGACTGGCCGCGGCGCCGTGATTCTGCCACACGGGGTGCTCTTCCGCGGCGGGGCCGAGGCGGCGATTCGGCGAGCGCTCGTGGAGGGTGGCTACATCGAGGGCATCATCGGCCTGCCGCCCAACCTTTTCTACGGCACGGGCATTCCCGCCTGCATCGTCGTGCTCGATCGCGCCGGAGCGGGCCTGCGGCGGTCGATCTTCATGGTCGATGCCGCCGCGGGTTTCGTGAAGGACGGCGCAAAGAACCGTCTCCGCGAGCAGGACGTACACAAGATCGTGGACACCTTCGTGCGCAAGGTCGAGGTGCCGCGATACGCCCGCCGCGTGGACTTCGACGAGATCGCCGGCGCGAAGAACGACTTCAACCTGAATCTGCCGCGGTACGTGGACACGACCGAGGCCGAAGACATCCACGATCTCGGCGGGCACCTGCAGGGCGGCCTGCCCGAGCGCGATGTCGACGCGCTCGCGGAGTACTGGCAGGCGTTTCCCGGGCTGCGCGCCGCGCTGTTCGCCCCGCTGCGGCCGGGGTACGTGCAGTTACGCGTCGAGGCCGGGGCGGTGCGCGGGACGATTGCGGCGCACCCCGAGTTCCTGGTCTTCTGCGCCGAGGCGCGGGGTGTGTTTCAGGCCTGGCGGGTCGAGAGTGCGCCGATGCTGTGCGGCCTCGCGCCGGGGGACGCGCCGAAGCGACTCATCGGCGCACTCTCGGAGGCGCTGCTGTCGCACTTCGACGGTGCGCGGCTGCTGGACGCCTACGACGTGTATCAGCACCTGATGGACTTCTGGGCCGAGAGCATGCAGGACGACGTGTACCTCGTGGTCGCCGAGGGGTGGACCGAGGCCGCGCGCCTGCGCCCGCTTGGCGAGGACCGCGCCGCCAAGACGCGGCCCGATCTCGTCGTCGGCCGCAAGAAGTACCGGGCCGAACTCATCCCGCCGGCGCTCGTGATCGCGCGGTTCTTCGCAGAGGTCAAGGCCGAGGTCGACCGACTCGAGGCCGAGGCGGCCACCGCCGCGCAAGCCGTGGAGGACTACGCCGAAGAGCACGGCGGCGACGACGGCGCGCTCGCCGAGGCGCGCAACGAGCGGGACGTGGTCACGCCGAGGGCCGCCGCCGCGCGCCTGAAGGCCTTGTCCGGTGCGGCTGCGGACGCGGACGAGGCCGACGAGCGCGCGGCGCTGGACGAGTACCTGCGGCTCGCGAAGGTCGCGGCATCGGCGGAAGAGAAGGCGGACGCGAAGCGCCTCGCGCTGACGGAGGCGGTGGTGAGCCGCTATGGCACGCTGACCGAGGACGAGGTGAAGGCGCTCGTCGTGGAAGACAAGTGGCTCGCGGCGGTGGAGAAGGCGGTGGAGGGCGAGCTCGCGCGCGTGGGCCAGACGCTCGGGGGCCGCCTGCGCGCCCTCGGCGAGCGGTACGCGCGGCCGTTGCCGGCGCAGGTCGAGGACGTGGAGGCCCTGGCCGCGCGGGTGGCGGGGCATCTGGCGCGGATGGGGGGCGGGTGATGGGGGGCGTTCGAATGTTGGATGCCACGCCCTTTGCATGGCGCGCAGCGAAGCTCGGGAGCGTTGCTGAGATCACCACTGGCGGAACTCCGCCGCGTGCGGTGCGCGAGTTCTGGGGCGGAGTGCTACCTTGGGTCACCACGGCAGAGGTTGATTTTGGGACGATACTCTCGACGGCGGAGCAGATCACGCGTGCCGGCTTGTCGAATTCATCGGCGCGGATGTACCCGGTCGGTACTCTTCTTGTCGCACTCTACGGTCAGGGGCGTACCCGGGGTAGAGTGGCCCGCCTCGGAATCGCTGCGTCGTGCAATCAGGCGTGTGCAGCGCTTCAGGTGAACGAAGAGGTTAGTGGTGACTACTTGTTTCATTGGTTGTCTGGGCAATACGAGACACTTCGCGCTCTGAGCAATAGCGGCGGGCAAGAGAACCTCAGTCTGACGATACTCAGGGAGGTCGAGGTCGCCATCCCGCCCCTCGAAGAGCAGCGCGCCATCGCCGCGGCGCTCAATGACGTCGACGCGCTCATCGCCGCGCTCGACGCGCTCATCGCGAAGAAGCGGGACATCAAGCAGGCGACGATGCAGCAGCTCCTCACGGGGAAGACACGCCTGCCGGGGTTCAGTGGGGCGTGGGAGTTGAAGCGACTCGGCGATATCTTCTCGTTCAAGAACGGCCTGAACAAAGGGAAGGAGTTTTTCGGCGATGGCAGCCCAATCGTCAACTACATGGACGTATACGGTAGCTCCCGAATCTCAGCAGCCTGTCTGGTCGGTCGGGTGCGCGTTTCGGGAGACGAGTTGAAGGCGTACGAAGTACGCAGGGGCGACGTCTTCTTCACCCGTACTTCTGAAACTGTGAACGAGATTGGAATTGCCGCAACGGTTCTCGACGATTGCGTCGACACCGTCTTCAGCGGCTTCATTCTTCGTGCCCGACAGAAGGGCGCCTCTCTGAGCACCTGCTTCTCCGCCTATTGCTTTCAGGCTGACGGCATTCGAGACCAGATCAAGCGTGGTGCGAGCTACACGACCCGTGCGCTTACGAATGGCCGGCAACTGTCCAACGTCACCCTCCCCCTCCCCCCCCTCGCCGAACAGCGCGCCATCGCCGAGGTCCTCACCGACCTCGACGCCGAGCTCGCCGCCCTCGACGCCCGGCGCGAGAAGACGCGTCTCATCAAACAAGGCATGATGCAGGCGCTGCTCACCGGGCAGGTGCGGCTCGTATGAGCGAGTCGCAGCACGTCGAGTGGAAGCTCGTCTGGCGCGATGACTACCTGCGCTGGATCTGCGGCTTCGCCAACGCCGAGGGCGGCACGCTTGTCCTCGGGCGCGACGACCGCGGTGCGGCGGTGGGCGTCGCCGGCGCCGAGCGCCTGTTGGCCGAGCTGCCCAACAAGATCCGCGACCTGCTCGGGCTCGTCGTGCCCGTGCGCGCCGTCGAGGTCGATGGCTGCACGCTCGTCGAGATCGACGTCGCGCCGCAGCCGACGCCGATCAGCTACCGGGGCGAATATCACGTCCGCAGCGGGAGCACGAAGCAGCAGCTCACGGGGGCCGCGCTGTCGGCGTTTCTGCTGCGCAAGCTCGGGCGGCACTGGGACGGCGCGCCGTATCCCGGCGTCTCGGCCGTTGAACTGGATCCGGACGCGTTCCGGCGGTTCCGGCGGCGCGCGGCCCTCAGCGGGCGCCTGAGCGACGACGACCTGCGCGCCCCGGACGCGGAGCTGCTCGACCGCTTGAAGCTCACCGAGGGCGGGCTGCTCAAGCGCGCGGCCCTGCTGCTTTTCCACCCTGAGCCGGAGCGGTTCTGCACGGGCGCGTGCGTGAAGATCGGTCTCTTCGCCTCCGAGTCCGACCTGCGCCATCAGGACGTCGTCGAGGGCAATCTGTTCAAGCAGCTCGACGACACGCTGGACGTGCTGCGACTCAAATACCTGCGCGCCCGCATCACGTACGCCGGCGTGCAGCGCCTCGAGACTTTCCCCGTGCCCGAGGCGGCGCTTCGCGAGGCGTTGTTGAACGCGCTCGTCCACAAGGACTACGCCTCGGGCGCGCCCGTGCAGATTCGTGTGTACACCGACCGCCTCGCGGTGATGAACGCCGGGGCGCTGCCGCCCGGCTGGACGCTCGAGACGCTTCTGCGCCCGCACCCGTCGCTGCCGCCCAACCCGGACCTGGCGCACGCGTTCTTTCGGGCGGGCGCCGTGGAAGCGTGGGGGCGCGGCGTGGAGAAGATCCGCGACGCCTGCCTCGCCGCCGGCAGCCCGCCGCCCGTGCTCACGCACGATGGCGCCGCGCTGCGGCTGGAGTTCCCGTTCTCCGAGGCCGCCGCCCGGGCGCAGGCAGAGTCGGGGGCAGAGTCGGGGGCAGAGTCGCAGCCAGAGTCGCAGCCAGAGTCGCAGCCAGAGTCGCAGCCAGCGTCGCTCACGCGCCGCGTGCTGCTCGCTCTCCGCGCGGGCCCCCTCCACAAGCACGACCTCTCGCGCGCCCTGGGCCAGAAGCAGGTCTCCGGGCCGCTCAACGCCACCATTCGACGCCTCCTGGCCGAGGGCCTCGTCGAACGGACCCGCCCCGAGACGCCGAACAGCCGCCTGCAGCAATATCGACTCACGCCGCGCGGGCAAGCGCGGCTCGACGAGGGAGACCCCCGATGACCGACATCGGCGCGCCGGAGCTGGCCACGCAGAAGCGCGTGATGCGCCTGTTCATCGACCTGATGAAGTACGACGACTTCGGAGACTTGCGCGACGGCGACAACCGCAACGTGCGGGCGGCACACCTGGAGGACTTCCTGTGCGCCTATCAGGGCTTTGCGGAGCGCGAGGACGGCCTCGTCGTGGCCCGCCGGGCCATCGCCGAACTGGTCAAGGCGGCCGATGACACGTCCGTGAGCCTCTACGACCGGAACAAGGCGGTGTACCGGCTCCTGCGCTACGGCGTGCCCGTGAAGACCGAGCCGAGCGCGCCGACGGAGACCGTGTGGCTCGTCGATTGGAAACACCCGGAGCGAAACCGCTTCGCCATCGCGCAGGAGGTCACGGTCAAGGGCGCGAACGCCAAGGCGAGCACCAAACGCCCGGACATCGTGTTGTACGTGAACGGGATCGCGCTCGCGGTGCTCGAACTCAAACGCGCGGCGGTCGGCGTCACCGAGGGCATCCGCCAGAACCTGGACAACCAGACGCCCGCGTTCATCGAGCACTTCTTCTCGACGATCCAGTTCGTGCTCGCCGGCAACGACACACAGGGCCTGCGGTACGGCACCACCCTCACGCCGGAGAAATACTTCCTGACGTGGAAGGAGACCCCCGAAAGCGGCGAGCCCGCCGCGGAGGCGAATCTGCTCGACCGAGCCTTGCTGCAGATGTTCGGAAAACGGCGCTTTCTGGAACTCGTGCACGACTTCGTCGTCTTCGACGCGGGCATCAAGAAGCTGTGCCGACACAACCAGTTCTTCGGTGTGCAGGCCGCCCGGGCCTATGTGAAGCGCGGCGAGGGCGGCATCCTGTGGCACACGCAGGGCAGCGGCAAAAGCCTGACGATGGTCTGGCTCGCGAAGTGGATCCGCGAGAACGTCACCGACGCCCGGGTGCTCGTGATCACCGACCGGACCGAACTCGACGAACAGATCGAAAAGGTCTTCAAGGGCGTCGAGGAGAAGATCCACCGCACGAAGTCGGGTGCCGATCTCGTCGCGCAGCTCGACGCCGCGGAGCCGTGGCTGCTGTGCTCGCTCGTCCACAAGTTCGGCGGCGGCGGCAGCGGCGGCAGCGAAACCGAAGGCAGCGCGGACGACACCGAGGCGTTCGTTGCCACCCTGAAGGCGGCGGCAGCGACCGGGTTCAAGCCGAAGGGGCGTCTGTTCGTCTTCGTGGACGAGTGTCATCGCACGCAGTCCGGCGAGCTGCACCAGGCCATGAAGGCGCTGCTCCCGGGGGCGGTCTTCATCGGCTTCACGGGCACGCCGCTGCTCAAGGCCGACCAGCAGAAGAGCGTCGAGATCTTCGGGCGCTACATCCACACGTACAAGTTCGACGAGGCCGTGCGCGACGGGGTCGTGCTCGATCTGCGCTACGAGGCCCGGGACATCGAGCAGCGCGTCACCGGGCAGGCGCAGATCGACCAGTGGTTCGAGGCGAAGACGAAGGGCCTCACGCCCCTGGCCAAGGCGCAGCTCAAGGCGCGCTGGGGGACGATGCAGGCCGTGCTGTCGAGCGCTGCACGGCTCGGCAAGATCGTCGCCGACATCGTGCTCGACATGGAGACGCGTGACCGACTCGCCAGCGGGCGCGGCAACGCGATGCTGGTCGCCGGGAGCATCTACGAGGCCTGCAAGCTCTACGAACTCTTCGAGAAGACGCCGCTCAAAGGCCACTGCGCCATCGTGACTTCGTACGTCCCGCGTGTGGCCGACATCAAGGGCGAGGCCACCGGCGACGGCGAGACGGACGCGCTCTCCAAATACGCCATCTACCGGCGAATGCTCGCCGACTGGTTCCGCGAGCCCGAAGAGACCGCGATGACGAAGGTCGACGCCTTCGAGATCGCGGTGAAGAAGAAGTTCATCGACGAGCCCGGGCAGATGCGGTTGCTGATCGTCGTCGACAAGCTGCTGACCGGCTTCGACGCCCCCCCGGCCACGTATCTCTACATCGACAAACAAATGCGCGATCACGGCCTTTTCCAGGCAATCTGCCGGGTCAACCGCCTCGACGGCGACGACAAGGGCGTCGGCTACATCGTCGACTACAAGGACCTCTTCAAGCGGATCGAGGGCGCCGTTCAGGACTACACGTCCGGGGCGCTCGACGGCTACGACGCCGCCGATGTGAAGGGTCTGTTGACCGACCGCCTCGCCAAGGCCCGCGAGACGCTCGACGACGCGCTCGAGGGGATGAGACTGCTGTGCGAGCCCGTGCCGCCGCCGCGCGACGCGGCCGCCTTCTACGCCTACTTCTCCTCGAAGGACCACCTGGACGCGGCGCAGCTGAAGGCCAACGAGCCCCGGCGCCTGGCGCTCTACAAACAAACGGCCGCGCTCTTGCGTGTCTATGCCGAACTGGCCGGTGAGATGATCGAGGCCGGGTACACCGAGGCCGAAGCCGAGCAGATCAAGGCCGAGGTCGCCCGCTACGAGAAGCTCCGCGCGGAGATCAAGATCCACAGCGCCGACGCCATCGATCTCAAACAGTACGAGCCCGGCATGCGGTATCTCATCGACAGCTACATCGGCGCCGAGGCGAGCACCGTTCTGTCGAACCTCGACGACCTCTCGCTCGTCGAACTCATCGTCGAGCGGGGGGCGGCCGCGCTGAACGCCCTGCCGGCGGGGATTCGCGCGTCGAAACAGGGCGCGGCCGAGACCATCGAGAACAACGTCCGCAAGCTCATCCTCGACGAGACGCCCATCAACCCGAAGTACTACGAGGCCATGTCCAGGCTGCTCGAGGCCCTGATCGAACAGCGCCGGCAGGACGCTTTGAGCTATGAGGCGTATCTGGAGAAGATCGTCGACCTGACCCGCAAGGCCAAGGCCGGCCCCATGGGCGCCGGCTACCCGACGGGCATCGACACGCCGGCCCGTCGTTCGCTGTATGACAACCTGGGGCGCGACGAAGGCCGGGCGCTGGCGGTGGACGCGGCCGTGCGGGCCGCCGTGCAGGATGACTGGCGCGGCAGCACGATGAAAACGCGCCGCGTGCGCAATGCCATCGCCGCCGCCCTCGTCGAGCCGACCGGCGGGGCGGACGCGCCCGAGCCCGATGCGGCTGCGCAGGCCGCACGCGTCGACGCGCTGCTGGAGCTCGTGAAACACCAGCATGGATACTGAGCCGCGCACCCTGATCGTCGGCGATCTCGAGATCGCAGTCGTCCACAAGGCGATCAAGAACCTGCACCTGGGGGTCTACCCGCCGGACGGCCGCGTCCGCGTCGCCGCCCCCCTTGCGGTGAGCGACGAGGCCATCCGACTCGCCGTGCTCGGGAAACTCGGCTGGATTCGACGTCAACGGGCCGGATTCGCCGCGCAGCCGCGTGAGAGCGAGCGCGAGATGGTCAGCGGCGAGAGCCACATGGTCTTCGGCGAGCGCCGCCTGCTGACCGTCCTGCCCGGTCATGGCCCGCTTCGTGTCGAACTGAGCGGCCAGCACGGCCTGATGCTTCATGCCACGCCCGAAGCGACCGCCGAGGGACGCCGCGATGCCCTGAATCGCTGGTACCGCGCCCGATTGCGCGAGCATGTCGCGCCCGTGTTCGCGCGCTGGCAGGCGACCCTGGGCGTCGCGCCCGCGACGTGGGGCATCAAGCGCATGAAGACGCTCTGGGGTGCCTGCAACCCGGATTCGCGGCGCATCTGGCTGAACCTCGAGCTCGCGAAGAAGCCGCCCGAGTGCATCGAGTACATCGTCGTCCACGAGCTTGCGCACTTCGTTTCACGCCACCACGATGATCAGTTCACCGCGCTCCTCGACCGTCATCTGCCGGGGTGGCGCGGGCTCCGGGATCGGCTGAACGCGGAGCCGCTCGGTCACGAGCGCTGGCACGGCGCGAACCAGGGCGGGTAGCGCCGGCCGACGAAGCGTTGCCGGTCGGTCGGAACCATCGGATACGTCGGCAGGTCGCACCCACGGGCGAGGGGGCTCGTGTGCCGGTCAGGGCGACGTCTCTCCCAGGCAGCGGCCGAGGCGTTGTCGGGCGCGGGACACCTGCTGGCGCAGCATCGCGGGCGAGACGCCGTAGCGCGCGGCGTAGGTCTGCTCGCCGCAGTTCGCGTCCAGGGCGCAGCGAAGAGCTTCGCGGTCGCGTTCGTCGAGCCCCTGGAAACACCGGTCCAGGGCGACGCGCTCGGCGGGGTCGAAGGCGCAGGCGACCGCGTCGGCCGGCTCGACCGCATCGGCGACGCGTCCGCAGGCGCCCGTGAGGCGGCGACAGGTGTTCGGCTGGCTCAGCCGGTGGTAGAAGTACGTGACCGGATCGTCGCGCAGGCGGGCGCACACGGACTCGGCCACGCAGTTCACGTAGTCCGCACCGCCGCGGTAAGCGTAGCGCGAGACGGCCCGCTGGTAGGGCGAGTCGCCCTGCGGCGGCGCGAGCGCGTTCAGGCACGCGCGGCTCTGATCGGCGGTGGCCACCGGGGCGTGGGCGGCCGGCGGCCGACGACCGGGCGCGCGGGACTCGCGCTCCACGAAGTCGTAGGCGAGGACCCCGCCGGCCCCGACCGCGCCGATCGCGGCGAGGCGGGCCAGGGTCTTCGGCTTCTTCTTCCGCGGCGTGCGGCCTCCGCTGCCGAGTCCGCCCAGAATCTCGCCGATGCGTCGGTCCGGGGTCGTCACGCGGTGATTCGACCGATGGCGTCGACGCGAGGCAAACGGAAAACGACGCCCGGGGAAAAAAAGCGACGCGTCCCTGTCACGAACGCCTGCGCTCGCGGCGGTCCTGATCGAAAGCGCCCGAACGGTTCGGCGCTCGAACACAAGGGGACGTGAAGATGTTGATGAAGTTCCACGGTCCGCTCGACCGCGTGACGGGTTCCTGCACCGAGATGTACGACGCCGCGTTGAAGCTGCGATTCCTGGTGGATTGCGGCGTGATGCGAGGCGAAGGGGCGCCGCCGGAGGCCGCGCGCGCGCCGTTTCCCTTCGACCCGGCGAAGCTCGACTTCGTGATCCTGACGCACGCGCACCTCGATCACTGCGGGCGCATCCCGCACCTCGTTCGCGCCGGTTTCCGCGGTCCGGTCTACTGCACGCAGGAGACCGCCGGGCTCGCGCGCATCGTCCTGCGGGACGCCGCGCAGTTCAACGGGTACACCGCGGGCGAAGTCGACGCGATCCGCTTCGTCGAGCCGCGCAACGCGCTCTTCGAGACACCGTGTCCGGTGGCGACCAACCTCTTTCTCAGCTTCACGCGGACCGGGCACCTGCTCGGCGCGACCGCCGTGGGGGTGTTGTGGGGCGCGCTCGGGGCGCAGCGCGGGATCACGTTCTCCGGTGACCTCGGCCCCTGCGGAGACGACGAGGGCGACGGCCTGATCCGGTTCCGCATGGGGCCGTTCCCGGCGGGCGCTTGCGTGATCGAGTCCACCTACGGCGGTCGGGTGCGGGCGCCCGCGGAGACCGATCCCGAGACGCGCCTCGCCCGGCTCCGGACCGCGCTCGACGACGCCCTGAAAGCGCGCGGAGGCGTGACGATTCTCCCCGCGTTCGCGCTCGGTCGGGCGCAGGAGCTTCTGCTCGATCTGCACACCCTCTGGTGCCGCGAGCCGCTGCGCTACGCCGGGGTGCCGGTCTTCGTCGATTTCCCGATGGCTGAGCGCGCCAACCTGGTCTACGCCGGCGCGATCGGGCGAACGTACACCACCCGAAATCGCAAGACCCGCCCCGCGTGGCTGTCGAAGGCGCTGTTCGGGCGGTTCGGGCTCGACCCGAAGGACCCGGCCGACGAAGCGCTGCTCGTGGACTGCCTGCGAGAGATGCTCGACCCGCGTCACATGCCCACGGTCGCCCGGCGGGACGCGCTCGGCGCCTGGATGCGACTCCACGGTCGGCAGCCGTGCGGGCTCGAGCCCGAGGGCGTGCGCGGCCCGGCGGTGGTCGTGACCGGCGGGGGGATGTGCGAGGGCGGCCGCGTCCAGGCGTGGCTGCGCGCGCACCTCGCCTCGCCGACGACGACGGTGCTGTTGAGCGGGTACTGCGCGCCGGGGTCCGTCGGTCACACCCTGACGGGAATGAACGACAGGGGGGCCGAGGGTCGGGCACGACTCGCGCGTGCGCCGCTGAGCTACGAGGGACCGGTCCGCGCGCAGGTTTCGACGCTGACGGGCTACTCGGCGCATGCCGATCAGCAGGGCTTGCTTCGTTGGCTGTTCGAGCCCTCGACCACGGGGCCGACGCGCGTGGCCGGGCGGACGATCTTCATCCAGCACGGCGACCCGCGAAACCGATCCGCGCTCGCCGACGCGGTCGAACACCGCGCTGCCGAGCTCAGCGAGGCGGTGAGGGTCGAGCTGCCGACGGCCGCCCACGGGTGGTTTGACCTGGACGCCGACACCTGGCTCACGGAGGGGGCCACGACCGAGGCCCTGTTGCGGGCGCGCATCGCCGAGCTCGAGCGGCGACTCGTCGTCCGGCCGCCTTCGCCGGCAGGGCATACGACCGGACGGGCCGCAGAGTAGCGGGCGCACACGTGCGTCTCGCCCCAGTGGCGGCTCGGCTCACGCGTGGGATTGCGCCGCCAGTTTCCGGCCGAGCGCGCGCCGGGCCTTCTCGGTCAGCGTTTTCGAGCTGGCGCCGAGGTGCAGTTCTCGGTGGCAGTTCGGACAGGCCGCGACCGCGTTCTCCACCGTGTCGAGTCCGCCGTCGGCCAGCCACGTCAGATGGTGGACTTCGAGGAACGGCACGTGGTCGGCGGTCTCGAACGGGGCCCGCTTTCGACAGACTTCGCACCGACCGGCCGCCCGGTGACGCACGGCCACCCGGACGGCGTTCGAGCGTTCGAAGACCGTGACGGTCACGGTCGTCTGTGGCGGCGGTTCGTGCGGCCGAGGCGGGCGCGCTGCGAGCACTGCCCGAATGAGCGTTACCGAGAAGCTGCGCTGTTTGGAACCTCCAGAGGTCCATGCCCAGAGGAGGTCCCGGCGCGGGACCGGTTTGGGTTGGGGCTTGCCGCGGCGCGACAACCAGACGCCCTCGTCGTCGACCGCCACGACACGCCGCGGGCCGCTTCGATTGCGCGCCGGAACGTCGGTTCCGATGAGCTTCTCCAGCTCGGATTTCAGGGCCTGCCAGTCGGTATCCACTTCGTTGCGCCTCCCATCGATTCGTTGACTCCGGAGATCGCCGTCGATTCTCGACGCCGCGTCTTCATCCTACGCCCCCTCAAGGACACCCCCCCACCCCGCGAATCCACGCCTCGACCGCCGCGACCCCGACCTCGTCGACCCGGGTGGTCGCGAGCGGGGGCATCTGGCCGTCGCCGCGGTGGCGCATGCGCAGGGCAAGGACGCTGCGGGCGGGGTCGCCGGGGACGAGGAGGCGGGCGCCGGGGACGCCGAAGTCGCCCTGGCCCGGTTCGGCGTCGCAGAGGCCGGTGTCGGCGAACGGCGTGGCCGCGCGCAGGTCGATGATGGCGTTGGCGGGGCCGTCGGGGCGGTGGCAGAAGGCGCAGTTGGCGTCGAGGACGCCGCGGGCACGGGCCTCGGCGGGGGCGGTCTCGTCGCCGGGGGCGGGCAGGGGGGCGGGGCGCGGCTCGGGGCGCGTGGGTTCGAGATAGCCGTCCTCGATCAGGGCGTCGATCTGTTGCTTCTCGGGGCCGCCGAAGGTGACGGTGCGATCCCACTGGGCGTGGGTGGGGCCGAGGCTGCCGCCGGCGGCCTGCGTGTGGCAGAAGTCGCACTGTGCGCGGGAGGGGAAGCTCCACGTCAGGGGCGCGCCGGCGACGGTGTATTCGCCCGTCTCGGCCGTCGTCAACAGATCGGCGTCGGTGCCGTCCGGGCGCCAGCGATAGGTCAGACCCTGCCAGCCGCGCGACTGGCGGACGAGCAGGCGCGTCTCGATGGGGGGCCCGCCGGGCTCGGCGAAGGTCTTGAGCAGGACCGTGCCGAGCGGAAAGTCGACGTGTCCGTCGGGCGCGAAGCGGGCGGTCTGGCCGTCGGGGAGGGCGAACCCGCGGCGCTTGTCGACGCCGTCGCTCCAGAGCGGCGAGTTGAGATCGTAGGGCACGACACCGGCGGCGAACACATGGCCGGGCACGTCGGCGAAACAACCGGTCTGGGTGAGGGTGGCGGGCAGCGGGGCGGGGGCCGGGCCGGCGTCGGCGCGGCGCAGGGAGAGAATCGCGCGGCCATCGCTGAACGTGACGACGTAGATCTCGCCGTCGGGGTCTTCGCCGAAGCTGGTGATGTGGTCGTCCGTGTCGACGAGCAGCGTGTTCTCGGCGCGGCCGCGCTCGTCCACGCGCAGGGCCCAGAGGCGGCCGTTGTCGTAGTCGCCGTAGAGATACGCCCCGTAGAGCTCGGGGAAGGCCCGGCCGCGATACACGAAGCCGCCGGTGATGGACTTGCCCTCGGCGTGCGGGTAGACCCAGACGGGGGGCACGAAGGCCTCGGGGTCGCAGCCGGCGATGTAACAGACCTCGCCCTCGACCTGTCGCCAGCCGAGGTTGTCGCCGCGGCGGATGACACTGACCTCCTCCCACTCTCCCTGCCCGACGTCGCCGGCCCAGAGCAGGCCGGTGTCGCGGTCGAAGCTCATGCGCCACGGGTTGCGCACGCCGACGGCAAAGATCTCGGGGCGCCCGGGGCCCGCGCCGGGGGCGCAGCGGCCGGCCGCGAAGGGGTTGTCCGCCGGGATGCCGTAGGGGGTCAGACACTCTTCGTCGGGGTGGTCGACGTCGAGGCGCAGCACCTTGCCGAGCAGCGATTCGAGGTTCTGCGCGAGGTTCTGCGGATCGCCGCCGCTGCCGCCGTCGCCGAGGCCGAGGTACAAGTAGCCATCCGGCCCGAACAGCAGCGAGCCGCCCTTGTGATTGCCATAGGGCTGCGGGATGAGGAGCAGCCGCTGTTCGCTCGCGGCGGTGGCTTCGGGCGTGTCGGCGCGGGTGAACGCCGAGAGCACCGTGCGGCGCTCGGGCCCGTCCGGGTCCGAGTAATACACGAAGAAGCGCCCGTTCTCGGCGTAGCGGGGGTGGAACGCGAGGCCGAGCAGGCCTTCTTCGTTGTGATCGCGCGAGACGGGCAGCCGCAGGAAGACGGCCGCGCCCTCGACGTCCTGCCGGCCCTCGAAGACCCAGACGACGCCGCCCTGTCCGACGACGTAGCGCCGCGCGCCGTCACCGGGGGCGTACCCGAACCAGATGGGGCGGGGGAAACGCAGCGCGGGGAAGGCGACGTCGGTCGTGAAGGCGCCGACGGGCGGGATCTCGGGCAGGGTGCAGGTCTGCGCGGCGGGGCGCGGCGGCGGCCACACGTCCGGGGGCGGGGGCGGGGGCGCGGCGTCCGGGGGGGCCGCGTCCGGATCGCGATAGGGGCCGGGGCCGCTCGCGTCGCCGGGGACGACGCCGGCCTCGAGGCAGGTGCCGGGGCAGGGGGCGGGGCCCGTGTCGGCGCGGGCCGGGCCGCCGGCGGTGCCGCCGCCGCCATTGCAGGCGGTCGCCGGCAGGGCCGACACGGCGGCGGACAGCGCGATCAGGGCGAATCGGGGCGTGATGGGCATGTGCGGAGCATAGCGCACGCGACGCCCGGGTCTGGTAGCGTTCGGCCTTCTTTGCCGTTCCCGTCGGAGTCGCCCGATGTCCTTTCCGTCGTCCCACGCCCGTCCCTGGCCGCTCTGCGCGGCGCTCACCCTGAGTCTCGCCGCGCCGGCGGGTGTCCTCGTCGCGTGCGGCGACGGCGGCGGGGGTTCGTCCGGCCCCGCGGACGTCGGGCCGGCGGGGGGCGGCGGCGGGCA
>JAKLJY010000130.1 GCA_023150895.1 Myxococcota bacterium | reverse complement strand
CGACGCCCGCCCCCCGGCCGCCGACGGCGACGCGCCAGCCCCCGACGCGCGCCCCCCGACGCCGGACCCCGACGCCCGGCTCGAACCGGGACCCGACGCGGGCGACGCCGGTCGCCCGGACGCCACCGTCGACGCGGACACGGAGGCGCCCGACGGCGACACACCCGAGCCCGACGCAGCGCTCCCCGAGCCGGACGCCGGCCCGTCGCCCGCCGACCTCTGCGCCCTCGGGGCCCCCGTCGAGCTCTTCGGGTTGCCCTCGGGTGGGGGTGCCATCGACCTCGTCTTCGACCGTCCCGAGGAAGCCGGCGTCCTGGCCTCCGCCTGCGGCGCGGGTCGGGGCGTCGAGCGCGTCGTCGTGATGCACCTGCCCGCCGCGGCCCGGGTCGAGGCCCGCCTCGAAGCCCCCGGCGGCGGCGCGCAGCTCGCCGTCCGGACCGATTGCACCCGCGAAGACACCGAGGTCGCGTGCGCGGCCCCGCCGTTCGGCCCCGCGCGCGTGTTCTTGCCGGCCGCCGGCCCGGGCACGCTCGCGTTCGTCGTCGAGGGGCACGACTTCGAGCCGGCCGCGCAGGCACGTCTCACGGTCCGGGTGGAAGCTCCGGCCGACGATGTCTCATCCGCCGAGGCGCAGTGTGCCGCCGCCGACGCCCCGGAACACATCGACGGCCCGTCGGGCGAGTCGCTGGTCGCGTTCGACACCGCCGGCCGGTCCGATCGCTTTCCCACCTGTCTTGCGGGGCCGTGGCCGGGGGCGGGCGAGCAGGTCTTTGCGTTCGACCTCGACGCCCCCTCGGCGGTGGCTCTGTCGGTGACACAGGCGACGGGCGACACGGTCCTGGCCCTCTTCGACGCCTGTGATCCCGGGCGGGCCCCGGTGGCGTGCGACGACGACGGCGGCGCGGGCATCGACGCCCGCCTCGAGCGTCCGTACCTGCCGGCGGGCACGTACTTCGTGACGGTCGAGGCGCCGGCAGGCGCGGCGGTCGCCGGCACGCTCGTCCTCCAGCGCACGCCCCTGGCCGCCCCCGCCTGCGACGACGGCCTCGACGGCGACGCAGACGGCCTCGTCGACGCCCGGGACCCGGGCTGCAGCGATGCGCTCGATCCCGACGAAGCGGACCCGCCGTTCGGGCAGCCGACCCCCGACTGCGGCAACGGCCTCGACGACGACGGCGACGGCATGCCCGATTTCCCGGCCGATCCCGACTGCGCCTTTGCCGGCGCAAACGCGGAGGCCGGCCCGTGCGGCCCCGGCCGACACATCCAGAGGCTGCCACCGGCCGGCGGCGCGGTCGACGTGCCCCTCGGACGCGGCGAAGACCTGCGGGCCCTGCCCTGTGCGTCGGGCGGTCCGGATGTTCTGTTCGCGCTCGACCTGCCGACACGCTCGCGAGTGAGACTCTCGGCGTTCGACGCGGGCGGCGTCGCCCCCGTCGCCCTCGGCGCGCAGCGGGCCTGCGCAGCCGAGGCGCCCGTCATCGCCTGCCGAGGTCCCGACGGCGCGTCCCCGTTGACGCTCGAAGACATGCCCGCAGGCCCCGTGTATTTCACGGCCGAGCTGCCCGAAGGCCGCCCGCGGCCAGAGGCGCTGCGCATCGTCGTCGAGGTCGAGTCGCTCATCCGCGCGTGCAACGACGGGCTCGACAACGACTTCGACGGCATCACCGATCTGTTGGATCCGGGGTGCACGTTCGAGCTCGACGACGACGAGACCCACGATCCGGACGCGCTGCCGGCCTGCGCGAACGGCCTCGACGACGATGGCGACGGCGCGAGCGACTATCCGGCCGATGGCGAGTGTCTCGCTTCCGGACGGGACAGCGAGGAGCCCGGCTGCCTCGGCGTGCTGCCGATGGCGTTGAGCCGGATCACCGCGCCCGGCGGGCGTCTCTCCCTGCGCACGGACGGGCGCGACCGTTACGGCGCGACCTGCGGCAATCCACAGGGGCCCGAACACGTCGTCGTCGTCCGGGTCGATTCGCCGTCGAGGTTCGAGGCCGTCGTCGAAAACAACGACTACGACACCGTGCTCTACCTGCGGGGCGCCTGCGACGATGCCGGCTCCGAGCTCGCGTGCAACGACGACACCAACGGCCTCGCCTCGGCCCTCGTCGTCGAGTCCCTCGCACCGGGATACTACTTCCTCTTCCTCGACGGGTACGGCGGCGCGGCCGGCGGCGCGGACGTCGTCATCACGCTCACCCCCGAGGGCGCCGCGGCCCCCCCCGCCCCGGGTCGTCCGGTCGCGCTCGGTCGCGGTTTCGAGGCGGCCGGGCCGGGGCCCGAGCCTGATCCGACACTCGCCGTCTTCGACCCGACGGTGCTGCACTTCGTCGACATCACCGTCGCCGAAGCCCACCTCGAAGCGCTCGAGAACGACCGCGAGAACCGGGTGCCCTGCGACATCCGCTTCGACGGCGAGCTGCTCGAGAACAGCGGCATTCGTCAGAAAGGCGGCATCGGCTCAGTGTCGAGCCTCAACGGCAAGCCCGGATTCAGCATCAAATTCAACGAGTTCGAGCGCGGGCAGGACCTTGCCTCGCTCGAGAAGCTCGTGCTCAACAACGCCATCCAGGACCGCACCCTCGTCCACGAACACATGGGGTACGAACTCGCACGCCGCGCGGGCATCCCCGCCTCGCGGACCGCGCATGCCATCGTCACGCTGAACGGATACACCTACGGGATCTACGTCGTCGCCGAAGCGGTCGACGACGACTTCCTGCGGCGCTGGTTCGGAGAGGACCAGGACACCGGCAATCTGTACGAGGGCCCGTGTTGCGCCGATTTCGTACAGGACATCGAACACATGGAGCTCGACGACGAGGACGACGGGCGCACGCGCGACGACCTGATCGAGCTCGCCCGCATCGTCCGGGACGTGCCCGACGCCGAGCTGCCCGCCGCGCTCGAGGCCGAGCTCGACATGCGGTCGTTCATCCTCGGATACGCCCTCGACGCGGCCGTCTTCCACTGGGACGGCTACGCATTCAACGTGAACAATCACTACCTCTACCGGCGGCCGGCCGATGACCGCTTCGTGTTCATGCCCCATGGCATGGACCAGCTCTTTCAGGACGTGAACTTCGACCCGTACGGCTGGCCCAACGGGCGGCTGGCGCAGCGGGTGCGCGAGCTGCCCGCATACGACGCGCTCTATCGCGAGGCCCTTGCGTTCATCGCGACCGACGTCTGGGACACGGACGCGATGCAGGCTCGCCTCGATACGGTGCGCCGCACGCTGGCGACGGCCCCCCGCGGCCTGGAGACCGTGGACCGCGACCTGCGCTGGTTCGAGGAGTCGCTGCCCTTCGTCCGCGCGGACTATGCGATCCGCAAGGCCGTGCTGCGCCGCGGCGTCGCGCCCCCCGCCCCCGAGGTCTGCACCGAGATCACCGACGGGCGCGCGCGATTCGCCCTCTGCCCCGAACCCCGCACCGCCGACGCCGCGGCCGCTCACTGCGGCGAGCTCGGCGGGACGCTCGCCGTGCCCGTCGACGAGGCGCAGCAGGCGTTCCTGCAGGTCGCCGTGCTCGAAACCTTCGGCGTCGAAACCTGGCTCGGCCTCTCCGACGCGCTCGACGAGGGTCGGTTCCTCGACCCCGAGGGGCGGCGGCCGGCCTACGAAGCCTGGGGGCCGGACCGCCCGAACGGCGCCGAGGCGGAGAACTGCGTCGTCTTCGACCCGAACCTCGGCGGGCTGTGGAACGACCGGGCGTGCGGAGAGAGCCGACCCTGCGTTTGCGTACTCTGACGGCGGCAGCCCGGGGAAGCGCGGTCAGCCGAGGAGATCGGCGAGGGCGTCGAGGCCATCGACGCCGGGCCCGCTCGAGGACCCCGTCGGAGGGGGCAGCGGATCGAGCCAACGAGCCCCGAGGGACGTGCGACGCAGGTGCGTGACCTCGACGTACGGGGCCTCGCACACGGGCTGTCGCCACCGGGGGCCCGAGAACCGCACGACGGACTCCCCGCGCGGCGCGAGCGCGAGGTCGACGAGGCCCAACTGCGCGGGCGCACCGAGCACCGCCCGCAACAGATGGGGTATCCGCATCCGGAACGGCTCGCCCTCGTTGTGGTCGGGCCGCATGCTGGTCACCGGCACCATGCGGGGGTCGGCCAGCGTCCGCACGACGCCGCGGCACGTCGGCGGCAGCAGACCTTGCCGGTAGAGGTGATCGACGAACCGGGGAAACTCCACCCAGGCGTCCACGGGCAGCGTCTCGAGGGCGTATAGACTCTGGATGCGGTACACGACGGGCGCCGCCGGCTGCTCGCACGCCGCGCCGAGGCGCCAGGCCGACGGTCCGAAGAGTTCGACGGCGGACGGGGCCTCCGCGGTGGTTTCGGCGGCGTAGCTGTGAAACAGGTGCGAGAGGCACTCCGCCGGTGTCGCGCCGGCGAGCCGGGCAAGTGCGCGGTCGTTGTCGCCCGGATCGGCCCCCACGCGCCACCCGCAGGCGGCGGCGGCCCGCCACACCCGGAGATCCCACGTCCGCGGATCGGCCAGGGCGGGCACGCGGGCCACGGCGGGCAGCGCCGCCCCCAGCGCGTCGACGGCCAGCCGGTGCGCGCGATGCTCCCCGGCGCTTTCGACGAGGGTCCCCGCCCGGGCGCGGACGGCCCCGGCCGCCACCTGCGCCCCGGCGCCGCGCAGGATCACCTCGGGCGGCGCCGTGAGCTCGACGGACTCGCCCGTCCAGGCCACCGCCCCGGCGAGGGCCGCGACGACCCGCTCCGGGCGCTCGGTGACCGGGCCGGCGTAGGGCGGCGGCGCGAGGCGGCGAGCGTCTTCGATGAGGCGCGCGCCGGCGGGTCGCGCGGCGAGCAGGACGGCCATGCGGCCCACGAGAAACCGCAGAACGGCCCGGGCCGGCGGGGTGAGTGCGATCATTCGCGCGGCCGCCGCGTCGCCCGTCCCCAGGCCCTCCGAGATGGCCCGCGAGAGCGACGGCAGCGTGCGACGGACCTCGCGATCGCCGAGTTCCCACGCCAGCGGTTCGAGCAGCTCGACGGGCGCGGCATCCCTGAGCAGGCCGGCGAGCCAGGCGGGAGACGGGTTCGCGGTGGGGGCGCGGCTCGCGGTCGGCGGGGGCATCGGCGGCTCTCGAATCGGGCCCGACAGATGCGCACAAAGCGCCTCGGGCCGCAATCCCGTGGCCCGAATCCGGCGATTCCGGTATCACTCCCGGCCCGATGTCCGACCCCATCGAAACCGAACTCGAAGCCCCCGCGTCGGGCGAGCCGGCCTCACCGGCGCCGTCGTCGGGCTGGCCGGCCCTCGAGGCGGCCCTGCGGGAACTCGCGCGTCTGGCGACCGCCGCGCACAAGGCCGTCGAGGCCGTCGATGCGGCCACCGATCCCGTGGGGGCGACCGCCGCGCTCGCGACCCTCGAGCGCTTGGGGCCCGCCCTGCACGCCGAGGCCCTGCACGCCGACGCCCTGAAGGCCCTCACCACCCACCTCGCCGACGCCGCGATGGACTGGCGTCTGACCCGCCTCGCCGCGTTCGCCGAGGCCGCCGCCGCGGCCGGGCTGCCCTTCGCCCGCGTGACGACGGACGAGCTGCGCATGGGCGAGCTGACCGTGCGCCTGGACCTCGACCGGGGCGAGGCGACGCTCGCATATGCCCGCGAGCCCCTGCAGACGCTGCGTGCCGAGCCCCGCGCCGTGGTCGAGGCCGTTCGCCGGCAGACGGCGGCCCTCGGCTGGACGCAGCCGGCCGACGCCATCTTCCGCGAGTTCATCGCCGCCTACCGCGTGCTCTGTGCGCAGACGGGCCTGCCGCTCGGCGAACGGGTGAATCTCGTCGACCTCGTCTCGCCTCTCTTCTACGTGCGGCAGCCCGAAGCCTTCTGGAAAAAGCAGGACGCCCGCGCGCTGCGGCCCGTGACCCGCGCGCAGCTCGCCTGGGATCTCGACCACTTGCAGGCCGCGCGCCACCTGGAGGCCGACGGGCTGCGCATCCTGCTCGGCACCGCGACGGGCGGCTCGACGGCCAAGAAGCAGTCGGTCCTCTTTCTCGAGTCCGCGGCGGCCGGCGGCCAGTATTTCCTGACGTTTGCCGTGCGCCGTGTCGATCCGGCCCCCGGCTCGACCCCGCCGACCCCGACCCCCGAGCGAGGCGCCTGAGCCATGCCCTCCACCGGCCTCGCGCGCCCGATGGCGCAACGCATCCTGCAGACCCTCGGCGAGTCGGGCACGCCGCCCGAGCGGGGCGTCCGCTTCCTCAACGTCGGCAACGAGAGCTACCTCGACGTCCTGCGGCACGAGTACCTCGAGGGTCTGCTGCCCGCGGGCGGCTCGACGTTCAAGCTCGTGCAGGCCTATTTCGGCGGGGGCAAGACACACTTCCTGCTGAGCGTGCGCGAGATGGCCTGGCAGGCGGGGTTCGCGTCGGCCTATGTCGGTCTGTCGCCGACGTCGTGCCCGTTCCACGAACCGCTGCAGGTGTATCGCGCGGTCGTCCGCGGGTTGCGGGCGCCCCCGCCCGACGAGGCCCCGCTCGCCCCGACGACGGGTCTGACGGATCTCCTGCGCGACCTCGTCGAGGACAAGCGCCGCGAGAGCGGGGACACCGCCGTCCGCACCTGGCTTCTGCGCACGGTGCGGCACCTCCCGGTGGAGAATCAGAGCCTGCGCAACGCCATCGCCGCCTACGGCCTGGCCCTGATGGACGACGACATGCGCCGGCAGGACGTCCTCGGCGCGTACCTGCTCGGCGAAGAGGTCCCCGTGGCCGCCCACCGCGAGGCGGGTGTGTTCGAGAGCGTCGGCAAAGCCAACGCGTTCGCGATGCTGCGCGGCGTCTGTCAGGCCCTGCGCGGCCTCGGATTCGCCGGCACGGTGCTGCTCTTCGACGAGCTCGACCGCAACCTGAGCGTCGGCGCGACGACGAAGAACCAGCACAAGCTGACGGACAACCTGCGCGAGATCGTCGATCTCTGCGGGCGCGGCGCCTTGCCGGGCGTGCTGTTCGCCTACGCGGTGCCTCCGGAGTTCATGGCGCGCGTCGTCGACGAGTATCCGGCGTTGAAACAGCGCCTCGCGAGCCCGCTGCCGCTGTCGGTCCGCAGCCCGCAGGCCACGGTCATCGACCTCGAAACGCTCGACCTGCACCCTCGCGACCTCCTGCTCGCCATGGGCGACCGCATCCGCGAGGTCTTCGAGGTCGCGCGCGACGTGCGCCTCGACCCCATCCTGCAGGGGGCCAACCTCGCCCGCATCGCCGACGAAGCCGCTCACGCGCAGTTCGAAGTCAGCCACCGCCGCATCTTCGTCAAAGCGTGGATCTCGCACCTGCACGATCAGATCGCGGGCGGCGAGCGCCCGGTGACGCAGGCCGAGGTCTCGCAGCGCATCCTCTCCGGGGCGCGCGCGCTGCTCGCCCCGCCCCCCGCGGCGACCGCCGGGCACGACTTCGCGGACTTCTGACCGATGGGTTTCCTGAGCGTCGGCGCCCTCGTCACCCACCCCGAGCACGGGGTCGGCCGCGTCGTGAGCCTGCTGCGGGGCGGTCGCGCGGCGATGGTGCGCTTCGACCGCATCGGCGCGCTGGAGATCCACGTCTCCGTCCGGGAGCTGATTTCACCGCCCGGGCCGTCCGGGCCGCCCACCGCCGACCCTTCGACCCCGTCGACGACGGGGCGCTCGCGTCCGGACACACGTCCCGCGCCGAAAGCCGACACCCGCCCCCCGAGCGCCCCGTCTTCGGTTGCCGCCGGCAACGGGCAGCTCCTCGAGGCGCTGCGACTCGGCGTCGTGCCGGCGGACGGCCTCGACCTCTACACCGTCGGTCGCGAGGCCGAGGTCCGCGCGGTGGACGCCGATCTGGCGGCCGTGAAGCGCGGTGAGGGCGCCGCCCGCATCATCCTGGGCGACTACGGCACGGGCAAAACGCACCTGCTCGAGCACGTCGCCGCCCGGGCCCGCGCGCACGGCTTTCTCGTCGCGCAGGCGTCTCTCGATCCCGTCGACGCGCCGGCGAGCAATCCGCGCCGCGTCTACCGGGTGCTGATGCAGGGGCTGACCTACCCGGATCTCGACGCGGGCGTCGGCCTGACGCCGTTGCTCGACCGCGCGCGCGGCCACGAGGCGGTCAAGGCGCGGTTCCTGGGCGAGGAGCGCCACGCCTACCTGACGCCGGCCGTCTCGCTGTGGAACCGCCTCGATGAGAGCCAGGCCGAGCCGGTGCTGGACTGGCTCTCCGGCGCGGCGCAGGACTACACGCCCGAACTCAACGCCCGGTATCGCCTGTACGGCAAGCGTTCGCTGCCCGCGCTCATGGATTACCGTCCCTGGGCGCATATTTACGCTTATCTCCTGAGCGGACTGGCCGCGCTCGCGCACGCCACCGGGCACGCCGGCCTGGTGGTGCTGCTCGACGAGGCCGAGTTCTTTCGCGTGCTGACCGCCGAGAACCGCGAGTTCGCCGAGCGTCTCTTCCGCGCGCTGGTGGCCGCCGCCCTGCCGGCGGGCGAGCTGCCGTTTTCACCGGACGACGAGCCCCGCGGTGGCCGCGGCGAGCTGAAGACGCTCGCGCACCGCTACACCGGCCACTGTCCGCTGTACGTGATGATGGCGATGACGCCCACCGGACAGGGGGACACGCTCGTCGAGTCGCTCGTCCGGCCCGAGCGCCGGCTCGAGCTCACGCCGCTCGGTGCGCCGGAGTACCGCGAGCTCGCGCGCCGGGTGGTGCTGCTCTACGCCGACCGGCACGAGGTCCTGCGCCCGAAGGTCGACGCGCTCTCGCAGCTCATCGGCGACCTGATGTTCAAAGGCCTCGCGGACGGCAGCTTCGACACGCCGCGCATGGCCGTGAAGTTCGTGCTCGAGCTGCTCGACATGTCGCGCACGACGCCGGACCGCGTGCGGACGGCGCTCGAGGAGCTCAAGCGCCTCTGGTACTAATTGGGACTCGCGTTCGGGGCTCCTGCCCCGAACGCTCTCGCTTCGGGCGAGTGAATCGCCCTCCGCTCGCGGATCCCGCCATGGGGCGGGACCCGGCCGGGGCTCCTGCCCCGGAATCAGATGCCCACCCGCCCCTTCGAGTGATTCGGAACCGATCGTGATCGCGCCCCCACCCTTGCGTGGCCGCCTGCGCCGGACGTGGTACGCGCTGTTCGCGCACCACCGGGGGCTGCTGCCCATTCAGGCGGCGGCGATTCCGCACCTGCTCGACGGGCGGGAGTGTCTTCTGTGCGCGCCGACGGCGGGTGGCAAGACCGAGGCCCTCGTCGCCGCCGCGCTCGAGCACGCCACCGGCGCCGAGGGTGCACACGGGCCCGAGGTCGTCTACGTCTGCCCGACCCGCGCGCTCGTCAACGACGTGCACCGGCGGCTCACGCCCATCGCGCACCGCCTGCACCTGCGGGTGGGACGACACACGGCGGATCACCGCCCCGATCAGGACCACCTGCCGCACCTGCTCGTGACCACACCGGAGGGGCTCGACGCGCGCCTGTGCCGGCACCCGGGCACGCTGCGCGACACCCGATGGCTGCTGCTCGACGAGCTGCACCTGCTCGCGGGTGCCCTGCGCGGCGATCAGCTCGCCACCCTCGTCGAGCGCCTGCGCGTGCTGACGACGGCGGCGGGCGGCCGGTTGTGCGTCGCGGGGGCCTCGGCCACCCTGCCCGAGCCCGAGGCCGTCGCCGCCCGGTATCTGCGGGATCCGGTGGTGGTCTCGGTCCCGGCGGCCGGCCGTCGGCTCGACCTGACGGCGCGCTCCGCCGAGACGATGGATCAGGTCCTCGCCGCCCTCTCCGCCGGGCGCGGTAAGACGCTCGTCTTCGCGAACAGCCGCAACCGCACGGAGGCCGTGGCCGCTGCCCTCCGGGGCCGCCCGCCCTTCGGCGACGCGGTCTACGCCCACCACGGCAGCCTTCTGAAGGCCGAGCGCGAGCGGGTCGAGGCAGCGTTTCTCTCGCGTTCGACCGCCCTGTGCGTCGCGACCCAGACGCTCGAGCTCGGCATCGACATCGGCGACGTCGACCGGGTGGCGCTGTACGGCCCGCCCGCGGACGTGTCGTCGCTGCTGCAGCGGATTGGCCGCGCCGGCCGCCGCACGGGGCACGCCGAGGTGCTGCTGCTGGCGGCGGACCCGGCCGAAGCGTTGCGGTTCGCGTTCTTGCTCGATCGCGCCGAGGCGGGCGACTTGTGTGGCGATCTGCTGGCCTATCATCCGGCCTCGGTGATTCAGCAGGCCGCCTCGCTGCTGATGCAGAACCGCACGCACACCCTCACCGTCCCGGCCCTCCTGGAGCGTTTGCCGCCCTGGCAGGCCGCCTACTGGAGCCCCGAACGCCTGTCGGCCACCCTGGCGGAGCGCGTGGACCTCTTTCGGCGTCACGAGGGGGTCTTTTTGCCCGCCGACGGGCTCGAACAGGCCTACGCGCGCGGCTCGATGCACAGTCAGCTCGGCGGGGACGGCCCCGGTGTCGTCGTGTTCGACGCCCTGACGCAGCGGCCCATCGGCCGGGTGGAGGCCGTCGACAAGGGCGAGTCGCTCACGCTCGGCGGGCACACGGCCAAGGTCGTGGGGCGCCGGGGCAACGACGTCTGGGTCGAGGGCGCGACGTCGGCGAACCTGGCGCGGTTCAAGCCCCGCCCGGGGCCGGTGATGGGGCCGACCGACGCGCGCCGCTACCTGAGCTTCCTGGGCGTGCCGGCGCCGGACGCGGCCCTGATGCCCGGGCTGTGGGTTCACGGCCTCGGCGAGGCCCATGGCCGGGTGGTGGCGGCCGTGCTCAAGGCGCTGCGGTACCCGGTGTCCCCCGCCGGTCCCCTGGCGTTTGCCGTCGAAGAGCTGCCCGGCGACGTCCACCGCCCGCCCCCGGATCTGCCCGTCGATCTGCTCCTCTCTGCGCTCGACCGCCTGCAGGCGAGCCTCGCCCGCCTGACCGGCCAGGGGCCGGACTTCCGCCACCTGCCGGCCGAGGAGCGCGCCCGCGCCGTGCGCCTCGCCCTGCCACCCGAGCTCGTTCGGGCCCGCTGGCGGAGCCTTCGCTGGATCGCCCCGCCGCCGGACGTGCGAACCCGCCTCCTGGCGGTGATCTCGCCGGCCGCTTCCGACGACGAGACTTGATCCAGTACGGTTCTTCCCCGGTCGGATATGGGCGTTTCCCGGGCGGGCACGCTATAACGCCCGCATGTACGCCGAGTTCCGAGAGCCTGAGCATCTGCTCCCGCAGTTTCCGCCCGGGGCGCTCCTGTTGCTTCTGGTTTCACACACGGACGCCGCCCACGTGCCCGCCCTCTGCGCCGCGCTGCGCGCCGAGGGTCGCCGCGCGGTGGGCGGGGTCTTCCCGGGGCTGATTCAGGGCGGCACCTCGCTGGCGGCCGGTCTCATCGCCGAGGCCCTGCCGGAGGGCTTCACCCGCGCCCGGGTCCGGCTGGAGGGCCCCCACCTGGAGTGGCTCGATCCCCCCCCGGTCGTCGACGGCGACGGGCCCGCCACGGCGTTGATCTTCCCAGACTGCAACGCCTGTTGCGTGTCGAGCTTCCTTGCCGATCTCTTCGACCGCTACGCGAACCGGCTGACCTACTGCGGCGGCGGTGCCGGGTACCCGGACCTGCGCGACGCCCCGGTCGTGTTCACGGAGGACGGCTTCCTGAACCGCGGCGCGCTCGTCCTCATCGGGCCCCACCGCACGCGCGTCGAGGTGCGGCACGGGTGGCGGCGCACGGGCCCGGGGTTCGTGGCGACGCGCACCTCGGGCACCGTGGTCCACGAGTTCGACTGGGAGCCAGCCGCGGCCTTTTACCGCCGGGCCGTCGCAAATTACGCTCCAGAGTTGCTCGACCGGCCGTTCTTCCCCGACATCAACGCCCGGTACCCGGTGGCCATCG
The DNA here is from genome assembly GCA_023150895.1 of Myxococcota bacterium. Lineage (GTDB taxonomy): Bacteria > Myxococcota_A > Bradymonadia > UBA7976 > UBA1532 > CAINDO01. The sequence continues at coordinate 10,640 of JAKLJY010000130.1, read as the reverse complement.
CCCGCGCCGGTTCCGAGGACGTCATCCGGGATCCCGTCCGCGAGACGGAGGACGGCGGCGTCCTTTTCCTGTCCGACGTGCCCGAGAACTCCGTCCTCCATCTGATGACCGCGGATGCCGACGACATGGTCGGCGCCGCCCGGGGGGCCGCGCAGTCGCTCGCGTCCGTGGAGTCGCCCCGCTGCGCGCTCATCCTCGATTGCGGCTCCCGCGCCAACGTGCTCGCCGAGCACTTCGGCGCAGAACTCGGCGCCGTGGCGTCGACGCTGTCCGCCGCCCGCGGCGGTCCCGCCTGCCTGGAGGGCGCGCTGGTCCTCGGCGAGATCGCCTCCGACGGCGAGGGTCGCATCGCCCTCTACAACAAGACCCTGGTCCTGGCGGCGTTCGATGGCTGAGGCGCCCCGCGAAGCCACCCTCGAGCTTGCGATCCTGTACGAACTCGCGCTCACGGTCGGGCGAAGCCTCGACTCGAAGACGACCGCGCGGGAGTTCATCGATCGCCTGATGGACCGCGCGAGTTTCGCCTTCGCCGCGATCTGGCTGCGAAACGGTCACCCGGCCGCGCACTGCCCGGGCGCGTCGCTCTACCACGCGTCGCCGACGTCGCGGGTGGCCATGTGCTGCCTGCCCGCCGACCACCCGCAGTTCGCCGGGTTGGGCACGGGCCCGCGCCCCCGTCCTCGCCGGGTCACCGACGACGACCCCTCATTCGGCGCGCTCGTCGCGGAGACGGGCGTCACCGGGGGGGTCTACGGGCTCTTCCCGCTCGGCGACTTCGGCCTGCTCAAGGTCTACTCGCCCCGCGCCGAGCGTCTGTCCCCACGGATGATCGTGCAGCTCGAACCCGTGGTGGAGAAGCTGTCCGTGGCCCTCGAAGGGGCGTTCGCGCACGAGCGTCTCGGCCGCGCGGAGCGGGAAGTGCGTGCCCTTCTCGAGGCCGTCCCCGATCCGGTGTTCAAGCTCGACGCGCAGGGTCGTTTTCTCTGGTGGAACTCGGCCCTCGTCGCGCACTCCGGCTGGCCCGAGGCGGACCTGCGCTCGTCGTCCGCGCTCGATCGCGTCGTGGAGGCGGAGCGCGGCCGCGCCGCTTCGGTGATGGCGGCCGCCCTGCGGGACGGCGCCGCCGAGGTCGACTGCCACCTCGAGACGGCCGGTGGCGTGCGCCTCCACCACCTGCGCGGGGTGCGGGTCCTCGAGCCGGACGGCGCCCCGGCGGTCGTGGGCGCGAGCCGGGACATCTCGGAGCGCGCCGCGACGCTGGCCGCCCTGCGCGAGAGCGAGGCCCGGGTCGCGGTCGCGCTGCACAGCGGCCGTGAGGGCCTCTTCGAGTGGGACGTAGAGACGAACGAGGTGCGCTGGTCTCCGCAGTGGTACGCGATGCTCGGGTACACACCCGAGGCGTTCCCCGACGGCCCCCGGCTCGACGCGTTGTGTCACCCGGACGACCGTGCGGCGTTGCGCGCGGCGTTGATGCACATGGCCCACGGCGAAGCGGCGGCGTCCACCGACGTCGAAATTCGCCTGCAGCATCGGGACGGCCGCTACTTGCACGTTCTCGCGCGCGGCGCCCTGGTGCGGGGCGAGGACGGTCGACCGGTCAGCCCCCGGCGCGTGACCGGCATCCACGTCGATCTGTCGGCGCAGAAGGCCAACGAGTCGCACCTCGAGCGCATCGGGGCGCTGCTGCAGGCCACACTCGAGTCCACCGGCGATGCCCTGCTGGTGATCGGCGCCGACGGCAAAGTCGCCGCGGTCAACGATCAGTTGGCGCGCCTGTGGCAGCTGCCACCCGTCCGGGAGGGCGATGACGGCGAACAGGTCCTGACCGCGCTGCAGCGCCGCGTCGACGAGGACCCCGAGGTCGTGTCCCGTCTGGAGAGCCTCGGCCGTCGACCCGAGGCCGAGGACTTCTTTCTGGTCGACGCCCCGGGCGACCGGGTGCTGGAGTGTCAGACGTGGCCCTTGCGGGCGGGCGGCGCCATCAACGGACGCCTCTGGCGCTTTGCCGACGTGACGGTGCGCGAGCGCGCGACCACGCGGCTGCGGCAGGAGCGGGACCTGTTTCTCTCGGGGGCGGTGGTCGTCCTCAAGTGGGACAATGCCCCCGACTTTCCCGTCGCCTACGTCTCCGGCAACGTCGAAAGCGTGCTGGGCTACCGCGCGGACCAACTTCTGAACGGCGACGTGAGCTACGTCGCCCTCATCCACCCGGAGGATGTGTCGCGCGCGCTCGACGAGACGCGCCGGGCCATCGAGGGCGGCGTCGCCACGTACGAACACCGCCCGTACCGCGTGCGACACGCCGCCGGGCACCACATCTGGCTGTCGAGCTACGTCATGATCATCCGCGGGCCGGACGGCACCCCGCGGCAGTTCTTCGGTTATGTGATCGACGTGACGCAGCGCCTCGAGGCGGAGCGGGCGCTGGCCGAGGAGCGGGCGATGTTGCGATCGCTCATCGACTCCATCCCCGATCTCATCTTTTTCAAAGACCTCGACCTCGTCTACCGGGGGTGCAATCGGGCGTTCGAGGAATACACGGGACGCGCCGAGCGGGACCTGGTGGGGTGCACGGACCTCGACGTCTTTGAACAGCAGGACGCGACGCTCGACCATGCGGGGGACCGTCCACCGCGGATGACCCGCGTGAACGAGGCCTGGATCACCTATCCGGACGGGCGTCGCGCGCTGGTCGAGACGCTGCGGACGCCCATCCGCGATCCCTCTGGGGCCCTGCGCGGCATCATCGGAATCGCCCGCGACATCACCGAACGTCACCGCGCCGAACAGGCCCGGCGCGATCTCGAGTCGCAGCTTCGGCAGGCGCAGAAGATGGAGGCCATCGGGCAGCTCACGGGCGGCATTGCGCACGACTTCAACAACATGCTGAGCGTCATTCTGGGCTACGCCGGACTCGGCCACGAGGAGACCCAAGGTGCGGCGGCCGGCACCTGGCACGGGTACTTCGAGGAGATCCGGCGGTCGGGCGAGCGCGCGCGAAACCTCGTCGCGAAGATGCTCGCGTTCAGCCGTCAGCGACCCTCTTCGGCCCGTGTCCCGATCGATCCGGCCGCGGGCATCGCCGATGCCCTTCGCATGCTGCGCCCCACATTGCCCGCCAGCCTTCACCTCACCGCCCGCATCGACCCGGGCACGCCGCCCTTCCTCGGCGACGCGGTCGAGCTGCACCAGGTGCTGACCAACCTCATCATCAACGCCCGCGATGCCATCGCGGGGCACGGACACATCACCGTCGCCGCCCGGGTCACCCCGGCGCCGGGCGGACACTGTGTCACCTGCGGCGCCGCCCTCGACGCGGACGCCGTGTGCATCGAGGTCACCGACGACGGCGTCGGCATCCCGCCCGAGCACGTGCCGCGCATCTTCGACCCGTTCTTCACCACCAAGGACGTCGGTCAGGGCACGGGCATGGGCCTTTCCGTCGTTCACGGCATCGTGCACGGCAGTGGAGGCCACGTGACGGTCGAGACCCAACCCGGGCAGGGGACGACCATTCGCCTGTACCTGCCGCCGACCCGCCCTCTGCAAGGCCCCGAGCGCATGTCCGGCCCCGTGGAACTCGACGGCCCGACCCCCACCCGGCGCCGGATCATGGTGGTCGACGACGAGCCGGCACTGCGGCGCCTCATCGCACGGACGCTGGAGCGCGCCGGCTTCGAGGTGCGCTCGTTCCCGGATGGACGGGCGGCGTTCAACGCCTTCCAGACGCAACCGGACGCCGTGGACGCGCTGCTCACCGACCAGACGATGCCCGAAATGACGGGGCGGGAGCTCATCGCGGCGATCCTCGCGCTGCGACCCGAGCTGCCCATTCTGCTGACGACCGGCTTCAGCGACGAGATCGACCGGGAGAGCGCGCTGGCCCTCGGCGTGCGTCGCTATCTGGAAAAGCCCGCGACCTTGAAAGAGATCCTGGCGGCCGTGCACGGACTGTTCGACGATGCCCCCCGGACCGAGGAGGCCCCCCCATGAGGACCGCCCTGCACTTCTTCATCGCGCTCTGCGTGACCGCCTGCGGCGCGTCGGCGCCCTCGATGATGTCGTACGCGCCGGAACGCGCGTCCATGAGCGCGGCACCGGTCCCGCCGGAAGCGCCGAAGGCCTACGAAGAGACCGAGTACGAGGCACTGGAAGACGCCGCCCCCGCCGCGGGGGGCGAGTCCTCAGTCGGGTCGCCCGCACCGAGTGTCGCGCCCGCCGAGCCGGTGTCCGTCGCGAAGCCCTCGCCGGGCACCGCCGCCGCGCCCACCGAGCAACCCATCATCGTCTACTCCGGCTATCTGCGGCTGCGGGTCAAGCGCCTGCTCGAGACCATCGACGCCATCACGACGCAGGCGGAGAAGCTCGGCGGGTACGTCGAGTCCATGACCCAGGACGTCGTGATCGTGCGGGTCCCGGTGGGTGCGTTCGAAGCGGCGCTCGCCCACTTCGAGGCCCTCGGCACCATCCTGCAGCGTGAGGTGAAGAGCCTCGACGTCACCGCGCGGTTCACGGACACGACGGCCCGCCTCGCCGTCGCGCGCGAGGCCCGCACGCGCCTGCTCGCGCTTCTGCAGGCGACTCAGGACGTGCAGCAGCGCCTGCGCATCCTCGAGGAGGTCAAGCGCCTCAGCGAACAGATCGAGACGATGGAGTCCATGCTCGGCACCCTGCGCAAGCTCGCGGATTTCAGCACGATCACGCTCGCACTCGAGCCCGTCGTCGCGCAGAGCGCCGGCGTGCAGCACCGCTCGCCCTTCGGCTGGGTCCGCGCGCTGTTGCCGCATCACACGACGCTGCCCGAGGGCAAGGGCCGCATCGCATTCACCATCCCCCGGGGCTTCGTGCTCTTCGAGGAGGACGACAGCTGGCGGGCCCAGGCGGCAGACACCAGCACCCTGCGGGCCGGTGTGGTGAAGAACGAACCGCGCGGCGACGCCGCGTTCTGGCTCGCCGCCATCGACCACGAGCTCGTCGGTCGAGACGAAGAGCCGGTGCTCGACGGGGTCAGCGGGGGTCTCCACTGGCGCATCTACCGCAGCCGCGACGCCCTCCCCCGCTACTACCTCATCGGCGTTCTTGTGCAGGACGCCGACCTTCTGGTCCTCGAAGGCTTCTTGCCCGAGCCGGGCGCCTACGACCGCCACCGCGAAGCCATCGTGTCCGCCCTCGGCGGCTTCGGAGCGAAGTAAGACCATGAGTACCCGCCCTTCGCTCGCCCTCGCCTTCTGGCTGGCCGCGGCCCCCGTCGGCCCGGCCGCTGCGCAGCTCGCGCCCGTGTCGGCTCCTGCGGCGGCCCCGGCCGATGCCCGGCGCTCGGCGCTGATCGCGCGCGTGCACCTCAAGGTCGTCCACCCCGATCAGGTGCGCCGCGCCCTCGCGCAGGCCGCCGTCGCACAGGGCGGGCACGCCACGCGCCTCACCGATCAGGGCCTCTCCGTCAAGGTCCCCCCCGCCGCCCTCGGGGAGTATCTGCGCGCCATGGGTGACCACGGCCACGTCCTGACGAAGACGCTCGAACGGCAGGACCTCACCGAGACGATCGCCGATCTGGAGGGCCGTTTGCGCTCCAAGGGCGAGATCTTCACGCAGCTGCGGGCGTTTTTCGACCAGTCGAACCTGCAGGCGACGCTCGACATCGAACGCAACATGACCCAGATCGTGCACGAGATGGAGTCCATCAAAGGACAGTTGCGCGTCGAGCGGGACCGCGCGCGCTGGGCGCTGGTGGAGATCGACTTCTCGTTCACGCCGCGCGACCGCCTCGTTTACGTCGACTCGCCCTTCGAGTGGCTGAACACGGTCGATCTGCCCCGGTTTCTGTCCGAGTTCGAGGCGGAGGAGTGACCATGCACCACCGACGCTTTTCGTTCCGACTTCGGGTGGTCGGCCTGCTCGCCTTCGCACTGCTCGTCGGGTGTGGCGGGGTCCCGTTCCGCATGAACGCACCGCCGGCCTTCAAACGCTACGAACAGACCGACGACTTCCGTTTCATCACGGCCGACGGCGTCCGCCTGCGCGGCCGTCTGTTGAAGAACGAGCCCGTCGCGGACCTCGGCTTCTGGCGTGAGGCCCTGCGCGGGCACCTGGAGAAGCGCGGGTACGTCTTTCAGTCCGAGGCCTGCTTCCGCACCGAGGGCGGCCTCGACGGCTGCACGCTGGATTTCGTGCTGCCCTACGGCGCCGAGGACTGGGTCCACAGCGAGACACTCTTCGTCCGCGGGGACGATCTCATGCTCGTCGAGGCCGCCGGCCCGTACACACTCTACACACCCCACAAGGCCTCGCTGCAAGCCGCCCTGCGCACCTTCGACCCCGGTCGGTGACGATGGGCTCCGTGTTTCTGTTGGCCATCGGCCTCTCGATGGACGCCATGGCGGTGGCCGCCGCGCGCGGGCTGGCCGCGCCCGTCCTCCGGGCGAAGCACGTTTGGCTCGTCGCCCTCCTCTTCGGGGGCTTCCAGGCTCTCATGCCGGCATTGGGGCACCTGCTCGGGACGTCGGTGGGCGACGTCGTGGCGGCGTACGACCACTGGATTGCGTTCGTGCTGCTCGGCGGCATCGGCGGCAAGATGCTGTGGGAGGCGCGCGGCGGCGACGACGACGACGACGCCCCCCGCCCCGGCGCGACCGAGGCCGATCTGTTCGGCCTGCGAGTCATGTTCATCCTGGCCATCGCGACGAGCATCGACGCCTTCGCCGCGGGCATCACCCTGCCCCTGCTCGCCGTCCCCGTGCCGGTCTCGCTCGCGATCATCGGTCTCACCACGGCCGTGCTGAGCGCGCTCGGTCTGTTCGCGGGCCGCCGTTTCGGCGCCCACCTGGGACCCCGGCTCGACGTCCTCGGGGGCGTGGTGCTGATCGGGCTCGGCGCGAAGATTCTGTACGAACACACGCTGGAGGCCTGACGGCGGGCCCGGCGCGAATCGGCGTCGGCGGCGCGAATCGTGACCGTCACGCGCACCCGCGCCGGCCGGGCCGGGCGTGGAGATCGGGTGAGGTCGCGCCGGAGGTGATGACACTGGCGTGCGTGCGCACGGTGTATCGCCGCGCGCGATGGAGTGCGTACAGCGGCGTCGCGAGCGCCCTCTTGGAGTTGTGTCTATCGTAGCGGGCCCCAGCGCGCCCAGCAAGGCAATGCAGGAATGAAACGAACGAACGAACGAACGAACGAACGAACGAACGGGACCACAAACGAGCAAACGAGACTCCAGCGCAAGCCATCGCGAAACACGGTGCTCACCGGGGTTCGACTCGCCCGGCGCCCTGCACGCGTCGGCGTTGGCCGCCAGCGCTGCTGCATGGCTCTGGACGGACCTGCGCGCGCCGCAGCAGGCCTCGCCCTGCGCCCGTGTGAACGTGTGATGACGCCGACACAGACGACGTTCGCCGTCACCGGCGAGCGTGCACCTCCCGGGACAGGGCCGGGGGCCGACGCCAGGGGCCGGAGGGTCGGCCGCTGCGCAACCCGCATCCAGATGCCATCGCGCCGACACACCTTGATCGCGTCCCCGTCCCCTCTCCCACACGACGAGACCCTGGCGGACCCGAGCGACCCAGCGCGACGCCCGTTTCGTCCCGCCCCCGTTCTTCGGTAGCCCCCCGGACGCTCACCGTCCCCGACCGCTCGAAGCAGCCGAGCGCCGACGCCCCTCGGTCCCCAGCGCTCCCCGAGCGCCCGCCGGATTCGGGCGCTCGCGTCGACATGCCCCACCGCCGACCCCGGGCCGACCAACCCGCGGCCACCCCCTCGCGCCGACCCGCGGACGCCGGCCCCGCCCCCTCACCGCCCCTCGGCCCCGCCGGGCGCCTTGACTGCGCGCCACCCACCCGGTATCCCGATCTCCGGGACGCAGGGTCCACGAGCATGCGGCTCGTGCGCCGGGCGGCCACGAACGCCCGAAGACCACGATGCAGGCCAGGACGCAGGACAAACAGGCGACCACCGCTCAAGCCGCCGGTGCGGCGCGGCGACCCGACCTGCAAGGGCCCGGCGCCGCCGCCCGCGACGCCTTCACGGGCTACGTCAAGGGGCTCTCGGGCGCAGGCGCAGGCGCGACCGCCGCAGGCGCAGGCGCGACTGCCGCAGGTGCCGCCGCGGGCGCAAGCGCAGGCCGGCCCCTGAGCGCCGCCGTGCGCGGGCAGATGGAGGCCGCCTTCCAGCAGGACTTCTCGACGGTGCGGGTCCACGAGGACGCGGCCGCCGCCCGGGCCCACGGCGGGCAGGCCTTCGCCCAGGGTGAGGAGATCTTCGTCGCCCCGGGCCAGGCCGAGGACGCCCGGCTGATCGCGCACGAGCTCACGCACGTGGTTCAGCAGCGGGGCGGGCGGGTCAGCGGTCCGCAGGGCAAGAACGCGCCGGCCGTGACGGACGCCGCGCTGGAGACCGAGGCCGACGCCGCCGCCGAGCGCGTGGTGTCCGGTCGATCGGCCGGGGTCGCCGGTGGTGGCGCGCCCGTGCGGGGTGACGCCCCCGCGCAGGGCTACCGCATTCGCCGGAACGGCCCCGTCGACGACGCGAAGGGCGAGGAGGCGAAGGCTGCCTGGAAGGGCCTGCCGGACGACATGCGCGTCGCCGAGGACGGCACCCTGGCGGTCCTGCACGCCGCGCCGCCGGATACGAAGGGCGTGGCCAACCCCAAGGCCCTCTTCGCCACCGACGAGCAGCTCCGCGCGGCCGCCGAGACCCTGGTCGCCAACGGCTCGCCCTACCGTCTCGACCCCGGCGGCGAGGTGGCCGAGGGGCCCGCGCCGGACGGCAGCGGCGTCCAGCAGCTCGTGTCCGTGCGGATGACCAACCTGGAGGACAAGGGCGCCTCGACGACGCCCCGGAACTGCGACGAGAACACCCGCACGGTCATGGGGGTCCAGCGCCCGAAGGACAAAGAGGCGCCGGGTCGCTTCGGCGTCGTCGAGGGCAAGGGCACGACGCCCATGCGGGGGCTCGACAACGTCACCGGCGTGGCCAACCGCGTGCGCGACGAGATGGCCGAGACGGACGGCAAGGGCAAGGTCGCCGACAAGACCGAGGGCGTCGCGCGATACAGCCAGCTCACGCCCGAGCAGAAGAGCGAGGCGGCCCGGACGAAGGGCGTCAACCAGCACGTCGCCCCCGAGCGGGGCGACGGCCTCACGGTGGTCGGCGAGTCCGGCAAGGCCCATTTCGCCGGGGTGGTGGCCACCGCCGGCGGGGGCGACTACGTCACGCTGGAGAACGACGCCGCGCAGTCCGGCCCCACCCTGGGCAACCCCAACTGGTACTTCCGCATGTACGGCTCGGTGAAGGTCGACGAGCTCGGTCGGGAGGACGCCAGCCAGACCTTCTGGGGCGAGCAGGCGCAGACCGGGTGGTACGACCAGCAGACCATCGTGCTCCGGTTGAAGCGCCGCGAGGCCGACGACACCGACGAGAAGATCGAGCTGCTCAACGAGTTCTCGTCCAAGGCGGGCGTCCAGCTCGGGCCCCTCGGCCGCGTGGACGACGTCATGCGCGAGATCGACGCCCGGAACGCCGCGACGTGCCTCGACGTCTGGATCCAGATGCTCGAACACAAGCTGAAGGACCTCCAGGCCCAGCCGATGCCGAAGGCCAAGCGGGCGAAGAAGGGCCAGATCGACCCCGTCCGCAAGCGCCAGCTCGACGAGGAGAGCCTCCAGAAGCGCATCGACGCGCTCACGAAGCTGCGGCCCCTCGCCCGGCACCTGCAGGACAAGTTCGGTCAGCCGCCCAAGGCCCGCGCGCCCGAGCCCGACGAGGAGTAACCCGCGGGCGCCTAAAAGCTTGTCGCCGTAGCAGCAACCGGCGGGACCGACCCTGCAACCGGACAGAAACAGCACGGCACCATGCAGCCGTTGTTGCTTCGGGCCCCGGGCCTTCGGGGCCCGTGGACGAGTCTCCCTTGTTTGGGCCGAACCGGGTAGAGCAGTGCGCGATGAGCGACACGGCAGACCGGAGTCTCCCTGGGTCCAACGAGGCCGTTCGCGAGCGTTGGTCGCCGTGCCGCGTCGTCCCCGTCGAGCCCGAACAGTTGCCGGAGCCGAAGCTCGTAACGTTTGCAAGGCTGGGCCGTGCGGGGACGTTCGTCACCAATCCACGAGAGTCGAGGAGGGGAGCGAAATGGAACGGCCGGTGGTCTTGGGAGTGGACGTTTCGTCGGCGCGACTGGACGTGGTCGTCGGGTCGAGCGGTGAGGCGCACCAGTTCGGGAACGACTCCGATGGCTGTGCGGCCCTCGTTGGCCTGGCGCAGCGCGGCGGGGTGACCCTCGTGGTCATGGAAGCGACGGGCGGCCTGGAGCGACGAGCGTGGCTGATACTCTCTGCCGCCGGGCTGGCCGTCGCAGTGGTGAACCCCCGAAAGGTTCGAAACTTCGCTCAGGCGATGGGGCGGCTGGCCAAGACTGACCGGGTGGACGCCCTCGTTCTGGCACGTTTCGGAGAGGCGCCTTCACCCTCGGCGACCCTCGTTCCCGAACCGGGGCGCGACACCCTGGCCGCCTATCGATGCTCACTCGCGCCATCGCCAACGCGGGGGCGGTCCCCATGGTGATCACGGCAGACAACGGCTACTTCTCCGAGAAGAACGTCGAAGCGGCGCTCGCCCAGGATGTCGCTCCTCTGCTCGCGCCCGGACGGGAACGC
>JAKLJY010000012.1:68027-98630 GCA_023150895.1 Myxococcota bacterium | reverse complement strand
CCCGGGGGCCTGGTGGGCGTGAATGGCGTACAGAGAGCCGCCCGGTCCGGGATCGCCGGTGGCCTCGAACGTCAGGGCCTCGACGGTGGTCGGCAGCCGAATGCCCCCGGCGCGCAGGGCCACGATGCGGCCGCGATCGGCCTGCGTCCCGGACACGACCGTCGCCGGGCGCAAGCCCCGGGCCCAGCTGCGCTCGGCGTCGTACCCCCCGTAGAGCGAGATGCCCTCGAGCAGGGTCACGGTTTCCTCGTAGCGGCCCCCAGCGATGGCCAGACCGGTGATGCGGGCGTCGGCGAGGGCCGCCGTCAGGGCTTGCGCGACGGTGGGGAACGGGCGCTCGGGCGTCCCGTCGGCGGGCACCGGCCCATCGACGGGCGCGGCCGCGTCGACGAAGAGCAGCGCGCGGCGGTCCCCGTCGACGTCGTCGCAGTTCGTATCCGCAAACGTCAGCTCCGGGGGGTCCGCGGCGTCGGGGTTCACGGCGGCGTCGGTGTCGTCGCAGTCCCCGTCGTTCGGCACGCGATCGGCGGCCGGCGCACAGGTGGGAATGCCGCTCGGGCTCCCGTACCCGTCGCCGTCGAGGTCGAGCCATTGCAGCGGCAGGCCCTCGTCGATCTGCCCGTCGCAGTCGTCGTCGAGGCCGTTGCAGACCTCGGGCGAGGCGAGGCACGCGTCGGGCGCAGGCGGCGCGGCGGCATCCAACGGAAACGGCGGCGGCGCGGCATCGGGGGCGGGGTCGGCGGCGTCGAGGGCCGGCGGCGTGGCGGCATCCGACGGAAACGGCGGCGACGCGGCGTCGGGGTCCAGGTCGCCGAGATCCCCGGTCATCGGGTCGACCGCGGCGTCGACCACGCGCCGGGCATCTCGCGGAACGAACGCGTCTTCGGCGTCGGTGTCCGGTGGGGCGGCGCCATCGGGTGTGGCGGGGGCCGGGCCGAGGTCGCCCGGTGACGCCCGCCCGGTATCGGTGGCGTCGGCGCAGGCGTGGACGAGGACGGCACAGAGCGTCAGGGCGGCGAGCGGTCGTGTCATGGTGGTGCCACCTCAACACGATTCCGGCGGTGCGCGCTACTCCGCGGCGCGCCAGCCCGAGGCGACGGCCTGCGCGTAGAGGAGGGTGCCGCCCACGACTGCCACGGCCGGCACCAGATAGCCCACGAGGGGCAGCAGCGCGAGCAGCGTGTGCACGAGCCCGAAGCCCAGGCAGGCCCCCAGGTATCGACCCAGAAACTGCACGCTCGGCCCCAGGCGCTCACCCCGCCGCGTCTGCGGATACGTCAGCACGCCGAACGTGAACAGGAGCCAGACCAGCGGGAACGTCACGATCTGCGCGCCGGGGATGAATCCGAACAGCACCGCGATGATCATCAGGCCCAGCGCGGCGAACGTCTTGACCAGGTCCATCCAGATCAGCGCCAGTCGCCCGCCCATCGTCGGCGTCGGCGCGGGGGGCAGCGGCGGCTCGGCGACGGGCTCGGTGGCCTCCGCCAGGAAGTCGTTGAAGGGCACCGCGGCGAGCGTCGACACGAGCGGCATGAGCATCGCCACCGCGATGGCGGAGATGAAGACGGCCAGATAGCCCACGAGCGACCCGATGAACCCTTCGGCGGACATCCCGAAGCTCTCGAGCAGCCCCGTCGAGCGCAGAACGAGCTGCTCTTTCATCAGGCCGCCGCCGTAAATCGAGACGCCGATGGCCAGGGCGAAGGGCAGAGCGGCGAGCATCCCGAGCCGGGGATTGCGCAGGATGACGCCCAGGGCGCGGAACGGGAGGGCGAGACCGGTCGCGAAACCGGGGCGGGGCGTGGCGTTCGACATCGAGGCACTCTCCGTCTTCGTGTGACTCAGCGGCCCCCGACGAGGGCCCGACGGACACGCCGCAGGGTCTCGAGGAGCACGTTCAGGCCGAGATCGGCCACGGCTTCGGGCGCCTCGCCCGCGGGCCAGGGGCGGGCCTCGGCGTAGATGGCCAGGTGTTTGCGGGCGGCGACGCTCGCGTCGAACCGTTCATCGTAGAGCGTGCGGGCATATGCACCGGACGCCGCCAGGGACGATTCGGTCGCGAGCGCCTCGCGGGCGCGCCGGGCGAGCACCTCGTCGGGGAAGGCGTCACCCAGGCGGGCACGCGGCGAAAAGTTGGCGTGCGCGAGGGCATCGACCGTGTCGGGGGCCAGCAGCGCGGGGAGCGCGTGTCCGGCGACCGGCGCGAAAACGACCCGCCCCGCGAACGCGGCCTCCATCAGGCCCCGCCCCGTGCCGACGACGGCGTCGGCCGCGCCGAGCAGCGCCGCCGCCTGCGTCGTGAACTCGGGGGTCGTGACGACGTGAACGTCCGGTGTGCGTCCGGCCAGCGCCTCGAGCTCGCGGACCAGGTCTTCGTCCCCCGCCGAGCCGAGCAGCACCACGTGGACGCGCGCGCCCATGTCCCGCCACAGCGCCCCGAGCGCGAGCGCCTGATCCATGGCCGGGCGATACTCGTGCACCAGGCGGTTGATGCGCAGCACCACGCGGTCCCCCGGTTGCCAGCCGATGTGGCGACGCAGCGCGAGCGCACGGGCGGGGTCGAGCGCGACGGGGTTCACCCGGCTCGCGATCAGGTGCAGGCGGCAGTCGGCCATGCGCGGGTGGGCCGCCAGGCCACTCCGGTTCTCCTCGCTGAAGAGCACGACGTCCGGCGCGCGCGGCACGTTTCGGCGGGGCGTCGGCCCGCCGCACTGCGTGTGGATCAGCGGCAGCCGCGTCCACAGGCTCAGCACCCGGGTCAGCTGCAGCGCGGAAGGGTCGTAGCTGTGCAGATGGGTCGGCCGGAAACGCCGCACCAGGGCGAGCAGGTCGGCGAGCACGCCGGGGAGTCGGTACGGCGACCACGGGATGAAGGTGACGTCGGGCACGTCGGCGAGCGACGGCGGGAATCGGATGGCCACGGTCGCGATGTGGACGTCGGCCTGCGCGCGCAGGCGGGCGGTCAGATCCCGAAGCGAGAAGTGGTGACCGCCCGTGCCCTTCCCCCGGGAGGTGATCACGAACAACACGCGCGGCCGCGACGGGGTCTCGCTCACGGGAGGCGCCGCACTTCCGGATGGAGCGTGATGCCGAAGCGGGCCTGCACCGTCTCCACCATCGTCTCCATGAGCCCGGCGATGTCCGCGGCGGTCGCCCCCCCGACGTTCTCGATCCAGTTCGCGTGCACCGCGCTGACGCGCGCGCCGCCCCGCAGGAGGCCCTTGAGGCCCGCCTGCTCGATGTAGAACCCGGCCGGTTTCAGCCCGGGGGGCGTCATGAACGTGCTGCCCGCCGTGGGCAGCTTCGGCTGGCGTCCGCGGCGGTCGGCGATGATGCCGCGCGTCTCGGCGATCAGGGCCGCGGGGTCGCCGCGCCCGGGGGCCTGCAGCACGACCTCGGTGACGCAACCGCCGGCCCCCTGCAAGGCGCTGCGGCGCGTGGCGTAGGCGAGTGCCTCCGGGCCGTAGCGATGCACCACGCCCGTCCGGTCGACGAACGTCACTTCGGTCACGACGTCGGCCATCTCGCGTTTGCCCCCGGTGACGAGGCCCGCGTTCATCACCGCGCAGCCCCCGACGGAGCCGGGGATGCCGGCGCACCACGCGAGCCCCGCGAGTCCTGCGGCATTGGCCTCGGCCGACAGGCGGGCCATCGAGACGCCCGCGCCCGCGACGAGGCGGCCATCGGCCTCGAGCGAGAGGGGCGAGCGCGCGTCGGGGAACGTCACGACGATGCCGTCGACCCCCTCGTCGGGCACGAGCACGTTCGAGCCCCGGCCGAGGACGCAGACGGTGGTGCCCGTCTCGGCGCAGAGGCCGAAGAGCTCGGCGAGCGGCGCCTGCGAGGGCGCCTGCACCAGGAAGCGCGCCGGACCGCCCACGCGCCACGTCGTGCGGGGGGCGAGCGGGACGTCGCGCCGCGCGCCGAGGCGGGCGAGGAGCGCGTGCAGTGCGGGGGCGTCGGAAACCACGGGTCCGCGTCAGGTCTCGGTCACGGACACGCTCGCCCCCAGGGCGCGCAGTTTGTCCTCGAACTCGGGGTAACCACGGTAAATCTGGTAACAATTACCGATGGTCGAGCGTCCGGCGACGCCGAGGGCCACGAGCGCCGCCGCCGCCCCGCCGCGCAGGTCCGTCGCCCGCACGTCCGCCGGTCGCAGGGGCTTGCCGCCCTCGATCAGCGCGCTGTTGCCGAAGACGTCCACCAACGCGCCGAATTTGCGCAGCTCGTCGACGTACTGGAAGCGGTCCTGGAAGCGGTTGTCCGTCAGCGTGCTGTCGCCGGTACAAAAAAGCGTCAGCGCGGCGAAGATGGGCTGCATGTCCGAGTTGAGGCTCGGCGGCGGCCCCGTCATGACGTCGATGGGGCGCAGGGGCTCCTTGCGGGTCAGGAAGAGATCGTCTCCCCACTCGAAAATCTGAGCGCCGGCCTCGCGCAAATAGAGCAAATCCCAGTGGACGTAGCTCGCCGGGACGCCCTTGACCCGGATTTCCCCGCCCGTGATGGCCCCGGCGACCAGGTAGGTGACGGCCTCGTCCCAGCCGGGCATGACGGCCATGTCGGCCCCGCCCGGGAGGCGCGGCACGCCGGTCACGCGCGCGACGCGCCCGCCGAGGGTGATCTGCGCGCCCATCCGGTTGAGCAGCTCCGCCATCTGCCGGATCTCGGGGCGGGTGTTGGCGTTGCGCAGGACGGTGTCGCCCGGGGCGAGCACGGCGGCGAGCAGCGCGTTCTCCGTGCCCCCGGTCGTCGGCAGGCGGAAGCTGATGTCGGCCCCGCGCAGGCGCCCCTCGTGGAGCAACAGCCCCGCCTCGCTCTCGTCGACGGTGGCGCCGAGGGCACGCAGGGCCATGACGTGCAGATCGTGTCCCCGGTCGCCGATGGAGCAGCCGCCCGATTGCGGCAGCGCGAGCCCCTGCCCGAGGGCGGCGGCCCGGCCGAGCATCAGCAGCGACGGCCGGATGCGCGCGGCGTCGGGGTCGACCGGCTTCCCGGGGGCGTACCCCGTGCCCGCGCCGAGCTCGACCGCGTCCGGCCCGATCTGCTTCACGTGCGCCCCCACCGAGGCGAGGCAGCGCAGCAGGATCTGCACGTCGTTGAGGGCCAGGGGGACGTTTCGCAGCACGCTCGGGCGCTCGCCGAGCGCGGCGGCGACGATCAGCGCGAGGGCGGCGTTCTTGGCCCCCGCGGGCGCGATTTCGCCGCGCAGGGGGCGGCCGCCGTCGATGTGCAGCGTCCCGGCGCGGATGCCGGGGGCGGGAGCGGTGTCGGGCTGGGTCATGGGGCTTTCGGGCATGGGGTCCGTGTCCTGATCCCGTGAGACCCCGAACGGGGCTCGCCGGGCGCAGAAACATTCCACACCGGGGCGAACGTGTCGAGGTGCAGCGGCCGCGGCCGATGATTGAGACGCGCGCGGGGGAAGCGGGGTCCAATGTGCAGCGGGGCTCATGCGACGTGCACCCGCCCCCGATTCGATGTTAGAAAAACGCGATCACCCTGACGTAGACCGCGCCCCTGGAGGGAGTCCCTTGAAACACCCGCTCCGCCGTCGTGCCCTGGAAACCCGGAATCTGGCGCTCGCGCTCGCACTCGTCGCTGCGCCCGCGGCCGCGCAGGCGCAGGCCTTCACCGACATCGGCCACCTCGGCGGCGGGACCGCCAACGCGCAGGCCATCAACGGCCTGGGGCAGATCGTCGGCGGTTCGACGGTCGGCAACGGCGCCGAGCACGCCTACCGCTACCGCAACGGCGTAATGACCGACCTCGGGGTCCTCGGCTCGGGCCCGACGGCCACCGAGTTCAGCCGCGCCTACGGCATCAACGCCGCGGGCGTGGTGGTCGGCCTCACGTCGACGAACGGAGACCAGTGGCACGCCTTCGTCTGGGCCAATGGCGTCATGACGGACATCGACAGCGGCGGCAACGACCTCAGCGCCGCGCTCGACGTCAATACGGGCGGCACGGTCGTCGGCTACGCTTACGACCTGAACACGGGCGTCTACGAGAGCTGGGTCTACAGTCTCGGGGCCACGACGCAGGTCAACGCGCCCGCAGGGCTGTCGAGCCCTTACGCCTTTCGCATCAACGACAACGCCGAGGTCATCGGGTACGCCCTGACGGGCGGCGGCAACACCCAGGCCTTCACCTGGGTGGGCGGCGTGAGCACCGCGCTGCCCGTTCTCGCCGCGGGCAAGGACTGCGTCCCCTGGGACATCAACGATCTGGGCGAGGTCGTCGGCTACTGCTACGACGCCAACAACGTGGTCCACGCCGTCCGGTGGGACGCCGGCGTGCTCACGGACCTCGGCATCGGCAAGGCCTACTCCATCAACGACGACTCGGTCGTCGCCGGCTTCCTGCGAACGCCCGCCGCCGGCGGCAACCCGGAAACCTACCAGGCCGGCGTGTGGGACGAGGCCAACACCTTCACCGCCCGCGGCAACGCCGCCCGGCGTCGGGCCGAGCTCACCGCCATCAGCAACGCGGGGTACGCCGGCGGCTGGTACCAGGTGCTGGCGAACAGCGGCCACCACGAACCCCTCTACGTCGCCACCGACGGCAGCTACGTCGAGCTCGACTCGGGCGATCTCGGCCTCAGCTACGAGGTCTGTCCGGACTGTGTCAACGACGCGGGCATCGTGGCCGGCAACGGGCTCGATGCCAACGGCAACGCCCAGGCGGCCTTCATCAGCCGCGCGCCGTGCCAGGACGCCGACGGTGACACCATTTGCGACGACGTGGACAACTGCCCGGGGGCCGCCAACCAGGACCAGGGGGACGTCGACGGCGACGACTACGGCGACGTCTGCGACAACTGCCCCGGCGACGCCAACCAGGCGCAGGCCGATGGCGATGGCGACGGCGTCGGCGACGTCTGCGACCTCTGCCCGGGCGTCGGCGATCCCGGCCAGGACGACTTCGATGGCGACGGCCTCGGCGACGCCTGCGACAACTGCGACGCGGTGGCCAACGTGAATCAGGCGGACGGCGACGGCGACGGGGTGGGCGACGTCTGCGACAACTGCGCGGCGGTCTCGAACGCCAACCAGCAGAACTCGGACACCGACCTCTACGGCGATGCCTGCGACAACTGCGACACCCTCAACAACAACCCGCAGACCGACGCGGACGGCGACGGCGTCGGCGACTGGTGCGACAACTGCGCGTCCGTGTCGAACGCCAATCAGGCCGACGACGACGGCGATACCATCGGCGAGGCCTGCGACAACTGCGCGGGTGTCTACAACAAAAACCAGCTCGACGGGGACTCGGACGGCCGCGGCGACCTTTGCGACAACTGCGCGAGCGTCGTGAACGCCGATCAGACGAACAGCGACGCCGACAGCTACGGCGACGCCTGCGACAACTGTGACACCGTGGCCAACAACCAGGCCGACGGCGACGGCGACGGCATCGGCGATGTCTGCGATCTCTGCCCGGGCAGCGCGGGGGGGGGCGGCGGCAACGCCGACGGCGACCGGTGGGGCGATGCGTGCGACAACTGCCCGAACGTGGCCAACGACTCGCAGCTCGACAACGACAACGACGGCGACGGCAACTCCTGCGACAACTGCATGAACGTCGCCAACGCCGATCAGGCCAATGGCGACGCCGATACGTACGGCGACGCGTGCGACAACTGCCCGAGCGTCAGCAATCAGAGCCAGGCGGACACGGACGCGGACGGTCGGGGCAACTCCTGTGACAACTGCGCGAGCGTCGCGAACTTCAACCAGACCAACAGCGACGCGGACACGTTCGGTGATGCGTGCGACAACTGCCCGAGCGTCAGCAACCAGAGTCAGGCGGACGGCGACGGGGACGGTCGCGGCAACTCCTGCGACAACTGCCTGAGCGTGCCCAACGCCAACCAGGCCAACGGCGACGGCGACGTCTACGGCGACGCCTGCGACAACTGCGCCACCGTGCCCAACGACAGCCAGCTCGACACGGACGGCGACGGCCGCGGCAATTCCTGCGACAACTGCGTGAGCGTCGCCAACCTCAATCAGGCCAATGCCGACGGCGACAACTATGGCGACGTCTGCGACAACTGCACCAGCGTCGTCAACAACAGCCAGGCGGACGGCGACGGGGACGGCCGCGGCAACTCCTGCGACAACTGTGCGAGCATCGCCAACGCCAATCAGGCCGATGCCGACGGCGACCTCGTCGGCGACGTCTGCGACAACTGCGTCAGCGTCGCGAACACGTCTCAGGGCGATGCCGATCTCGATGGGCGCGGCAACGCCTGCGACAACTGCGTCAACGCGGCCAACGCCAACCAGGCCAACGCCGACGGCGACCTCTATGGCGACGTCTGCGACAACTGCGTGAGCGTGGCCAACAACAGCCAGCTCGACAACGACGCCGACGGGCGCGGCAACTCTTGCGACAACTGTCTGAACGCCGCGAACCCCGGTCAGGAGAACACGGACGGCGATCTGTACGGCAACGCCTGCGACAACTGCGCGAGTGTGGCCAACAACAGCCAGCTCGACAACGACGGCGACGGCGACGGCAACTCCTGTGACAACTGCCTCAACGTCGCCAACGCGAACCAGCAGAACTCCGACGCGGACATCTACGGCGACGCCTGCGACAACTGCGACTTCGTTTCGAACCGCAGCCAGCTCGACAACGACGCCGACGGCCTCGGCAACTCCTGCGATCCGACGCCGAACGGGGGCTGACGAGACGCCGTCGTTTGCGGGGGGGCGGCGGCCCTCAGGCCTCGTCGTCGGGGTCGTCGCCGCCGGGGTGGTCGGTCTCGGTGCCCACCATCTCCAGGAAGGTGAGCCCGGGCAGCGCGCCGAAGACCTCGCGCAGGTGCTCGGCGTGCGGCCGGGCGATGCACTGCACGAGCAGGCGGTCGCCCTCGAGCCGCAACCACGCCAGGGCGGTCGTCTCGTCGCCGCTGCCCGGCACCGTCTGCCGCCACTCCCAATCGTCACCGACCGGGGCGAGATCGGGGCGGGCGTCGAGCGTCGTGCGCAGCGCGTCGGGGTCCTGCACCTCGAAGACGACGTCGATGTCTTCGACGGGGTGCCCGTCCGGCGTCTGAAGGTCCTCGACCGGCACGCCGTAGACCGCCTGGTACCAGGCCCGCATGAGGCCCGGGGGCTGCTGCCGCAAAAAGACCGCGTCCGGCACGCCCGGATTGAGCTCGCGGAACAGGCGCAGGTCTTCCAGGAACTCGTCGATGAACCAGTTCTCTTCGTCGTCCTCGGGCCGCGGAAACGGCATCCACGGCAGGAGGGGCTCCGCCTGGCCGGACGGGCCGCGTGGCACGACGCGGGCGATGATGGTCTCGCCCATGAAGTCGGGGTCGCCGAACGGGGGGTGGTAGAGCCGTCGCTCGCGCTCGTCGATGAGGTCGACGACCGTGGCGCCGTTGCCGCGGTGGATCTCCACGACCTTGTACGGCCGCGGGACGGCGTCGGCGACGGCGCGCAGGTAGGCGCTCACGCCGGGGGCGAACTCGTGCGCCTCGACGTGCTCGCGCAACTGCGCGCTCAACGGGTGCGTCGGGTCGCCGTGGACGTCGCAGGCGAGGTGCAGCGTCAGCCAGGCTTCGGCGATCGGCCCGGCGACTTCGCGGTCATAGAGGTCGTCCGGCAGGTCCGCGAAGAGCGTCAGCGCGACCTCGTCGGCCTCGGGCAGGTCGCCGACCCACTCCCGGAACGCCTTCTCGTCGTCCGAGGTGTAGCGGGGGGCCGCTTCGGCCGCGAGCAGACAGCACTTCTTGTACTTCTTGCCGCTGCCGCAGGGACAGGGATCGTTGCGTCCGGGGGCGTCGTCGGTTCGTGCGCTCATGGCGCCGCGTGTAACCGAAACCCCGCGGCGTTGGCAATGGGCAGCGCCGGGTTTCGGCCACACGCGATGGCGTCGAAAATCTTGCGCCCGGCGTTCATGCCGTGGTGGGTTGATTCCGATCAGGGAGAGTGAATCTCCCGGGCCCAGGCCGCGTCCCAAGTCGCGGTCGGGTCGTTGCCCCCGTCGCCGCCGCTCCCCACCTTTTTCGAGGACGCCTGCCATGACCTTTCGTTTTGCCCTCTCCCCCGTGATCGCCGCCGTCGGCCTCGCGTTCGCCCTGTCGGGCTGCGGCGCGGCCTCCAAACTGACCAAGATGGCCGAATTGCCCGCCGACGAGGTCAAGAAGCTCGAGGAGGAGGTCGCGATGATTCACGACGCCCTCGACAACGCCAAAGACGACGCCGGCAGCATCTCGGACATGCCCAAGGACGTCGACCCGTCGGACCTCAACCCGGCCAAACTGAAGAAGGCCCTCGAGGACTGCTGGGCGGAGCCCATCCGCGAGGTCAAGGCCGCCGTGGGGGACGCGAAGAAGAAGGGCGCCAAGGCCGCGGCGGGCAAGGTGACGAAGGCCGAAGCGCAGGCCGAGGCGGACACCAAGGTCAAGAAGGGCAAGAAGGTCTACGCCCGCTTCAAGGACTGCACCGCTCGCAAGAAGGACAACGCCGCGAAGGTCAAAGAGATTGCCCCGGGCGGTAAACAGGACTTCGTGAAGGCCAAGATCGCCAGCGTCGACCACCTGCGCAAGAACGTGCACTTCCTGAATCAGCAGTCGCGCGCCATCCCCGGGCTGCTCAAGCAGGTCGCCATCGTGAAGGGCAAGAACGAGGCCGCCCACGCCGCCACCCAGAAGAACCCCATGAGCGGCGCCAAAGAGAAGAAGGCCAACGAGGCCGAGTACAAGAACCTCGACGCCCGCCTCGACAAGCTCACCAAGACGCTGAAAGAGGACCTCGCGAACCTGCCCGGCGACCTCGCCGGCATCGCGACGAAGACCAAGGGCGCCTTCGGCAAGTGACCGCGCCGACGGGCGTGCACCCCGGGCCGGGTCATGCGCCCCGCAGCGCCGGCGCGGCGCGCCGCTTCCAGATGAAGCCGTCCAGGAGGTAGTGCGTCAGCTGCGGAACGGCCAGCAGCGGCACCAGGTACGGCAGCAGGCCGCCCACCCAGGGCGCGAACGGCGCGCCGAAGATCTGCGGGTGGTCCTGCCAGACGGCGCGGTCCCAGAGGAGCTCCTCGCCGAAGGCCAGCACCCAGAGCGCGGCCAGGTACGGGAGCCAGCCAAAGGCGAGCACGCGCCGAGCCGGGCCGTCGGTCGCCCCGTGCGTCAGCCCGTACCGCCGGATGAGCACGATGTAGGGCACGCCGTGAATGAAGACGTTGGTGACCGTGAAGGCGTAGTCGCTGTCGAAGGCCACGATGCCCAGGTACCAGCACAGAGCGGTCGTCCCCACGAGCAGGTCGCGGCCCGGGTTGGTCTCGCCGAGCCGGAAACGCGCGTAGAGCGTCCGCAGGACGTAGGCCGCGAGGAGCGCCCAATAGAGCGGCGCGGCGACGACGCCGACCACGGGCGGCAACGGCAGGAAATCCCCGGTGATGAACCAGTCGAACGCGCGCGGCAGGTGGGTATGCCAGTGAATCAGGGGATAGAGCGTCACCCCGTAGATCGTGAGCGTATCCAGCCAGGCGAAGCGCGTCTCACCCGCGCGGGCTCGATAAAGCGCCAGAAACCCGTACTGCTGCCGAACGAAGTGGAACACGGCCAGGTACGCGAACGCGCGCCAGAAGACGAGGGGCCCGGCCTGATACAGCGCCACGCCGGCAATCCAGGCGAAGGCGGGCGCCGACCAGTAGAGCAGCGGGCGCCGGTCCATCTCGTCGGGGTCCAGATAGACCCGGAAGAGCGTCGACCAGACGTGCGCGACGTCGACGAGCACGATGGCGAGCAGAAAGAACGCGGGGTGCAGATCGGCCTCGAGCCAGCCCTGCCCGGCGCCCAGGGCCAACGCGCCCACCGAGAAGGCCGCGCTGCCGCCGAACGCCCAGAGGTCCGTGCGGCGGTCGAAGAGCCACGCGCTCACGCCGGCCAGCCCCGTGCCTCGAGCATCTCTGCGGCCGCCCGGCGCCCGTGGAAGAAGGCCTCCTCGAAGAGGGCCATGCCGCCGAGATCGGTGTGCGCGAAGTAGACGTCGCGATGGGGCACGGCCGCGGCGCGCCGGTGCGGCCCGTGAATGAACCCGGGCCGGGGCCGGATCATCGCGTGCCCGTGCCGCACGAAGCGCATGCGGCTGAGGCGGGTCAGGAGATCGGGGTGCGCGCGCTCGAGATCGGCGAGCACGCGGTCCCGGCAGGCGGCGGCGTCCCAGGAGAGCACGGCGCGGCGGGCGGCGCCGGCGTCCGCGTCGGCGATGGCCTCGAACCAGGTCAGCACCGTCGGGCCGTAGTCGCGGCCGGTCTGGTGCGTCGCCGTGATGTACCCGAGCGACGGACCGCCGTAGGGCACGTTGTCCCACGCGAGGGGGAATCCGCGCCGCCCGGGGCGGGTGTGCAGCTCCAGGTTGGCCACCAGCCACGGCCCGTAGACGAACTCGGCGAGGTGCGGCGGCGGGGCCTCGCGGTAGGGCCGCAGCAGGCGCCCGGCGAAGACCTGCGGCACGGCGAGCAGCACCTGTTTCGCCCGGAAACCCCGCGCCGCGCCCGTCGCGGCCTCGATGGCGCGGACCTCGATGCCGCCGTCGGCGGCCCCCGGGGCGACGTCGGCGACCGCGAGACCGGTCAGCACCTCGGCCGCGGCGTCGGCGCGCAGCCACTCGACGAGGCGGGCGTTGCCCTCGGGCCACGTCAGGACGGGCGCCGTGTCGCCGCCCCCCGGGGCCTGCGGTGTTCGGCGTCGCGACGCGAAGTAGTGCAACCCGGCGAACGCGCTGACCTGCTCGGGGTGCGCGCCGAAGTCGTCCCGGCAGGCATAGTCGCAGAGCCAGCGCACGGGGGCGCTGCGCAGGTCGTGCGCATCCAGCCACTCGGCGAACGTCGTGCGGTCGAGGGCCGTGACCTCGGACGCGTCGGAGCCGTGCTCGACGGGCAGCGCAAAGGCCGCGCGGCCCTGCGCGTCGCGAAACGCCGCCCACTCGCCCGCCAGGCGCTCGAGACGGTGAAGCTCGTCCGTCGCTCGGGTGGTCATCACCGAGGCCGGCAGCAGGCCCTCGAACCACTTGCCGGCGTAGAAGCTGCGCTCGTCGGGGTCGCGGCAGACGAAGGCCTCCGTCGGCACGGGCTCGCCGTGTGCGTCGACGCCCTCGATGGCCCCGTGCGCGCGTAGAAAGGCCACGTAGTCCGGGTTGGAGGCCTGCGGCAGGTTCGTGTAGTGGGCACCCCAGGGGTGAGCCGACACGGGCGTCCGGCCGCCGCGGGCCGTGCCGCCGAGTTCGGCCTCGAGCTCCAGCACGACGAAGTCCGTGAACCCCCGCGCCCGCAGCGCCCGGGCGGCGCTCAGCCCGGCCACGCCGCCTCCGACGATGACCGCCCCCACCGTGCGCCAGGCGTCGGGCGGCGGCTCCACCCGCGCACCGTCGCGGATGCGGTGCCCGAGGACCTCCGGCTGCGCGTCGAAGGCGACGTCGAGTCCGTCGAGCAGGGCCCGGCGCTGGCGGTCGTCGCCCCGGGTGCAGCCCGCCGCCACCGCACCGACGCCGAAACCGAGCCCGGCAAGGCGCCCGAGCGCCCCGCGACGGGTCATTGCCACCGGCGCCACTCCGCTTCGTAGGTGCGCACGAGCCACTGATTGTCCAGCCGGTTGACCTCGAGCCCGTCGTCCGGGCGGGCGGCCATGTCGAGCGGGAAGTCGAACATGGCGGCCATCTGCCCGTCGTTCAGGAACGCGAGACCCGGCGGGGCCGTGCGCGGCGAATCGAACGGGACCAGGCGGGCCAGGGCGTAGCCCCAGACGCCGAAGGACGGCACCGTGACCTGATACGGCCGCACCGAGAGGCCCGCGGCCTCCATCGTCTGCACGATGGACCAGAACGAGCGCCGGGCGTAGAGCGGCGACGTGCTCTGAATCGTCGCGACGGCGTCCGGGGCCATCACGCGCCGAAGTTTCTGGTAAAACAGGCGCGTATAGAGCTTGCCGAGGGCGAAGTTATTGGGATCCGGGAAGTCGACGATCACGACGTCGAAACGGGTCTCCGGCGCGCGGGCGAACAACTCGTCCAGCCAGATGAAGGCGTCGTCGTTGACCACCGTGACCCGGGGATCCCGCAGGGCGTCGCGGTTCAGTTCGACCAGCGGGCGGAACTCGCGGGCGAGCGTCGTCATCGCCGGGTCGAGGTCCACCAGGGTGATCGCCGTGACGCTTTCGTGACGCAGGATCTCGCGCACCGCGAGGCCGTCGCCGCCCCCGAGCACGAGGACGGACTTCGGCGGGGCGGGCGCGGCGGCGAAGGCCGGGTGCACCAGCGCCTCGTGGTAGCGGTACTCGTCCGTCGAGCTGAACTGCAGGTTGCCGTTCAGGTACAGGTTGTAGCCGCGTTTGCTGTGCGTGAAGACGATGCGCTGGTAGTGGCTCGTCTTCGACAGCACCACCGGATCCGGGAACAGCTCGTCCTCGGACCAGCCCTCCACCCGGTCCGCCTGCGTCAGGCCGAACAACAGGACCCCGATCACGAACACCCCGCGCGCCCGGAGCATGCGCAGGTTGCCGCCGATGACGTCCGAGAGCAGCCAGGTGCCCCACAAACCGACCACGGCGTTTCCCAGACCGAAGACCATCGACGTCTTGAGCAGCCCGATCTTCGGTACGAAGAACAGGGGAAACATCAAGGAGCCGAAGAGCGCCCCCAGATAGTCGAACGTCAGGAAGCGGGAGACGAGGTCTTTGAAAGACAGGCGATCTTTGCAGATGCGCATCAGCAGGGGCAACTCGAGGCCGACCAGCGTGCCGATGAGGAAGACGAGCCCGTACAGGACGACCGGGAACCAGCTCAGCCGGGCGAACGAGAGCAGCAGAATGGGCGCCGAAAAGCCACCGATCAGGGCGACGGCCAGCTCGACGTCGATGAAGCGCTCGGCCAGCTTGCGTTCGAGCTTGCCCGAGAGCCACGCCCCCACACCCATCGCCGAGAGGTACAGACCGATGATGAGCGAGAACTGTGTGACCGAATCTCCGAGAACGTAGGAGGCCAGCGTCCCCGCCAGGAGCTCGTAGACGAGCCCGCAGGTGGCGACGATCGTGACGTTCAGGAAGAGCAGGGGCACACGGTTCACGACACGCCCGGTTCAGCCCGAAATCGCCGATGCGATGATGTGGGCGACCCCCAGGATGACCGAGCCCATCAGAATGGCCAGGGCCGTGTTCTGGTCGTGCTCGATCTCCTTGCGGATCGAGAACGGAGAGATTTTGGCCATGGCGAAGAACGCCAGGCCGAAGACCAGAAGGCCGATGACGGAGAAGATCGCCGCCGCTTCCATGTGTCGGATGACCGCTTCACTCATGCGTCACTTCCCTCCGTGATAACCGATGTAACCGAAACCGTAGATGCGCCGCGAATGGCCGACGGAGCCCGGCGTGTGGTCAGGCGAGGTCGCCTCGGCCTTCTCCCGGTTCTCCGTGAAGAGTTCCTTGCCGCCAAACCACAGATAGAGCGTCCCACCGACCAGAAACACGGTCAGTGCGAGCGAAAACTTCGAAAAGAACGACAGCTTCTTCATCGTCACTCGTCCGTGTGTTTGGGGTAGTCGCTGTTCTCCCAGCGGGCCCGTTCGAAAGACGACTTCAGAATCCACGCGATGAAGGGCAGGATGGAGATGAAGAGCAGGGTCAGGAAGAGGTACAGCACGTTCGGGCTGTCCTCGCGGACGATCAGGTTGAGCTCCAGGGGGCGGGTCAGGGCCGGGTCGCGCTCGATCTCGAGCTGAACGCGGGTCGGGCCGCCGGGCATCGACGAGACGCGTGTGTCTGTCGTCTGCCCGCCCTCCGACCAGCTCTCCCCGCCGTCGACCCCGTGGTAGTACGAGACCTCGAGGCTGAACGGCTGCAGGTCGCCCGTCTCCTCGTTGAGCATCTGACCGGCGGCGAAGACCCAGGAATTGTCCACCCCGGCGCGGGCCTCGATGAGGACGTTCTTGCCCCCGGCGAGGTCGAAGGCGTCCGTCGTGACGACGAGGGGTTGCCCCGCCTCGGCCGGCGGAAACGTCTCCGTCGGCTTCTGCGCGAGGCGGTTGGTCAGGGTGTACCCGCCGGTGCCGTTGGGCGGCAGGGCGTCGAGGCTGACGATCTGGTCGAGCACCACCGCGTCGCTGGCCGTCGAGCACTTGAACGTGAACCCGACCACCAGGGCGAGCACGGCCCACCGCCAGATGCGGAAGATGTGGCTGTGTTTGAAGGGCTGTGCGGCGCCGACGCCATTGGGCGGCGGCACGCGCCCCGTCGGGAACGCCGCGGCGACCTCGTCCGCGTCGACGTGCTCCGTCAGCGTCCAGTCGATCTCGCCCTCGCCGAGCTCGCGGGCGAGCAGCAGGGGTGGGGCCACGAACTCGGCCACCGGGTTGCGCTCGAAGGGGTCGACCCGCCACGGCCACTCGCCGACGATGGCCTCCGTGACCGCGTCGCCGATGGAGAAACGTTCGAACTTCTTGCCCTGGTAGCGGACGATCGCGTTGTCCATGCTCACTTCGCCCGCGGCGATGGAGCGCCCGAGCGTGAAGTGGCCGTCCGCGCAGTCGAGGTAGCGGTACCCCTTGTCGCCGTAAAGCAGGGCCTCCTGCCACGGGTAGCGCACGCCCTCCTTGAAGACGCTGCGCAGCCGCCAGGCCACCACGGTGAGTTTCTCGCCGCGCAGGGTGCCCGTCGCGCCGAGGGGGACCCACATGCGCGGGCCGGCGTTGCTCTGGATGACGACCTTCCGGATCGCCTTCAACGCGCGGCCGTCGACGTCGCAGAGCATGTCGCAGTGCGGGCAGATGGCGCGCACCGTCTCGCCCGGCGTCCGCAGCTCGACCTTCTTCTGACAGCCCGGGCAGATGGACTCGGGCGGGGCCGGTTTCGTCGGGGGTTCGCCCTCGACGTGCAGGTCGATGTCGCGTTCGAGCTTGAAGGCGTCGACCGGCAGCTCGCGACCGAGATAGACGCGCGGCGGGTCGAACGTGTAGTCGATGGTGCCGAAGCCGCCGTCGGCGCCGGAGAGATCCGCGAAGGGCAGGCGCTCGTCCGGGGTGAAATGGAACGGAATCTCGCCCTCGGCGGCGACGACCTGCCCGGTGTCGACCTCGGAGACGGTGTACGAACGGCCCTCGAACGTCAGGACGTCGCCCGCGCGGACCTGCGAGAACTTCGGGACGTAGCCGGGGTGCTCGACCGCCATCGACAGCCAGATGCGGCCGCGGTCCTCGGCCAGCCAGCCCCACTGACCCCCGTCGAACGCGGCATACCACTCGTCCCAGAGGTTGCCGCCCGACTCCGTGACCTGCACGCGCCCGCAGACCGTGAAGAACTTGTACTCGTAGCGCCCGCGGAGGCCCACGCGCAGCCGTGAGCGCGTCTCTTTCAGGGGCGCGAGCACGCCGCGGTCGACGAGGCCGACGTCGCTGCGTTCGAGGACTTTGAGGCAGGACGGGCAGACGGTGACGCAGGTGACGTCGAGCGAGATCGCGACGTCCGTCCCGCAGCTCGGGCAGGCGAGATCAGCCATCGTTGGGGTCCCCTGCGACGGGTTCGAGCGCCCGCGAGACGCACCGGACGCGGACCCGCGTCGCGCCGAGCCGCGCGCCGAGCTCCGCCGACCAGGGGTACTCGGGCCGGGGCCGGCACGCGTACAGGTTGAGGGTCACGAGGTCCAGTTCGGGGTAGGTATGCACGGTCAGGTGCGACTCCGAGAGCAGGTACATGCCCGTGACGCCCGCATGGCCGGGGAACGTATGCCACAACGGCGCGCCGACGACGTTGAGCGAGAGCCGCCGCACGACGTCGTCGAGCAGCGCGCGCAACGTCTCGGCGCTCCGCAGCGCCTCGTGCGTGCAGCCATCGGCCTCAATCAACCATTCGACACCGGCGTCCACGGCCCGCACGATAGGCTACCCGGGCGGCGGTCACAAGAAGGGGTGGACATCGGGCGCACGGTGCCTATGATTGCTTCAACGTTGAATGATTGCCATGCAGAACACCCGCAGAGACACCCTGAAGACCATCGGCGCACTCACGGCCGGCGCCCTCGCCGCCGCGTGCACCCGCGTCAGCAAAGGCGAAGCCGTGGAACCGTCCCCGCCGAGCAGCCCCCGTCCCGCCGATCCGTCGAGCCGCGCGACGCCCCCGAAGGGTCCGCGCATGCCGGCCCTCTTCCTGGCCCACGGCGCCCCGCCGCTGCTCGAGGACGCGCAGTGGATGCGCGAGCTCGCGGCCTGGGGCAACGCCCTGCCGCGTCCGAAGGCGATCCTCTCGATCTCGGCCCACTGGGATGCCCGGCCCCTCCGCATCGGTGCGACGCGGCCGTTGCCGCTGATCTATGACTTCTACGGGTTCCCCGAGCACTTCTACCGGCTCAGGTACCCCGCACCGGGCGCGCCCGAGGTGGCTGCGCGCGTCCGCGAGCTCGCACGGGCGGCGGATCTGCCGTTTGTCGATGATCCCGAGCGTGGGCTCGACCACGGCACCTACATCCCCTTGATGCCGATGTTCCCGACGGCGGACATCCCGGTGCTCCAGATCTCGCTCCCGGGGCTCGACCCGCGCACGCTCTTCGACCTCGGGCGGGCGCTCGCGCCGCTGCGCGACGAGGGCGTGCTGATCATCGGCAGCGGGTTTCTGACCCACAACATGCGGGCGTTCTCGCGGGAGACGCCGGCCTGGGCGGCCGAGTTCGATCAGTGGTGCGCCGAGGTCCTCGGCGGGCACGACGTCGACGCGCTGCTCGCCTATCGCGAGAAGGCCCCCGGCGTGCGCATTGCGCTGCCCACCGTCGAGCACTTCGTGCCCGTGCTGGTGGCCGCCGGCGCCGCGGACGCGCATGCGACGCGCGCCGGCATCAGCTTCCCCGTGACCGGGTTCGCGTTCGGGTCGTTCACAAAGCGGTCCGTGCAATACGCGTGAGTCGTCGCGACCGCGTCACGCGCCCCCAGCCTCGGGCAGCGTGAGTTCGACCTCGGTCCGGCCCGTCCGCGGGCTGGTGACCGCGACGGTCAGGCGGGCGCGGCCACCGGTGGCCCCCGGCGCGCGCCGCAACACCGGGCGCACGGTACGCTCGCCGTCGGTGCCGTGTGTCTCGAGCGCGGCAAAACCGAAGTCGCCGCTGTGCCGACCGCGGCCCCACCCCTCGAGGTGACCGAGCTCGAGGACCGCCTCGGCGGGTGAGACGAGCGTCACGTCGCCCCCGCCGGGCACCACCGTCAGCCGCAGCGGCTCGCTGAACGGCAGCGCCTTCGCCGAGGGCAGGCCGTAGGTCGCCAGGTAACCGGCGTTGCGCACCCTGACGTCGACCTGAAACACGTCGCCCCCGAGGGCCACCACCGGCCCCGGTTCGATCACGACGCGCGGCAGCAGTGCGGCCATGCGCAGAAACACGGCCGTCTGCGCGCGGCACAGGCCGTCGAGCTGATCCTCCGGCGGGTTCCAGACACCGACGCGGGTGTCGTAACCGCCGAGCTCGACCGGCCCGAGCTGCGGGTGCTCGAACGGCACCCAGGGTCTGAAGATGCGCCCCCCGTTGTGGGCGGCGTCCCAGGCCGCGAGGCGCTCGTGGTGCTCCGGCGTGAGCTGCTCGTAGACCTTCGCGAACGGCTTTGTGGGCGGGATGCCGAGCCGCGTGAAGAGGTCCCAGAGCTCGCAGACGACGGACATCGCCCCGCGCTGGTGATACGCGTAGTCGGACATGTCCCCCCGCAGCGGCGTGTCCGGCTGGTACAGGAAGTCCTCGAAACCGCTGACCGTCGGGTAACCCGTGAACCGCTGCGCCCAGGCCTCCAGCTCGCGGTAGATGCCCAGATCGGCCTGGTTCATCCTCGTGTCCGGCTGGTCGCCGAGGGGCCGGATGTAGACCCCGCCGAAGCAGTGGTAGTCCATCCAGACGTGGATGTGGGCCCGCGTGCGGGTGAACTCGAGCACGGCGCGCGTCTCGGGCATGGCGCCCGGGTAGTCCCCCGCACCGAGCTGGATGTGCTCCGGCGCCCACGTCCACGGGAACGTCCGGTTGAGGTCGTAGCGGTTGTCGCTCAGGAAGCTCGGATTGGGGATGCCCCGGCCGTCGAAGTTCTCGATCACGCCCTCCGGGTAGACCTTGTAGAACGGGCCGGCGTGCTCGATCTCGCGGGGCAGCATCAGGCCGGGGCGCTCGGTGGACTCGACGAGCTCGCCGTCCGGGTGGGGCACGCGCATCCGGCCGATGAAACCGTCGCCGTTGAGGTCGAGCGCCCGCCACCAGGGCGCGCCGCGCTCGTGACGGTCCTCCACGGGGGTCGAGCGCACGAAGCGGCCCGTCGCGAGCACCGTCTCGGCGCCGTCCGGCGAGATGCGCGGCACCACGTAGATCAACGCCGCGCGCACCGCGTCGGCGACGGCGGGCGGCACGTCGGGGACGGCGAGCCCCGCGTGCAGCCGCAGGACGTCCTCGGCGATCGCGAGGCAGACGGAAGACCCGGCCAGCTCGGGGGCGTGCATGTTGCCGTCGACCCAGGCCGCGGGCCGCGCCGCGTCGGGGTCCCGCCCGATGATCAGGCACCAGACGTCACGGCCTTCGTGCGTGCGGCCCATCGAGACCAGGCGCGTGATCTCGGGGAACGCCGCGTGCCAGCCTTCGAGCTGCCGGGTGAGCGTCTCGTGGTCCAGGTAGGCGGTGCGAAAACCCAGCGCGAGCGGGGCGAGGGGATCCTGGTGGGGGTCTACGGCAGACATGTGGCGGTTCTACTCCGCCCCGGGCCCCGTTGGGAGGGGGTCTGCGGGCGAGCGGGTGCAGGCGCACACCAGACGGACACCGCGGCGGGCCGTCCGGGGGGTGGCATGGGCGATGAAAAACCCGATGCCGAACACACACCGAGGAGAAGTCCGATGTCTACCCCCCGAAACACGTGCCTGAACGGTGGCCGTCCCTTCATCGCTGCCGCCGGCTTCTTCCTCACCGTCGCCCTCGCGTCTGCCGGCTGTGACCTGCGGTCCCGATGGGACGAGTGCGACCCCGGGGACGACGCGCCCCGCTGTGACGGGGACGCCATCGCCACCTGTGAGGACGCGGAGTATGCCGGCTGGAGCTACACGTCCTGCGAGGCCTGGGTGTGCAGCGAGGCGAGTGGTCGGGCCGCGTGTGTTCCGCCCGACCCCGAGCCCCTCGCCTCCGAGGGCACGGTCGACGCCTGCACGCACCTCCGGCCCGTCGTGCAGCCCGGGTTGCTCGAGATCCCGCAGCCTGCCCGCACGCCCCGCCCGGTCGCCGCGCTGCCGAAGGACGAGAGCGGCAGTGCCCTGCTGACCTTCGCGGACATCGCCATCGTGACCGGTCCGACGGTGACCGCGGACGTGCGCCCGACGGCCGCTCTGTCGGCCTCGCACGGCGCGACGCTTCAGCCGCACGTCGAACCCGAGCCGACCTCCGGCGTGCAGCTCATCGTCGTGAACGAACGTCTCTCGTACCTCGTCGACGTCCGCGACTTCGAGCGCGAGGTCGAGCTCGCCGAGGTCGTGCTTTGCCCGGTCGGCGACGAGGTCACCGCCGAGTTCTACTTCGAGCCCGCCGGTCACCCGGGGCGCGTCGAGGTCGTCGTCACGGCGCTGCTCGACGACGCAGACGCGGGACAGAGCGAACCCGTCTCACTCTACGTCGAGCCCTGACGCGGGCTCACGCCATCAGTTTCAGGCCTTCGACGATCTCTTTGTCGGCGGTCTCGAAGATGTGCAGGACCGGCGCGTGCTTGCGGCGCTTGATCTCGCCGAAGATGCCGCGACCCTTCTCGAAGCCCGCGGCGAAGGCGATCGCCTGCGCCAGCACGGCCTCCGCGCCCTCGGACGTCCCCGTGACGACGTGTTGTTCCGCGAGCTCCGCCCCCCCGGCGCGGCGGCCGGAGAGGTAGAGCGCGTCGAGGTACCAGGCGGGGAAGATGCGCTGCACGATGGCCAGCATGCCCGGCAGGAAGGGGATGTTGACGTCCACCTCGGGGAAGCAGAAGAAGCCGCGATCCGACCGCATGAAACGGAAGTCGCAGGCGCAGGCGAGGATGGCGCCGTTGCCGAAGGCGTGCCCGCCGATGGCCGCGACGACCGGCGTCGGGAACGTCAGCACCCGGGCGAAAACCGAGTTGAGCCCGTAGAGAAAGGCCTTCAGCTCGGGGTGCCGGGCGGGTGTCTGCGCCGCGCCGATGACCCAGTTCAGGTCGATCCCCAGCGACCAGTTCTTCGCGTCGTTCGAGGCGACGACGACCGACTTCACGGCCGCGTCGGCCTCGATGGCGTCCATCGTCGCGAGGAACGCCGCGACGAACTCCGGGTTGTGGCGGTTCTCGCCGTTCTCCAGGGTGAGGACGGCGACGGTGCCTTCACGTCTCCAGCTCATGAGCGACATCGGGACTCTCCGGTTGGCAGGGCGCCGAACGGTACACCGGCCCGCGCCCGGCGGCCCGCGGAAACGACCGGGCTTGACTTGGCGTATATTACCCGGATATTAATCCCGCATGCAGACCGACCCCCCCATCGACACCTTCGCTTTCTCCGGCACGACCCTGCTCGCCCGCGGGCCCCGGGCGGACGTCGCCGCCGCCCTGCGGCGTCACCTCGATGCGACGCCGACCGCTGTCGTGCTCGCGTTCGACGACGAGACCGGCCGCGTCGTCGATCTCGACCTGCGCGGCACGCCCGAAGCGGTGGCGGCGCGCTACGCGGCGCCCCCGGCCGAGCGCGCCACCACGGGCCACGAGACCGACACGCACCGGGGTCCCGGACGCCCGCGCCTGGGGGTGACCCCCCGCGAGGTCACGCTGTTGCCGCGCCACTGGGAATGGCTCGGCGCCCAGCCCGGGGGCGCGTCGGCCGTGCTGCGGCGGCTGGTCGAGGCCGCCATGTCCGATCCGGTGCGGCAGCAGGCGGGGCGCGTGCGCGAACGCCGCGAGGTCGCCTATCGGGTCATGGAGACGCTGGCGGGGGACCTGCCCGGCTTCGAGGCGGCCAGTCGCGCCCTCTTCGCCGGGCGTCGGGGCGAGTTGACCGTCGCCGCCGCCGCGTGGCCGCCCGACGTGCTCACGACGGTGTTACGGCTCGCGGGCGAGGGCCTCGACGCGGCCTGAGACGGGTCGCGGCGGCGGCACGATGTCCGCCTCGGCGACCGGCCCCACGTACTCCAGCGCCCAGTAGTCCGCGAGGGGCACGGTCAGCGGCCCGAACCGGAAGATCTCCCAACCGAGCAGCAGGCGCATGTCCCCGGGGTTGACGGCCACGAGCGGCGACGTCGTGTACCGCGCGGCGTCCCATGGCGGGTTCCCCGCGTTGCGGTAGTCCAGAAAGTGCCCGCCCGACCAGCCGCCCGGAAACCGCACCCCGTCGGCCGGCCGCACGCGGTAGTGCCCGAACGTTCGCGCGCGCCCGTTCCGCGTCCGCAACGGCCGCAGGGGGCCGTCGAGCCCGGTCTGCTCGAGCCGGATGTTCCAACCGCGCACTTCACCCCGCGCCGGATCGGCGACGAAGGCCTTCATGAACGTCTGCCAGAGCAGCCGATGCATGAACGGGGGCAAGCTCAGGTCGACCCCGCGATACGCGGCGCTCGAGAGCGCGGCGAGGTCGAGCGGCGACCCGGTGCGCACGATGGCCGCCCGCTCGTCGTTCGACATCCGGCGGAGGTCGGTGAGGGTCACGGCCATGGCGCGGCCTCAGCCCCGGAGGCCGACCGGGCAGGCGACGCCGGTGCCGCCGAGGCCGCAATACCCGCCCGGGTTCTTGTGCAGGTACTGCTGGTGGTACGCCTCGGCGTAGTAGAACGGGCCGGCCGGGCCGATCTCGGTGGTGATCTCGCCGTGTCCCGCGGCCGCCAGGGCGCGCCCGTAGGCATCGCGACTCGCCCGGGCCGCCGCGTGCTGCGCCTCGTCCTCGAAGTAGATGCCGCTGCGGTACTGCGTGCCGACGTCGTTGCCCTGCCGCATGCCCTGGGTGGGGTCGTGACTCTCCCAGAACGTGCGCAGCAGCGTCTCGAAGGGCAACCGGGCCGGATCGTAGACCACGAGCACCACCTCGTTGTGACCGGTCCGGCCGGTGCAGACGTCCTGATACGTCGGGTGCCGCGTGAACCCCGCGGCGTACCCGACCGCCGTCGTGACGACCCCCGGCAGCGACCAGAACTTCCGCTCGGCGCCCCAGAAGCAGCCCATGCCGAACACCGCCCGCGCCGTGCCCGCCGGAAAGGGCGGCGTCAGCGACGTGCCGAGCACCGCGTGGGGCTCGGTGACCGGAATCGGCGTCGCCCGATCGGGGAGAATCTCCTCCGGGCGCGGCATCTCGGGCACCTTCGGGCGGCCGAACGCGGCGAACCAGGTCACTGGACGCTGGCCTTCTTGATGTAGTCGAGGCGGGGGAAGTCGGCCTTCAGGTAGGTGTTGCCCTCGCTCTGAATGCGGCCCTGATTGGGGCCCATGCCCCGGGGCGCGCCCTCGCCGTACTCGGCGTTCAGCGCGTCGAGGACCGTCAGCGACTCGTCGCGCAGCTTGCCGATGGGCGAGAAGCCCATGCCGTCGAGGCGCGAGTTGTCGGCGAAGTTGATGAAGAACTGCGTCGTGCGGGAGTTCGGACCCGACGTCGCGAACGTGACGTATCCACGCTTGTTGGAGGCCTTGGCCGGGTCGACCGGGTCGTCGTCGATGCGGGCCTCGCGCCAGATCGTGTTGACCTTGGGGTCGCCGTTGATGCCGACCTGCGCCATGAAGCCGGAGACGACCCGGAAGAACGCCACGTCGTCGTAGTAGCCGATCTTGACGAGGTTGAAGAAGCGGTCGGCACCCTTGGGGGCCCAGGCGCGGTTCACGTCGATGAGCAGATCGCCCTTGGTCGTCTCGAGCTTGACGACGTAGGTGTCGGGCGCCGTGGCCGTCGCGCCGGCCGGGTTCATCAGCGCGGCGTTTGCCCCCGAGGCCGCGCCGGCGGGCGAGGGCGTCGGCGTCGAGGGGGTCGTCGTGCCGGCGGCTGCGGCGGGCTTGCCGGGCTCGGTGGACTTGGGGGCGGCGTCGTTCTTCGTCGAGCACCCCCCGGTCGCGAGGGCGAAGGTGAGGGCGAGCAGCGCGGGAAGTCCCTGGGTCAGGCGCATGGAAACTCCGGGGTCGTTCACGGGGGCCGGCGGGCCCCACGGTCGTCGGTTCGCGTGGCCGGGGGGACCCGGCCGGTTCGGCGGGGAGAGTAACCGAAATGTCGGGCGGCGCGGTATGCACGCCGTCGTGACGGGGGCGCCAAAAAGCGTTGACCGCGGCCGCGTCGCCGCCGAATCTGTGGGTCGATTCCAGGGGAGTCGGAGGGGACGACCATGTACCCACCCAGAGCCGGCGGCGTCCGGCCGCACAGGACGCACGGGCCCGGACGATCCGGTTGGGCGCTCGGCTTCGCCGTCATGGCGTGGCTCGCGGCCTGCGACGACGCGACCAACGTGCTCGGCAGCAAGGCCGATACCGGCGGCGCCAGCGGGGGGACGCCGAGCACGCTCGACGCGGAACCCGGGACGGGCGGCACGGGCCCGACGGGCGGACAAGGGGGCGGTAGCGGCGCAGGCGGCACCGGCGGTCAGGGCGGCTCGGGTGGCGCCGGAGGCGGCACCACACCCGATGGCGGCCCCGGGCCCGACGACGCGCAGGTCACGCCGAAGCCGGACGCCAACCGGCCGACGCCGGACGGGGCGGTGCCGCCGCCCGATCCCGACGCCCGGGTGGCGCCGCCGGATCCCGACGCCCGCGTCGTGCCCCCCATCCCCGACGCCCACGAGCCGCCGCCCCCCCCGCCGGACGCGGCCGAGCCGCCCCCGCCGGCAGACGCTGCCGTGCCGCCACCCGATCCCGACGCGCGGGTCACCCCGCCGGGCAGCCTGAACCTCGTCAAAGCGCGCATCGTCTGGACGGTCGGCTCCCTTGGGGTCGGTCAGGCGGTGGGTACCTCGACGGTCTCTCGCAACGGTTTTCTTCGACTGACGGGTCGCCTCGATTTCGCGACCGGGGAGTCTGCGCCATGAAGACGCTCATCCGCACGCTGACCGCCGCCTTCGCGCTCGCGCTTGCCGCCGCGCCCGCCGTCGTGGACGCCCAGGCGCTCCCCGGCGTCCGCTTCCAGGGGCAGCTGAGCGACCTCAACGGTCAGCCCGCCGCCGGCCCCCTGACGCTGACGTTCTCGCTCTACGACCGCGCCCAGGGCGGCGTCGCGCTCTGGTCCGAGACGCACCAGGTCAATCTGGTCAACGGCGAGTTCGACGTCGCGCTCGGCGCCGGCGCCAATCCGCTCACCGCCGACTACTTCACGGGCCCCACCTGGATCGGCATTGCGCCGCAGGGGCAGCCCGAGTTCCTGCCCCGCCAGCCCGTCGGCGACGTGCCCGTCGCCCTGCTCGCCCGTGACGTCGTCGGGTCGATTCACCCGCGCGAGGTGTGGGTCGGCGGCGTGCTGGTCATCGACGAGGACGGCAACTGGGTCGGCCCCGGCGCGGGCCCGGGGGGCGGCGGCGTGGGCGACTTCCCGCTCGGTCAGGACACCGACGGGGACGGCTTCGAGGACTGGATCGAGCTCACCGTCGACAGCGACCCCGCCGACGTCGCCTCGACGCCGGCCGATGCCGACGACAACGGCGTGCCCGATCTGCTGCAGGGGCCCGAAGGCGCCGCCGGTCCCATCGGTCCTCAGGGACCCCAGGGCGTCCCGGGTCCGCCGGGGGTCGCCGGCCCGGCCGGCTCCCAGGGGCCTCCGGGGCCGCAGGGCGTCCAAGGCGAGGCCGGCCCGCCGGGACCCATCGGTCCGCAGGGTCTGCAGGGGGAGGCCGGACCCGCCGGCACCCAGGGCATTCAGGGGCCCGCCGGCCCTGCCGGTCCCGCCGGCCCCGCCGGCCCCGCCGGCCCGCAGGGGCCCGCCGGGGAGGGCAACTTCGACCTCGGCTGCACCGGCACGCTGCTCAACGGCGTCTGCCTGATGGGCTACGATCAGACCAGTACGACGAACTGGAACGATGCCGTCAATCAGTGCATCAGCCGAAACGCGCAGCTCTGCAACTCGGCTGACTACTATCTGCTTCGGCAGGAAGGCAGCGTCTGGGATCACCAGTTGTTCTACAACGGTCGCTCGGTCTGGACCCGCGACTTCTCGGACAACGACGGCGGACGCATCAGCTTCGCCATCCAGAGCAACGATGACCCCTCGGTGGACAGCCGATACAGCTTCGGATGCTGTTATGACTACACGCCGCCGGCGTATCGCGTCGGCGCGGTCGAGTCCCGCCCGGCGAACGCGCAGGACGGCATCCTGGTGACTCACATCCACAACGTCGAGGACACCACCTGGGTCGGCGCCGTGCACATGTGCAAGGCGGAGCGTTCACAGCTCTGCACCAAGTCGCAGTACGTCGTCCTGAAGGACAACAACCAGATCGGGCCGAACACGCGGGTCTGGACACCCGAGATGTCGGACAACGACGGCAGCACCTTCAGCAACATCATCGGGCCGACGAGCGACAACCCGGGCTGGAACGAGCAGTACGCGTTTGCCTGCTGCGGCCGCGAGCTCGCGCAGGGCGGCGCGTGCCCCGGGCAGGTCGTCAACCGGGTCTGCGTCGGCACGATTGCCGACCCCGAGGCACCGGTCAACCCCGGTCAGGCCGCGAACTTCACGACGGCCGCGCGTGCTTGCGCCGCGCAGGGCGCGGACATCTGCTCGAAGGACGAGATGCAGGCGCTGCGCAACGTGGGTGCCTTCGTCGGTCCGTCGTGGACGAACGACGGCGCCGACAACGACTCGTCGCGCGTCGGCGGCATCCGGGGCAATCAGCCCGACAACCCCAACCCGGCCGGCAACGCCTTCGGATACGCGTGCTGCTACTGACCGGGGACATCGGCGGCACGAAGACGCACCTCGCGCTCTGCCGCCTCGAGGGCGGTCGCTTCGAGATGGGCGCACAGCGCGTGTACCCCTCCGCGGCGTTTTCCGGGCTCGAGGACGCCGTTTTGCGATTCCGCAGCGAGGTCTCCGAGGCCGCGGACGTGGAGGCCGCCGGGTTCGGTGTCGCCGGTCCGGTGTTCCGGGGGCGCTGCCAGCTGACGAACCTGCCCTGGCGCGTGCTCGACGCGGAGGACCTCACGGCCCGCCTCGGCTGCGGGGTCAGGGTCCTCAACGACTTCGAGGCCGTCGGCTTCGGCGTTCCGGGTCTCTCGCTCGACCCGTGCGACGGCGAGGTCCTCACCGTGCAGCGGGGGGACCGCATCGACGACGCGCCGATCGCCGTGCTCGGCGCCGGGACCGGCCTGGGCGAGGCGCTGGTGCTGCCGGCGAGCGAGGGCGCGCCCCTGCGGGTCGTGCCGGGCGAGGGCGGGCATTGCGACTTCGCACCACAGAGCGCGCTCGAGGCGGAACTCCTCGCCCACCTGCGCGTGCGCCACGGACACGTCAGTTGGGAGCGCGTGCTGAGCGGGCCGGGTCTCGGCGCCTTGCTCGACTTTTTCATGCAACGCGCGCCCGAGCGGGTGAGCCCCGACCTGGCCGCCCGACGCGCCGCGGAGGACCCGGCCGCCGTGGCCACCGGCCTTGCGGCGGCGGGTGACGCGCTTTGCGCCGAGGCCGTCGACCTCTTTCTCGCGCTCTACGGCGGCGAGGCCGGCAACCTGGGCCTGCGGCACCTCGCCCGCGGGGGCGTGTACCTCGCCGGCGGCATCGGTCGACGCATCGCCGATCGCCTCGCCGCCGACGACGGCCCGTTCCTGCGCGGATTCCGTGACAAGGGCCGATTCGCCGCTCTGATGGCGACGCTGCCCGTGCACCTCGTCCTCTCCGACGACGTGGCGCTGCGCGGGGCCGCGGCCGCAGCCGCTCAACGCCGCGCGACGACGTGACCCTGCGCGACACCCTTGCCGCGCTCCGCCGCCCGCGGGTGTGGCTCATGGTGCTCATGGGCTTCGCCTCGGGGCTGCCCCTGTTGCTCTCGGGCAGCACGCTTTCGGCGTGGCTGACCGACGCGAAGTTCGACCTGGCGACCATCGGGTTTCTGACCTGGGCCCGCACGGCCTACACCTGGAAGGTGCTGTGGTCGCCGCTGCTCGACCGCTACCCGCCGCCCTTGCTCGGCGGCCTCGGTCGACGCCGTGGCTGGATCGTCTGGATGCAGCTCGGTGTAACGGCGCTCCTGGCGGCGATGGCGGTCGTCGGGCCGTCGTTGCCCCTGATCGCCGTCCTGGTGCTGGCGCTGGCGGTCACCGCGGCCAGTCAGGACATCGTGGTCGACGCCTGGCGGACGGATCTGCTCACGCAGGACGAACGTCCCCTCGGCGTGGCGATCTTCACCATGGGCTACCGCATCGGGTTGCTGGTGGCCGGCATGCTGGCGCTCGTCCTCTCGGACGCCGTCGGCTGGTCGACGACCTACCTCATCATGGCCGCCTGCATGGCAGCCTGCGTCGTCGTGACGCTGATGGCGCCGGAGCCCGACGTCTCCGGGCGCCCGACGACCCTGGGCGCGGCTGTGGTGGAGCCCCTGCGCGAGTTCTTCGGTCGCGGCCATGGTCTTCGCGCTGCGCTGGCCGTCCTGCTGTTCCTGACGCTCTTCCGCGTGGGCGACGTGCTCGCTGCCACGATGAACATGCCGTTCCTGAAGGCCCTCGGCTTCACCAACACCGAGATCGGGGTGCTCGGCAAGGTCATCACCTTTTTCGGCTCCGTCCTCGGGGGGCTGATCGGCGGCGGCTTCGTGCTCTATCTGGGTCTTTTCCGGTCACTGGTGATCTTCGGGATCGCGCAGGCGGCCACGAACGTCGCGTACGTCGCACTCGCGCTCACGGGCAAGAGCATGCCCGTGCTCGTCGGTGGCATGATCGTCGATCAGGTCGCCGGCGGACTGGCATCGACCGCGATCGGCGTCCTCATCATGGGGCTGTGCGCCCAGCGTTTCAGCGCCGTTCAGTTCGCCCTCCTGACGAGCGCGTCGGGCCTCCTCGGCCACCTCGTCGCGGGGTTTTCGGGGGTCTGGGCCGCTTCGCTCGGCTGGGCGACCTTCTTCGGGCTCACCATGGCGGCCGTCGTCCCGGCGCTGCTGCTGCTCTGGCCGCTGCGGCCGTTGGTCGAGGCCGCCGAGCGCGAGCAGCGCGGCTGACGCGACCGGCGCGGCGTGTTAGAACGCGCGGGTTCGCCGCGCCGGGACGGCTCCGGCGGGCGACGACTCACGACCACAGGAGAGAGACATGATCGACAACGAGTTCGTGCAGGGACTGATGGAGAAGGTGGGCCTCGACGAGGAGAAGGCCAAGCAGGTGATCGCGTTCCTCCAGGAGAACGCGCACAAGCTGCCCGAGTGGCTCAAGTCGAGCGAACTGGTGGACAACCTGAAGGACAAGCTGCCCGGGGGCATCGGCAAGCTGTTCGGGTGAGCCGAGTTCAGCCGCGGCGGCGGCGGCGGATCAGGGGCAGGGCGAGGAGGAAGGCGAGCATGCCGTAGTCGGGGCGGCCGGTGGTATTGCAGGCGCAGCCACCGCCGCCATCGCCGCCTTCCTGGCCGCTGCCGGCGTCGATGTCCTCGGCGGGCTGGCCGCCGGTGCCGGTGCCGGTGTCACCCTCGCCCGCGTCGACGCGGCCGGGGCTGCCGCCGGCGCCGCCCTGATCGGGCGGGA
>JAKLJY010000012.1:0-67929 GCA_023150895.1 Myxococcota bacterium | reverse complement strand
GGCGCTGCAGGTCTGGTTGGGCGGGCAGGTGATGCCGTTGCAGGGGTTCTCGGCGCAGGCGTTGCCGACGCAGGTCTGACCGGCGGGGCAGCTTGCGGGGTCGCAGGCGCGGTCGACGCAGAGGTCGTCGACGCAGAGCTGGTTCTCGGGGCAGAGGATGCCGCCGCAGAGGTTGTCCTCGCACTGGCCGTCGAGGCAGACCTCGCCGAGGGGGCAGGAGATGTCGGCGCAGGAGAAGACGCAGTCGCCCTCGCGGCAGAAGCTGCCGGCGCCGCACTCGATGCCGGCGCAGGCGTCGGCGACGCACTCGTTCTGGACGCAGCGCAGGCCGAGGCCGCAGCCGCGCTCGTAGCAGTTGTCGGCGACGCAGCGGCCCTCGAAGCAGGCCTCGCCGTCTGCGCAGGCGGGCTCGCAGGTGGGGGCCTCGCAGAGCCCGGTGGCGGGGGTGCAGAGCTGGCCCTGGGGGCAGGTCACGCCGGCGCAGAGCGAGACGCAGAAGCCGTCGGTGCAGTACTGACCGGCGGGGCATTGGCCGTCGTCGCAGCGGGCGGCGCACTCGCCCTGAACGCAGGCGCGGCCGCCGCCGCAGAGGTTGGGGCCGTCGTCGGGCAGGCCGTTGCAGTCGTCGTCGACGCCGTTGCAGCGCTCGACGGGGGTCTCGCCGCAGACGCCGCAGGCGTTGAGGGTGCCCTCGTCGATCTGGCCGTCGCAGTCGTCGTCGATGAGGTTGCAGGTCTCCTCGACGGGGGTGGTGTCCGTGCGGCAGATGACGCGGCCGCCGGCGGCGCACTCGGTGTGGCCGGCGGCACAGACGCCGGGGAGGCCGGTGGCGCAGGGGGCGGGGTCGACGATGGGCTCGCCGCTGGGGAGGGCGTCGACGAGGTTGTCGCAGTCGTTGTCGATGCCGTCGCAGACCTCGGGGAGGCCGTCGGGGGTGCAGACGTAGCGGTCGCAGGCGTCGCCGGCGCCGTCGAGGTCGACGTCGTCCTGGCCGCGGTTGACGATCTTGGGGCAGTTGTCGCAGGCGTCGCCGACGCCGTCCTGGTCCTCGTCGGCCTGGTCGGGGTTGGGCAGATCGGGGCAGTTGTCGTCGAGGCCGCAGAGGCCGTCGTCGTCCTCGTCGACGCAGACGCCGCCGAGCGAGCGCTCGAGGGTCAGGATGGCGAAGCCGTGACTGGAATCCGGCGTCCAGCCGCCGGGGGAGCCGGCGTGGCCCTGGCCCCAATTGCCGTTGGGCCCCTGCCAGCCGAGGAGGGTGTAAGCCACGTCGAAGTACTGGCTCGGGCTCTCCTCGGGGTAACCGAGGGCGCCGGGATCGCGGTCGCCGAAGGACTCGGCGTAGACCGCACCCCCGAGGCCGTCGTCGGG
This sequence comes from Myxococcota bacterium, assembly GCA_023150895.1. Lineage (GTDB taxonomy): Bacteria > Myxococcota_A > Bradymonadia > UBA7976 > UBA1532 > CAINDO01. Next base: position 66,561 of record JAKLJY010000012.1, on the reverse strand, counting down.
GGACACGGCCAGCGACTTCGTCATGGCCCACATGTGATAGAAGTCCGACAGGCTCGCCCACATGTCGTTCTGGGGCAGGGCCTCGTACGCGTAGTCGCGGCGCATCCAGCCGAGGGCGCCCTGCACGCGGGGATCACCGGCCGGCACCTGCGCGAGGCGGTAGCACCACACGCCGGAGGCCGTCATGGAGTGACACGACGGGTTGCCGGGGTTGTACTGCAGGCCGCCGTCGGCGCTCGTGTTGGCCTGGAGGAACTGCGGGATGGCCGCCAGCGTGGCCGACGCGCCCTCGATCACGTTCTCGGCGGCGGCGAGACCGGCGACGGCGAACTGCGAGGTCGAGAGGTCGGTGCCCTGGCCGTTGTAGCCCCAGGCGGTGCCCCCCATCCCCTGCGTGCGGGTGATGGAGACCACGCCGTTGGCGATGGCCTGACTCACCGTGACCTGCGCGCCGATGTCGTCCGGCCCGCCCGTGGCCAGATAGGTCGACAGCGCCATCAGGTTACCGCCGGTGACGTACGTGTAAGGCGGGTTGTTGGGGTTCGTCAGCGAGGGGTCCCCGTTGATGGACGCGGTGATGGCCCGGACGATCATCTGCTGATCGTTGGGATCCATGCCCTCGTAGCCCTGCACGTTGCCCTGCCAGCCCACCCCCTCGCGCTTGTCGAGGAAGGCCAGGATGCCGAAGAAATTGTGCTGGTCGTCCCCGTTGAAGGTGCCGGTGCCGCGCTCGGTGTTGCGCCAGTACTGCAGGCCGGCGTTGATGGCCTGATCGACGGCACAGGCGAAGGGGGTGGCCTGGCACTCCTGAGCGGTCGCGCTGCCGGGCAGTGCGCCGATCACGGCCAGGGCCCCGAGGAGGGACGCTCTTTTCTTCATGACGAACTCCGGTGAGGGTCTTTGTCGAGTCGGGAACGAGTCGGGGAGTCTTGACCGCAGAGACACCCACCGACCGGAGTGTCACAGGGCAGATCTACCACGGGTGACCGGGTCGGCGAAATCACCCCCCGGCGCGCCGGCGCCAGGTGTCCATGAGGAGACCGAGGCGGAGCGCGGCCGTCGAGACCGTCCATTGCTCGATGCCGAGCACCCGCGAGATGGCGTCGAAGATGAGCGCCCCCCCGAGCAGCGTGTCGGCGCGCTCCGGATCGATGCCCGGAATGCGGAGTCGGTCGGCGCGGGTGCCCGCCCGGACGAGGGCCTCCACGACGCTCTGGAGGTCGGCGGTGTCGATGGGGTGGCCGTTCACGTCGCCGCGCATGTCCCCCGTGCGGCGCGCCCGCACGACCCGGATCGCGCGCTGGATGCTGCCCCCGGTGCCGATGGCGCGGTCGAAGCGCAGGGCCTCGATGGGGCCGCGGTGCCCCTCGAGTCGTTTCATCAACCGCCGCCGCGCCTCGATGACGGTGCGCGGTCGGAGCGGCTCGGTGGAGAGGAGATCCTGCGTCACGACGACGGCGCCGATGGGGACGCTGGCGACGAGGCGTGTCTGACCGTTCTCGCCGAGCAGCAGCTCCGTCGAGCCGCCCCCGACGTCCACGCAGAGCACCCGCTCGCGCCGCACCTCGGGCAGCCCGTGCAGCACGCCCTCGTACACGAGGCGCGCCTCGTCCGCGCCGCTGATGACCTGGATCCGGACGCCAGACTCGGCGGCGACACGCGTCAGGACCTCGTCGGCGTTGCGGGCGGCCCGGAGCGCGGCGGTGGCCGCGGCCCGCACCTCGGCGTGATGTTCCTCGGCGACGCGCCGGTAGCGCCGCAGCGTCGTCACGGCCCGGTCCACGCCCGCGGGGCTCAGCGTGCCGTCCGGCCCGAGATAGGCCGCGAGGCGCGCCGCGTCTTTCAGGGTCGCCATGATCTCGACGCGGGGCGGGGCGTCCGAGCCGTCGTGGTGAACCCGGGCCAGCGTGAGGTGAATCGAGTTCGACCCGATGTCCATGGCGGCGATCGGGCGGGGTGGACGTTCGCTCACGGATGGGCGCCCGCGCTCGGCCGACGTTCGCAGTCGGTGCGCGTGCAGTGCCCGTAGATCACCATCCGGTGTTCTTTGATGGCGAAGCCGTAGGCCCGCGCGACGTCTTCCTGCAGGGCCTCGATGGCCTCGTTCTCGAACTCGACGATGTGACCGCAGTCGAGGCAGACGAGGTGGTCGTGGTGTTCCCCCGGAGACTCGGGCTCGTAGCGGGTCTCTTTGTCCGTCGGGCCGAGCTGGCGAGGGGACGCGAGCCCGCACTCGACGAGCAGCTTCATCGTCCGGTAGACGGTGGCGTAGCCGACGTTGGCGTCCTGAGCCCGGACGTGTCGGAAGAGATCGTCGACGCTGGGGTGGTCCTTCTTGAACCGCGGATCGAAAAACACCTCGGTGATGAGCCGCCGCTGGGCGGTGGTCTTGAGGCCTTTCCGCTGAAGGTAGGCTTCGAGGACATCGAGGGCTTCGGTGCTGGTCATGGTCGCGGGCTACCATGACGGGCGGGCGCGGTAAAGGTCGACCCGTGGGAAGTACCCGCAGTCGGGGCGGGCGTCCGGTCGGGCCGGTCCGACGCTGCGGTCGCGGCTTCGTCGTCGTGGTCGTCGAAGAGAATCACGGGCATCGGCTCACCGCGGCCCGGGCTCCAGTAGAGCAACTCCGGGTGGGCGTCGACGATGCGCAGGAAGGTCATCTGGACGCGCTCGCGCGGCACGGCGTCGTGGTGGGCGAAGACGGCCACCCAGGTACCCGTGTTGACGTAGGTCGAAACGAGGCCGGGGCGGCGGTCGAAGCGCAGGAAGACCTCCTCGTGCGTGTGACCGAACGAGACGATCGGCACGTCGAGGCGTCGGGCGATGGCACGCGCCGCCCGTGGCAGGGAGGGCGGCGACGGCGGCGGCTCGGTCCGCAGCAGCAGATACGTCGTGGCGGCGCCGACGGCGAACATCATGGCCACGTTGAGCGCCAGAAAGAGCAGCGTCTTGAGACCGAAGTCGGGCCCGAGCTCGCTGATCGCCAATAGCCCGCTCGACCACAGGCCGGCCGCCGCGAGCACGAGGCCGGAGACCATGCCGGCGGCCCGGAGCGCCCGCCGGCCGTAGTCTTCGAGCGCGACCGAGAGGTCGGCCCCGAGCGTGACCTTCTCCGCGTCGATCGCCAACAGATCGTCCCCGAGGTCATACGTCCGCGAGAGACGGTCGAGCTCCACCGCATGCGCGGCGGCCATGGCCATCCGCGTCTCACCATCGCGGCGGCTGAGGCGGCGCATGAGCTGCCAGATGAACGGCAGGTGACTCATGGCCACCCGGTAGAGCAGGCGGGGCTGGTTGAGCAACAGCCACCGGGCATACCGCGCGTTGGCCCGCGTCGAGGGGACGAGAAAGGTGAGCGCACCGAAGGCGTTGTAGAGATACCGCTGGAAGAAGCTGCCCATCGGCAGGTCCTCTTCGGCGGCGCCGGTCGGGAAGCGGTGCTCGATCGGCCGCCGGAGGGGATAATGGAATGCGCTCTCCGCGTCGTACTGACAGCCGTGTTCGATCCAGAGCCGGCCGGGCTCGTACACGAACCATGGCTCGAAAGTCAGACGCGCGACGGCGGCGTCCACGTCGACGCCGCCGCGGGCGGCGAGAACCTCGCGCAGGGCCTCGAAGACGGGTCTCTGGGCCGCGTCCCACTGGATCTCGAGGTCGTGATTGCCGGGCAGGATCGTCGCGACGTGCCCCGCGGCGACCAGATCGGCGAGGGCCTCGATGAAGCCGGGGTGCCCGGCGACGATGACATCCATCTGGCGGGCGACGACGTCCGGCGTCGGATCGAGGCCGAACCGGGCCTCGCGGCGGCTGCTCTCGCCCTCGACGGGGTGAATCTCGGTCCGCAGGAGGTCGAAGGTGTCGCCGTTGAAGACGACCTTGAGCTGCCGGCCGCGCCGCTCCGCGTCCCGGGCGACCCACTCCAGGAAACGGCGGATGTCCGTGTCGTGGAAGAACGTCTCGAGGGGGTGGTACCGGCCGGTCCGGGGGTTGCGGCCGCGGCCGATGTGCAGATCGGAGACGACGACGACGTCATGTGACGGTGCCGCGGCGGGGGTGGGGGTCCCGACGGACAAGGGGGCGCTCAGTCGCAGACGCGGACGCCCTGAATGCAGGCGCCCCCTTCGCAGTGGTCGCCGATCGTGCACAGCGAGCCGTCGGAGCACGGTTTCAGGTCGAAGGCGTTTTCGAGATCGCACCGATCGGCCGCCTCGTTGCAGCGCCCGACCCGACATCCGGCGTTGGCGTCCGGGCACGTGCGCGGACGTCGCGCCCGACACACGCCGTCGAAGCAGCGGTCGTCGACGGTACAGAACGAACCGTCTTCGCAGCCGGAGTTGTCGGGTCGGTTCTGCACGACACAGCGATCGTTCGCCTCGTCGCACGTCCCCGTCCGGCAGGGCTCGCCGGCCGGGTTGCACTCCCGCGGGCGGGCGGCGCCGCAGACACCGGCCTGACACGTCTCGCCGACCGTGCAGAAGGCACCGTCGTTGCACGGGGTGCCGTCCGGACTGTCGGCGAACCCGCACGCCCCCGTCAGGGGATCACACACCGCGACGCGGCAACTCCCCGGCGGCGGGTCGGGGCATTCGGCGGGGGTGCCACGGCACACGCCGGCCGTGCACGCCTCGCCGACCTGACACCGATTGCCGCTGCTGCACGGGATGCCGTCGACGACGGGGCGGGCGTAACACCCGCCCGGCACGTCCGGATCGCAGGCGCCCTCCGTGCATGGCGTGTCGAGAAACAGACAGTTCTTGGGGTGACCTTGGCACTGCCCGGCGAGGCAGGCGTCGAGTTCGGTACACACGCTGCCGTCGTCGCATGGGGTCGCATCGGGGGCGGGCACGGCGACGCAGGCCCCGTTGCGGGGATCGCAGGTCCCCCGGGCGCAGTCGGTGTCGAGGGCGCTGCAGTCCCTCGCCGCGGTCTGACAGACACCGGCCGAGCAGACGCCCGTTTCGTCGCAGAGATCGCCCGTCTCGCAGGCGGTGCCGTCGAGCCGCGGGACCGCGACGCAGCCGCCCTGGTCGTTGCACTGACCGACCGTGCACGGGCCGTCGAGGGCGGTGCAATCGAGACCGGCCCCCGTGCACGCGCCCGCCCCGCAGACATCGTCGGCGGTGCAGGGGTTGCCGTCGTCACAGGCCGCCGCCTCGTTGATGGGCTCGGCGACGCACGCGCCGGAGTCGGCATCGCACCGGCCGCGGGCGCAGAGCGAGCCGAGGCGGGTGCAGTCGACGACCTCGCCGACGCAGCGGCCCTCGGTACAGACGTCCGTCGTGGTGCAGGCGTCGCCGTCATCGCAGGCGGTGCCATCGCCGACGGGCAGGGCGGCGCAGGCGCCCGTGGCGGGGTCGCAGATCCCGACGCGACACACCCCGTCGAGCTCGGTGCAATCCAGCGGTGTGCCGGCACACGAACCACCACGGCAGGTTTCGTCGGCCGTGCAGAGGCTGCCGTCGTCGCAGGGGGTGTCATCCGGGCGAGGGACCGCCCGGCACTCGCCCGTATCGGGGGCACAGATTCCGACGACACAGGCGCCGTCGAGGGCGCCGCAGTCACGCGGGCGGCCCGCGCAGGCGCCCGCCCCGCAAATGTCCGCCTCGGTGCAGGGATCGGCGTCGTCGCAGGCGGTGCCATCGGCCGCGGGGACGACATGGCACGCCCCGGACGCCGGGTCGCAGACGCCGACCTTGCAGGGGCCCGCCTCACAGGCGACGGGGGGGCCGGCGCAGGTGCCGGCGCTGCAAACGTCGGGGCCGCTGCAGGGGGCGCCGTCCGTGCAGGGAGCGCCGTCCGGCCGCGGGACGGCGCGGCAGGCCCCGTCGACCGGATCACAGGCGCCGACGACACACTCTCCGTCGAGCCCGCCGCAGTCGCGGGCGGAGCCGGCGCAGAGGCCGTCGGTGCAGACGTCGCCGATGGTGCAGGGGTCGCCGTCGTGACATACGGCGCCGTCCGGTCGATGCTCGACGATACAGCCGCCCGCCGCAGGGTCGCACCGACCGACCGTGCAGGGCGTGTCGAACTGCTCACACACGACGGGGGCGGCGACACAAAGCCCATCACGACAGAGGTCGTTCGTCGTGCACGGGTTGCCATCGTCGCAGGCGGCGCCTTCGAGCGCGTCCCGGTCGGCGCGGCACCGGCCGTCGACACACGCGAAACGGGCGCACGGATCCGCGGCGACGCAGTCGGCGTCCTGCGCGCAGGCGCGGCAGTCCGGATCGTCGGCGTCGATCAGCCCGTCGCAGTCGTCGTCGGTGCCATCGCCGCAGGCGGGGCTGCCGGGCGCCCCCTCGGGCTCGTCGCGCAACGCGCGTTGGAAGATGCAGGCGCCGTTCGTCGGCTCGCAGGCGCCGACGAGACAGGCGGAGGGCGGTTCACAGGTGCGTGGCGTGCCCGCGCAGGTCCCGTCGGTGCACGCGTCCGCCGCGCTGCAAAGGTCGCCGTCGTCGCACGCGCGACCGTCCGCAATGGCCGCGGCGACGCAGCCCCCGGCCGCCTCGTCGCAGGTGACGACGGCGCAGCGCGCGTCGACCCCCTCGCAGATTACCTCGGGGCCGGCGCAGGTGCCGCCCGAGCAGCGGTCGGGGCCGGTGCAGCTCGCCCCATCGTCGCAGGGCGCGCCGTCCGGCAAGGCGTCGGCGACGCACGCGCCGAAGTCGGGATCGCAGCGCCCTACCTGGCAGGGCGTGTCGAGCACGGTGCAGTCGAGGCGCATCCCGACACATCCGGCGCCCGCGCAGGCATCCTGAAACGTGCAGGGATCGCCGTCGTCGCAGGGCGTCCCGTCGGCGACGGGCTCGGCCGTGCACGCCCCGGTCTCGGCATCGCAGGCCCCGACGCGACATTGCCCGTCGAGCTCGGCGCAATCGAGGGGGCGCCCTTGGCAGCGCCCGGAAACACAGGCCCCGTCGGCGACGCAGTGATCGCCGCCACAGGGGGTGCCGTCTGCCGCCGCGACCGCGCGACAATTGCCGGATTCGGGCTCGCAGGTGCCCGCGACGCACGCCGCGTCGAGCGCGGAACAGTCACGCGGCGCACCGCCGCAGACCCCGGCGGCGCACGCGTCGCCGGCGGTGCACGCGTCGCCGTCGTCGCAGGGGGTCCCGTCCTCCGCCGGGCCGGGCACGCAGACGCCCGAGCCCGGTTGACAGACGGCGCCCTGGCAGGGGTCCTCGGGGTCGGGATCGGGGCAGACACGCGGCGCCGCCTCGCAGCGGCCGCCGGCGCAGGTACCCTTTTCGCGGCACGGATCGCCCGTCTCGCACGTGCGGCCGTCCTCGACGGGCATTTCGGCGCAGCGACCCGCCGTGCAGGCAACGGTGCGGCAGGGGTCGACGTTGGGGCAGTCGGCATCGATCCGGCACGCGCGGCAGTCGAGGTCGGCGGCGTCCGTGTCGCCGTCGCAGTCCTGATCGTCGCCATCCGAACAGCTCGGATCGCCCGGTGGGCCCTCGGGCACGCCCGTGACGGGCTCGTGCGTGCACTCGCCCGTGCCGAGCACGCAGGCGTCGGCGGTACACGGATCGTCGTCCGCGCAGTTGCGCGGCACGCCCTTGCAGCGACCGTCGGTGCAGACGTCGCCGGTCGTGCAGAGGTCATCATCGTCACACGCGACGCCCTCCGTGCAGTCGGGGGACGCGTCCGGGAGGGGCGGGGTGGCGTCGGCGGCGGGGGCGGCGTCCCCGAGGACGCGGTCCGGATTGGCGCTCTGGCAGGCGGTGAGGGCGCCGGTGAGGGCGAGGGCGAGGGCGAGCGGCAGGGGGCGAGCGAAGCGCATCCCCCTTGATACCCCGGGCGGCGGCGCCGGCGCAAAGTCCTGCCGGCGGCCGGGCTTGACGGCATGCGGTCCGGTCGGCCATCGTCCGGCCCATGCCCGACAACCGGACCGGACCCCCACGACGCGCCGACGGCGGAGGCCCGGGCTGGCCCGGTGCGGGCGTGTTCAAGCGGCTCGGCAGTCTGCAGCGGGCCTTTCGGCGCCACCCCCTGACGGCCGCCGACCCCCGCGCCGCGTGGCTGCGCTGGGCCCGCTGGCAGGTCCGCTCGCGCTTGTGGGCGGCGCCCGCCGTCGTGCCGTTCGTCGGGGACACGCGGTTGCTCGTTCGCCGGGGCGACTTCGGTGCGACGGGGAACCTGTACTTCGGCCTGCACGAGGCCGAGTCGATGGCCTTCGTCGGCCACCTGCTGCGTCCCGGGGACCTCTTCGTCGACGTCGGTGCCAACGTGGGGTCGTACACGGTCCTGGCGGCCGGCGTCTGCGGGGCGCGCGTGCTGGCCTACGAACCCGTGCCCGCCGCGCACCGGGCCCTCGTCGCCAACATCGTGCTCAACGGGCTCGATGCCCGGGCGCGGGCGTTCGCGGTGGCGGTGGGCGCCGCTGCCGGGCAGGTGGCCATGACCGCCGGCCTCGACGTCGTCAATCACGTGCTCGCGACGGCGGAACACGCCAATCACGGTGGCCCTGCCGTCACGGTCCCCGTGGCGCCGCTCGACGCACTGCTGGCCGACCGGCCGGCGGGGCCGTTCTTCGTCAAGGTGGACGTCGAGGGGTACGAGGCCGCCGTGGTGGCCGGTGCGGAGACTGTCCTGCGCGCGCCCGAGTTGATGGGTCTCCTGCTCGAGATGACACCGCAGGCCCTGCGGTATGCGTTCGACGACCGGGACCTGCACGCCCACCTGCTCGCGCTCGGCCTGCGCGCCTTCGATTACGATCTCGAGACCCGGGCGCTGCGCCCCCGGGACGAGCCCGTCCGGCGGGGCAACATGCTCTACCTGCGGGACGTCGACGCGGCGAGCGCCCGCACCTCGACCGCGGCGCCCCTGCGCGTCCTCGACCGGGCGGTCTGACGCCGTGCCCGTGGGGTCACTCCTTGCGCAGGTCGGTGCGCTCGAGGTCCTGCTGATCGCGGGCGGTGGCGAAGCGTCCCACAACTATCACTCGCACGCGGTTCACGTCCGGGCGCTGGCAGAGCATCTGACGGCCCGGGGGGTCCCGCCGAACCGCATCGCCTTGTCCTGGGCGGACGGCCGCGATCCGGGCCCCGACCGCGCCGTGGTGCGTGAAGCGCCCGTTCCCGGCGACTGGATTCTGCACGACACGCACCTCGACGGGCCGACGGATCCCGGACTTTCCCTCGAAAACACGGAGTTCCCCGGGCTCGAGGTCTTCCCCGCCCGGCGGAATGCCTTGCGAAAGTGGCTCTCCGGGGCCGCCCGGCGGCTGCAACCGGGCGACACGCTGTTCATCGCCGTCACCGACCACGGCGAGGCCGATCCGAAAGCCGGAGAGGGGCAGGGTCGAGACACCCGCATCGTGTTGTGGGGCCAACGCTGGACGCAACGCGCGTTCCGCGAGGATCTCTCGGTCGTGCCCGAGGGCGTGCGCGTCGTCCTGTGGATGTCCCAGTGTTTTTCCGGCGGGTTCGCCGACGTCGCCCTCGACCGCCCGAACACCTGCGGCGCGTTCTCCGCGAACGCCACGGAGATCGCCTACGGTTGTTTCCCCGAGCTGGCCGGGCGTACGGACGTCGGGCACTTCGTCCACATGCTCGACGGGCTCGCCGCGACGGGCTCCCTCGGCGGCGCCTCGGACTGGGCGATGCTGCGCGACGACACACCGGATCAGCCGCATCTGTCGAGTGATGTGTTCCTGACGGACTGGCTGAACGACGAGGCCGAGCGTCGCCGGATCTCCGTCGATGCGTTGGTGGATGAAGGACTCGCGCGTGTACCGGCCGACCACCCCGATCGGGCTTTCGCGGCGCGCATCGCCGACGCCTACGGTCTTGGTGCCATTCCCGATCAGACGACGATGGGGGCCCGCCTCGACGCGCTCGACCGGGCCGAATTCGCGGCCGAGACCTGGCGCGACCTCTGGACGGCTCCGACGACGGGGGCGCGGCGCTGGCTCGCCGGTCCCTTCACCGCCGAAGTCAAGAAGAACGCCACGTCCGCGGAGAAACGCGTGATTCGCGGGGCCTTCGTCGAGCGCCTCGCGGCCGCCGCGCGCGACCAACCGGGCCTCGAGGAGCTGTTGATGGCGATGGCGGCGAAGCAGTCGGGCGCGGCGACGGCGGCCGACACGCTCGGCACGCAGATCGCGGCGACCCTGCGCATCGGGGACCTTCACGCTCGCCTGGCGGCCCCCCATCTCCTGCCCCCGGACGCGGCCAAGCGCTGGGAGGCGCTGCGAGCCTGCGAACGCGCGCCGCTCGTCCCACCGGCGCCCGAGAGGGCCGGCCGCATCCCATCGCCGCCGCCGGCACTCCCCGCCGCGACGGAGACGGTGGCGGCCGTCGAGCAGGCGCGACCGGGATACTTCGGGGTCAGTTACCAGGATCAGGGTGAAGACGATCCCACGGCAGTCGCGCGCCGCTCGAAGGGCGTGCCCGTCGGTCGGGGCCCGGTGCTCATCGGCGCCGTCGTGCCCGACGGCCCGGCGGATCGGGCGGGTCTGCAGCGCGGCGACGTGGTCACGGCCGTCGACGACGAGGTCCTGAGTCGCCCGGGGCGCTTCCGGGAGATGGCGTTCTTCTCGGCGCCCGGGCAGGTCCGTCGCCTGCGGGTCGTGCGCGGGAGCGAGACCCTCTCGCTGCGGCTCTCGGCCACGGCGTTCCCCATGGCCCGCCGGCCACTGGAGATCGGCGACCCGGCCGGCGAGCTGCCCTGGCGCCCGCTCGACGAGCCGCTGCCGATGATCGGCGGGGGGCAGGGGCGGGGGGCGGTCCTCGTCTTCTGGGCGACGTGGTGCAAGCCCTGCAAGGCCAGCTTCCCGGCGCTGGCGGCGTATGCCGAGACGCACGGGCTCGACGTGGTGGCCGTCACCGACGAGCGCGAGGCCGACGTGCGGGCCTGGCTGCGCGCGCGGACGGCGCCGTTTCCGTTTCCCATCGCCCTCGACGGCGGCGCGCGAACGGGCGGCCTCTTCGGGGTCGACGCGACGCCGACGTTCGTCCGCCTCGACGCGGCCGGGCGTTACGTGGAGCGGGGCGTCGGATTCGAACGGACGCTGCCTTTGGGCACGCCTTGACCCCCGCGGTGGCGGGGGCTACGCTCGCGGTCCCATGTGGTTCAAGACCAACGTACTGCACCAGCCCGACGTGACCTGAGCGCGTCCCGCGGCCCGTTTCGTTCGAACCACCACCCGTTCGTCGTTTCTTCGTTCACCTCGTTTGCGCGAGCGGCGCCCGACTGCGCCCCGCGCCGGAGATTGACCATGTCGTCCCACGTCAAACCGCCCGTCGACCCCGCCACGCTCACGCACACGCAGCTCCTGGAGGGCGACTTCTGGCGGCGCATCCCCGCCTACGAAGCCATCGACGAGGCCACGTTCCTCGATCACAAGTGGCAGGCGAAGAACACCATCACTCGCGTGGACAAGCTGCTCGCCGCCGTGCAGGGCCTCGTTCCGCAGCGCTTCATCGCCGACGCCGAGGTCGGCTTCAAGCGGGCGCCCATGAACGTCCGCGTCAGCCCGTACCTGCTGAGCCTCATCGACTGGACGGACCCCTACAACGACCCGCTGCGCATTCAGTTCATCCCGGTGGGGTCGCGCATCCTGCCCGACCATCCGAAGCTCGGCCTCGACAGTCTCGGCGAGCAGGCCGACTCGCCCGTGCCTGGCCTGACGCACCGCTATCGCGACAAGGCTCTGTTCCTCGCCCTCGACACCTGCCCCGTGTATTGCCGCTTCTGCACGCGGTCGTATGCCATCGGCGGGGACACCGAGGGCGTCGAGAAACTCAGCCTGAAGGCCAACCGGGACCGCTGGGCGGCGGCGTTCGAATACATCGAGTCGCGGCCTGAGCTCGAAGACATCGTGGTCAGCGGCGGGGATGCCTATCAGTTGCGCGACGACATGATCCGCGAGATCGGCACGCGCCTCTTGAACATGAAGAACATCCGCCGAATCCGGTTCGCCACCAAGGGCCTCGCGGTCATGCCGCAGAAGGTCCTGACGGACGACGACTGGTACCGGGCCATCGTCGACATGGCCGCGCTCGGACGTAGCCTGCACAAGCAGGTGGTCGTGCACACGCACTTCAACCACCCCAACGAGCTCACCGCCATCACGGCACGCGCCACCAACCGTCTGTTCGAGGGCGGTGTCACGGTGCGCAACCAGACGGTGCTGCTGCGCGGCGTGAACGACACGCTCGACACCATGAAGCTGCTCGTCAAGCGCATGGGACACATCAACGTGCAGCCGTATTACATCTACGCGCACGATCTGGTGCAGGGCGTCGAGGACCTCCGCACCACGCTCCAGACGGCGCTCGACCTCGAGAAGAACCTGCGCGGCAGCACGGCCGGCTTCAACACGCCGAACCTCATCGTCGACGCCCCGGGCGGCGGCGGCAAGCGCGTCGCGTCGAGCTACGAGGTCTACGACCGCACGACGGGCGTCAGCATCTACACCGCCCCGAGTGTCAAGCCCGGGCAGCTCTTCTACTACTTCGACCCGGTGGACCTCTTGCCCGAGGAGGGTCGCCGCCGCTGGGCCGATCCGGCCGAGCATCAGGTCATGATCGACGAGGCCCGCGCCAAGATCGGGCTGCGCTGATGCGCCTGCTCGAGACCTACGAGGCCCGCCCGGGCACCACGATCGAGCGCTACACCCTCGACAACGGGCTCGTGCTCCTGCTGCTCGTCGACCCGCAGGCGCCCGTGTTCAGCTATCAGACGTGGTTCCGCGTCGGCAGCCGGCACGAGCGCCCGGGCAAGACGGGCATCGCCCATCTTTTCGAGCACCTGATGTTCAAGGAGACGAAGAACACGCCGGAAGGGCAGTTCGACCGCATCCTGGAGGGCATCGGGGCGCGCAACAACGCCGCGACGTGGCTCGACTGGACGTTCTACTACGAGGACGTCCCCGCCGGTCATCTCGAGACGGTCATGCGGCTCGAGGCCGACCGCATGGAACACATGAGCCTCACCGAGAAACAGCTCGAAGCCGAGCGCGAGGTGGTCATCAACGAGCGGCGGCAGCGGGTCGACAACGACCCGGGGGGCAAGCTCAGCGAGGTTCTCTGGGATGCGGCCTTCGAGGTGCACCCCTACGGACACCCGACGATCGGCTGGATGCCCGACATCGAGGGCCTGTCGCTCGCCGACTGTCTCGCGTTCTATCGCACGTATTACTCGCCCAACAATGCCGTGCTGGTCATCGCGGGGGATGTCGACCGCGAGGCCTGTCTCGGACTCGTGGAGCGATACTACGGGCACCTCGAGCGGCAGGCGATCCCTACCCCCGAGGACGTCGTCGAGCCCGAGCAGCACGGTGTTCGGCGCAAGGAGATCGAACTCTCGCTGACGGCCGATCGCTTGCTGATCGGCTACAAGGCGCCGTCGCTGCTGCACCCGGACTTCCCCGTGCTCGAACTGCTGAACGAGGCGCTCGCCGAGGGCGACTCGGCGCGGTTGCAGCGGGCGCTCGTCACCGAGGGCGAGATCGCCACAGGCTTCTCGGCGTTCGTGCCCCCGTTCCGCGAGCGGGGTCTGTTCGAGATCACGGTCGAGCTGCGTGAGGGCCGCACCGCCGAAGAGGCCGAGGCCGTCGTGCTCGCCGAACTCGAACGCATCATGCACGAGGGGCTGACCGACGCGGAGCTCGAGAAGGCCCGCAACAAGCTCGAGACGCGCTTCGTGCGCGGCCTGCAGACGGCGCAGCAGCGGGCGAACGCGCTCGGCTTCTGGGAGGTCTCGGGGGGCGACTTCAAGCGCCTCTTCCAGCAGTCGGACCGCTACGCCGCCGTGGGGCGGGAAGACATCGTGCGGGTCGCGCGCGAGGTCCTGCGGCCGGACGGCCGCACCGTGGTCATCGGCCGCCCGCTGCCGGACGCCGAAGTCGAGGACGACGGCGCCTCTGAAGACGAGAGCCCGGGCGCGCTCGCATGACACCCGAGGTCGTCGTCGTCGGCAGCCCCTCGGTCGACCGGCTGCGGGCGGACGACGTCCCGGGCGGGCGCATCCTGCGCTTCGGGGGCGCCGGGTACTTCACGGCCCTCGCCGCACGGCGGGCCGGGGCCCGGGTCGGGTTGCTCGCCCGCGTGCCGTCGCCGCTGCCCGCCGAGCTCGCCGCGGCCTTCGCGTCGGAGGGACCGGGACCCGGCCTCGACCCCGGTGGTCTGGTGTTCGACCCCGCCGGGCTGCCGACGTTCGACCTCGAATACGACGCCCTCGGGCGGGCGACCTACACGGCGGCGCAGGCCGGGGCCGAGGCCGCGCTCTCGGTGGACGACGCGCCGGCCACCTGGCTCGCCGCGCCCGTGTGGCACGTCGCTGCGCTCGGCGGGCGCACCGCGCTCACCCATGGGATTGTCCGCGCGCTCCGGGCGCGGGGGTATGCCGGCCGGATCAGCGCGGGCACCTATCCGGGCGCGACCGCGGCCGAGCCCGAAGCCGTCGCCGCGCTGGCCGCCGACGTGGATCTGTTCTTCTGCAACCGCCTGGAGGCCGAGGTGGTCTTCGGCGAAACCGGCCCCCCGTCCGGGACGGCAGTGTGCATCACCGATGCCGACGGGCCCGTCCGCCTGACGCCGGGGCGACTCTTCGAGACCGCCGAGGCCCGCCCCGTGCCGGCGCTCGGGCCGGGTGAGCTCGTCGATCCGACGGGCGCGGGGGATGCGCTGTGCGGGGGCTTCCTGGCGGGCCTCGCGCTCGGAGTCGATCCCCTCGCACGCGGCCTCGTGCAGGCGCGCACCGTTCTGCGGGGGCTCGGTGCGGCGCCACTGCTGTCGCGCCGCGCCCGCCCGGACGCCGACCGCATCGCGCGGGTCGCGACGGGCCTGCGCGCCGCCGGGGCGGCCGCGGCGCTGGACTTCACGGGGCTCCCGTTCCCCGAGCGCGACGACCCCCATGCGCTGGAGATCTTCGCCGCCGCGACGCTGCATCAGTATGGCTTCTGGGTGTCCGACGAGCGGGGGTACCGGGGGCCGATGTGGGCAACCGCCGGCGGCCGTCGCTGGAAGGGCTCGGACTTCGTCTGGCAGGCGTTCACCCGCGCCGCCGCTGCGGATCCCGATGTCCTGCGGCCAGCGCGGATGGCGACCGAACCCGATCTGTTGGCGCGCATTCTGGGCGACGACGACGGGCTGTGTCCCCTGCCGGCGCTGCCGAGTCATGTCGAGTTGCACCGGGCCTATGGCGCCGCGTTGCCCGGGGGCGGCTTCGCGGCGCTGCTGGCGACCGCCGTCGCACCCGGTGAGCCCCGGCCCGCCAGAGCGCTGCTGCGGCGGCTCGCGACGCTGCCCGGGTATGCCGAGGACCCCTATCAGAAGAAGGCCGTGCTGCTCCTGATGATCCTGAGCCGGCGGCCCGAGCGGTTTCTGACCCTGCTCGACCCGGAGACACTGTCGCCGGTGGTCGACTATCATCTCATGCGCGGCTGTCTGCGTACGGGATGTGTTGCCGTCGACGACCCCGGGCTGCGGGCTCGTCTCGAGGCGCGGGCGTGGGTGAGCGCCGCCGAAGAGGACGACGTGCGCGAGGCCTGCTGGCACGCACTGCGGGCGCTCGACACCGCGACGGGCCTCGGCGTCGCGGCCATCGACGGATACTTCTTCACACTCGGGCGGCGGGGATGTGGGGAGGAACGTCCGCCCGAGTGTGAAGCCTGTGAACTGTCGCCGGTCTGTGGGCGACACACGGCGATGTTTCAGCCGGTGTATCGCACGACGGCGTACTGACGGCGCGGGGCGCGGAACCCAGCGTCACACCGGGCGTTCGCCGCTGCGGATGCGGGCGCGGAGTTCTTCGCGCAGGGCCGCGAGCTCGGCCTCGCTGAGCGTGCCGTCGCCGTCGGCGTCGAACTGCGCCTCGAGGGCGGCCCGGGCGGCCTCGGCCTCTGCGCGGCGGGCCTCGTGCGCGGCGTCGTGTTCTTCGCGGCTCAGCGCGCCGTCACCGTCGGTGTCGAACTCGGCGAGCATGTCTTCGTGCCGGGCCTCGCGCTCCGCCTCGTGGGCGGCGCGGGCGGCCTCGAGCTCGGCCTCGCTGAGGGCGCCGTCGTCGTCGGCGTCGAACTCGGCGAGCAGGGCGGCCTGCCGGGCTTCGCAGCGGGCGGCGAGATCGGCCTGGACCTCGGCCTGTTCGGCCTCGCTGAGGGTGCCGTCGCCGTCGACGTCGTAGATGAACAGCAGGTGTTCGACACGCTCGCCGCCGCGCCCGTGGCCCCGGCCGTGGCCCTGGCCTTCACCGCGGCCCTGGCCTTCGCCGCGGCCCTGGCCCTCGCCCCGACCGCCGTGCCCGCCGCGGCCGCCCCGACCACGGCCCATGCCGGCGTCGTCACCCTCGGCGGGCTCCTCGGCCTGGTCGGGGGGAATCACACCCTCTTCCGCCGCGTGGCGGCGGGCGCGCCCGCGGACCTCGTCCTGGCCGCAGAGGCCGGCGCCGACGGCTTCGGCCTCGCCGACCTCGTCGCCTTCGCTCTCGACCGCGTTGAGTAGACTCGTGACCGTGGGATCGGCGGTACTCGATGTACCGGCGGTGTCATCGCCGCTCTGGCAGGCGACGAGGGCGAAGGGGAGGGCGAGGGCGACGAAGTGGGGGATCAGGGGCAGGCGCTTCATGGTGTTCTCCTCGGAAAGGACGGCTTCTTTCGGAAGTCCGTCGGTGGCATCTGGTTTCTGCCATTCCGGGGATTGCATCGGATGTGCCAGGGCTTCGGGAGCGGCTCTCCGGGCTCCGGGCCCCGAACGTGTCGCGCCCGCTTGACAGAAACACCGCCAAGCGGGCGCGGGGGGTGCCATGCCGGGTTGTCGTGTCTCAGAAGCGGCCGCAGAACTCGGGATCGAGGCCGGGGACGGTGACGCAGACCTCGGGGGTCGAGGAGAGGTCGAGCCGGCCGCCGCCGATGGGGGTGCACGCCCCGTCGGTCACGCAGTAGTCCGCGTCGACGCTCACGGCGAGGCCGTCGTTGCCGAGGTGCAGGTTCGCTTCGCCGCGGACGGTGCCGTAGTTGAAGTCCGGAACCGTGACCCGCTGCTCGCAGGTGGCGACGCGGTCGCAGGTGTCCTCGATCTCGCACGTCCGGGCCACGTTGCAGCCGAGGTCGACCGAGCAGGTGTTGGCGATGTTGCACGAGTTGGCGACGTTGCAGGACCGGGCCTCGTAGTCGCACACATCGAACGTGTCGCAGAACCAGCTCGCCACCGCGTCCCACCCGCACCGAGCGCCGTCCGTGACGTAGCTGAAGCCACAGCGCGCGCCGTCCGTGACGTAGCTCCACCCGCAGATCGCGCCGTCGGTGACGATGCGCGAGCCGCAGACCGCGCCGTCGACCACCCAGTCCGCCCCGCAGAGCGTGGCGTCCCGAACCGTCTTGTACCCGCAGACGGCGCCGTCGGTGACCGTCTCGTACCCGCAGACCGCCGCGTCGGTGACCCACTGCGCGACCTCGCGGCCGGCCACGATGGGAATCTCGATGCTGGCGCGGCCGTCGAGGGCGACGCCGGTGCCGTCGATGCGGCCGAGGAGGTCGATGCGGGAGATCGGGGTCACGAACACACCGTTCACATACAGACCTTCGGTCGTCAGCTCGGCGTGGGCGTCGGCCGAGAGGTCGATGCCATCGATGACCAGGTGACCGTCGATGGTCACGCGCCAGTCGTCCATGTCGGCGCCGAGATCCGCCGTCACCGTCGCCTCGCCGTTGAGGCCGATGAGCGGGGTGATCTGCGTCCGGGTCACCCCAGCGAGGTGGAACCCGTCGCGATCGACCTCGATGGTGGCGTCGGCCATGAACAACTCACTGAGGTCCAGGCCGCTCAGCGCGCCGAGGCCCGACAGATCGAGGCTGTAGTCGCCGTGCATGCGCAGGTAGCTCTCCTCGGAGTCCGTCGAGATCTTGCCGGCCACCTCGAGGGCCTGCTCCGCGCGGATGGGCATGCCCTCGGGCAGCCAGTCCAGATCGGGAGACACCTGACCGCTGATGACGGCATAGGCCCCCTCGCGGCTGGCGTGGTAGATGGTCGAGCTGCGGGCGAGCTCCATTTCGAAGCTCACGACGCTGAAGTCGGCGGCCAGGTTCAGCGTGCCATTCGCACCGTACTGGAAACCGAGGTCGTCCGCGCCGAGGTCGGCCATGGAGCGGCCGTTGCCCAGCGGATCGATGTCGAGCACGATCTCGCCGTCGATGCTGAGCGGGATGCGGCGCAGCGAGACGCTGCCGGCCAGGTACAGATTGCCCTGGAAACCCGCGGCGTCCTCCGCGTCCATGCCGAACGTATTGTGCGGCTCGAACGGGATGCGCCCCTGCCAGGACAGGCCGATGCCCATGTCTTCGACCGGCCCGATCCCGCTCACGCCGCCGAGGTTGCCCCGAAAGTAGATCATCGGATCGGCGGGGTCGAGGACGAGCGTGACGGACTGGCCGTTCGGCGCGCTCAGGGTGACCGGGCCGGCGCTGGCCTCGAGGCCGGTCGAGAAACTGAAGAAGAGGTAGCGACGGTCGTCGAGGACGGGCGCGTCGAGGTCCTGGAGATTGCGACCGTAGTCGTACCCGACCTGAACCTGCGCGAGGTCCGCGAGCTCGACGCCCTCCATCAGACCCGCGCCGGGGAAGGGCAGGCGAGCCGTCCCGTGGACGCGGTCGATGTCGCCGTTCGCGGTGCGCTCGAAGACGAGGCTGGCCTCGGCGAAGGTCAGCATCTGGCCGCCGGGGAGCTCGAGGTCGAGCGAGCCCTGGACGACGAAGCCGTCCTCGAGGGCGGTCACGAGCTCGTCGCGGATCCAGAAGACGAGCGGGTTGTTCGACGCGCGGTCGACGACGAGGGTCGTGAAACCGCGGACCTCCGAGGGGCCGTCGGCGGGCAGGGGCAAGGGCTCGCCCACGCTGGCCGCGGCCTCGCGGGCGGCGACCGGGTCGTGCTGCGCGGCCGCACACCCGCGCTCGTTCGCCGGCGTGCCCGGCGCCGTGCCGGGGCAGAGGTCGCGGTTCATCGGGATGCCGTCGCCGTCGATGTCGGTCTCGCCGAGGTCGCGGTCGAGGTCGAGCCCGAGGTTCTCGATGCGCACACGAGGCACCGCCCGGGGATTGTCGAGGCCGATCGACCGATGGAAGTGGGCGACGTCGCGGGCCTGGTCGAGGGTCAGGGCCTTCTCGCCGTCGGCCGAAGCGGTGTTTTCGGCGGGCGCGTTGCAGGCGGCGACGGCGGAGGCGAGCAGGGCGGCGGTCATGCGGGTCGTCTTCATGGGTCTCTCTCTTTCGGTGTTTCGTGGCGTTCTGTCGTGACGATTGGGGGAGTTGCGAACGGCATGCCGAGCCGGGTCGTGCGTGTAACTTGTTGAATGTATTGATTTGTGCTTGCCGTGAATATCGAAATGGCAATGTCCACAGGATATGACCATAGTGGTCATTCGTCGGTGCATCGCGACCCCCTTGACCCTCTTTCGCGGACGGTGTCCGATCGCCGCCGTGTTCCTCGTCGAGTTCATCACGTTCGTCTTCTCGCTGCTGGCGGTCACGCTGGTGCACGTCGGCGTGCACGCGGCGACCCGGCGCTGTCCGCGCTGTCGTTTGCCGGCCGGTCGGGAAGCGGCCCGCACCGTCGTTCACGCGGACGCGCCCGCGCTCTACGAGACCTGGGAGGCCGGCCGCCCGGCGCTGCGCCTGGTGACACCGGATGGCGAGGTGCCGGCCGAGGCCGGCCTGATTCTCGAAGAACGCCCGGTGCGCCGGCTCCTGCAGCGGCGGGAGACGCTCGTGGCCCACCGCTGCCGGTTGTGTGGACACGCCTGGCAGGTGGGCGAGGTCGAGGTCGTCCGTGGTTCCGCCGCGTCGTTTGCGCCGGCGCCCGGCACGGTGCGGGTCTTCCCCGGGGTGTCGCGATGAGTCGCCGAAACCTCCGGCGGTGCGCGTCGGCGGCGTTCGTTTTCTGGGCGGCGGCGTGCGGCGAAGCGAATGAGACCGAGCCAGGCATTCCAGACGCGGACGTCGGCGCCTCCGACGCGACCCCGGACGCCGCGGCCCCTGACGCCACCGCCCCCGACGCCGCGGTCGCATCCACCCCGGTCCCGGTCTCGGGGCACGCTTTCACCTTCACGGCCGGCGGGGGCGACATCGTGGGGGCGACGGTCCGGTGGGTGGAACAACCCGAGGTCACCTCGTCGACCGGGGAGGGGGGCGCGTTCGAGTTCCCCGAAGTGCCCGTCGGCCGCGACCTCACGCTCGAGCTGCTCGCCGAAGGCTTCCCGCCCATCCGGACGGGCACGCACGTCGTCCCGGTCGACGGCCTCGAGCACCTGACGTTTCAGGCCCCAGACGCCGCGATGTACCGGCTCATGTCGAGCATCCTGCGCATCACACCCGATCCCGCGCGGTGCCAGATCGCCTCGACGGTGACGCGGATCGGCAACTCGCTCTACGACGACACACCGGGGACGCACGGCGAACCGGGGGCGACGGTCCGCCTCGACCCGATGCCGACGGACGTCGACGGTCCGGTGTATTTCAACCTCGCCCGGTACAACGCCATCTGGCCCGATCGCGCGCTGACGGAGACGACGGCGGACGGTGGGGTGCTCTTTCTGAACGTCCCGCCCGGCGACTACACGCTCACCGCCCACAAGTCCGACACGACGTTCCGGCCCGTCCGGATCGGATGCCGCGCGGGATACCTCGTCAACGCTTCGCCCCCCTGGGGGCTGCAGGCGCTCACCGGCGGGGTCGGCCCGCGGACGGAGCCGGACTGGCAGTAGATGCGTGTCGCGGCCCGGCGAGGATCCGCTGGCAATGCGCGTGGGGGCGGGGCAGCATGCGCCTCCGATGCAGAGCCGACCCTTTCCCGCCTCGCTGCGCGACGTGCGCGCCCTGACCGCCGCCCTGGAGGCAGGGGCGAGTCCGGCGCCGGGCAGTGTCCTGGCGGTCGTCGGCAACGCCGTGCGGGTCGCGTGGGGGGGCGCACGCCTGGGCGCACGGGTAAGGCTCGGCGGCGAGACGCTGGCCGAGGTGGTGGCGTTCGACGGTCTCGAGGCCACGGTGATGCCCCTCGGGGCCATGCGCGGCCTGACCGCCGGCGCCCCCGTGACGGTGGAGGCGTCCGAGCCCGCCCTGCACGCGTCGGAGGCGGTGCTCGGGCGCGTGCTCGACGGTCTCGGGACGCCGGTCGATGGTGGCCCGCCCCTCCCGGTGGACCGCCACTGGCCCGTCGACCGCCCGGGGCCCGATCCGCTGACCCGCCGGCCGGTGGACACCGCATTGCCGCTCGGGGTGCGGGTGATCGACGCCCTGTGCACGCTCGGGCGCGGGCAGCGGCTCGCGCTGCAGGCCGGTCCCGGGGCGGGCAAAACGACGCTGCTCGCGCAGGTGGCGACCACTTCGGCGGCGGACGTCGTGGTCCTCGCGCTCATCGGCGAGCGGGGCCGGGAGGCCGCCGAGCTGCTCGCCCGCCTGTCGCCCTCGGCCCGCGCGCGGACGGTCGTGGTGCTGAGCCGCGCCGACGATCCACCGTTGCTCCAGTGGCGCGCGGCCGAGACGGCCACCGCCCTCGCCGAGTACTTCCGGGGCGAGGGCCGCGACGTGCTGTTGCTGCTCGACTCGCTGACGCGGGTGGCTCGGGCGGTGCGGGTCGTCGGCGTGTCCCGGGGCGAGCCGGCGACCCGCCGCGGGTTTCCGCCGTCGCTTTCGACGGCCCTGTCGGCGCTGATCGAGCGCGCCGGCAACGACGCACACGGCACGCTCACCGCCCTCTACACGGTCCTGGTCGAGGGGGACGACGTCGACGACCCGGTGGCCGAAGAGGCCCGCGCCTTGCTCGACGGGCACCTCGCCCTCGACGCGGGGCTCGCCGGGGCCGGGCGATTTCCCGCCGTGGCGGTCTCGCGCAGCGTGAGCCGGTGCATGGCCCAGGTGGCGAGTCCCACCCACGGCGAGGCCGCCCGCCGCCTGCGTCGCTGGCTCGCCGCCGGAGAGGCCCGCGCCGATCTCGTGGCCATCGGGGCCTACCAGCGCGGCACGGACGCCGACGCCGACGCCTGGCTGGCCCGTCGGGACGCCCTCGAAGCGTTCCTGCGGCAGCGGCCCGACGAACTCTCCGATTTCGCCACGACCGTGCGCCGGCTGGGCGAACTGACCCGCTGAAACCGACGCGCCCGAACCGAGCTTTGCCGAGTATCCCATGACCATGACCCGCGAACACCTGCTGCTCGTCGAGCACCACGGCCTGCCCTTCGCCAACCTCTTCTGCAACTTCCAGGCGGGGCCGGCCTTCGATCCCCCCGGCCGCGCCGGTCTGACCGGCGTCACCAACCGCATGCTGGCGCGCGGCACGCGCCGACGGGGCCGCAATGCGCTCGAGGAGGCCGTCGAGGCGCTCGGCACGGAGCTCGTCACGAGCACGCAGCGCGACGCCGTGACGGTCGGCGGCTCCGTGCTGACGCGCAACCTCGAGGCCTTCGCGGCGCTGCTGATGGAGGTCCTGACCGAGCCGGCGTTCACCCAGGACGAGCTCGACAAGGTCAAGCGCGAGGTCGCCTCCGAGCTGCTCGCCGATCGCGACGACGACGGCACGCTGGCGGCCATCTGGTTCCGGCGCCTGCTCTACGCCGGCCACCCGTTCGGGCATGGCGGGCAAGGCACGCTCAGCGGCGTGGCGGCCATCACGCGCGACGAGGTCCTTTCGCACGCCGCGCAGACGTACACCCGCGACAACCTGCTGGTCGGGGCGAGCGGCGATCTCGATCCGCAGACGGCCGCGCGCCTCCTCGCCCCCCTCGACGCCCTGCCCGCGGGCGCCCACACCTGGGGGTTCCCCGAGCCGCCCCGCCCGGCCGGCCGCCGCATTGCGCTCATCGACAAGCCGGAGCGCACGCAGGCGCAGATCCTCATCGGACACCCGGCGTTTCACGCGGCGGACCCGGACTACCAGGCCATCGAACTGGCGACGACGGCCTTCGGCGGCACCTTCACGGCTCGCCTGATGGAGGAGGTCCGGGTCAAGCGCGGCTGGTCGTACGGCGCGCACGCCCGCATCGCCGTCGAGCGGGCCGGCGGGTACTACCTCCTCAACGCCGCCCCGACGAGCACCTACGCGCCCGAGACGGTCGCGCTTCTGCTCTCGGAGTTCGAGAAGTTCGTCCACGAGGGCCTGCGCGACGACGAGATCGAGTTCGCGCGCAACTACCTCGTCAACGCCTACCCCTTCCGCATCGAGACTCCGGGACTGCGGGCCTCGCAGATCGTGCAGAGCCGCCTGCTCGGCCGCCCGGACGACTACGTCGCCGGGTACGTCCCGCGGCTGAAGGCCCTCACCCCCGACGAGGTGCGCGACGCCGTTCGCCGCCGCCTGACGCCCGCCGATCTGCTCGTGGTCATGGTCTGCACCGCCGACGAGGTGCGCGACAAGATGGCCGCGCTGCCCGGGGTCACCGACCTCCGCGTCATCTCGCACGAGGCCGACGAAAGCGCCATCCCGTGACGCCCCTGCGCCTCTGGGCGAGCGTCGCCCGCCCGCACATCCTGGCCATCATCTTCGCGTCGACGATCACCTACGGGTGGATCTTCCAGGGTGCGCACACGGGGGCGCTGCTCTTCATCGGCGCGGTGGCCGTCTGGGACTGGTTCATCGTGAACTGGATGAACAAGGCGACGGATCTCGAAGAGGATCTCGCCAATGGCATCGCCGGCGCCGAGGCCGTCGCGGCCCACAAGCGCGCGGTCGAAGGTCTCGGCTGGGGCATGATGGTCGCGGGCCTGGCCGCGGGTGCCTGGCTGCACCCGGAGCTGCTGCCCTTGCGCCTCAGCTTCACGGCCGTCGGCATCGTCTACAATTACAATGTGTTGGGCTTCAAACGACTCAAAGAACGCTATTTCTTCAAGAACTTCGGCTCGTCGATTCTGTTCACGCACAGCGTGTTTCTGTACCCGCTCTTCGGCCTCGGCCTCGAGGGGGCGTATCCCGTCGTGCCGCTCGTGCTCTCGATCTTCTTCTTCATCCCGCTCGAGCTGACGTACGAGGTCATGTACGACCTGCGGGACATCGACGGGGATCGCCGCTTCAACGTGCCGACGTTTCCCGTCGTTCACGGGGCGGACGGGGCGAAACGCATCATCACCGGGCTGCTCGTCTTCTCGGCCATTTTCCCGGTGATCGGCGCGGCGACGGGGCTGCTCGTGCTGCGCGAGTGGGTCGTGGTCGCCGGCGTGCTGCAGCAGGCCTTGCTCGTCCGGCACTTCGCCGGGGGCGAGCGCCTGCCCGACGCCCGGCAGTGCATCGCGCTGACGTGGTGGGGGGCGGCGCAGCTCGCCTCATACAACCTGTGGATCCTGATTGGTCTGCCCCTCGGCGAAGGGCGCGCACCCTGATCCAGATTGGAGTATGATGCCGGCAGGTTGCCTTGAGGAGGCTGTCATGCCCGCCCTGCCCCTGGTCCGCGAATACATGGATCACTTCGTCAACACGCTGCGCCCGGAGACGGACATCTTCGACGCGGTGGAGTTCCTGCTCGAACGGCGCGTCACCGGCGCACCGGTGGTGGACGCCGCGGGGCGTCTGGTGGGCATCATCTCGGAGAAGGACTGCCTGCGCCTGCTCGCGCAGGGCTTCGATCATCAGGCACCGCACGGCACCGTGGCCGACTACATGACCCGCAACGTCGAGACGGTCAAACCGGACATGGACGTCTATTTCGCGGCGGGCATCTTTCTGCGGGGTCAGTTCCGTCGACTGCCCGTCGTCGAGGGCGACATGCTCGTCGGCGCCATCACCCGCTTCGACATCCTGCGCGCCATCAAGAGCCGCCTGCGCCCGGAGACCGAGCCGGGCGTGGTGATCTGAGGCGCGGGTTCACGTTCGGGCGCGCCTCGGATGTCCGCGAGTCCGTTACAGAGCCCGCTCACCGCGGAGCGCGCCCTCGAGACGGTCGAGGCGTTTTGCGCCGCGCTCCCGGACCTGACCCTGCCCGCCGCGCTTGCCCGCTACGACGCGGTCCTCGGCACCCTGCTCGACGAAGCGCTCGCGGGGCGCGCGCCGGCCTGCGCGGCGGGGTGCAGCACCTGCTGCCATCAGCCTCTGCTCGTCGGCGTCGTCGAGCTGCTGCGACTCTGGTTCTCCGACGAGGACCGCTTCACCCGGCCGGCGTTCGCCCGACGACTGGAGGCCGAGGTCGCCTACCTGAACCGCCTCCGCCGGGCCGGGCTGCGCAGCCCGCCGGCGCTGGCCGCGCAGCAGTTCACCGACGCGCGTCCGTGCCCCTTCCTCGACGGGCAGGGCGCGTGCAGCGTTCATGCCGTGCGGCCATTCCTCTGTCGCAACGCCTACGCCTTCACGCGCTGCACGCGCACGGCGATGGGCGTCTTCGGCTACGGCGACCTCACCATCCTCGCCCGCCGCCTGCGGGCCGAGATCCACCGGCACTTCGACCTCGCCCGATTCGATCCGCCCGCGCCACCGGTCGTCCGCACGGAGACCGCCGTTTTCTA
This sequence comes from Myxococcota bacterium, assembly GCA_023150895.1. GTDB lineage: Bacteria > Myxococcota_A > Bradymonadia > UBA7976 > UBA1532 > CAINDO01. The sequence goes on along the minus strand of JAKLJY010000012.1, from coordinate 41,138 downwards.
CCTGCCGGAGGGGCTCGTTTTCGTCCGCGACCGCCTGCCGCTCGATGCGCTGCGACCGCTCTTCCGGACGTGACGGCGATGACGGCCCGAGCGCCGCTCGCGCGCGGGCGTGGGCGCTGGCGTGTGCGATCCGATTCCGCTATACACGTCGGCGCATGGCACGCGGCCGCGGCCGCCCACCCCGAACGAGTGCATGATGTCCACAGCCCTGCTGACCGCCGGTACCGAAGCCCTCGCCATCGAGCTCCACGCCATCCTCAAGGAGTTCGACCCGGCGCGACGCCGCTCGAAGAACGCGGCGGCCGCCGCCGAGCGTCTCGCCGCCCTCGCGGGGCGCGCCGAGCACCTGCTGTCCTCGGTGCCGGCCGTCGAGGAGGCGCCCCACGCCGGCCTTCGCGAACGCGTCGCCGAAATGCGGGCGACCCTCCTGCACCACGCCGAGCGCTGGCGGGCGGAGCGTGAACACCGACGGCAGGTCCATCGCTCCCTGCAGCACCGCTACGAAGCCCTCGCGGACGCCCTGCGCGAGTATCGCATCCACGTCCCGGCCCTGCGGCCGACGAACTACGCGCGCAACCTCTTCCACGTGTGCTGGGGCCTGTTCGCGCTGCTCCTCATTCTCGTCCTGCTGCCGCACGACGCGCTGGCCCTCGCGGCGCTCCTGTTCGCCGCCTACGCCTGGACGCTCGAGATCATCCGCAAGTTCAGTCCGGCCTTCAACGAGCGGGTCATGCGCCTTTACGGCAAGGTCGCGCACCCGCACGAGTGGAATCGGGTCAACTCCGGCACCTGGTACGCGACGGCGCTGGTCATCCTGGCGCTCTCGGCCTCGTCGTTGGTGTGCGGCGTCGCCGTGGCGATTCTGACCTTCGCCGATCCGGCCGCGGCGCTGATCGGGCGCCGCTGGGGGCGCACCAAACTCGTGCACGGGCGCTCCCTCGAGGGCAGCACCACGTTCCTGGCGGTCGGCACGCTCGCTGCAACGATCGTCGGTGCGTTCGGGGGGCTGGGGCTGGGCGCCGCCGCCGTCGTCGGGGTGTGTGCCGCCTTCGTCGCCTGCCTCGCCGAGCTCTTCAGCCATCGGATCGATGACAACCTGACGGTGCCGGTGGCAGGCATGCTTGGCGCCTGGCTCGGTGGCTGGTTGCTCGGACTCCCCGTCTGAGGCTGCGCGGGCGCTTGCGTCCGCTGGCACGAAGGTCGCATGCTGCGGGGGTCATGCCCAGCATACGCCCTTCGTCTGCGACCCCGCCGTTCGCCCTGCTGCTCTTCCTCGCCGCGTGCAACCCGCAAGGGGTCGACCTCGGCGGCGACACCGACCGCGGCCCGCTCATCGACCTCGACGCGCTCCCGGACGCGGCCCCCGAGCCCGACGCGTTGCGAGCGGACGCCTTTCTGCCATTCCTCGACACCGGGCCACCGCTGCCCGTGCTCGACGCCGCCCCGCCGGCGCCGGTGCCCGACGCGGCCCTCGGACCCGCCTGCGACGACCCCGTACCCGAGGTGTGCAACGGCCTCGACGACGACTGCGATCGCCGGGTCGACGAGGGGCGCATCATCGGCAACGGCTGCGTCGCGCGTCGCGCGGACTGCCTCGTCGACAGCAGCCGCATCTGCGATGCCGAGGCGGTGCCATTCTGCCCGGACGTCGAGACGCTCACCTGCCGCGAGACGCCGCTCGTCTTCGCGATGGTCAGCGACTACGGCGGCAACACCCGCGGCGAGGGCGTCGTCGCCGATCTCATCCGCACCTTCGAGCCGGCGTTCGTGGTCACCGCCGGCGACAACAACATGCCCGCCGGGGCCGCCGACACCATCGACCGCAACGTCGGTCAGTACTTCGGCGAGTTCATCGGCGAGTACGCGGGCAGCTTCGGCGGCGGTTCGGACGACAACCGTTTCTGGCCGGCGCTCGGTGACGCCGACTGGCTGACCGAGAACGCGCAACCGTTCCTCGACTTCTTCACCCTGCCCGGCAACGAGCGCTACTACGACGTCAATCTCGGGGTCGTGCACCTCTTCGTCCTGAGCAGCGACGCCCGCGAGCCCGACGGGAACACCTGGGAGAGCGTGCAGGGGCAGTGGTTCCAGGCGGCGGTGGCTCGCAGCACCGCCTGTCTCAAGGTCGCGGTCTTCCACCACCCGCCGTACTCGAGCTCGTGGCGGGGCGAGGAAGGCGGCGGCGTGCCGATGCGCTGGCCTTTCGCGATGGCCGGCATCGATGCCGTGGTCAGCGGTCAGGACCGCATCTACGAGCGCCTGAGCGTCGAGGGCGTGCCGTACTTCATCATCGGTCTGAGCGGCGGCGCGCGCACGCACACCTTCGCCGAGACGCCGCTGCCCGAGTCCCAGTTCCGCTATCGGGACCGCGCCGGGGCGCTGCGCGTGACGGTGACGGCGACCGATGCGACGTTCGCGTTCGTCAATGTCGACGGCACCGTCGTCGACTCGGCGGCCGTCCCCCTGCGCTGCGGCCTGTGAACCGGCGGGCGACCCGCCGTCGGGCGCTCAGCCCAGGCGGCGGGCGATGAGGGCGTCGGCGGCCTCGGGGTGCGCCTTGCACTCGAGCAGCGCGCGCAGGAGCAACGGCGCGACGATGGTCGCGTCCGACTCGATGACGAACATCGGCGTATCGCGCGTCAGTTTGTCCCAGGTGATCTTCTCGTTGGGCGTCGCGCCCGAGTACGAGCCATAGGACGTCGTGCTGTCGGAGATCTGGCAGAAGTAGGCCCAGGGCTTCACGGGCTCGGCGAGATCGTACTTGATGGACGGGACGACGCAGATGGGGAAGTCCCCCGCGATGCCGCCGCCAATCTGGAAGAAGCCGACCCCGGCCCCCTCCGAGAGGACCTTGTATTGGTCGTAGAAGGCCGCCATGTATTCGATGCCGGACTTGACGATCGACGCCGAACACTCGCCGAGCTTGACGTGACTGGCGAAGATGTTGCCGAAGGTGGAGTCTTCGCAGCCGGGCACGACGACGGGCAGGCCGGCCTTCGCCGCCGCCAGCAGCCAGCACTCGTCGGGATTGCCCTCGTGTTTATCCGGCCCGATCTGCTGGATGAGATCGTAGAAGTACTCGTGCCAGAACCGGCGCTCGCCCGAGGCCGTCGCCTGCGTCCACATCGGGACGATGACCTGTTCGACGGCCCGGAACGCTTCATCCTCGGGGATACTCGTGTCCGTCACCCGCCGCATGCGGTCCTCGAGGATGCGCGTGTCGTCGTCCTTGGTGAAGTAGCGGTAGTCGGGGAAGTCTTTGTAGCCGTGGTGGGCGACCAGGCGGAAGAGGGACTCCTCGAGGTTGGCCCCCGTGACGCTCAGGCCGTGGATCAGGCCGGCGCGAATGGCCGGGGCGAGCGTGATGCCGAGCTGCGCCGACGACATCGCGCCGGCGACCGCCCAGAACATCTTGCCGCCGCCCTGAATGTGTCGCCAGTAAGCGATCAGCGCGTCCCGCGTGGCACGGGCGTTGAAGTTCTTGTAGTTCGTCAGGACGAAATCGAGGATGGGGAGTTCGGCGTCGGTCGCGTGGGCGGTCATGGCTGCGTTCGTGTCTTTCGGGGGTGTGTTCGATCGGGCGTGGTGGTCAGCGGGGCGGAAACTTCGAGCGGATGCCCGAGAGGGCCGGACCGCCCGGAGTGGCTGCCTGCAACACGCTGAGCCATTGCCAGGCGTTGGGGTCGAGGAAGCGGTCGGGATCGTCGGTGAGGCCGGCGAGCATCGCGTCGAGAAGCGCGCCGTCGCTCATGCTCGCCGCGTCGCCCGGGAGAAGGGCCGCGTCGGCGCGCAGCGTGAGCTCGAGGTCGCGGGCGTTGGTGAACTGTGCGTTCGCCGTCGCCGGATCGACGGAGAAGAGGGAGAAGCCGAAGGCGCCGGCTTCGTCCATGCGAACGTACGTCTCGTAGTCGACGTCGAGCAGGGCGTGCACGGCGGGGAGGGCCTCGCCGCCGGCGGGGCGATAGACGTCGAGGCGCGCGAGCACGACGGGGAAGGGTTCGCCCCCGTTCACGGCGCCGAATTCGAGGGGTTCGCCCACGAGCTTGTGGGCGTAGGTGCCAGTCATTCTCGATCCGACCTTTCTCAGCCCGCGGCGGCGGCCGCGAACTCTTTGGAGACATCGGTAAACGTCCCCAACTGGACGTTCGCCTCGACGGGGCCGACCGTCTGACCGGTGCCCGTGCCGAGCTGGGTGATGTTCTTCAGGCGGGCGGTGCACGCGGAGAGGGTGCCGTTCGTCCACGTGAAATTCGCCTCGATGCCCTGCAGGAAGTCGGCCTGTTTGCCGGCGATGCCGAGCGTGCCGAAGCCGGAGAGCAGGGCATTGGCGACGCCGGAAATCTGCGGGATGTCGCGGCCTTCCTGCGCGCCGCGGACGGCGGTGTACAGGCCCTTGACGGACTGGAACAGACCGCGTGCGTTGGCGAGGCGCGAACCCGAGTCCTTCGCGAGCGAGCGCGGCACCGAGAACTGCCCCGAAAGGTCGAGCTTCACGACGTCCTGCCCACCCTCACGGCGGCGCTTCGCGACGCGGACCTTGGCCAGATTGTTGCCGTTGCTGACCATGACTTCGCCGGCGACCTCGGCGAATTTCTTGGCCTTTTTGTTGTCGACGTCCTCGAGGCCGACGCGCCCTTCGAGGGTGCCCTTGCCCTTGGTCGTCGCGCCGATCTCGGCGTCGGCGACGACCGCGACGCTCGACTCGAAACCGACGTTCGGGTTGTTGTGAAAGAACGCCCCGTAGGCGCGGTGAAACTCGAGGACCTTGTCTTTGCCGACCCGCGCGATGGCAATCTTGGCCGCGTCGTAGGTGCCGTAGATGGGCACGAGCGCCTGGGCGAGCTCCCAGGCGGAGGGGCCGTCTTTGGCGAGCCGCGCGAGCTCCTGCACCTGATTGTCGACCCCCGACGTCTGCAACACCATGAAGAGGTTTTGTTTCAGGGCGTCGGTGAAAGCGGCGCCGAGGTCGTCCCCGGACAGTTTGAGGGCCGTCTGCAACCGAACCGAGGCCCGGATCACCTTGAAGAGCTCCCAGGCGAGGCCGCCGTCGACCGACAGCGAGAGCTCCTTCTTGCCGGCCTTGTCGCAGGTGTAGGTGCCCTTGAGGCCGATCTTGCCCGTCGCGCCGGGGAGCTGCGGGATGGGGACGTCCACCCAGACCTCGACGTCGGCGAACTCGCCGCGGGCCACCTGGAATGACCCGAGGTACTGCCCGATGGCCTCGAGGCTGCCCATCTTGGCCGGGGCCTTGGGCACCGTCGTCTTGCCGGCGCTCTGCTGGGCGGGATCGGCGGCCTTGGCGGCCGGGGCCTTCTCCTGGGCGAGCGCACCCATGTAGGCGCGCTGCGCGCTCGCCTGGCCCTGGGCGGCCGGCGCCGTGACCGGGCCGGCGGGGGCGCGAACGGCGTCGGGGGCGGGCGCCTGCGCGCGGGCCGGCGTCTGGGTCGGGGTGTCCTTCTTGGCAGGCGTCGGCATTTCGGGCTCCGCGGCGGGGGGCGTGCGGCCAGAGTCTAGGCCAACCGAGCCCGCGCGTCGATGGGGGAGCGTCTCGCGGGGCCGTGCAGAGCGTCAGCCGCCGACGACGAGCGCGATGAGGAAGGAGACGTAGGCCATCAGGAAGACGGCGCCCTCGATGCGGGGCATGAACCGGGCGGTGCGCATGAAGACGACGCCGAGCAGCGTCATGCCGCCCAGGAACGCCAGGTCCAGCGTCATCGCGCCGACGTCGCCCGACAACGGCCGCACGAGCGCCGAGCCGCCCAGAATCAGGACGATGTTGAAGATGTTGGACCCGATGACGTTGCCGACCGCGATGTCGCTGTGCCCCCGCAGCGCGGCCACGAGGGACGCGGCCAGCTCCGGCAGCGACGTCCCGACGGCGACGATCGTCAACCCGACGACGCGCTCGCTCATGCCGGCCGCCCGGGCGATCTCGACGGCCGCATCGACGAAGACCTTGCCGCCCACGACGAGCAAAACGAGGCCGACGAGCGCCACGGCAGCCATCCGCCCGCGCCCCTCCACCGGCGGTGCGCCCGCCCCGACGGCCCCGGCCTCCGCCTCGGCTTCGGCGGCGGTCACCTCTGCGCCCAGGGCGGGATCACGGCGCGCCGCGCGGATCATCCACACGCTATAGACCACCGCCACGAGGATCATCAGCGCGCCGTCGAGCCGCGACATCTCACCGTCGAGCAGCACCAGCGGGAGCGCCAGCGTCGTCAGGACGAGGACCGGCAGCTCGCGCCGGATGAGGCTGCCGTCCACGCGCGGCGGGCTGATCAGCGCCGTCATGCCCAGGATGAGCCCCAGATTGGCGATGTTGGAGCCGATGGAGTTGCCGAGGGCGATGGCACCCTGATTCGACAGGGCCGCGGACACCCCGACGGTCAGCTCCGGTGCGGAGGTGCCGTAGGCGACCACCGTGAGGCCGATGATCAGCGGTGGCATGCCGAACGCGCGGGCCAGGCCGGCGGCGCCCTTGACCAGCCACTCCGCGCCGAAATACAGGACGAGGGCGCCCAGGAAGAGCTGCCCCCACATCAACGCAGTTTGCATGGCATGTGTCTCCGTCTCGTTTGGGGGCCGGGATCGATCGCGGCGCCGGGGACGTTCAAGCGCGCGCCGGCGAGTATCGGATCGTCTCCCCGACCCGGATGCCGAGTGCGAGCGCGAGGTCGCGCGGGAGTTCGACCTTGGACGCTCCGCGCCCGTCGGCGTCCCCCGTCAGCACGCGCAGGTGCCCGAGACAGCAGCGGAAGTCGATGCGGGCGTTGCTGATCAGGAACGTCTCCGGCAGGCCGACCTCGGCGACGATGTCGTGCACGACCGCGCAGACGCTCTGCCGAATCGTGCGGATCGACTCGCGCGGCGCGGAGAGCAGCGGGCCCGCGTCGAAGATGTCGACGTGATTGCCGAAGCGGAACCCCTCCTGCTCGAGCAGCCGCAGCGCCGGCCGCGTCTCGACGTGCACCACGCCGATGACCTTCTGCACGTCGGGCGGCAGCATCGGGATGTAGATGGGGTGTTTCGGCATGAGATCGGCGATGAACTTCTTGTCGGCCGCGCTCAGGACGTCGGCGCGGGCGAACTCCATGTCGAAGAAGTGTCGCCCGACGGCTTCCCAGAAGGGGCTGTCCCCCGCCGGGGTCAGCACGCCGCGCATCTCGGCGATGACCTGGGCGTCGAACCGTTGCGGGTGGTCCGCCATGAACAGAAACCGAGACAGGGAGAGCAACCGGCCATTGCCGCCGCCCCGAAACGCCCCGGACAGGAACAGCGTGCCGATTTCGCTCGGCCCGGCGTGGTCGGCCTCGAGGTGCAGCGTCGGAATCTCACGCCGCACGTTGAGCTCGGGGCTCTCGTGGACGGTGTTCTGCACGTTGTAGCTGTAGAAAGGCTCGAAGCCGCCGACCTTGGCGACCATGCCGCACGTCCCGGCGAGGGCGCCGCTGCGGAGGTCCTCGAGGACGAGCAGGTACGCCTCGCCGCCGGCCTTGACCGGATCCGACGCGAAGGCGTGCTGTGAGCGCTGGATGCGATCGCGGAGAAGCCGGCGGTCGGGGGGCAGCGTCGTCAGGCCGACCCCGGCGTTCGAGGCGAGGCCCATCAGACCGTCGAGGTCGTCCGGGCGGGCGGGGCGCATCATCAACATGACTCAGCTCCGCGGGGTCGCGCCGGTGCCGGTCGCCTGCCGTTCGTCCTCGGCGACGACGGCGGTCACGAGGCGGTCCATCGCTTCGCGCATTCGGCCCACCATGCGCCCCGCGACGAGATCCATGAGCTTGAAGGCGAACGGGCTGCCCGCTCCGAAGACCTGGTCGAAGTCCGCCTTGCTGAGCTCACCGATGCGGGCGCCGTCCGGGCCGGCGCACACCGTCGCAGAGCGGGGGCCGCCGTCGAGCAGGGCGACCTCGCCGAGCAGTTCGCCGGGCAGCGCCAGCCCCACTTCGCGCCGCTCGCCGTTCGCGTCGAGGCAGATGACGAGCGCGCCGTGCAGCACGATGTGACACGTCGAGCCGCGTTCGCCCTGGCGATAGAGCTCCTGCCCGGCGACCAGCTTGCGTTCCGAGAGCGCGAGCGCCAGGACCTCGAGCTCTTTCGGGGACATCATCTGGAACACGGGGAGGTTGGAGAGCTGCGTCGAGGAGATGCCGGACATGGCGACGGGGTCTTTCCGTGGGGGCGGTGCGTCGGGGGCGTCGGTGGCCGTTGGCGGGCGGCGGACTCTCAGGCGCCGAAGAGGCCGCGCAGCGCAAACCAGATGGAGGTCGTCGACGGGCTCTCCGCGGGGGCCGCGGTGCGGCTCAGCTCGGCGGTCACGAGCGTGCGCTGCGTGAGGCGCTCGTGCTCGATGAGCAGGTTGTTGGAGCGCAGGCGGTCACACATCATCAGGGCCACGTTGCGCACGATGCGGTAGGCCGTCGGGTTGCCCTGGCGGCGCAGGGCCTGGAACCGCTCGCCGTCCACCCGCCAGAGCTTGCAGGGTTCGAGGGCGCGGACGCGCAGCCCGCGGGGTGCGGGGTCGACCAGCGCCAGCTCGCCGACCGTCGTGCCCGGCCCGAGGCGCGCAATCTCCAGGACACGCTCCTCCGGGCGGGGAATCTCCACGCGCAGGGTGCCCTGGCGCACCAGCCAGGCGCCGTCCGGCGCAGCACCGCGGTCGAAGAGGAGGCCACCGGCGCGGTCGATCACGAAGGGCTCGAGCAGGCTGCGGACCACCCCGAGCTCCACCTCGTTGAGCGACCGGAAGAGCGTATAGGTTCGCAGCTCGCGCAGCTCCGGGTCGATCTCGCGGGCGGTCGACGGCGGCGCGGCGGGGGCAGGGGACGACGAGGGCGGGCGCGTGGACATACGCGGGCAGATCTAGCGGACTTGACCGCGCCGGAAAAGGCGATTCCGGCGCGCCAGTGCTACGATGGCCGGATGCAGAACCGCCCCCGACGCCCCGCCGTCGGCCGTCGCGCCGCCGCGATGACCGCGCTTCTCTTCTCGACCGCCTGCGGTGACGCGATCTCGGCCGGTTCGTCGGCGGAGGCCGGTGTCCCGGATGCCGAGGCCGGCGACGCCCTGCGCCCACCCCTCGACGCCCGCGTCGACGAGCCGGACACGGGGGCGCGCCCGCGCGGTTTCGGCGAGCCGTGCGAGGCGGACGCCGAGTGTCTCGCGGGCTTCTGTATCGAAGGCCTCGAGGCGGGACGCATCTGTACGCAGCTCTGCGGCGACTGCCCGGAGGGGTACGAGTGTACGCTGATTGGCAATACCGGCGCCGATCGCATCAACGTCTGCACCGTGGACCGCCCGGACCTCTGCAAACCCTGCCAGACCGATCGCGAGTGCGACGACACCGAGGATCTCTGTCTGGAGATTGGCAACGGCACGTACTGCGGCGAGGATTGCGCGGCGGACGGCCTCTGCCCGGAGGGGTATGTCTGCACGGACGTCTTCGAGGCGGATCGCGTGACGCCGCGGGGTCGACAGTGTGTTCCGGCCGGGGGCGAGGGCTGTCTCCCCTGTCGGGATGGAGATGGAGACGGCTTCGGGGACGGCGGCGATTGCCTCGGGGCGGACTGCGACGATACCGATGCCACCGTCTACACGGGCGCGCCCGAGCGCTGTGACGGCCGGGACAACAACTGCAACAGCCTGGCCGACGAGCTCGAGCTGCTGCAGGTCCCCGTCGACCTGCCCGCCTGCCTCGACCGCGGCGTCTGCGCGGGCACCCCCCAGCGCTGCCAGTCCGGCACCTGGGCGTGCGCCTACCCGGGCACCTACGAGGCCGACGAGACGACCTGCGACCTGCTCGACAACGACTGCGACGGCGCCGTCGACGAGGCCTTCGATCTCGGCATCGATGCCTCGAACTGCGGTCTGTGCGGGCGCGTCTGCACATTCCCGAACGCCGCTGCGCTTTGTGTCGGTGGCGAGTGTCACCCGGGCCAATGCGAGGCCGGTTGGCACGATGCCGACGGCAACGCCGGCAACGGCTGCGAGTATCTCTGCCTCCCGAGCCCGGACGCGATCGAGACCTGCAACGGGGCCGACGACGACTGTGACGGCGACGTCGACGAGGGGTTCGACGGCGGCGAACGCTGCGACGGGGTCGACAACGACTGCGACGACGCCGTCGACGAGGGCTACGACGTCGCGACGGATGCCCGGAACTGCGGCGCCTGCGGGGTCGTCTGCGAGTCGCCCCACCGCGCCGGCGTCTGCGAGGGGGCCGCCTGCCGCGGGGCCTGCGAACCGGGTTGGCACGATGTCGACGGCGACGCGGCCGACGGTTGTGAGTACGGGTGTTTCCCGAGCAATGACGGACTCGAACGCTGCGATCTCATCGACAACGACTGTGACGGCGCCGTCGACGAAGAGACCGACCTCGCCAACGATCCCGACCACTGCGGTGCCTGTGGCGCCCGCTGTGAGTTGCTGCACGCCGTCTCGAGCTGTGTGGCGGGGGCGTGTCGCGTCGAACGGTGCGAGGACGGGTTCGCGGACGGCGACGGCGACCCCGGCACGGGCTGCGAGTATCGGTGCACGCCCTTCAACGGCGGCGTCGAGATCTGCAACGGGGCCGACGACGACTGTGATCTGCAGATCGACGAAGGCATCGATCTGTTGACGGATCCGGCGAACTGCGGGCGGTGTGACCACCGGTGCGCCCTCGACAACGCCGTCGGTCGGTGTCTGGAGGGGGGCTGCATCATTACGGAGTGCCTCGGCGGCTTCTCGGATCTCGACGGCCTGACCGAGAACGGGTGCGAGTTCGGCTGTTTCGTCTCGAACGGCGGCGTGGAGGCCTGCGACGGGGTCGACAACGACTGCGACGGGCAGACCGACGAAACGTTCGATCGCGAGACGGATCCGGAGAACTGCGGCTTCTGCGGAACGCGCTGCGAGCGGCCCGGTGCCATCGTCGGCTGTGTCTCGGGACAGTGTGTCTTCGAGGCGTGCATCGACGGCCGGGTCGACCTCGACGGCGTCGCGGAGAACGGCTGCGAGTACGCCTGCACCGCGCAGAACGGCGGCGCCGAGGTGTGTAACTTCGCCGACGACGACTGCGACGGACAGGTGGACGAAGGTCAGCGCAATCGCTGTAACGGCTGCGGACCGGAGCCCGCCGAGACCTGCAACGGCGTGGACGACGACTGCAACGGTGTCATCGACGATGGCGGGGCGTGCGGGCCGTTCATTCAGCAGGCCTGCCGGTGGTTCGTCGGCTGGTCGGACGAGAACCGGGGGCCCGTGGGCGTATCGAACGCCTGGGGAGAGTGTCCCTTCAACGCCGACAAGTGGTACGGCGACCGCATCCGGTGTGTCGGAACCCGACGCGACGGTCTGTTCATGCAGCTCGACCTGGCCGGTGACGTCGACGACAACGACCGCCTGGCGTTCGCCTTCCTGTGTGACGACCCCGGCGCGCCGGCCCTGGCGGACTACGTGCAGACGCACTGCGCCGTGTACCTGGGATACGCGGACGAAAACCGCGGGCCCGACGGCACGCAGAGCTGGGGTCAGTGCCCGCCCGCGCTCAACTGGGACAACGACGGCCTGCGCTGCACGTCGTCGGGGTACGACCGCACGTTCCGCAAGATCAACCTCGAGGGCGACGTCGACGCCAACGACGACCTCGCGATCGCGTTCAAGTGCTCCGACCCGGCCGATCCGGGGCGCGCGGCCGCGCTGCAGCAGTCGGTCGCCCTGTTCATGGGGTGGGCCGACAGCAACCGGGGCCCGGGGGATGGCGCGGCGGGGTGGGGGCCTTGCCCCGGCGCGCTCGCCGGCGAGGCCAATGGCCAGCGCTGCACGAGCACCATGGGCGACGGTCTCTTCCACCGGCTCGACTTCGGCGGCGACGTCAACGGCGACGACGACCTGGGTTTCGCGCTGCGGGCCCGCGCCATCCCGTGATCCGCGTCAAGCACCGGCCCTTCGTCGGCAGGGCGTGACCCGCGTCAAGGCGCCGTCGGGCCCGAACGTGCCAGCGTCTCCTCCCGTCGGATTCACGGTGTTCAAGGTGGAATCGGCAGGAGGAGAATCGGCCATGCGTATCGTCCTCGTCGGCGCGGACTTCGAAGAGAACCTGGGCGTCGGGATGATCGCCGCCGTTGCGCAGCGGGCCGGGCACACCGTCCGCATCGTCACTTACGACCACTTCGACCAGATGGCCGCCGTCGCGCGGGCCTGCCTCGCCCACCGGCCCCACGTCGTGGGTCTGAGCATGCAGTTCCAGCACCGGGCACACGACTTCATCGCGCTCGCGCGGGCACTGCGGGCGTGCGGGTTTCGGGGGCACGTCACCTGCGGCGGACAGTTCCCGTCGCTGGCGTGGCGGGAGGTCCTCCTCCCCGAGAACGGGCTCGACACGGTCGTCTTCAACGACGGCGAAGCGACGTTCCTCGAACTTCTGCAGGCGCTCGCGAGCGGCGCGCCCCTCGACGACCTCCCCGGTCTGGCGCTGCGCACGGCCGACGGCCTCCCGCGGCGCACGGCGGGCCGGCCCCTGAGCGACGCGCTCGACGCGCTGCCGGCGCCCCTGCGCTACCGCCGCGCCACCCGCCACCTCGGCGTGCCCTTCATCCCGATCATGGCGAGCCGCGGGTGTTGGGGGGCGTGCACCTACTGTTCCATCACGTCCACGTTCCGCGACGCTCGCGGGCACGGCGGCGGTCGCACGTTCCGTGAGCGCAGCCCCAAAAACGTCGCCGCCGAGATGGCGACGCTCTGGCATCGCGAGGGCGGGCCGTCCCTGTTCTGTTTCCACGACGACAACCTGCTGAAACCCCGCCCCGAGGACACCCTCACCCGGCTCGGCGCGATCCGCGCGTCGCTCGATGCCCGCGGCGTCGGTCGCATCGGTCTCATCGGCAAGTGTCGTCCCGACTGTGTCACCCCGGAGCTGGCCCGTTCCCTTCGGGACCTGGGTGTCATTCGGCTGTACGTCGGGGTCGAGAACGCCTCCGAGATGGGCGCACTGCATCTGAACCGGGCGCGGCAGACGCAGCACGTCGACGCGGCGCTGGCGGCCTGCCGGGAGGCCGGCATCTTCGTCTGTTACAACCTGCTCATCTTCGAGCCCGACGCACGGCTCGACGACGTCGCCGAGAACATCGCGTTCATCCGCGAACACGCCGACCACCCGGTCAACTTCTGTCGCGCTGAGCCCTATGCCGGCACGCCCCTCGCCGCGACGCTCGCCGCCCGCGGGGGGCTCTCGGGCAGCTACCTCGGGTACGACTACCGCATTGCGGACGATCGCACCGAGCTTCTGTTCCGCATCACGTCGGCGGCTTTCCGGCAGCGCAACTTCGATCCGACGGGGGTGGCCAACCGCTACATGGGACTCGGGTACACGCAGGTGGTGCTCGAACACTTCCATCCGGAGCTCGGCGCGGCGCGGCACGACGGCTTCCGGCGCCGGTGCCGCGCGCTGACGCGGGCGATTGCCCTCGAGACGGCGGACTTCCTCGACGAAGCGCTGACCCTCGCCCGCGCGGCGACCCTCGACACGGCCGACGGCGCCGAGGCCCTGACGCGCGATACGGCCCTGCTCGGGCTGCGGATTGCGGCCGCCGACCACGTTCGGCACGCCGAACTCGACGAACTCTTCGCCGACATGGCCGCGGCGGCGCGGGAGGCTCGGGCCGCTCGGGGGGTGGCCGGCGGCGTGCGCCGGGTCGCCCGGGGGGTGAAGCACCTGGCGCTCGGCGCCTCGCTGGCCGCCGCGGCGGTCACGGCGGCGGCGTGTGACGACGCGGGCAGCCCGAGCCCGGACCCCGAGCCGGACACGGGCATCGGTGGCATGGTGGTCGACCCGCTGCCCCCGGACGGCGGCTTCGGCGGCATGGTGGCCGATCCGCTGCCGCCGGACGCGGGTTTCGGCGGCATGGTGGCCGATCCGCTGCCGCCGGACGCGGGTTTCGGCGGCATGGTGGCCGATCCGTTGCCGCCCGACGCGGGCTTCGGTGGCATGGTGGCCGATCCATTGCCGCCCGACGCGGGATTCGGCGGCCAGACGGGGGACTTCCTGGTGGTCGACCCCCCGCCGCCGGACTTCGGCCTGGCGCCCGATGCCTTCGACCCCGGCCCGGTCGACCCCCTGCCCCCGGATGCCGGTCTGTCCCCGGACGTGTTCGTCCCCGGTCCCGTCGATCCGCCGCCGCCGGACGCCGGACTCGAGCCCGACGTCTTCGTGCCCGGTCCCGTCGACCCGCCGCCGCCGGACCAGGCGATGAATGCGCCCCCGCGCACCCCGGGCATCGATCAGTGGCGAGACACGGCGCCGCGGCGGGCGACGCGCTCGACGGATTTGCCCCTCTGGGCGCCGCCCGATCTGCGACTCGAGGCACGCGCGGTCGACGGTGCGATCGAGGTTCGGGTGGTCGGCGCGCTCGGTTCGGCTTCGACCCGGTGGGCCTCGGCGTCCGGGGCCATCGACGGGGATGGCCTCGTCGTTCGCTGGCAGCCCGATGCGGGCGATCAGATTCGCGTCGCCATCCGCACCCTCGGCGGCGTCGGCGTGCTGGCGCTGCGTGCGGTCGACGTCCGCGGCTGAGCGCGCTCAGCGGCGGCGACGGCGCGCGAGTGCAGCGGCGACGAGCCCGGCCGCGAACAGACCCGACACGGCCGGCGTCGATGTGCCGGGGCGAGCCGTACAGCCCTCCCCGTCGTCGTCGGCGGTATCGGGGGGCGCCGTCGAGGGGCCCGCGTCGGCGAGCTCGTCGGGCGCCGGCTCGGGGACCTCGGGGACGACCGGCTGCACGGCGTCGGGCTCGGGCGCCGCGTCGGGCTCGGGCGCCTCATCGGGCGAGGCGTCGGGCCCGGGCGCTTCTGCGCGTCGCAGGGCGAGGTCGGCGCACTGGTAGTACAGATCGTTGCCGTCGCCGTAGGGCGGCTTGTCGTACATGACCTGAACGAGCTGGAGGGTACAGGTTTCGCAGACGACGTCCGGCAGGGTCACCAACGCACTGTAGTCGCCCCCGGCGCGGTCCCCGATGGCATCGAGAAGCACCGTCGGATTGCCCGAGAAGTCCATGAAGTCCGCCGGATCGGCGAAGTCGTCATCGCCGTCCGCGTCGAACGCGATGCGATAGTGGGACGGGTGATTGATGGTCTCGCGCCAGCGCACGGTGATGGTCTCGCCGGGCGCGAAGACGGTGACCGCCGCACCACGGGGGCTGCCCGCCGCGCCGCACGGGCCGTCCTTCTGTTGCGTCGTGCGCGCCGGGGGGTCGTCGAGCTGAATGTGAGCGAGCGCGGGGCGCGCGCCCGCGAGGGCGACGATCAGCGGAGCCAGAATGGGTCGGAAGGCAGAGGTCACGGGCTTTTCTCCTCGGGGGCGGAGCACGTCTCGGGCACCCGCGCATCATGTCCGCAAACGGTCGCCGTGAAAACGCTGGTGGCCGAACGCCCCGGCCTTGCCTCGCGCGCGGGCCTGGGCGAGGCTTCGGGCATGTCGCGACCCACCCCCAGGTCCCTCGCCACTGCGCCCCGCCGCCGGCCGCGCCGTCGATGACACCCGGCGTCGAGGGCGCGCTCTGGCGTGCGACGGCCGTGCTCGCGGCGGCCCATTTCGCAATCCAGGCCTGGACGCTGCCGCGACTTTTGCAGACGTTCGAGGTCACGACGTCCACCGTCGACCTCGTCGCGGCTTTCGCCTGGGGTCTCGCGCTGTCGGTCTTCCTGGCGGTCGGCACCGGTGCCCTCGCCCGCGCGATGGCGCGACTCGGTTGGCCGCGTGCGGCGGCGGCGGGCCTCGTTTTCGCCGGCGGGCTCACCTGGAGCTTGCACCTCATCGACCTGCAGGTGGCCGCCGCCCAGGGACTGCACCTCTATTGGCCCATCGTGCAGCGGGCGCTCGACAACGCCGAGCCCAACCGCGAGATGCACCTCGGCGCGGGGGTCTTTCTGCTCGTCGGCGGGGTGTGTCTGGCGTTCTTCCTCACACTCACCGGGGCGGTCGTTCGGTTCATGAAGACCCGACCGACGCCGGGGCCGTGGCCGCGGCGGGTCGCCTCCGCCGGCCTCTTCGCCGCCCTCGTTTTCGCCGCGGCCGGGCAGACCGCGTTCGCGCCCGAAACGGGCATGGCCCGCGCCCTCACCCTCTTCGAGCCCCTGTTCGGGGCCGTGCCCCCCGGCCCGCTCGACGTCCCGGTGCCGGCGTTTCCGGCGGGCGGGCCCCCCACGATGCGGTCGAAACCCGACATCCTGCTCGTTGCCGTCGAGTCCCTCCGGGCCGACGCGTTCACGCCCGAACACATGCCCATCGTGAGCCGCTACGCGGCCGAGCGGGGCTGTCTGGTCTCCCGGCAACACTTCGCGAGCGGGACCTCGACGGAGCAGGGCATCTTCTCGCTGATCTACGGTCTCGACGCGCACCGGTTCATCCCCTTCGCCGAGGCGCAGCCGCCCGTCCCGGCCCTCACGCTCTCGACGCTTCGACACAACGGCTATCACACCTGGGGGGCATCCGCCTCGGCGCTGCGGGCCTGGAACGGTGCCGCGCTGATGGTCGATCAGCTCGAGGCCTACCACGAGCCGGACCACCCCTCGGCCGCCGTGCGCGACAGTCTCATCGCCGACTTTGCGCTCGCGCGCACCGGACGTGCGCCGGCGTTCGGCTTTCTGTTCTTCGACGCCACGCACTTCGACTACGACGCCCCGCCGGACTTCACCCCCTACGGCCGCCACGCGCGACCGGACTTCGCCGACCTCTTCGGTGGCGACCGGATGCGACACAGGGCCGATGCCATCCGCGCGCGGTATCTGAACGCCGTGCGGTGGGTCGACCGCCAGCTCGGCCGGGTGCTCGCCGCGCAGGGGCCCGAGACGTTCATCGCCATTGTCGGTGACCACGGCGAGGCGTTCTGGGAGGACGGACAGCTCGGCCATGGCACGAACCGGTTTCACCGCGTTCGCGTCGAGGTGCCGCTGATCCTCTGCCTGCCGGCCGGAGCGGCTCCGGCTCGCGAGATCGACCGCTCCGCCCACGTCGATGTCATGGCGACCCTCTTCGACGTCGCCGGCGCGCCGCTTCCCCTCGACGGCTACACCCTGCTCGCCTCCCGCCCGCCCGACGCGCCGCCGATCCAGATCGCCGGTGCGGGCTTCCCCGTCGACACCGGCGACCTCTGCCTCGTCGAGGGCGACGTCAAGCGTTGGCTCGTCCTCTCGCGCCCGCGGTTCGGCGGAACGGCCAGCGCAAACGGCCTCCGGACGGGCGTGCGGCGGGTGACCGGGGTGGGGGAGTAGGGTCAGAGACACCCCCCTTGCCCCGACCGCGGCCGTGCGAGAGATTTCGGCGATGCGCCGCACCCATCGACCCCTCCGCCCTCGCCTTCCCGTGACCGCGGCCTGCGCGCTCGTCGCCGGGCTCGGACTCGCCATTGCAGCGTGTACGGATGCGCCCGCCGACGACGACCCGCAAAGCGTCGGGCTCGACGCGGCGGTGGGGACGGGCTGCGTCGAGGGGTCGGGCACCTGCGCGGGCAGCGCCTACTCGGTCTGTCAGGGCGGGGAGTTCGTGCAGGTGCAGGTCTGCGCCGCGACGGCCGCCTGCGTGCCCGGGGTCGGCTGCGCGGCCTGCAGTCCGGGCGAAGTCGCGGTCTGCGAGGGCAGCGCGCTCTTCGCCTGCGGCGTCGACGGCGCCCGGGGTGAGAAGATCGCGGACTGCGAAAGTGGCTGCGCCAACGGCAAGTGTGTGACGGACTGCGCGACCGGTTCCGAGCTCATCTACGTCGTCGACGCCGAGAACACACTGCTCAGCTTCGACCCGCGGACGTCGGACTTCGCGCGGGTCGGCCGCCTCGACTGTCCCGCCGGGCCCATCTGGCCGGACTTCGGCGAGGGCACCGCGACACCGTTCTCCATGGCGGTCGACCGACAGGCCCGCGCCTGGGTGCTCTTCGGCTCGGGCGAGATCTTCTGGGTGGACACGGCCACGGCGGCTTGCCAGCGCTCACCGTTTCCGCCCGGCGACGGGGGCTTTCAGCTCTTCGGCATGGCCTTCGTGAGCGACGGGGAAGACACGCAGTCCGAAACCCTGCACGTCGCCGGCGGCCCGGTCGACGCCATCGAACTCGGGCGCCTCGGGACGGTCGACGCCCGCGCAAGCGGTGTGACGGAGGTGGGGGTGCTGCCCGCCCACGACTACGGCGCCGAGCTGACCGGCAATGGCAACGGAGAGCTCTGGGCCTACTGGCCGGGGCCGAACAGCAGCGTCGCGCGCATCGACAAGTCCGACGCCTTCGTGGAGCAGGAGTGGCCTCTGCCGGGCCTGCGCGGGCAGCCTGCGGGCTGGGCGTTCGCCCACTGGGGCGGGCAGTTCTTCGTGTTCATCAGCGAGTCCGACGGTGCCGGTGGGGTCGCGTCCCGCGTCCTCCGATTCGACCCGGTCACGGGCCGAACGGTGGTGGCCGTGGAGGAGACGGGGCGCCGGATCGTGGGCGCGGGGGTCTCGACCTGCGCGCCGGTCGTGTCGAACTTCTGAGCAGCGCGTTCGGGGCGGTCGACGGGCCCCGTGGGGTCGAGTGTCCCCCGGCGCACGGGCGGCTCGGTGGGGTCTCGCGGTCCCGGACCGGGTGCCGGCGGACGTTCGGGGTCTGGTCCCGGTCTTGCAACGTGCCGGCTCTCCCGTGCCACGTCGGCGCGACCCGCGCCCGGAGGAGGAGCCGTTGACCCGCATGTCACGTCCCGTGTCGTTTGCGTCCGCCTTCGTCGGACTCGCCCTCGTGGCGGCCTGCGCGACACCCGAATCGGCTGCAGACCGCGACCCGGACGGCTCGGGCGGCGCGACCGACCTGACGGGGGCGACCGACGCCGCCTTCAGCGGCCCGGCCATGGCGCGCGATGCGGCCGTGGAGCCGTCGCGGGGTCGGGAGGCCGGGTCTGGCGCTTCAGAACCGGTCCTCGATGCCGGGGTCCCCGGGGCGGTCCGGGTCGACGCGCAGCCGCCGAAGCCTGCGTTGCCCGACTCCGGTGCCGGCGGCGCGATTGCGGAGAACGGTGGGGGCGGTGAAGGCGGCGAGGACGACGGCGCCGAGGCCTGGCGTGATGCCGGTGCCGTGCCGACCCCGGACGCGGCGCGCCCGCCGCCCGTCGACGATTGCAGCGCCTGCGGCCCCGACGAACGCTGCCTGCCCGGACCCGAAGGGGGCGCCCCGTTCTGCACCCGCTGTGATCCGGACACGTGCGGTCTGTTCGCCGCGCTGTGTTGTCCGGGGAACGCGGCTTCCGGGGAGTGCACCCTCGGTTTCACGGACGCGGAGAACTGCGGCGGCTGCGGCGTCCGCTGCGGTGTCGACGAACTCTGCATCCGGGGCGCCTGTTCGTTGCCGACCGAGGTTCGGGCCTGCACGTTCGATCCGATGCAGTGGTGGTCGAGCCCCGAGACACAGGACGACCGGGACATCACCTTCGTCGCCTTCGCAGACACGCACGCGACGGAGGCGAAGGCCGGGTGCGGCAGCGTCCGCGGCTTCCACATCGACGGCAACGAACGGATGCGAGCGGCGATCAACGCGCTGATCCCGTCGGTGTTCTGGCGCGCGCACCTCTGGCCCGACGACCCCGACGTCACCCGCGCCGGTCTGCCGTTCGATCACGTCCGCGGGGCCATCATCGCCGGTGATCTCACGCAGTCGGGTGACGAGTCCATTCCCGCGGGCACGACCACGTGCCGCCAGTATCGCGCGTATCGAGATGCGTTCGGTGCCTGCGGCGACGAGGGGCGGCTGGCCATCCCGGTCTACGACGGGTATGGCAACCACGACTTCCCGCGGGTGGCCGGCGTGCCGGGCGAACACTTTCACCCCGTCGTCGACGCCCTCGATGCGCGCTCGACGCCGTTCCGACCGGGCGGTGTGAACGGGCCCGACGACGTGTACGACGACCCCGTGGCCGGCACCGGCCACTACGCCTGGCGGTGGGACGACATCTGGTTCGTCATGCTGGACCTCGAAGCCGGCAACGATGCGCAACAGATGCCCTCGGAGGACGGACTCCGGGTCGCCGATCCGCACCGTGCGCTGCGCTTTCTGCGGTCGTTCCTCGAGACGCGGACCGACAGCCGGCGGCGACGCATCGTGCTGATCTCGCACTTTCACTTCGGTGCGGCGGACAACACGGACGACGAGCATCTCCGGTTGTGCGAGATTCTCGACGACGCCAAACGCGGCACGGGGGACTTCACCGGACCGAAGCTCGCCGCCGAGTATCCGGTCGTCGCGCACCTGCACGGCCACAATCACCACGCGCCGGAGCGCGAAGTATGGCAGTGCCCGGCTCCGTATGCCGCCATCTCGATCCCGACCTACAGCGTCGGCACGCCCCTCTATTCGAACCCGCACAACGACGGCCGGTTGCAGTTCACGGTCTTCCGGCTCGGCAACACCCGCGTCGAGGCGGTCGGGTTCGGCGCGCCCGCCGACGACCCCACGGGTCCATGGGACGTGATCTACACGCACCGCGCGTCTATCCTGGAGCCGCCGTGAGCGTTCGCGCGACCGGCCGATGGTTCGTTCGTGGTCGTTTTGTCCCCCGGAGAAGTCCCGTGCGCCTGCCCCTCTCGTGTCGGTTGCTGCTGCTGTCGCTGCTCGGTGCGGCCTGCTCGCCCGGCGCAGACGATGGCGGCGAAGCCGGTGCGACGGGGGGCGCCTCGGCCGGTGACGCGGCCGGCCCGACGGGCGGGTCGGCGACCCTCGCGCCCATCGACACCCCCGCCTGGGCGGCCGATCCGGAGGACGAAGGGCCCGCAGCCACCCCGGCGGCGTCGGGGCCGTTGGGCTTCGACGTGGCGGCGTGCGGACGCGAGACCGGTGCGCCGGCGGATGCGTGCCCGACCCCCGACGTCGCGCGGCCGTTGCCGGCGGGCGCCGTGCCGGTGGCGGCCCCCGTCGGCGCCTGCGAAATCGCCGACGGTCGTTGCCAGGAGCCCGACCATTGCGCCCCGGGGACGGATCCGGATTGCGTGCCCCTCGGGCCGGCGGGCGACCCGGACTGCGGCGTGCCCGACGGCATCTGTGACGAAGGCGTCATCTGCGCCGCCGGCACGGATCCGGACTGCGCCGATGCCGACGACGACGGCGTCCCCGCCGCGGACGCCGACCCGCTCTGCGCGACGCCCGACGGGTTCTGCGACGAGCCCGAGCCGTGCGCGACGGGCACGGATCCCGATTGCGTCGACTGCGCCGAGCCGGATGGCATCTGCGATGAAGACTCGTTGTGTGATCCGGATACGGACCCCGACTGCCAGCCCGACCCGGAGCCGGCCCCGGGCGTCGACGCGCCGAGCCCGCCGGACGCCCCTCCCGTATGCGATGCACCCGCCCCCGGTCCGGGCACATGCACCGTCGTCTGTTGCGACGACACGCGCTTCGTCATGGAGGCGCCCGACGCGCAGACGTGTCAGGCGCAGTGGCGCCAATGCCGGGAGCACCGGAAGACGGTGGCCATCTCGTTCTCGCAGCCGGCCTGCGAGAACGTCGTCCCGCTGTATCAGCGCACGGAGCCCTGTCTCGAGTGTTGTGCCACCTGTGTCGGCGCGCGCCGCGAGAAGTTCGTCGACACGGGCTTCCAGTGTACCGAGGCGGCGATGGCGTTCTGCGCCGAGGACGGGCGCGGCGGGCTGCTCGAGGCCCGGTGGGGGGTCTGTGGCGGCCCCGAGGCCGACGCGGAGGACGCCGCGGGCCTGACGGAGGCCACGTTCGACGTCGAGTCGGAGGACGACCAGGTCGTGCCCGACGTCTCTCCGGATTCACCCAAACAGGCCGTCTGCGCGGTGACGCCCCCGGACGAGACGGACGACTCGAACTTCATCGAGGTGGTGTTCAACGACGTCGCGAATGCGCGCAAGAGCACCGCCATCCGGGATCGGTACAAGGCGCTCCTGCGGGGCGCCGCGCCGGACGCCGAACTGCGCCTCGCGATGTTCCAGATCCACGAAGACGACTACGTCGCCGCGCTCGATGAGGCGCGGAAGACGGGCGATCTGCGCGTCGTGAAGGACGGCAAGGCCAAGAATCAGCGCAACACGCCCCTCGCCGCGCTGAAGGCCGCCGTCGGCGAGGACAAGCTCACGATCTGCTCGAACGGCGGGTGCATCGGCGACAAGATCAACCACAACAAGTTCCTGCTGGTGTCCGAACTCGCGAACGAGGGCGGGAAGCACATCGTCGCGCACGGCTCGCAGAACTTCGTGGAGAGTCAGGACCATCGCTTCAATCATCTGGTGATCGTGCGAGACCAGAAGCGGCTTTACGATCACTTCGAGGCCTACTGGCAGGCCCTGCGACGACAGACGCGCACGCTCTATCAACAGACGCGCAAGTGGCGCCGCGACGACGGGACGGTGACGGCCTTCTTCTTCCCGCGGGCGGACGACCCCGTCGCGAAGGCGATTCGCGGCGTCGACTGCGGTTCGCCCGAGAACCCGAGCACGATTCGCGTCCACGTCGCGTTCTTCAACAAGGATCGCCGCGCGGTCTACCACGCGCTGCGTCGCAAACGGAACGCCGGTTGCCGGGTCGACGTTCTGATGGGGACGTTCCACGGAGGCACCCTGCCGAGCCCGAAGGTGATGCGGGCGCTGCGCAGGACCAACCAGAAGGTCTTTTGTCGCCAGAGCCGCCACGTGACGAGTCATTCGAAATACATGTTGATCGACGAGGGCGGGCGCAAGACGGTCTACGCCGGCTCGCACAACTACACGCGCGACTCGCTGCGTCGGAACGACGAGGCCATGCTCCGCATTCGCAATGCGGCGGTCTACGATGCGTTCGCGTGCGACATGGACCGTGCGTTCACCCACGTCGATGCGCAGTCGCCGTGCGGTCCCGGCGAAGCGTGTACCCGGGCGACGATGTGTGATGAGGAGACTGTAGAATGAGCGCATCGGTCCGTCTCGGGCTCATCGCCCTGGCCTTCGTCGGCTGCACCTACCCGGGCGCGCCCGGTCCCGACCCGGACGACGGCCGGGACTTCGTGCGACCCCCGGATCTCGAGACCATCGAGCAGGCGGTCTACGACTGTAGCGAACGCACGGACACGGGGTACGTGCAGGGCGAGCCCTTCGACATCACGGTCGTGAGCGTCGATGGCGAGCCGGTCGAACGCGAGACGGCCAACGCGTACATCGTCATGCAGGCGGCGGCGGCGAACGACGGCGTGAACATCCGCATTTCCAGCGGTTTTCGCACGATGGACGAGCAGACGTACTTCTGGAACTGCTACCAGAACTGCAACTGCAACAACTGCAACCTCGCGGCGCGGCCCGGGTTCTCGAACCATCAGAGCGGACACGCCCTCGACCTGAACACGGCGGCGGGCGGCGTCCTGCGCTGGCTCAACGCCAACGGCGCGGCGTACGGCTTCGAGCGGACCGTGCCGAGCGAGGACTGGCACTGGGAGTGGTGGGGCGGTGGCCCGGGGGGCGGCCCGTGTGTCGGGCTCCCCTGCGAGCCCCTGCCGGCGGAGGGCGGGGTCGTCGACGACGCGAGCACCTGTTTCCGGGCGTTCGGGCCGTCGAACTACTGGCGCATCGTCGACGGTCAGGGCGAGGGCGGGCGCCTGCGCTGGACGAACGCCTTCGCCGCCGCGGAGCCGGACAACTGGGCGCGCTGGTCGCTGCACGTCTCCGTGCCCGGCGATTACGAAGTCGAGGTCCGCACGGGCGGCGCCTACGGGATCTGGCCGCGGACGCGGTACACGGTGCGTCACCCGGGCGGGGCCGACGATGTGATCGTCGATCAGAGCGCCGTCGACGGGTGGCAGCCGCTCGGGGTGTACTCCTTCGGCGCCGGCGAGGCGCAGGCCGTCGAGGTCTTCGACAACTACGATGGCAACGTGCCGGGCGATCAACACATCCTGGTCGACGCGGTGCGCATCCGGCCGCACGTGCCGCCCCCGCCGGGTCCGCCCGAGACGCCGGACCCGCCCGTGACGCCGGAAACGCCGGACGCCGCCGTGACGCCCGTGGAGGGCGAAGCGGACGCCACGGCGGGGCCGCCCGATCCGCCTGCGCCGACGGAGCCCGATGGGGGCGCGCCGTGGGCGGATGCAGGTCACGACCGCCCGCCCGTGAACGCCACGCCCCCCGACGGTGATGCCCCGGAGGGGTCGACGCCGCCGTCGCCGCTGCCGGACGGCGTTTTCGACGCCGGGGTGCCGCGCCCCGAGGGGCCGGGACTTCGCACGACACACGCCGCCTTCGAGGGTGGGGGCGGCTGCACGCAGCGTCCGGGGGCCGCGGGGCCGGGGGCGGGGGCACTCTTGCTGCTGACACTCGGGCTCCCGCGCCACCGCCGCCGTCGTCCGAGCCAGCGCCGGGCCGGCGTCGTGGCCGCGGTCGCCGCGCTCGCGTCGATACTCCCCGGGTGTGAGTACCCTGCACCCGAACCGGAGGGCCGCGCGCTGCCTGCGCTCGAGACGGTGCAGGCCGCCCTCAATCGCGAGCAGCGCATGGCACGGTACGCCCAAATCCGCGACGCCGCGGCCGCGCGGGGCCTGACGCGCACCGGGTACTTGCTCGGCGGCATCGCGCACGCCGAGACGGGCCTCGCCCACTGTTGGTCCGAGGCGCAGTGGGCCTGTCAGGGACCGGACAGCGCGGATTGCGGCGGCGGGCCGGTGATCGCCGGATCGGCCGACGGTCCCTGCGCCGATCGTCAAGGCGGCCTCGGCATGTTTCAGTTCGACGCCGGCACGTTCGACGACACGCTCGGTCGCTACGGGCGGGATGTCTTGTTGGTGGCCGGCAACGTCAGCCATGCCATCGACTACGTCGTGAACATGACGTTCCGCTCGCAATACACGCGCAACGCCGAGAACGAGGAGCGGGCGCTCATCTGGCTCCAGAACTTCGACATCCACGACGCGACGCTGCGCGATCAGTGGATCCGCACGGTCACGCATTACTACAACGGTTGCCGGCCCGACTACGGCTGCTGGAACCAGCGCTACGCGAGCTACAACGACAGTCTGCAGACGGTGATCGACGAGACGGGTCTCGACTTCTGGTCCGTCGAGGTCGAGCCGCCGGACGCACCGCCGCAGGGCAACCTCGAGGCGGCCGGCTGCGACGCCGCGCGGGGGTGGGCGCAGGATCCCGACGACGCCGCGGCGCCCCTCGACGTTCATCTGTACTTCGGCGGCCCGGCGGGCGGGGCGGCACCCGGTGTCTCCGTGCGGGCCGACGACCGCCGCGACGACCTGTGCGGCCCCCTCGGGAGCTGCGAGCACGGCTTCGCTTTTGCGCCCCCGTTCAGTCTGTTCGACGGCGCGCCGCACCCCGTGCACGCTTATGCCATCGGCGCGGCCGGGGGCGCGAACGCCGAGCTCGATGGCAGTCCCGCGACGCTCGAGTGCGCGCCGACACCGCCGCCGGGGCAGCGTCGGCTGCTCGTCGACGCGGGTCCCTGGCGCCTCGATCCCTTCTTCGACGCCCTGCCGGCGCCGACGGCCGAGGTCGACGCCCGGGCCGAGAGCGATGACTTCCCGGCCGCTCCGCGCCTCATCCGCAGCGACGACGGCGCGCCCGAGGTGTGGGTGGTCGACGGGACGCACCGGCGGCACGTCCCGAACGCCGACGTCATGGCGGCCTGGCACTTCGACTTCGACGCCGTCGCGACCGTGCCCGCCGGCGAGGTCGCCGCGCTCACAGAGGGCCCGCCCTGGACACCCCGGCCGGTCTGGGTACAGACGTCGGCGGGGGCGAGCGCGATCATCGATACACTGCCCGCGCGTGACGACGGCGGGCCCGTCGAGCCCGAGCCGGAGCCCGAGCCGGAGTTGCCGCCGGGCGATCTCGATGCAGGCCCGCCCGCACGACCCGGCGCGGAGGCGAACGAGCCGGTCGAACCCGAACCCGCCCCGGACCCCGACGCGCCGGACGCCCTCAGGCCCGCCGGGTCAGCGCCCGCGGATCTCACCGGGGCCGGCCCGCGCACGCGGCAGGCCGCCCTCGACGGACGGGCGGGCTGCATGGCGGTCCCCGGTTCGTCGTCCTCCGGGAGCCTCGCGGTGCTCCCGTTCGTGCTGCTCGCTCTCGCCGTCGCCCGGCGTCGGCGCCGTCGCCCGGTGGGCACGGACCGGCTCAGCTTCTGAGCTTGCCGTAGGCCGTGGTCACTGCGGCCGGCAGCTCGCCGACGTGCCGCACGACCTCCCAACCGCCCGGGCCGAACATCGCCGGCAGCGCGCCGCGGGCCCGCGGATCGATGCCGAGCGCGTGCACGACGATGCCGTCCCGCGCCGCCTCGCGCACCGCCTGTCGAACGTCCGCGATGCCATAGGCGCCTTCATAGCGGTCGTAGTCCGTCGGTTTGCCGTCGGTGACGAGCATCAGCATCCGATGGCGCTCCGGGCGTCCGCGCAGACCCGCCGTCGCGTGGCGCAGCGCGGGGCCGACGCGGGTGTAGCCTTGGGGGGCCAGGGCGCCGAGGCGGTCGCGCACCGCGAACCACGGGTCGTCGAAGGCCTTGAGCGTGAACACTCGACACAGGTTCCGGGTGTTGCTCGCGAAGGCCAGGATTTCCAGCGCGTCCCCGAGCTTCGCCGCCACCTCGCCGAGCACGACGGCGGCGTCCCGGCTGACGTCGAGGACGCAGCGATTCTCGACCCACGACTGTGCCGACAGGCTGATGTCGAGCAGGAGTGTCGTCGCGACGTCGCGCTGTCGGCGTTCGCGCCGCACATAGACACGGCCCGGCGCGTCGTGACCGCTCTGGCGCAGGCCGTGCTCGTCGACGAGTGCGTCTAGGTCCACGTCGTCGCCTTCCAGCTGCCGATCAACGTGGGCGAATCGGGTTCGTTCGGCCTCCAGGCGGCGCAGCAGCGTCCGGATCGTCCGCCCGTTGCGGCGCGCGGCCTCGGCGCCACTGCCGGGCGCGCGCGTCGTCGCGACGACCGGGTACACGGTGGTCCAGTGCGAGCGATAGACTCCCCGCCGGGCGTCCCACTCGTCGTAGGGGATGCCCCGCTCGTCGGTGCCCGCGCGCGACACATCCGGGATGTCCGAGCTGAGGTCGACGTCGGCGCGATAGATGCCATGCACGTCGTCGCCGCCGCGCAGCACCTGCCGAAGATCCACTTCGCTCAGGGCCTCGAGGTGCTCCTCGAGCTCATCGTCGCCGTCGAGTTTGCGCAGGCCGCCCTTGAAGGCCTCGAGCGTCTCGATCTTCTCGAAGGTGTGCATCGGCAGCGGTTCGATCTCTTCCGTCTTCGGCAAGAAGATGCGTTCGACCGCGTCGCGCGGCGGGGCGATCCGCTCGTCCCCGTCCGGCGGTCGGACGGCGAGGTCTGCGGCGGCCATCGCCGCGTCGGCCAGGGACAGATCGGTCGCCGCGGGCGCCTCTCCCCAGAGCAGAAACCCCGGTCGCGCGGGTCCCTTGTGTGGCAACGCCCGCAGCCGCGCGAGCACCGCCGCCCGGTCGGGCAGGGGGAGACCCTCCGCGAGCGCCCGGCGCAGGTCTTCCAGAGCGGCCTCGCGCGGGGTCTCCCGGGCCGGTCGCGTGCGGACCTCGAACTCTCGACGCACGGCGGCGGCATGGCGCGCAGCGAAGCCGGGCCACTCGACGCAGAGGGCGTCGATGGCCGCGCGGGCGGCGAGCAGGGCGTCCACCGTGGCGGAGAGCCCGTCGCGGCCGGCCGCCGGCGACCCGCCCGTGTCATCGGCGGGCGTGGCGGCAATCCGGGCCGAGATCACTGTGCGCAACACACTGTGTTCGAGGGCGTCGGCCCGCGTGGTGCCGACGTCGACGACGGCCGGCAGCAGGAGAACCACCCCGCGCACGCCGCCGACGGTCTCCGCCGGTTTCAGAAGCAGGCGCCGCCCGGCGAGGGTCTGCGCGAGGGCGAGCAGACGGGCTTCGATCTCTGGCAGACGCACGGCGCGTTCGTCGTCGAGGCGGGGGCCGGGGCGCCCGGCCACGGCACGCCAGGCCCCGCGCACGGCGCGGAAGAGGACCTCTTCGGCGTCCCAACTCATGTCAGAACGCGAGTGCGACGAGGTCGGAGAGGGCCGCGACGACCTCGGGGTCGTCCGTCAGCGGCTCGACGAGCGCCGCTCGGGCGGCCACGCGGGGCGGCAGCCCGGAGACGATCAGGCGTGCGGCGTTCACCAGGAGTCGCGTCGACGCCCCATGCGCGAGGCCGAGCTCGTCGAGCCCGCGCAGCTTGCGGCCGAGCGCCACGAGGCGTTTCCCCGTGCCCTCGTCGATGCCCGTCTCACCCGTCAGGACCTTCAGCTCGACGGCGGCCTCGGGGTAGTCGAACTTCATGCCCACGAACCGCTGCCGCGTCGACGGCTTCAGGGCCTTCAGACCGTGCTGATAGGCCGGGTTGAAGCTCGTCACGAGCATGAACGCGTCGGGGGCGGCGAGCACCTCGTCGTGCCGATCGACGACGAGTTGCCGGCGGTGGTCCGTCAGGGGGTGAATCACCACGACGACGTCCGAGCGCGCCTCGACGATCTCGTCGAGATAGAGGATGGCCCCCTGCCGCACCGCCCGCGTCACCGGCCCGTCCTGCCAGCGCGTGTCGCCCCCGACCACCAGGTAACGACCGAGCAGATCCACGGCCGAGGTATCGTCGTGGCAAGAGACCGTCACCAGCGGACGCCCGAGCCGCGCGGCCATGTGTTCCACGAAGCGCGACTTGCCGCACCCCGTCGGCCCCTCGAGCATCAGCGGCACACGCTGCCGGTGGCAGTGTTCGAACAGTTCGATCTCATGGCCGACCGGCAGATACCAGGGCAGCGAAGGGGTCGGGGTGGGGGTCGGGGTCGACATGACGCTCAGACCGTCACCGCCGCGCCGCCGTCGACCGGCTGCGGTTTGCCGTAGCGCACGAAGTCGACGATGAAGGCCACGATGCCCACGCTGAAGAGCGTCGCCGCCAGCACCAGGCCCAGGAAGTGCACCTCGATGGCTTCCTGCACGGCCAGGAAGTCCATCCCCGACATGCGCTCCATGTAGACCTGCGCCACGCCGGCCACCGCGAACGCGCCGGTCATCGCCACCATGCCGATGTTGCTCGTCCAGAACGAGATTTCCGCGAGACGGCCCTTGTAGATGGCCCGGCCGGTCATCTCGGGCAACGCGTAGGCGATCATCGCGAAGATGAGCATCGCGTAGGCGCCCCAGAAGGCCAGATGGCCGTGCATGGCGGTGACCAGCGTGCCGTGCGTCCACATGTTGACGGCCGGCAGGGTGTGCGCGAACCCGAGGAAACCGGCACCGACGAAGCTCATCACCGCGCAGCCGAGCGTCCAGGTGAGGGCGATCTTGTTCGGGTGCTGCCGACCACCCTTGCGCGCCATGCCGATGGCATAGAACGCCATGCCCAGGAAGGCCAGGGGCTCGAGCGCCGAGAAAATGCCACCGATCATCAGCCAGTACTTCGGCGTGCCGATGTAATAGTAGTGATGGCCCGTGCCCAGGATGCCGGACAGGAACGTCACGCCCACGATGATGTAGAGCCACTTCTCGACGATCTCGCGGTCCACCCCCGTCATCTTGATGAGCAGGTACGAGAGAATCGCGCCCATGATGAGCTCCCAGACGCCCTCCACCCAGAGGTGAACCACCCACCAGCGGAAGTAACTGTCGAGGACCTGCGAGTCGAAGGTGATCATGCCCGGCAGATAGAGCAGCGCCGCGGCGAGCAGACCGAAGAACAGCACCGAGCTCGTCGTCGTGATACGCTTGCCGCGCCAGATCGTCGCGGCGATATTGAAGATGAACATGAGCACGTCGACGACCACCAGGAAGTCGAGCCCGCGCGGGATCTCCAGGAATTTGCGGCCCTCCCACCAGTTCAGATGGAACCCGATGATGGCGGTGACGCCGGTAATGACGAGCGCCGCCCACTGCACGATGGCCAGCTTCGGCCACATCAGCTCGCGCTCGGCCTCTTCGGGGATGATGTAATACGCCGCGCCCATGAAGCCGCTCAGCAGCCACATGACCAGCAGGTTGGTGTGCGTCGCGCGGGCGGCGTTGAACGGGATGACCGAGTGCAGTCCGTCGTAGCCCATGTGCGCGAAGCCCATGATGAAGCCGTAGATGATCTGCAGCGTGAGCAGCAACATGCTCGTCGCGAAGAACAGATACGCGATGCGTTGCGTAGAGTATTTCAAGGCGTGCCTCTCACTTCTGCAGCATGAGGAAGTCGACGAGCGCGCCGCGATCGGCCTCGCTCAGACCGAGGTTGGGCATCGCCGTGCCCGGCTTCACGGCCTGCGGATCGGCGAGCCAGGTGTGCAGCTTCTCCGTCGTGTAGCGGCTCGCCACGCCGTCGAGCGCCGGGCCAACCGCACCGCCCTTGCCGCCGAGCGCATGACAGGCCACGCAGACCTGCTCGAACGTCGGGGGCGGCGTGCCCTTCATGGGGGCGGCGCCCACCGCGGGTCCGCCCGTCATGCGATACACCGGCGTCGGCGGGAACCCGTTGGTATCGATCTCACCGACCCAGGAAAAGAAGGCCACCAGGTCGTCGCGATCCCGATCCGTGAAGTCGTAGCGGACCATCTTGCGTTTGCCGGGGAACATGGCCTCGGGGTCCTTCAGGAACGTCTTGATCCAGGCCGCCCCGCGGCGATTCACCACTTGTGTCAGCTCGGGCGCGTAGTAGGCCCCCTCGCCGAGCAGGGTGTGACACCCCATGCAGTTGTTGTCGGTCCACAGATCGTGGCCGCGTCGCACGCTCTCGGTCATCTGAGCGGCCTTCGAACGCTCGGGCACTTTCGCCAGCGTGTCGAAGGTCAGACCGAGGAATGCGGCGGCGCACACGCCGGTGCCGGCCACGAAAAACGTGCGCGCGGCGGACTTTGACAGCATCGATCCTCTCCTCTCTCTCGTGTCGTCATCCCGCGAGCGCGCGCGGGAACAGAATGTCGTTCTCGAGGTGGATGTGTTCGTCCACGTCGCGTTCGAGGCGCTCGAGTTCGACGCAGAGCGCCTGGCGCGCGGGGGACGCCGGGCGGCTTGCGTCGAACGCGCCGGCGAGGCGACGCAGGGTGATCAGCGTCTCCGTCGACCGCTGGTGATCGGCGCACATGATGCGCATCGGCGCGCCGGCCGTGCGCCCGCGCCCGGAGCGGATCCAGGGGAAGAGGACGGTCTCTTCCTTGTGCATGTGATCGGCGAGCTCGTCGGCGAGCCCCTGCAACAGTCTCTCCAGCTCGAGCAGCGCGGGGCGTGCCTCGTCGGTCGCCTCATCCACCGCTGCCCTCGCCAGCACCCGCACGCGGGGCAGCGCTTCGGTGTGCGCGCGGTGGTACACGCCGAGGACGTGATCGATGAGTTCGGCCAGCGGGGCGTCGGCCCAACGCTTTGCGCGCTCGTCTTCCGTCGGCGTGACGGCGTCGGTTCGGGGGGGGTTGGGGGGGCCGGTCATGCGTTGCGTTCGGGTCCTCCCCTCTTCACGCGCCGTGCCGACACTGCGCTCCGCATGGCAGGCCGTTTCGCGGCGGCCGTGTTGTTCTGAGGACGACGGCCGGTTGTTGTTTATGGAACAACGCCGTCGTCTGCGATACAACCGCCCCATGGAAAGCCCGATTCTCCACTCCCTCTTCGAGATCGCCGTCGATCTGACCAGCACGCTGGCGGCCGACGACCGATATCGGCACCTGCTTCAGGCCGTGCGTCGTGTGGTGCCGTGTGACGCCGCGGCGCTGCTGCGGCTCGAGGGGGGCGCGCTCGTGCCGCTCGCCGTCGACGGCCTTCTGCCCGAGGTCGTCGGGCGCCGGTTCGCCCCCGCCGACCACCCTCGGCTCGCCCGCATTCTCTCCGAGACCGGGCCCGTACGGCTCAGCGGCAGCCCGCTGCCCGACCCCTTCGACGGGTTGCTGCGCGACCACCCGGACCCCCTCTCGAAGGTGCACGGCTGCATGGGCTGTGCGCTGCGCGTCGAGGGCGAGCTCGTCGGCGCGCTGACGATGGACGCGCACGATCCGGCCGCCTTTGAAGGGGTCGACGACCGCGCCGTCGCGGCGTTTGCCGCGCTCGCCGCCGCTGCCATCCGGACGGCCCGGCTCATCGAGGCGCTTGCGTTGTCCGCCCGGCGTCAGGGCCTCGTCGCGCGTCAGCTCCTCGAGGAAACGCAGGCGCGGCGCGGGGGCGAGCTCATCGGGCAGTCGCAGGCCATGCAGCGGCTGCGGACCGAGGTCGCGCTCCTCGCCGATTCAGACCTGACCGCGTTGATCACCGGCGAGACCGGGGTGGGCAAAGAGGTCGTCGCACGGTCGATTCACGCGCAGTCACGGCGCAGCAAGGCACATCTGATCTACGTGAACTGCGCGGCCCTGCCGGAGTCGATCGCGGAGAGTGAACTCTTCGGGCACACGCGGGGCGCGTTCACGGGGGCCGTCGATCATCGCGCGGGCAAGTTCGAAGCCGCCGACGGGGGCACACTCTTCCTCGACGAGGTGGGCGAGCTGCCGCTGTCCGTGCAACCGAAGCTCCTGCGCGCGCTGCAGTCGGGCGAGGTGCAGCGCGTCGGCAGCGATCGTCTGTTGCACGTCGACGTGCGGGTCCTCGCGGCGACGAATCGCGACCTCGCGCTCGAGGTGTCGAGCGGGCGGTTCCGGCCGGATCTCTACCATCGGCTCAGCGTGTATCCCCTGCACGTCCCCCCCCTGCGGGATCGCCTCGACGACGTGCCCATCCTGACGGGCTTTTTCCTCGACGCGGCGCGCGGGCGCCTGGGGCTGACGAACGTGCGCGCCACGGCGGCTGCGCAGGCGGCGCTCGTCTCGTGTGATTGGCCGGGCAACGTGCGCGAGCTCGAACACATCCTGCTGCGGGCCACGCTCCGGGCCTCCCACGGGCGGCAACGCGCGACGGTGGTCGTCGACGTCGAGCATCTGGGGCTCGGCCCGGCGGTCGTGCGCCCCGGCACGCCGATGACACCCTCGGGGGCGGAGCCCGGTTTTCTGGACCTCCCGATGGCGGACGCCCTCGAAGCCGTGCGGCGCCTGATCATTCAGCGCAATCTCGCCGCCGCCGACGGTAACTGGGCCGAGGCCGCGCGGCGCCTCGGGCTCGATCGTGGCAACCTGCACCGGCTTGCCACGCGCCTCGGCCTGCTTGGGGGCGACCGCGGGCGTCAAAGCAGCACGAGCACCGCCACGAGGAGCACGACATAACTCAGGTATGCCACGAGATGCGGCCGCGCCGCGGCGCGCAACTCCATGAAGTCGAGCCCGACGAGGATCGCCTTCGCGCCCGCCACGGTCAGGGCGACATCGAGGCGTCCGAGCGCGACCGAAACGACGGAGAGTGTCACGAGGGCCAACCATGTCAGCGTGTTCGTCGCGGCCATGACACTCACCGGGCGAAGAAGAGGGGAAAGAGAAAGAACCACGCCACGTCGCACATGTGCCAGAACAGCGCGGCGCCGGCGACGGCGGTTTCGGGGTCGTCGAAGGTCGTGCGCCCGATGCGACGGGCGACGCTCGCGATGAAGATCAGGCCGACGACGACGTGCGCCAGGTGAAACCCGGTGGCGAGGACGTAAGCGTCCCAGAAGTCGGACACGCCGAGGCCGTGACCGGCCCGGAAATGCTGCACGGTGTCGGCCATTTTCACGGCGACGAACGCCAGGCCGAGCGCGCCCGCGATGTGAAACCAGCGTCGGGCGGCGTCGAGGGCGTCCTCACGGAAACGATGCACGCCCCGCGCGGCGGCCGCCCCGCTCGTCACGAGCAGAAGCGTCAGACCGAGTCCGAAACGGGCGTCGAGCCCGGCCTGACCAGCGGCGAATGCGGCGGCGTCGGTGGTGCGCAGGCGGGCGAGGAGCGCGAAGATCAGCGCGAAGGTCATCAGCTCGAGGGCGACGATGATCCAGAGGAGCAGGCCCCCGGGCGGGGCCTCCAGCGGGCGGCGGGCGACGGGCACGGCGGAACTCCGGAGGGCAACGTGCGCAGCCTCCGGTTTTCATCAGTGGATGTCAAGGTATTTTGAGTCCCGGCGCTCAGAGCTTGTGAAGAATTCGGACGCCGTTGCGAGCGGCCGATTCATTCACATGCTCTCAGTGATGCCGGGCGAACAGCAGGCGAATCCGGTCGAGGACGCGCTCCGGCGCCTCCCAGAAACCATAGTGCCCGTGACTCGCCAGGCCGTTGAGCCCGTCGAGGAAGTCCTCGATCTGTCCCTCGAGCGCGTTCTTCATGGGTACCCCGGCGAAGACCGCGTGAATGTGCGGCGCCTCGTCGGCGGGCCACCCGTCGCGCCCGGGCTGTCGATACCAGGCGGCGAATCCGTTTTCTCCGAGGCGCTGCAGCAGGGCCCGGATCTCGGCGTTTTCGAGGTCGCGCGTTCGCAGATCGACGGCGGCACAGTAAGGCTCGCCCTCCGCGTTGCCGTCCGCGGCGTGGTAACCGGCCGAAGCGGCGGCGTTGCCGATGGTCTGTGTGATGCGATCGGCGGCCACGCCCGCACACCGCAGGCGGTCCGAGGCCTCCGGGTGCAGGCCCCACGAGAGCAGATCGCGCTCGGGGCAGGGGTCCCAGCCCGGGTTGTCCGGCGTCGGGCCGTTCGGGTCGAAGTTGCACGCGTCGGGCGTCCCCGCCGGCGCGGCAAAACAGCCGAACGCGCAGTCTTCGAGGACCACCCACTGCCCGTCGCGGCAGCCGAGCAGGTCGTCCGTGTGTTCGGGCACGAGCGGGACGCGACACGGCACGTCGCGGGCGAGGCCGGCCTCGGCGGCCCCCGCGCCGCACCACGAAACGCGCACGAAACACTCGCAGACCGGTAGATCGGGGCCGGGGGCGGCGTCGGGTACGGGTGCCGCGGCCGCGTCGGGCACCGGCCCCACCGCGGCGTCCGGTCCGGGCGCCACCGCGGCGTCCGTCTCGACGAGCGTTCCGGTATCGGTCACGGGCCTCGCATCGGTCGACCCCTGCGCGTCGGTCGGGTCGTCGGGCCGGGCCGAGTCGGCTGCCGCGGAGCCGCCCGTCGGCGGGGAGACCGTCTCACCGCCGACCGCGCCGGCGCCGCCCTGACCGCCTGCCCCGGATGGACCACCGGCGTCGAGCAGCACCGTCTCATCGGCAAACAGCGCGCCGTCGCCGCACCCGACCAGCATGAGGCCGATCACGAGGCCCCGTGCCGCGCGGAGGGCCCGCGGGGCGAGGGGAAACGGGAGCGACGGGGTCCGTGTCATCGAAGAGTCCTATTCGGCCACGATGGCCAACAGATATTCGCCGGGCTGCGGGGCACCGGCGGCCACATAGGTGTCCAGAACGAAATACCACGTCCCCGCGCCCAGATCCGCCACGATCTGGCGGTCGTGGCGCTGCAGACAGGTGCCCGCGTCCGTCGGATCGACGAGCAGGTGCAGGTCGACGTCGACCCCGTCCCCGTCGGCCACGTCGGCGCGGATGCGGGCCGGCGCGGCGAGGTCGAGGCGATACACGAACTCGCCGCCGCCCTCGTCGGCCTGCGATTGACACCCCGGATACTCGGGCAGGGCGCTCTGCGGCGCGGCGTGGGTGTTTCGCACGTCCCCGAAGGGCAGCGCCTCGATCAGGACCGGATCGGCGGCCGTGCCCGTGCCGGTGCGATACGGCCCGCCCGCGTCGGGGGGCGGTTCGCCGGCGAGCACCCGGCGCACGCGGTCGAGCGCCTCGAGGGTCAACAGATTGCGGACGTTGTTGCCGCCCGTCAGCCCGTCCGGTCGGAAGTCACACGACCCGGCGCCGGCCGAGTCGAGGTGCAGGTTGTCCCCCGCGAGCCCGTGCCCGGGGATCGGCGTCAGCCGCCGGTGCAGATCCATCAGCGGGACGCCGCGCGACTGCGCGAGGGCGCGGACGAGTGTGTTGTACGTCGGCACCTCGGCGTCGCTCGACGCCCGGTCGTCCCGCGGCGGGATCGTGCTCAGCAGGGGAATCACGCCCTGATCGAGCAACAGATCCACGAGCGTCCGCATCTGATCGCCGTAGTACGAGGGGTTGTCATTTTCGATGTCGTTCGTCCCGAACATCACGACGGCGAAGCGCGGGTCGATGGCCGAGACCTCGCGTTCAACGGGCGAAGGAGAGCCCCGCAGCGCGCTCTGCACGCTCCAGCCGACCGTCGCGGCCAGGCTCGTGCGGTCGAACGGCGTCGACCCCCCGGCGTCCCCGGCCCGGAAGTGGTCGATCGTGGCCTGCAGTGCGGCCCGGCCGTCGAGGCGCACGGCGTCGCCGGCGAAACAGTGCAAGAAACCGGCGCCGACGGTGATCGAGTCGCCGATCTTCGAGAACACGTTCGCGCGCCGCGGCGTCGCCCCGGCGATGGCCTGCCACTGCGCCGCGAGCGCCGGCCCGACGGGCGAGTGATCGCGGTCGGCCGGGTAGACGGGCGGGCCATCGGGGGGGGGCGGGGGCGTCGCGGCGTCGGGTTCCGGGGGCGGTGGGGGCGTCGCATCCGGGGCATCCGGGGGCTCGGCGGCATCGGGTTCGCCCGGGGCGGGCGCGGCGTCCGGCTCGCCGGGATCCGGTGGGTCGACGGCTCGGGCGTCCGCAACGTCCCCGGCGCCGCTCGCGTCCGAAGGGACCTCCGCGTCCGCCGTCGTGGCACCGCCGTGTCCCGACGGGACGTCCGCGTCGCCCGATGCGCCCCCGTCGGCCGCCGTGGGGGGCAAAAGAGCGGCATCGAGGCGACCGTCCCCGCACCCCGCCAGGGCGAAGAGCGCCGTTGCCAGCATGGTGCAGGCTGCCCCGGGCGGGGCATTTGCCGGTCGCGCCATCACAGCGGCGGCCATGCGTCGCATCGCACGGCCGGCATCGTGCACTCGAGGCGTCCGATGCAGCCGTCCATCGGTTTGGCCGCCTTGATGTCCCAGCGATGCTCCCGATGTTTCCAGTCGGCGATCTTGCGGCCCATCTCATGCTGAAAGCAGGGATCTTCGGCCTCGGTGATCTCCGCGGCGTGGTACCCCATGCACGCGCAGAGGCGAGCCGCCGCCACCGATGTGTTCTTGACCGCGCCGTCGCCGTCCCCACCCGGCAGACGCTCCTCGGGCGTGCCGTGAAGCCCGGCGCAGAGCCGCTGAATATCCGCGACGCGGTTGCGGCCGTCGACGGTGGTCTGCGGGTCGAGGCCGGTCACGGGCGTGCGCGTCTCGGTGTCGGTAAGGGGCCGCCCCGTCGCGTCTAGGCAGGAGAGCGTCACGACCGCGACGCCGAGGACGTCCGGCCAGGTATGGGTGCCCCGCCCGGGCAAGAGCGGGGCGACGGCCCCGTCGCGATCGGCCGGTTCGAGCTGCGCCACGCACGTCCCCACGTTCAGCGCCGTGTATTCGATCGTCAGGTCGAGGGCCCCGCAATTCTCCGGCGCGGTGCCGCCGCGGATCTGCAGGTCGACGAAGGGGGTCCCGTCGTCCGGATCCGCGGGGCGTTCGGCGTCCGGGGCCCCGTCCGCTTCGGGTCGGTCGGCGTCGTCCATCGCCTCCGGATCGGGTTGCCGGGCGTCCGTCGGCGAGGGCGGGCCGGTCTCCCGGAGCCCAGCGTCGGAAGGGCGGGCCGTTGCATCCGCGGGGTGCGCAGGGCCGGAGCCCGTCCCTCCGTCGGACGGCTCCCCGGGGCGCCCGGGACCGAAGCCCGCGGCGTCCGCCGTCGTCGCGCCGGGCTCTCGGTCGGGGAACTCGACCACGCACCCGTGGGCGATGACCAGCGGCCCGGCAAAGCCGGCGACCCGCAGGGCGGTGCGCAGAACTCGTCGGCGGGGGCGCATCGAGGCCAGCGTACAGCATCACCCGCACGAATGCCCGTCTCGCCGCGGGGCGGCATCGTGTAGCCTGCGGACTCTCCCCCCTCCGTTCGGCCGTCGGACGACTCTCGAGGATTCCATGCCCAGACCGTCGCGTGCGCTTTCTCTCGGACTCGTCGCCGGACTCGTGCTCGCCGGCCAGGATGCCCGGGCGCTGACGTATCGCCCGCAGACGCCGTCCACGGTGGCCGCGGCCGCGGAGCAGGTCGTCATCGCGACCATCGAATCCGCCCGACGCGCGGTGACGCCCGAGGGGGCCGAGATCGACGTCCTGTCGCTGGTCGTGCACGAGACGTGGCGGGGTCCTCGCTCGGGGCGCCTCGCGCTCCGGCAGGTGCGCACCGTGCGGGATGCGCAGACGGGCGCCCGGGCCGTGATCGCCGGCAACCCGGTGCTCGCGCCGGGGGGCACCTACCTGCTCTTTCTGCCGGCCGAGGTCGAACTGCCGCAGGTGCCCGCCACGGTCGCCGGCGAGAACGGCGCCTTCCAGGCCGACCGCGCGCCGGGCGGTTGGTCGTTTCGCACGCTGGATGGCCGGAAGATCGTCGACGTGACGCCCGAGGGGCTCGTACTCGACGCGCCGCCCGATCCCCGCATCGTCTACCCGGCGGGGCAGGCCCCACGGCCACCCGCTGCAGCGCGAAGGGTGGACACGCGGTGGCGCGCCCTGGTGACCCGGGGGGCGGCCCGATGAGCGCGACCATTCCGTTACGTCGCGTCACGCGTGCGCTGGTCGGGCTCGTGGCCCTGCTCGGTGTGATGGCACCCGTGCTTGCCCGCGCCGGCTGCGCATGCCTCGATTGGCAGTCGCTGCCGCAGGCGCTCAACCTCTGCGTCAAGATCAACAATTCGACGTGTGACAACACGCCGCTGATGGCCGCGCCGCTCGACGCGTTGAATCACTGGAATCACTTCCTCGGCCACTGGACGCGGCTCGCGCCGTCGCGCGACGTGGCGGCCCCGCGCGACGGCGTCCACTCGGTCGCGCGCCTGACGCGTGCGCAGGTCTCCCAACGCTGGGGGTTCGCGGTGCCCGCGCAGGTGCTCGGCGTCACCACGATCCCGGTCACCCGGCCGCCCGGCGCGCCGTGGGGGTTCTGTCCGTTGCCGCCGGACGGCTTCTACGCCTGCCAGCCCGCCGCCGCCGGCGGGCAACTCGACGTCGATGTGGTCGCCATCGCCGAGCAACCGTTCACGGTGGACGACGAGGAGGCCGTCCGGACGTTCAATACACCGCAGATGAAGTACGGGTTGCGGCAGATTCTGATCCACGAGTACGGGCACGCCATGGGCCTGCAGCACGAGGAGCGCGCGGCCGCGGTGATGAACCCGTCGTATCTGCCGTTTCGCAACGTGCCCATGCTGCCCGACGACGTGGCGACGATGCGCCTCTACCGGCCTCAGATCGCGACGGACGCGACGGACCCCCTGATTGCGGGCTTCGCCTGGACCCCCAATTTCCGCTATCAGGGCGCCACGCTGGCCCCGGCGCAGGCGCAGGCCGGCCTCGGGGCGGTGCAGGTCAACAACTTCACGGTCTTTCACCGGGGGAGCCGACCCCGGCCGGCCGGTCCCGTGCGCTTCCGCCTCGACGACGTGCCGGTCGGCGCGCTGGCCTGCCCGGAGATCCCCGCGTACGGCGGTTGCGCGGTGACCCAGGGCGTCGCCGTCCCGCTCCCGTGGGACATCAGTGGCGTCAAGACGCTCTACGCCGAGATCGACGTGCTGCCCGGCGAACCCCTGCCCGCGGACAATGTGCTCAAGCTGGGCACGGTGACGGTCCAGCCCGCCCCCGATCAGGACCAGGACGGGGACGGCGTGCGGCCTGCCGGGGGCGACTGCGACGACCTCGACCCGGATCGTTTCCCGGGGAACCCGGAACGATGTGATGGCGTCGACCAGGACTGTGATCGCGTGGTCGACGAAGGACCCGCCGCCGACGTGGCGCTGACGCGGGCGTGTTACGGCGGCCCGCCCGAGACGAACGGCGTCGGCCTGTGCTCGGCCGGCCTCCAGACCTGCGTCGCGGGTCGCTGGGCGGCCGCATGCGAGGGGGAGCGGCGCCCCGAGCCGGCCGCCTGTGACGGTTGGGATCACGACTGCGACGGCGTGCCGGACGAGTGCCTCGAGCCCGATGCGGCCGTGCCGGACGCGATGCTACCGGACGCGATGGTGATCGACGCGATGCTGCCGGACGCGATGGAGATCGACGCGATGCTGCCGGACGCGATGGTGATCGACGCGATGCTGCCGGACGCGATGGTGATCGACGCGATGCTGCTCGACGCCGCGATCATCGACCTCGATGCCCGCCCCCCGCCCGTGCCCGATGCGGCCGGTCCGGTGCTCGATGCCGCCGGCCCGCCGCCCGTGCCCGACGCCGCCGGCCCGCCGCCCGTGTCCGACGCGGTCTTGCCGCCGCTCGTGGATGCGAGCGTCGTCGATCCGGGTGATCGACCGGCGATGAGCACCCCCGATGCACCCTGGCCCTCGGACGACGCGGCGGCCCCCGTTCCCGATGGCGCCCCGCCCGCGCCGAACGGTGCGCAAGCACTGCCGGACGGTGCACAAGCACTGGCGGACGGCGCCCAAGCGCTGCCGGACGGCGCACAAGCGCTTCCGGACGGCGCACACCCCCGACCGGACGGTGCGCAACCCCAGCCGGACGGCGCACACCCCCAACCGGACGGTGACGCCCGCGTCGCACGGCCCGCAGACACCGGAACGGACGCCCGCCCGTCCGCCGACGCCGCCGCCGCCGAGCCCGACGCCACGCCCGATCCGGCCGATCCGGGCGAAATGCTCGCCCGGGGCGCGGGGTGCGCGTGCCGGACCGCCGCCGGCCCGGAGCAGCGCCCCGGCTGGCTCTTCGCCTTCGCGCTCGGGCTCGTCTGGTCCCTTCGGGGCCGGGGCCGGGGCCGAGGCTGAGGCCACTGTCCGGGGCGAACGCGCGACTGCCCCGCCGAGATTGCGGAGACTCCCCCGCCTTGGGCTAGAGTACCTTCCGAACCTTCGACGTTCGCGCCGTTTCACCTTCGCTTCTGGAGAACCACCCGTGATCGACCTGATGAATCGACTTCGCCCGACGACAACCCTTCGTCTCTCGTGCCTGCTCGTCGCCGGTCTGACGGCCACCGCCTGCGGCGACGACGCGGCCGGCACCAAAGAGACCGACACCGACGCGCAGGTCGGCGGCAACGGCGGCGGGCCCCAGGGCGGCAGCACCGGCGGCTCGGACATGGGCACCGGCGGCAGCACCGGCGGCAGCACCGGCGGCGAGGCGCAGGGCGGCAGCACCGGCGGAGAGGCGCAGGGCGGCAGCACCGGCGGCTTCGACAAGCCCGACGGCGGCCCGCAGGGCGGCAGCGGCGGCCAGGCGCAGGGGGGCAGCGGCGGCGA
>JAKLJY010000129.1 GCA_023150895.1 Myxococcota bacterium | reverse complement strand
ATCCGCGGACGATCTCACGCCGTGTCGCGTGCGTCCATACGCGCGTGCGCGCGCGAGGTTTTTACGAGGGACTCAAGCTTCACCCCCGACGGATGATCCGCAACCCGGTCATGTTCGTCGTCGAGGTCGGCAGTCTCTTCACCACGGTGCTGGGCATTCATGCGCTCGCCACGGGCGCCGGCGACGCGCCCGTCGGGTTCACCCTCGGGGTGTCGGCCTGGCTCTGGTTTACCGTGCTGTTCGCCAACTTCGCCGAGGCCCTGGCCGAGGGGCGGGGCAAGGCACAGGCCGAGACGCTGCGTCGCGCCCGGCAGGACGTCGTCACGCGGCGCCTGCGCGCCGACCGAGGCGCCCCGGCCGAACTCGCCGATCCGACGCGCCGCGAGTCCCTGCTCGAATCCGTGACCTCGTCGCGGCTCGGCCCGGGCGACGTCGTGTTCGTGCCCGCCGGCGATCTCATCCCATCGGACGGCGAGGTCGTCCTCGGGGTCGCCTCGGTGGATGAGAGTGCCATCACGGGAGAGAGCGCGCC
Source organism: Myxococcota bacterium (assembly GCA_023150895.1). GTDB lineage: Bacteria > Myxococcota_A > Bradymonadia > UBA7976 > UBA1532 > CAINDO01. The sequence continues at coordinate 21,987 of JAKLJY010000129.1, read as the reverse complement.
GGTCATCCGCGAGAGCGGCGGGGATCGCAGCGCCGTGACGGGCGGCACGCGGGTGCTCTCGGACTGGCTCGTCGTACGGGTCACCGCGCAGCCGGGCGAGACGTTTCTGGATCGCATGATCGCCATGGTCGAGGGGGCGTCGCGCAAGAAGACGCCGAACGAGATCGCCCTCGACATCCTGCTGGCGGCGCTGACGATCATCTTCCTGCTGGTGACGGTGACGCTCCTGCCCTTCTCGCAGTATGCCGTCGCGGCCAACGGTGAGGGCGCGCCGGTCTCTCTGACCGTGCTCGTCGCCCTGCTCGTCTGTCTGATCCCCACCACCATCGGGGGTCTGTTGTCGGCCATCGGTATCGCCGGGATGGATCGCCTCATTCAGGCGAATGTCATCGCGACGTCGGGGCGGGCGGTGGAAGCGGCCGGCGACGTCGACGTGCTCCTGCTCGACAAGACGGGCACCATCACGCTCGGCAACCGGCAGGCCACGGCGTTTCTGCCGGCGCCCGGTGTCGCCGTCGCCGCACTCGCGGACGCCGCGCAACTCGCCTCGCTCGCCGACGAGACCCCGGAAGGCCGCAGCATCGTCGTTCTCGCCAAGGAGCAACACGGCCTGCGCGGGCGGGACGTCGACGGGCTCGGTGCGACGTTCGTCCCGTTCACCGCACAGACGCGCATGAGCGGCGTGGATCTGCCGGGCCGCACCATTCGCAAGGGCGCCGTGGACGCGGTGATGCGACACATCGACGCCCTCGGGGGCGTCTTCCCCGCCGAGGTGCGGGCGCTCGTCGACGACGTGGCGCGGCAGGGGGCGACGCCGCTGGTGGTGACCGAGGGCGCGCGGGTGCTCGGGGTCGTGCAACTCAAAGACATCGTCAAGGGCGGCATCCGCGAACGCTTCGCCGAGATGCGGCGCGTGGGCATCAGGACGGTGATGATCACCGGCGACAACCCGCTGACGGCCGCCGCCATCGCCGCCGAGGCGGGGGTGGACGACTTCCTGGCCGAGGCGACGCCCGAGGCGAAGCTGGCGATGATCCGCAGCTACCAACAGAAGGGCCATCTGGTCGCCATGACCGGCGATGGCACCAACGACGCGCCGGCGCTGGCACAGGCGGACGTCGCGGTGGCGATGAACACGGGCACGCAGGCCGCGAAGGAGGCCGGCAACATGGTCGATCTCGACTCGAACCCGACCAAGCTGCTGGCCATCGTCGAGATCGGCAAACAGATGCTCATGACCCGCGGGGCGCTGACGACGTTCAGCATCGCCAACGATCTGGCCAAGTATTTCGCCATCGTGCCCGCGGCGTTCGTTTCGACGTATCCGGCCCTCGGCGCGCTGAACGTCATGGGGCTGGCCTCGCCGGCGAGCGCGATTCTGTCGGCGGTGATCTTCAACGCGCTCATCATCGTCGCGCTGATTCCGTTGGCGCTGCGGGGCCTGAAATACCGGCCCGCGCCGGCGGCGGCACTCTTGCGGCGCAACCTGCTCGTGTACGGGCTCGGCGGGGTGCTGCTCCCGTTCCCCTGTATCAAACTCATCGACCTCGCGCTGACCGCGATCGGCGTCGGCTGACGACCGCCGGGAGAACTGTAAATGCTCACTCTTCTGCGTCCCGCCGCCGTGTTGCTGGCCTGTGCCACCCTGTTGACCGGGCTGCTCTACCCGCTGGTCGTCACGGGCCTCGCGCAGGCGGTCTTCCCGGCGGAGGCCAACGGATCGCTCATCCTGGCCGCGCCGGGCCGCGTCGAGGCCTCGGCCCTGATCGGCCGCCCATCGGAGCGCGATCGCGACTTCTGGTCGCGGCCGTCGGCGACTTCGCCACACCCCTACAACGGGGCCGCGTCGTCCGGGTCGAACCTCGGGCCATATCACCCCGCGCTCGTCGAGGCCGTCAGGGGCCGCGTCGAAGCGCTGCGCGCAGCCCATCCGGAGCGCGCGGGGGTCCCGATTCCGGTCGACCTCGTGACGACCTCCGGCAGCGGCCTCGACCCCCACATCTCGCCGGCGGCCGCGCATTTTCAGACCGCTCGCGTCGCCCGGGCGCGCGGCCTCTCCGAAGAGACGGTGCGCGGACTCGTCGACGCCCACACGGAAGGGCGTATGCTGGGTCTGTTCGGCGCGCCCCGCGTGCACGTCCTGCGGCTCAACCGGGCGCTCGACGCGCTGCCGCCCGGCGGCGCCTGAGGAGCCCCCCGCATGACCGACCGCGACGGCGAGGACCGCCCGGATCCCGACGCGCTGCTGCGCCGGATGCAGGCCGAAGAGGCCCGCGCGAAGCGGGGCAAGCTCAAGATCTTCTTCGGCTTCGCGCCGGGGGTCGGCAAGACGTACCGCATGCTTCAGGTCGCGCGGGACCTGGTGTGCGAGCAGCACCTCGACGTGGTCATCGGCCTCGTCGAGTCGCACCGCCGCCCGGATACGGCGTCGATGGTGCTCGGCCTCGAGCTGTTGCCCCGCCGACGGGTCGAGTACCGCGGGCACGTTCTCGAGGAGTTCGACCTCGACCTCGCCCTCGCCCGGCGACCGGCGTTGCTGCTGCTCGACGAGCTCGCGCACACCAACGCGCCGGGCGGGCGTCACGCCAAGCGCTGGCAGGACGTCGAGGAGCTGCTCGCCGCGGGCATCGATGTGTTCACCACCGTGAACGTGCAGCACATCGAGAGCCTGAACGACGTGGTGGCGCAAATCTCCGGCGTGCAGGTGCGCGAGACCGTGCCCGACGCCGTGCTCGACCGCGCGGATGCCATCGAGCTCGTGGACATCGCCCCCGAGGAGCTGCTGCAGCGTCTTCGCGAGGGCAAAGTCTATCTGCCCGATCAGGCCTCGAGGGCCGTCGAACACTTCTTCAAGCGGGGCAATCTGCTGGCGCTGCGTGAACTGGCGCTGCGACGCACCGCGCAGCACGTCGACGAGGACGTGCTCGCCTACCGCGAGGCGCACGGCGTGCGGGCGACGTGGCCGACCGGCGAGCGCATCCTGGTCTGTGTGGGGCCGGCGCCGTCTTCGGGTCGACTCATCCGGGCCGCCGCCCGGCTGGCTGCCGGCCTGCGTTGCCCGTGGACGGCCACCTACGTCGAGCCGACGGTGGGCGCACCGCTGACCGATGCCGATCGGGACCGCCTCGAGGTCCACCTGCGCCTCGCCGAGAGCCTCGGCGCGTCGGTGGGGCGCTTGTCGGGCGATCATGTCGCGAAAACGCTGGTCGATCACGCGCGTCGCAGCAATGTCACCCGCATCGTGCTCGGCAAGCCGCGCCACAGCCGCTGGCGGGACCGCCTGCGGGGCTCGCTGGTCGACGACGTCGTGCGCGAGAGCGGTGAAATCGAAGTGCAGGTCATCGGGGGGGGCGACGACGGCCGCCCGACGCCCGCGGGACCGGCCGCGCCCGCATCTCGTTCCGGGGCGCCCGTCTGGCAACACTTCGCCGCGGCGGGGCTCGTCGGCGCGACGTTGCTCTTGGCGCTCGGGCTGCGCTCGGCCCTGGGTCTGCCGGACCTGGAGATGCTGTTCCTGCTGGCCGTGATGGCCATCGCTGCGCGGTTCAGCCGCGCGCCCGCGCTGACCGCGGCGACGCTGAGCGTGGCGGCGTACGACTTCTTCTTCGTGCCGCCGCTCTACACGTTCTCGGTCGGTGACCGGCGCTACTGGCTGACCTTTCTGATGATGTTCGGTGTCGGGCTGGCCATGAGCGAGCTCGTCGGCCGCTTGCGACGTCAGGAGCGCGAGTCGAGCGCGCGCGAGGCCCGGACGGCGGCACTCTACGGTCTGACGCGCGCCCTCGGGGCGGTGGAACGACCCGAGGAGATTGCCGCAGTCGCGGCTCGGCACGCGGCGGACGCTTTTCGGGCGGCCGTGGTGCTTCTCACGAATGGTGACGACGGGGAGCCCGCGCCGACGGCGGCATACCCCGAGGGGACGTCCCTGGCGCCCGGCGACCTGGGGGTGGCCCGCTGGGCGCTGGCCAACGACGCGCCGAGCGGCCTCGGGACGGACCGCCTGCCGGGGGCGCCCGTCGTGTGCATGCCCCTGCGCGCCGGCGCCGCGCGGCCCGGGGTGCTCGCCCTGCGCCCGCTCGATGGCGCGCCGCTGCGGGCGGATCAGCGGGCCTTTCTGGACGTCTACTGCCGGCAGGTCGCGGTGGCGCAGGAGCGCGCGCGCCTGGTGGAGGCGGCGCACTCGGCCGCCCTGCGCGCCCGGACGGAGGAGATGCGCGCGTCGTTGCTGTCGACGGTCTCGCACGACCTGCGCACCCCCCTCGCGTCGATCACCGGGGCCGCGACCGCGCTGCGCGACAGCCCGGGCCTGGACGCCGAGACCCGCGCCGGGTTGGTCGACGCCATCGTCGATCAGGCCGAGCGCCTCGAACGCCTGGTCGCCAACCTGCTGGACATGACCCGCCTCGAGGCCGGCGCGCTCACGCTCTCGCCCGACTGGGTCCCGGTCGAAGAGCTCTTCGGCTCGGCGCTGACCCGCCTCGAAGGCGCGCTGGCCGGGCGCCCGGTCCGGATCGACGTGCCGGGCGACGTCCCCCTCTTGCGTGTCGATCCCGTCGTCTTCGAGCATGTGTTCGTGAACCTGCTGGAGAACGCCGTGAAGTACACGCCGCCGGGCACGCCCATCGAGCTGCGCGCCCGGTTCGAGGGCGGCGCGAGCCCGGCGGTTCACATGGAGGTCGCCGATCACGGCCCGGGGCTCGTCGTCGGCGAAGAGGCCCGCATCTTCGAGAAGTTCGTGCGCGGCGGCGCGCGGCAGGGGACGGGCGCCGGACTGGGTCTGGCCATCTGCCGCGGCATCGTCGAAGCCCACGGCGGGTCGATCACCGCGGCCAACCGGGCGGCCCATCCACCGGGCAGCGGCGCCGTGTTCCGCGTCGTGCTGCCGGTGCGCGGTGCGCCGCCGCCCATGCCGCCCGCGCTGGAGGCGTCGTCATGACCACGACGACGGCCGCAGCCGCGGACACGATCCTCGTCGTCGAGGACGAACCCCAGATGCGCCGGTTTCTTCGGGCGACGCTCGAGGCGCACGGCGCCCGCGTTCTCGAAGCGGAGACGTTCGCGCAGGCGTCGATGCTCGTGCCCACGCAGCACCCTGATGTCATTCTGCTCGACCTCGGACTGCCCGACGGGGATGGCATCGACTTCACGCGGCGCCTGCGGGCCTGGAGCCGCGTGCCGGTGATTGTCATCTCGGCGCGGGGGCGGGAGGACGACAAGGTCTCGGCGCTCGACGCGGGGGCGGACGACTACCTGACCAAACCGTTCGGCGTCAACGAGCTGCTCGCGCGGATGCGGGTCGCGCTGCGCCACGCCCGGGCGGTCGGAGACGCGGACGACGCGAGCGAAGTGTCGTTCGGGCAGCTCCGGATCGACCTCGCCCGGCGCGAGGTCACCCGCGCAGGTACGGTCATTCACCTGACGCCCATCGAGTACCGCCTGCTGACCCTGCTCGCCCGGCACGCGGGCAAGGTGCTGACCCATCAGTTCATTCTGCGTGAGGTCTGGGGACCGGCCTACGCCAGCCAGACCCACTACGTTCGGGTCCACATGGCCGAGCTGCGCAAGAAGATCGAGACCGAGCCCTCGCGACCGAGCCATCTGCTGACCGAGCCGGGGGTGGGGTATCGGCTGCGCGGACCGGATTGATCCCCGGGGCCTCGCCCGGGGGGTCGGGGTAAGACCTGACTCACTCCCGGGGCGGCCATGACCCGGTTCTGAAATGAATCGAAAGAAAAGAAACGATTCAGCGGGCAAGAACGGAAACCCTGTCCGAGGAGTCCGAGAATGCCCGCTTGCTCCCCTGCGATTGAACGTGCCGTCCTCGACACCGGTCTGGCCGCCGCGCTCGAGTACATGACGGGCCTGGCGGCCGAATCCAGCGGTCCCATCGAGGCGCTCGCGGACGCCGACTGGCCCGCGGAGGCCTGCGTCTGGGCGACGGTTCGCCTGCCCGCCCCCGTCGATGCCCGACAGTGGGTCGTCGTGCCCCCGACGCTGGCGATGAAGCTGGTCAACCGCACCTGGCCGGGGCTCCCGCTCGAGGTCCCGATGGCTGCGCACCTCTTCGGCGATCTCGTCGCGAACGCGGCCTGCGTCGCGCTGGCGAGCGCCGATCCGGGCGCGCCCGCCTTCACGGAGCCGGGGGTCGCCGGCTTCGGCCCGTGTCCGCGCCCGACGGGGGCGGTGCGGGCGGCGCGGTGGTCCATCGAGGGCGAGTCCATCTTCGTCGGCCTCGAACTCGACGAGCCGGGGCTCGATGCGCTCGACATGGACTGGGCCCGGGCCTCGGCGAATTGACACCCCGCCGGGCGCGCTTTTGCGTTAGCGTCTCGCGCCATGGCGAACCCCACCCGCTCGAAACCCGCCCTCGGGGCGGCGCCGCCGTGGGCCCTTCCGGCCCTGGCTGCGCTGGCACCCGCCTTCGCTCACGCGACGCCCCCGCCCGAATCGGCCCCGACCCTATCGGCGTTCCACCCGACCGGCACGCAGGCGGCGCTGTTCGTCCTGCGCCCGAACCTCTGGGCGGACGTCATCGACGGGCTCGACCGACGCTTCGGGGACGTGCCTGCGGTGAAGTCCCTGGTCAATCGCCTGCGCGCCGAGACCTACGAGGGCCTGGCGGTCGGCGCCCGCGATTGGGGGGCGGGGCTCGACCTCGACCGGGGCGTGGCGCTGTTCAAGGCGAAGGACGGCCTGCGTCTCGTCGCGGGCATGCGTGATCCGGCAACGGCCGAAGCGTCGCTGCGGCGCCTGCACTTGCTCGACCTCCTGCAGCAGGGCGACACGGCGGCGACGCCCCGGTGTGCGCCGGCCGCGCCGTTCCTCGTCTGCGAGGTCGGCACGGTCTCCGGTCGCGAGGGCCCCCCCGCCGGGACCGCCGCCCCGGCCGGCGCGCTCTCCTGGTTCTGGGCCGGCGCCGAGCTCGAGGGCCTCGCGCAGCCCGGCGTGAAGGTCGAGCGCATCACCGGCTGGTTCACGCAGGACGGCGATGCCTACCGCTTCGGCGCCGAAGCGCAGTTCGTCTTCGACTCCGGCATGAAGGGCCTGCCCCTCTCGCCCGAGAGCTTCTGGCGCGTGCTCACGCCGAAGCGCCCCGCCGGTGCCCGACCGTCCCTGGTGGCCGCCGCCAGCCCCGGGTTCGCCCGGGTCGACTTCGATTTCCCGGCGCTCATCGCGCAGATGCGGCTCGCCGGCGCTCAGGTCGAGCCGACGGTCGCGCCCGCCATCGAGAAGCTCGAAAAGGGCCTGACGGGGGAGATGACGTTCGCGCTCGATGGCAGCTTCTTCCATCCGGTCATGCTGCTCGGCGTCGCGCCGGGGCCCGCCGGGGACGCCGTGCTGCCGGCCCTCGCCGAGCTTGCGGCGGCCGGGGGACTCCAGACCGCGCTCGCACCGTGCGCCGACGCGCCCGCCCAGATCTGTCTGCAGATGGACGTCGCCGCGCCCGAGGACGTCGTGCGGACGGGCGCGACGCCCGGTATGCGGCCGGCCATGACCGTCGCCGCGCCGACGAAGACACTGGCCTCCATCGAACTCCACACGCTGCGCGTCGGCGACACGCTGGTCCTCGCCACCACCGCACCGGACGCCGGTCGCCGGGCCCGCCCCGACTTCGTCTCGGCGCCCTGGCCGTCGGGCACGGGTGAGCCCGGGGCCTGGGGGGTCAGCTTCCCGAGCGTGGCCGCGCTGGCCGGCATCCTCGGGGCGGACCCCTTCTTTCACATCGCCGCCGAGTACGGGTGGATCGTCGACCTTCAGCTCGTGTCGAACCTGCTCGGCGGGCTGCTCGACGGTGCCGACTTCGTCTTCCAACCCGCGCCGGATCGCGCGCGCTTCGAACTGACCTGGAGGACGATGTGATGGCCCGCCGCCCGCTTCACCGTCTCTCGCTCGGCCTCGCCGCGGCCGCTGCGTTGCTGACCGCTCTGCCCGGTTGCGGCGGCGCCGCACCGAAGGCCGACGTCGAGTCCGCCCCGGTCGCACCCTCGGCGGATCCACGGGCGGACGACGCCGCCGCGCGCGCCGCATGGGACGCCGCACTCCGGCTGCGTTTCGCCGGCGATACGCTCGGCGCCGACGCCGCGCTCGTGCAGCTCGCCGCCCGTTACCCGAACACCCGCTACGGGCGCGCCGCCGCGTCTCAGGGCGTGGGTGGCATGGTGGCGGTGGCCTCGGTCGGCATTGCCGCCGCCGTGGCCGTGCCCGCGTTCATGAAGTACACGCGCCGCGCGAAGGGCGCCGAGGCGACGGCGCTGCTGCAGCGCATGCGCGAGGCCGTCGTGGTCTGGGGTGACAAGGAGTGCGCGCGACTCGGAAAACGCTGCAGCGCGCAGTTCAGTTTCCCGGCGTCCGTCGGCCTGACCCCCGCGCAGCCGGCCTGTGACGGCGGGCGCAGCGTCGCGCAGCCGGTGGACCATAAGGCCTGGGAGCACCCCACCTGGAAGCTGCTCGGCGTCCGGCCGGATGCCCCGACGTTGTGGCAGTACGAGTTCAGGAGCGAGGGCAAAGGGGCCAACGCCACCTTCACCCTGCGGGCCGTGGCCGATCTCGACTGCGACGGCGAGACCGGCAGCTACGAGATCAGCGGCTACCTCGACCCCGAGGGCAGAATCGGGGCGAGCGAATCGCCGTACGAGGTCAACGCGCTCGAGTAGCGGCGGGACGCTGCGGCGTCAGACGTCGTAGACGAGCCGGAAACCCAGAAACGGCGATCGCGCGCCGCGGGGTCGCGAAAGCGCGGACGTGCCCGGTGCCGTGTGGAGCGGGACGGCCGCGCTCTGCCCGCGCACGAGGAAGGTCTCGGCGCCCGGCTCGGTCGGTGTCTGTGTCCACTCCATGACACCCGTCGCCATGTCGCAGACGCCGTAGGGCGAGACGTCCTCGACGAAATGTCCGACGTCGTGGAGTTGATGGGCGTCGTCCCGGCACCAGGCCGGATCGTAGCGGTGCCCCCACGGGAAACGTCGGCCGTCCACGCCCCGCAGCGTCTTCTCCCATTCGAGCGTCGCCGGCAGGCGATAGGCCACGCCGTCCCGCCCGCTGCGCCACTGCGCGTAGGCGAGGGCGTCGTCGAGCGTGACGCCGGTGACCGGACGATGGGGCGAGAAGCGGCCGATCAATCGCTCGCCCTCGGGTCCCCAGATGGGCGGGCCGCCATCCACGATGCGGGGCGTGCGCGCCTCGGCCGCCGCCGGGTCGCGAGCGCGCAGATCGTCCAGAAACTCGTGGTACTCGAGGCTCGTGACCGGGTGGATGCCCACACAGAAGCTCGGCAGGGACGAGAACTGCAACGGCTCCTCGAGGTCGACGTCGCCCCCCGTCAGGAAGTCGCCCCCGGCGACGTAGGCGAATCCGCCCCGCAGCTTCTCCGCGGGTGGCCACTGCACCAGCAGTTCGACCGGATTGTCGCGCTCGACCAGAAACGGCACCCGCAAGGACACGCCGGCCCGGTTCACCAGCGCGACATAGGTGCCGATGGGCAGCGTCGCAAGCTCGACGGGGGCCGGCCCGCGGTGAATCGCCTCGTCGGGGATGAGACGGCGTTCGACCTCGCGACAGCGGAAGACGCCGATCATGAGGCCGGACGGGGCCGTGCGGATCGACAACGCCGCGCCGCTGCGCAGCCACGCCGAGAAAAGGCCATCCTCGTCGATGCGGGTCAGCAGGCGGGCGCACCAGGCGGCCCCGGCCTCGTCGCGCATCGCCTCGGCGCGGCGCCCGTGATTCATCAGGAGCTCGGCGAGGCGGTCCCTTACCTCGGGGAAGTCCGGGGCAATGGCCAGCCGCCCCGTCCGGACGGCCTCCGTCAGCCGGGCCTCGACCTCGTCGAGGAGCTGCCGCTCGCGCTCGCGGGCCTGCCAGAGCGGGGCCTTGCGGGCGACGGGATCGTCCGGGTGAATCTCCGCTTCGTAGCGTTTGCGGGCGTGGATGTGCGCCGCGACGGTGTTCCAGGCGTCGTCGTACCGGGCCATGGCCTCCAGGGCGCGCGCCGCCCGGGCCCCGAGGACGGCCCGCTCGAGCTCGCGGGCCCGGGTCAGATCCTGGTGGTGTTCGATCTCCAGGGCGAGGGCGACGGCGGAGTCCGGGCGGTCCTGCGGATCCATCGAGAGGGTGCGCAGCACGATCGCGTCGAGATCCGGCGCGATGTCTTCTTCCGGCGCGCACTCGCTCGGGGGTCGCGGGTTGCCCCGGCGCACCTTGGCGAGCACCTCGTTGACCTTCTTGCCGGAGAACGGGGGGCGCAATGCCAGGATGTGAAACAGAATCGCGCCGAGGCCGTACACATCGCTGCGCGGCCCGACGAGGTCCTGCAGGCCCATCGCCTGTTCGGGCGCCATGTAATACGGCGTGCCGATCACGGAGCCGACCCGGGTGACGCGCCCGTCGTTCTGCGCGAGCTCGATGGCCTCGACGACATCTGATCGATCCGAGGGATCGGGCGCCTGAAGGTGCGCGAGGCCGAGGTCGACCAGGGCCACCTCGCCGTAGTCGCCGATGAGCACGTTCGCGGGTTTCAGATCGCGGTGGACCACGCCCTTCTGGTGTGCGAACGCCACGCCGTAACACACCCGTCGGAAGATCGTCAGCAGACGGTCGCGGGTGTATTCGGCACGGACGCGCATGTCGCCGGCCGCGCGTTGTTTGAGGACGTCCGCCAGACTCAGCCCTTCGACCGGCTTCATCGCGAAGAAGCGCTCGCCCGTCGGCAACAGACCGAAGTCATACACGGGCATGATGCTCGTGTGTTGCAGCCGGCCCGTGATGCGGGCCTCCATCACGAACCGATAACACGAGAGCTTGTCGTCCTTGTGTTTGTCGTGGAGGATCTTCAGGGCGACCTGGCGTTCGAGGACGTGATCGAAGGCCATCACCACGCGCCCCATGCTGCCGCGCGCGATCTCTTCCATCAACACATAGCGCTCGGGTCCCATTTCGACGAAGGACGGGCCGTCCGTGGCGCCGGGCTGCCGACGCGCCAGACCGGCGGGCAGCACGCCGACCTGCATCTGAAAGACGCTGCGCCCCTCGACCGTCAGCTCGGCCGAGGCGAGGGCGTCGTCGACGGGCTCGAGCAGGTCGTCCCGGGTGGGCGGATCGGGCGGGGGCACCGTCGGTTCGTGCTCGAACGGCGGCAGGTGCGAGCCGGTCGTCGGGGCGCCGGGCAGGTCCATCGCGAGACGAAACCCGACGGCGTCGAGCGGCGTCGCGGCGGTGAGCGGCGTACGGGTCGTCAGGCGGCACTCCCCGAACGGCAGGCGCCAGCTCCCCCCGCGCAGGACCCGGCGATCCCCCGGCATGAAGCTCTCGGTCAGCTCCCGCACGCTGCCCGCCAGATCGCGCACGCCGTAGACCGAGACGTCCTCGGCGATGGCCCCGACGGGGGCGGGCGCGGGGTCGCTGTCCGCGTGACCGCGGTGGTGGCAGAACGCCGGCTCGGGGCGGTTGCCCCAGGGGTACAGGCGCCCGTCGGCGCCCCGGGCGGCCTTCTCCCACTCCAGTTCGGAGGGGAGCCGCAGGGCGAGGCGGTCGCGCCGTGCCCGCCAGCTGCAGTAGGCGGTCACGTCCTCCGGCGCGAGCCCCACGATGGGCAGATCCGCCGTCCACGTTCGACCCTCCGGGTCGACGAAGGGCACGCGGTACTCGCCCTCCTCCGGGCGCCAGAAGGGGGGAGAGCCCGGAAAGCGGCGGGGAGCGCGGGATTGCGCGAAGACCGGGTTGCTGCGGACGAGCGCGTTCAGGAACTCGGCGTACTCGCCCACGGTCACGAGGTCCCGGGCGATGAGGAACCCCGGCAGGCGCGTCCGGCCACGGGGCAGGGCGTCGCGCAAGAGCCCCTCGTCGTCGCCCTCGCCGATGCGGAACGGGCCGGGCGGCACGTAGATGAACCCGGGCGGCAGAAGCTCCGGGGCGGGCACGTCGAGGGCCAGCTCTTCGCCCCGGGCGAGCCAGACGGACACCCGGATGCGCAGTTCGCCCTGGCTCAGCACCAGCAGGTAGGCCCCCGGCGCGAGGTCGTTGACGGCCAGGGGCGTCATGCCCAGGTGACGCCCGGCGTCGGGTTGCAGGCGCCCGAGCGTCTCGACCCAGGTGTGCAGACGGACCGTCATGCCCGCGGGTCGCGAGTGCACCTCCAGCGAGGCCGGGGCGGCCAGCGCCGCGACGAACCCGCCCGAATCGTACTGGCGCAGCCCTGCGCGCAGGTAGCCGGCGGGCAGGCGCACCCACCCGCGCTCGACGTCTTGCAGGGCCTCGAAGTAGAGCGCGCAGAGCCCGTGGCGGCTGACGTCGAGACCCGGCGCCTCGGCCAATGCGCGGGCCCAGGCCTCGTCGGCCCGCGTGAACGCCGCCTCGAGGTCCGACGCGTGCCGCTCGACCAGGGCGCGGGCGGCCTGCGCCATGGCCGGTTCGACCGGGCGCCCACCGGCCCGCCACCGCAGGGCGGCCTCCTGCGTGCGGGCCTGCGCGAGCCGCTCGCGGACCCCCGCGTAGGCCAGGCTGGCGCGTTGCGCGTCCTCGATCCGCTCCTCGGCGCGCTCGAGCTGGCGTTCCTCGGCCCGCGTGCCCTCCAGGAACGTCTCCAGCGCGGCGGCGAGCTCCTCGGACGAGAGGCGTCGCCGTGCCGGATCGAGTTCGAGCGCCTGTTCGCAGAGGCGCTCGAGCTCGGGGGCGGGCTCCGCGCCCGTCGGACGGCGTTCGCCCGGGGGCACGAGGTGGCGCTCGCGAATGTCCGCGAGGAGCTCCTTCGACGAGCGGCCGGCGAAGGGCGGCCGCCACGTCAGAATGCCGTAGAGCATGGCGCCGAGCCCCCACACGTCGGCCTGCGGCCCGCAGACCGAGAGCCCGCGCTCGAGGCGCTCCGGCGCCAGGTATCCCAGACCGCCGCTGACGGGGTTGAGCACCTGGTCCACCGCCGCGTCCGGGGGATCGGCGCGCAGCCGGGCGCGGAGCCAGCCGGAGACGTGGACCTCGCCGAGCTCGCCGAGCCGGACGTGACTCGGGCGCAGGTCGCGATGGATGACCCCGCGCCGGTGGGCGAACGCGACGGCCCGCGCGACATCGAGGAGGGTTTCGAGGAGGCGATTGGTGGTGTAGCGCTCGCGCGCCCCGGGATCGTCCTGCGCGACGGCCTTGAGCACGGTGGCCAGGGTGTCCGACAGGCTCCGCGCGGCCGCGAGGAAGGGCCGGCCGTCGGGGGCGCGGGCGAGCTCGTGGACGGGGACGATGTTGGGGTGCTGCAGGCCGGCCTGAATGCGCCCGGCCTTGACGAACGCGCGCTCGCCCAAGGCCGTCTCCGGGCGGAGCAGGTGCGCGACGAGATCGCGGCCGAGGAGCTCGTCGCGGACCGCGCGCAGCTCGACGAAACGGGTCTCGGCGATGCGCTCGCCGAGACCGAAGCGCGCGCGCCGCAGGTTGCGCCCGCCGAGGGCACCCGGCGTCAGGATGAGCGCCGGCATGCTGGGATCGGTGAGTTCGTCCCACGCCCAGCCACCGGCGGAGATGACCGAGTTGTGGCTGCCCTGCGCCGGCTCGGCGGGCTCCGGGGGGGCCGGCGGCGGGCGCGCCGGCAGCGGCGTCGGTGGTGGGGCCGAGGGCGGCGTCGGGAGCGACCGGGGCCCGCGGGGGACGGCCGGCGGGGGCGTCGGCGGGAACGGCGCCTCGCTCACGGGCTCGATTTCGGGCTCCGGATCGGGGGCCCGGGGCGTGATCGGCTTCGCCCCCGTGCGGGGCGGGGGGGCCGTCGGGGCGGCCGTCGGCCCCGCGGGCCGCATGCTCGGCGGCTCGAGGAGGTCCTGCGGTCGAATCTGGTACTCGGGGACGGTGCGGTCCCCGTCGGTGACGAGCTCCCAGGACCAGTCGTCGCCGCCGCTGCCCCCCGCGTCCCGTCGACCTTCGAGCACCCGTTCGACGTCGGCGAGGGTCACCTGCAGGCCCGTCCGCGTCCAGAGTCCCCGCAGGGCGACGGCTTCGTCCGCTTGCAAGAGCCCGCCGCTCACCCAGCGGTCCAGCGCGTCGGTGGCCGGGACGGCGGCGTCGAGTCCTCCCATCCGTTCGGCACGCTCGGCGTCCCCGTCGCATCGAGCGGCGAGGGCGCGGGCCACCAGTCTCAGATAGGGCGTCGGCGGCGGCGCCATGGACCTCGCTTTCGCGGCTCGTCAGTAACGGGCCAACGCGGTGACTGCCTGGAGCACGTCCCCCGTCTGGGGCAGGATCACGTCTTCCAGGGTGGGATGATACGCCACGAACGTGTCGAGGGAAGCCAGACGGCGCACGGGCGCGTCCAGCCACTCGAAGAGCTCTTCGCCCACGCGCGCGGCGATTTCGGCACCGTACCCCCAGGCCCGGCTCTCCTCGTGGACGATCAGGCACTTGCCCGTGCGCTTGACCGACGTGGCGATGGCCTCCCAGTCGTAGGGGGCCAGCGAGCGGAGGTCGTACAGATCGACGTGGATGCCGGCCTTGGCGGCCTCCTTGCAGGCCGTCAGCGCGCGCGGCACCAGGGAGCCGTAGGTGACGAGCGTGAGCGCGTCGCCCTCGAGCAGGCGGCGTGCCCGCCCGAACGGCACCATGAACTCGGGCCCCGGGTAGGGCGCCCGATTGTGCGTCTGACGGTACAGATGCTTGGGCTCGAGGAAGAGCACGGGGTCGTCGCACCGAATGGCCGTGCGCAGCAGGCCGTTGGCGTCGAGCGCGTTGGAGGGCATGACCACCCGCAGCCCGGGGACGTGCGTGAACAACGTCTCGGCGCTCTGGCTGTGGTACGGCGCGCCGCCCTTGAGGTAGCCGCCGCTCGGCACGCGGATGACCACCGGGGCACTCCAGCCGTCGCCGCTGCGCCAGCGCAGGGTGGCGAGCTCGTTGCGGATCTGCTGGTAGGCCGGCCAGATGTAGTCGAGGAACTGGATCTCGACCACGGGCTTGAGGCCGCGCGAGGCCATGCCGATGGCGCGCCCGATCACGTTGGCTTCGGCGAGCGGCGTATTGAAGACCCGGTGCTCGGAATAGCGCTTCTGCAGGCCGTGCGTGACCTTGAAGACGCCGCCCTTGCCTTTGCACTCGCCGAGGACCTCCGGGCGGCTCGCGTCGGCGACGTCCTCGCCGAAAACCACGATGCGCGGATCGCGCGCCATCTCGTCGCGCAAGCAGGCGTTGATGAGGTCGACCATCGTCTGGTCGTCCCCTTCGAACGCCGGGGGCGTCTCGAAGGCCGGGCCGGTGGGGTCCGTTTCGGCGCTGTAGATGTAGTGCAGCACCTCGGGGGCTTCGGGCGTCGGCGCAGCGAGGGCATACTCGGTCGCGGCGTCGACCTCGGCGTCGACCTCGGCGCGCAGGGCGGCGAGGCCCTCGGCGGTGAGCAGGCCGCCCTCGATCAGGCTCCGCGCGAGCCGCTCGATGGGGTCGCGCTCGGCCTCGGCGGTCCTTTCGGCCTTCGTGCGGTAGAACTGCTCGTCGTCGGAGAGCGAGTGGCTGTACGGCCGGATGACCTTCGCGTGGACGAGCGCCGGCCCCTTGCGGGCCCGACAGTGCTCGACCGCGCGCCGCATGGCCTCGAGGCTCGCGAAGAGGTCGCAGCCGTCGACGCGCTCGATGTGCAGATCGGGGAAGTTCGCCACGAGATTCGACACCGAGCCGCCGGCGGTCTGCACCTCGACGGGCACGCTGATGGCGTAGCCGTTGTCCTCGACGAGGAAGATGCACGGCAGCTTCTTGTTCGACGCGGTGTTCAGCGCCTCCCAGAACTCGCCCTCGCTCGTGGTGCCGTCCCCGGTGGTGATGATTGTGACGTCGTCCGGTCGATGGCCGCGGGTGAACGGGCGCGCGGCTTCCACGTGATCCGCGTACCAGCCCGCCTCGGCGCCCCCGACGCCCTGCAGGAACTGCGTGCCGGTGCAGCTCGACTTGCAGTAGACGTTCAGGGCCGGGAACGACCAGTGATTGGGCATCTGGCGGCCCTTGCTGGTCGTGTCCTCCGTGGAGCCCACCGCGGCGAGCAGGCTCTCCCGGGCGGTCATGCCCAGCGCGAGCATGAGCGCCCGGTCGCGATAGTACCCGATGGCCCAGTCGTAGCCGGGGCGCAGCGCGAGACCGGCGGCGACCAGAATGGCCTCGTGACCGGCGCCGCTGATCTGGAAGTAGATGCGGTTCTGCCGCTTCAGGGCGATCTCGCGATCGTCGAGGCGGCGGGACAGGTACATCGTCCGCCACGCCTTCACGACGTCGGCGGGCGTGAGACCGTGGAGTTCGGGGGCGACCATGCGAGCGGCTCTCCAGGGAGGCGAGGAAGATGGACGAGCGAGGCCAGGGGACGCCGCACGGACGCCCGCGGGCCGTGCTTCTGTACCCCAAGCCCGCGCGCGCTTCAAGGCGCGGGGCCGGCGCGCGCCCGGACGGCGTGCCGGATTTCGGAAACGGGTCAAGGAATGGTACACCTCATCCGATCATCGATCTCAGCGGTGCCGGAGGTCCACGGTGGCCGCCGGCCGTTCCTCTCGAGGAGTCGCATGTCCGCCGCGAAGCCCAACCCGGAGTTCGGCAGCCTCCTGATGGAGGTCGCGCTGCAGTTCGGCGCCACGCTCGACCTCGACCGGCTGCTGCCCCTCGTGCTCGCCCGCATCTCCGAGCTCTTCAACGCGGAGCGCTCGCTGTTCGCGCTCATCGACGAGGACCGCCGCGTGACGCAGGCGGTGGTGCACAACCTCGAGTGGCCGGGGCCGGACGCCCCGCTGCCCGTGAGCCAGAGCCTGCTCAACGAGGTCCTCGACAAGGGCGAACCCGTCGTGGTCGCCGACGCCAACCGCGACGTGGACATGAGCGCGCGGCAGAGCGTTCGCCTGCTCGGGCTGCGCTTCATGACCGGCGTGCCCGTCCACGGGCGGGACCGCATCCTCGGTGTGCTCTACACGGACAGCCGCGCCGAGGCCGTGCGGGACCTCAGCGGTGAGATCGAGCTGATGACGGCGCTCGCCCGCCTCGTCGGCACGGCCGTCGAGAACGCGCGGCTCTTCGAGGAGCAGCGCTTCCGCCACATGCTGCTCGGCAAGATGGTGCACGACTTCCGCACGCCCCTGACGGTCATGCGGGCCTACGGCGACTACCTCAACGAGCTCGGCGTCGACCCCGACGTGCGGGCGGCCGCGGCGGACATTCAGGTCGTGACCGATCAGATGGAACGTCAGATGGAGAACGCGCTCGAACTCTCCTCCATCGACGGCGGCAAGCGGGCGGTCACGCCCCAGGCCCTCGACCTCGTGTCGGCGCTGCCCGAACACGTGCGGTTGCTCGCGGCTTATGCCAAAGCGCGGGACATCGGCATCGCGACGGATCTGCCGGCCGATCTGCCGGCCGTGCACACCCTGCCCGAGCAGGTCTGGATCATCCTCGACAACCTGGTGTTCAACGCCATCAAACACGCGCGCGGCGGCACCTCCATCACGGTGAGCGGCTCGTTGCGCGACGACGCCGGTCCTCGCTCCGCCCTGCGGCGTCAGTCCAACAACGCCGCGGCCCTTTTCGAGCGCGAAGCCCACCTGCGCGCCACCTCGGCCAGCCTCTTCGTCGAGCTCGCGGTGCACAACTTCGGGCCGGCCATCCCGGCGGAGCTCCTCGGGCGCCTGTTCCGGCAGTTCGTGCGCGGCGGGCTCACGACGGCCGGGGTCAAGAACACCGGGCTCGGTCTCTCCATCGCCGACCAGTGTACGCGGCACCTCGGCGGGGCCATCTGGGTCGAGTCCTCTCAGGAGCACGGCACGACGTTCCGGTTCACGCTTCCGACGGACGCGGAGGTCAGCGGCGTCACCCGCACGCAGACCCCGTTGCCCGCCCGCGACACGATCCCGCTGACGCCCATCGTCCGCGCGGCGGTCACGGTGGGGGCCGGCACCGAGCCGACGACGGCCCCGATGGCGCCCCGAAACCGTTGACACCGGCGGGCGGCGCGTCGATGCTCCGCCCCGGTATGCCCGTGCTTCGAACACGTATCGGGGGGGTCCGGCTCGCGCTGTCGCTCGGCGTCGCGCCTTTTACCGCGTCGGCCGCCGTGCCCGCGTCGCCGTCGGCGTCCCCCGCCGCGACCGCCGGGCCCGACCTCAAGGCCCAGGCCGCGGCGCTCTACAAAGAGGGCGCCGGTCTCTTCCGCGAGGGCAAGTTCCGCGAGGCGGGCGAACGCTTCCAGGCCGCATACAACCTCGATCCGTCGCCCATTCTGCTCTACAACCTCGCGCGCGCCGCCGAAGAGCTCGGGGACGCCACGACGGCGGTCAGCCACTACAAGGCCTACCTCGCCCGTTACCCGCAGGCCGAGGATCGCGCCGAGGTCGAGCGCCGCATCCGCGTGCTCGAGGCCGTGCGCAAGACGGCCGTGACGGGCAGCCTCGCGCTCGCGGCCGTGCCGGAGGGCGCGCAGATCTACATCGACGGCGCCCCCGCCCCCGCTCCCGGTCCGGACGGTCTGCGCGCCCTGAGCCCGGGCCCCCACGTCGTCCGCATCGTCCCGGTGGACGGTCCCGCGAGCGAGACGAGCATCGACGCCCACGCCGGCGCGACCGTGACGGTCGCCTACGACCCCGCGGCCAGCCCCGCCGGCGACGCGGGGCCGGCAAGGCCCTTGCGCCTGTGGGGGTGGATTGCCACCGGTGTCGGTGTCGCCGTGGCCGGGGTGGGCACCTACTTCTACCTCGACAGCTTCTCCGCGGCCGACGACTACAAGAAGTACGGCAACCAGGTCGACGCGCTCGATCCCGGCTCGCCGTCGTACCTCGCCGATCTCGATCGCCTCGACGGCAAGTCGCAAGACGCCCTCGATCGCATGGACACCGACCTTCTGCTCGGCCGGGTGCTGCTCGGTGTCGGCGGGGTGGCCGTCGCCGGGGGCGTGACGATGCTCGTGCTCGACCTCACGCGGTCGGACGCGGCGGCGCCCGAGGCCGCGCCGAGCGCGACGCTCGTCCCCGTCCCGGGCGGACTGGGGCTCGTCGGTCGGTTCTGAGGCTCGTCACGGGTCGGCGCGCGACGCGAGCGCACCGAATCGTCAGAGCTGAAACACCAGCGCGCGCAGGATGGCCGTCACGTCGGCGCTCGCCTGCGCCTCGTTGTGGAACGTGGTGTAGGTGACTCGGCCGCCGCCCGCCTCGGTGAACCGCACCATCAAAGGCTCGCCGGCGCTCTCGACGAGAACCTCGACGCCGGGGGCGAGGCGCGCGATCTCGACCCAGTCGGGCGAGTCGTAGTCGACCGTGAGCTGCGCTCGACCGAGGGCCGCGACGAGCGCCGGATCGCGGACCGTCGCCGCGCGCTCGCCGGGGAAACCGAAACCGTAGAAGGGCGGGGCGTTCCAGCACTCGCCTCCGGGGCCGTGCCAATGCAGGCGTCGCCCGGTCGGCGGGCCTCCGCCTGCGCGCCGCACTGGGGCGGACAGTCCACGCAGGTGCAGCAGGGGTCGTCCTCGGGGGCGGGGTCGTACTCCGCCGCGAAGTCCACGCGGCCGGGAAACACCGCGTCGATCAGATGGGCGGCGAGGTCGGAGACGTACAGCGAGCCGCCCTCGGCGACGAAACGCTGGAGGTTGGCCGCCATGCGCGGGCCTTCGGGCCCGGCGAAGCTCAGGCCGAGACCGCAGTCGACGAAGACGATGTCGTAGCGCGAGAGACGATTCCAGTCGCCGAAAAGGGCGCGGGCGCCGTAGGTGTCGCCCTCGTCGCCACAGTAGACGTCCGTCTCGAATCCGAGACGCGAGACGATGTCCTCGATGCGGTCGTAGTCACCGGTGGTCACCGCGAGGCGGGCGGCGGTCCGACCGAGGCACTCCGTCGGGCCGCCCGCGCCGGTGTCGGTGACCTGTCCGGCGGCGATGACCACGGCCGTCTCCTGCCGGAACTGCCCGGCCTGCACGACGATGACGGCCGCCCCCGGGGCGAGACCGTCGAGGCGGTAGTGACCCGTCGCGTCCGTGACCGCCTCGACGCGGCGGGCCGCCCCGGCGCAGTCCGTCGTATCGACAAAGACGCGCGCGCCGCCCACGGGGCTGCCATCCGGGGCGCACACGAGGCCCGTCGCGCCGCCGGGCACACAGGGGCCGGGCTCGGGCCCGGGGATGGGACCCGCATCGGGCGGTGGCGGCAGACCGGCGTCGGGGCAGGGCGCACCGTTGCAGCACCCCTCGTCCGTCTCGCCATCGCAGTCGTCGTCGGCACCATTGCACGCCTCGGCGACGGGGCCGACGCTGCCCTCGCACGCCAGAAACTGCTCGCCGCGGTCGTCGCACGCCCGGGCGCCGTCCCGGCAGGCACCCACGCCGCGGGCGTCGGGCGGTCCGGCGAAACAGGCCGTGTCGCCGGTGCAGGGGCAGCCGATCTCGTCGACCTGTCCGTCGCAGTCGTTGTCGGTGCCATCGCAGACCTCGGCGATGGGCCGGCAACCGGGGGTCATGGGCGGGCCGTCGTTCGAAGGCGGGGCGTTCGGGCCGGCGCTCGAGCCGGGCGGCCCTTCGCCGGGGGGCAGGACGCCGGGCGCCGATCCGGCATCGCCGCTCGTGCCCCCGGCGTCCTCGGTCGGGACGTTCGTACAGGCAGCGACGAGCGCGGCCAGGCAGAGTGCCAGGGCCAGGTGGATCGGGGGCGGACGGGTCGAGGGCATGCGCGGGGCTCCGGGAGCAGATCCCTCGGACGGAGCACGATCCGTGCCGCGCCGGACCGCGGCCTGGGAGGCCGATGGTCGGGGGGCGCATGTGACCGCTCTGTCACAGGTCGGCGCTGTGACCGCGGCGTCGCGGTCGCAGAGACCTACTCGAGGTACCGCGTTCGCAGGCCGATGCCGACCGAGGTGGCGGCGACCGCGGCCGTATTGCGCCCCCAGACGGTGCGGGCGTGACCGAGGTTCAGCTCGACCTCCGGCGTGAGTCGCACGATCGTCCCGAACGAGACGACCGCGCGGTCGCGTTCGAGGCGGACCTCGCGCAGTTTCAGGTTGGTGGTGCCGCCATAGTCGGCGGCGGGGAGCTCGGGGTCCTCCGCCGCGACGCTGACGCCGATGACCCGGCCGCGCTCGACGGCCAAGTCGGCTTCGACCCCCGCGTAGGGCAGCAGGCGATCGAAAAGGAGCTGCCCGGCGCGCACGGCTCCGGTCACCTGGTCCGCTGCGCCCCCGAAACGGCCGATGTACCCCGCGTCGAGCCGCACGAAGGTGCCCGTCGAAAACGACAGACCCCCGAGCACCCGCAGCGACGCGTCGAGCTGAGCGTCGCCGAGCGTGACGTCGTCGCGCACGTTCTCCGGGGCGACGTAGCGCCCCACGTCGGCGAGGAACGCTTCGGCGGAGGTCGGTCGGTCACCGAAGGTGCCCTGCGGCGGATCGTAGCCCGTCGGTGTCTTGAGCCTCGCCTCCAGCGCCAGCGCCTCGCTGCCGCCGAGCAACTGCCACCGCAGCGCCAGGTTCAGATCCGTCGGCCCGAACTGGCTCTGCGACAGGTGAATCACGTTCTCCTGGTAGTAATCGAGGCCTTCGGCGCCCGCCGGCGCCGGGATCAGAATCACCGGATCGGCCGTGTAGCTCACCTGTTTGAACGGCAGCCACAGCTCGAGCTCGAGCCCGTCGAGCAGCCCGAGGCGCACGTCCGGCGTGAAGCCGATGGCCTGATACCGACCCTCGAGCGAGTAGGGCACCGCACCGCCCTCGTCGAGGTACTCATCCCGGGCGCTTTCGTAGTCGAACCGCACGACGGCGGCGATCTCGCCCCGGGGGAGCGTCCAGGGAGAGGCGACCGCCGGACCGGCCGCGCCCGCGAGCACGGACACGGCGACGAGGCCGGCAGAAAGGCGTCTGAGGTCGGTGGCCATGGCGCTCCGGGCGGGCGTCAGAAGGTCACGAAAGGAGGCCGGGTCGCCGGCGCCGGGCGGGTCTTGGGCGCAGGCGGGGGCGGCGGCGCGGGGGCGACGGCCTCGACGACCCGCGGCGGCTCGCGGGGCGCCGCGGAGACCGCGACCGTTTGGGTCGGTG
>JAKLJY010000128.1 GCA_023150895.1 Myxococcota bacterium | reverse complement strand
GTCCGGGCGGACAACGTGAACCGACGCGTCGAATTCGTGATCGTGCCCGACGGCGAGGCGGCCGAGGCCGCCCCCGCCCCGGCCGCCCCCGCCGCCCCCGCGGACGCCGGGGACATGCCCGCGCCCGCCAGCCAGCCCTGACCCGCGAGCGCCGCCGTTGCGCGGCGCGCGCGGTTGGGCGACTCTCCCGGGCCATGCGCCTCTGGGACATCTCGCCCCCCCTCTCGTCCGCCACCGCGGTCTGGCCCGGTGACACGCCGTTCTCCATCGAGGGGACGTGGCACAAGGGCCCGGGCTGCCCGGTCAACGTCTCCCGAATCACGATGTCGACGCACACGGGCGCACACGCAGACGCCCCGTTGCACTACGAGACGGGCGGACGCGATGCTGCTGCCGTGTCCCTCCAGGCGTACCTCGGGCCGTGCAGGGTCATCTACCTGTCCCCAGGACGGGCGCGGGTGGAGGCCTCCGATCTCGACGGCCGGGTTGATCCTGCGAGCCCCCGTCTTCTCGTGCGGACGACGCCCCGGGCGGTGATCGACCGGTTCCCGGCGACGTTTCCCACCGTCAGCCCTGAGGCCATCGACCTGCTCGCCGACGCGGGTGGTCTCCTGATCGGCGTGGATACCCCCTCCCTCGATCCGACGGACTCCAAGACCCTCGACGCCCACCACGCCGTTCGTCGGCGCGGACTGGCGATCCTGGAAGGCCTCGTCCTCGACGATGTTCCCGAGGGTCGTTACGAACTGATCGCCCTGCCGCTGCGGCTCGTCGGGGCGGATGCTTCCCCCGTGCGCGCCGTCCTGCGTTCGCTCCCCGGAGATCCGGCATGACCCCGATTCCGACGACCCGGGCCGCCTGCGAGGCGCTCGACGCCGCCGATCCGCTCCGCGCCCATCGCGACGCGTTCGACCTGCCGGCCGGCGTCGTCTACCTCGACGGCAACTCGCTCGGCCCCTTGCCCCGGCGCACCCCCGAGGTGCTGCGGGACGTCGTCTCCCGCCAGTGGGGGCACGACCTGATTCGCTCCTGGAACAGCCACGGCTGGATCGACGCGCCCCGGCGGATCGGCGACGCCATCGGGGCGCTTCTCGGGGCGGCCCCCGGTCAGGTCGCCGCCGCGGACAGCACCAGCGTCAACCTCTTCAAGGCGCTTTCGGCCGCCCTGGCGATGCGACCGGGTCGCACCGTCGTCGTCTCCGAGGCGGAGAACTTCCCGACGGACCTCTACATCGCCGAAGGGGTGATCGCGCAGCTCGGCGGTCGACACACCCTCGTACGCGCGACGCCCGACACGCTCGACGCCGCCCTCGGACCGGACACGGCCGCGGTCGTGCTGACCCATGTGAACTACCGGACGGGCGCGATGTACGACATGCCCGCGGTGACCGCTCGGGTGCACGCCGCAGGCGCGCTCATGATCTGGGACCTCGCGCATTCCGCCGGGGCCGTGCCGGTGGCGCTCGACGAGGCCGGCGTCGACCTCGCGGTCGGGTGCGGATACAAGTACCTCAACGGCGGGCCCGGCGCGCCGGCGTTCATCTACGTCGCCGAGCGCCATCAGGCGGCGTTTCGCCAGCCGCTCTCCGGGTGGCTCGGCCACGCCGCGCCGTTTGCCTTCGAGCCCGCCTACCGTCCGGCGGACGGCATCGGTCGGGCGCTCTGCGGCACGCCGGCCATCCTGGCGATGTCTGCTCTGGAGGTCGGCGTGTCGACGGTCGCCGCCGCCGGCATGGAGGCCCTGCGCGCAAAGTCGATGGCCCTGACGTCCCTCTTTGCCGCCGAGGCGTCCGCGCGGTGCCCGGAAGTTCAGCTCGCATCCCCTTCGGATCCTGCGCAACGGGGCAGTCAGATCTGCCTGCGCCATCCGGAAGCGTATGCGGTGATGCAGGCCCTCATCGACCGCGGCGTGATCGGCGACTTCCGGACCCCGGACGTCCTTCGGTTCGGCTTCGCGCCCCTCTATGTCCGTCACGTCGATGCGTGGGATGCGGTCTCGAGGCTGCGCGAAGTTCTCGACACCGAGGCCTGGCGTCGTCCCGAGTACCAGGCCCGCAAGGCCGTGACCTGAACCTCAGAAAGACTCCCGATGACCGACAAAAAGGACGACCGGGCCCGCCTCGCCGAGGGCGCCCACACCGCATTCGCCGGCGAAATGAGCTACGGCGACTACCTCGCCCTCGACGCGGTGCTGACGGCCCAACACCCGCGGTCGACGAGCCACAATGAACTCTTGTTCATCGTGCAGCACCAGACGACGGAACTCTGGATGAAGCTGATCATCCACGAGTTGACCGCCGCACGGGACGCCCTCCGCAAGGACGACCTCTCGCCGGCGTTCAAGATGCTCGCCCGCGTCACGGCCATCATGCACCAGCTCATCCAGGCCTGGGACGTGCTCTCGACCCTGACGCCGAGCGAGTACATGGAGTTTCGAGGTCAGCTCGGCCACTCGTCCGGTTTCCAGTCGTATCAGTACCGCGCCATCGAGTTTCTCCTCGGCAACAAGAACCGGGCCATGATCGCCCCGCACGCGCATCGGCCCGACATCGAGCGCTGGCTGACCGAGCTCCTGAACGCCCCGAGCTTCTACGACGAGGCCCTGCGGCTGATGGCGCGGCGTGGTCTGGCCATCGCCCCCGGGGTCCTCGACCGCGACTTCGCGTTGCCGCGCGAACACGATCCGAGCGTCGAGGCGGCGTTCCTGGAGATCTACCGCCACAGCGAGGCCCATTTCGATCTCTACCAGCTCGCCGAGGAACTCGTCGACATGGAGGACTACTTCCGACAGTGGCGGTTCCGGCACGTCACCACCGTGGAGCGGGTCATCGGCTTCAAGCGCGGCACCGGCGGCACGGCGGGGGTCGGCTACCTGAAGGGCATGCTCGACCTCAAGCTCTTCCCGGAGCTGTGGCACGTGCGGACGAGTCTCTGACCCGCGGCGCGGGTGTCAGCCCCCGAAGGCGGCGATTCCGGTCTGCGCGCGGCCGAGGATGAGGGCGTGAATGTCGTGCGTGCCCTCGTAGGTGTTCACCGTCTCGAGGTTCAGCACGTGCCGGATGACGTGGTAGTCGTCGACGATGCCATTGCCGCCGTGCATGTCGCGCGCCATGCGGGCGATGTCGAGGGCCTTGCCACACGAGTTGCGCTTCATGATCGAGGTGATCTCGGGCGCGGCTTTGCCCTCGTCCTTCATCCGCCCGAGGCGCAGGCAGCCCTGCAGACCGAGCGCGATCTCCGTCTGCATGTCCGCGAGCTTGCGCTGGATGAGCTGGTTGGCGGCGAGCGGGCGACCGAACTGCTGACGGTCGAGGGTGTACTGCCGCGCGGCGTGCCAACAGAACTCCGCGGCGCCGAGCGCCCCCCAGGCGATGCCGTAGCGCGCGCTGTTGAGGCACGAGAACGGCCCTTTGAGCCCCTCGACGCCCGGCAGACGGTTCTCCTCCGGCACGAAGACGTCATCCATGACGATGTCGCCCGTCACGGAGGCCCGCAGGCTGAACTTGCCCTCGATCTTCGGCGCCGAGAGCCCCTCCATGCCCTTTTCGAGCACGAAGCCCCGGATGATGCCGTCGTCCGCCGTCTTGACCCAGACGACGAAGACGTCGGCGATGGGTGAATTGGTGATCCAGCGTTTGGTGCCCGTGAGTCGATAGCCGCCGGGCACGCGGACCGCGCGGCTCTCCATGCTGCCGGGATCCGAACCGTGGTTGGGTTCGGTCAGCCCGAAACACCCGATCTTCTCGCCGCTGGCCAGCCCGGGCAGGAACCGCTCGCGCAGGGCGTCCGTCCCGAAGGCGTGGATGGGGTGCATGACGAGGGACGACTGCACGCTCATCATCGAACGGTAGCCCGAGTCCACGCGCTCGACCTCCCGGGCGATGAGGCCGTAACACACGTAATTGAGGCCCGCGCAGCCATAGCCGTCGATCGTCACGCCGAGCAGTCCGAGCGCCCCGAACTCCCGAAAGATGGCGGGATCCGTCGACTCCTCGCGAAACGCCGTCTGGATGCGCGGCATGAGGCGCTCCTGGCAGTAGGCGCGGGCGCTGTCGCGCACCATGCGCTCCTCGACCGTGAGCTGATCGTCGAGCAGCAGCGGATCGTCCCAGACGAAACGCGCGGTGGTCTTGCTCTTCTCGGCCATGGCTCCCCTCCAAGCGACGTGTTCGCGGCAATCTCGCCGAACGAACGTCCGTTCGCAATCGACGGCATGTGACCTGGGTCAGGTGGGATCGGGCAACACGGCGGTGCACTCGATCTCGACGAGCGCCCGATCCTCGATGAGACCGGCCACCTGCACGGCGGACATCGCCGGATAGTGACGGCCGATGATCTCCCGGTAGGCGAGGCCGAGCGCCCGCTGCCGCGCGAGGTAGTCATTTTTGTCCAGCAGGTACCAGGTCATGCGGACGAGGTGCTCGGGGCCCGCGCCCGCTTCCCGCAGGACCGCAACGACGTTCTTCAGGGCCTGCCGCGTCTGGTCGACCAGGTCGTCGCTCTCGAAGGTGCCGGCCGCATTCCAGCCGACCTGGCCGGCCACGAAGATCAGGGTGCCGCGAGCGGCGATGCCGTTGGCGTACCCCTTCGGCGGCGCCCACTCGGGCGGGTTCAGCGTGCGCATGTCAGGCCCCTTCTCCGGACGCGTCGGCGCGCGTGACGAGAAAGCGGGCGAGGTGGGCCCGCAGCCAGGGCTCCCACTCGATGCTCTGCCCGGTGTCGAGATCCGTGCGGACGTCGACCGAGCGGATCTCCGCCCGCAGCTCGTCGCCGCAGAGCGCCCGATACCGCGTGTCGACGGAGGTTCGCCCGATCTTGTCGACGGTCACCTCCCAGCGGAGGTCCTCCCCGAAACGGCTCGGGCGGTGGAAATCGCACTCGAGCCGGCGCACCGGCAGGCCCTTGCGGTCGCGCACGATGCACTGCTCGAGGGGATACCCGACCCCGTCGCGGAGCCAGTCCTCTTTCACCTCGTGGGCGATCATCAGGTACTGCGGATAGAAGATGATGCCCGCCGGATCGCAGTGGGCGAACCGGACGGGTTTGTGACAGACGAACATGGGTCTACTCGCTCGGTGGGGTCGAGGCGCGGAGGCGGAATCGCTGGAGTTTGCCGGTCTCGGTGCGGGGCAGAGCCGTCACGAACTCGATCGCGCGGGGGTACTTGTAAGGCGCAATCGTTGCTTTGACGAAGCCCTGCAGGCTCTCGACGAGGGCCGCGTCGCCCGCTTGCCCGGCCGCCAGGACGACGAAGGCCTTGATGATCTGACCGCGCGCCTCGTCCGGGACACCGACGACGCCGCACTCGGCGACGGCCGGGTGCTGCAGCAGGGCGGCCTCGACCTCGGGCCCGGCGACGTTGTACCCGGCGGTGATGATCAGGTCGTCCGTGCGCGCCTGATAATGAAAGAAGCCGTCCTCGTCGACGAGGTAGGCGTCCCCCGGGAAGTTCCAGCCGTCCTGCACGTACTCGCGCTGCCGTTCATCGGCCAGGTAGCGGCAACCCGTCGGCCCGCGCACGGCGAGGCGGCCGACCTGCCCGCGCGGCACCTCGAGCCCGGCCTCGTCGACGACCTTCGCCTCGTAGCCCGGGATGGGCCTGCCCGTGGCGCCCGGGCGGGCTTCGTCCTCGGTGTGCGACAAAAAGATGTGCAACAACTCCGTCGAGCCGATGCCGTCGATGATCTCGATCCCGGTCCGCGCTCGCCAGAGCGCCCGCGTCGCCGGGGGCAACGTCTCCCCCGCGGAAACGCACTTGCGCAGCGCCGTCAGGTCGACGCCGTCGACGTGCGCGGCCATGGCCCGATACGCCGTCGGCGACGTGAAACAGATCGTGGCCCGGTGCTCGGCGAGGGCGGGGAGCAGGGCGTCGGGCGAACCGCGCTCGACGAGGACCGCCGTCGCGCCGAGCCGCAGCGGGAACAGCAGCAACCCCCCGAGGCCGAACGTGAAGGCCAATGGCGGGCTGCCGATGAAGCGATCGTCCCGGGTCGCGCGCAACGTCGAGATCGGAAACGCGTCACAAATCGCCAGCACGTCGCGGTGGAAGTGCATCGTCCCCTTCGGCCGCCCGGTGGTGCCGGAGGTGAACGCGATGAGACAGGTGTCGTCCGCCGCCGTGTCCACGGGCGCGAACTCGGCTGCTTTCGCCGCGGCGCGCACCTCGACCGACGCTTCCGCGCCGTCCCCGAACGTCGCGATCCGGTGCAGCACGGGGGCGCGCTGCCGAGTGTTCTCCAGGGCGTCCAGCAGGCGGTGATCGCACAGCGCGTGGCTGATCTGCGCGCGCTCGACGACCTCGGCGAGTTCTTTCTCTCGCAACAGCGGCATCGTGGCGACGACGACGCCCCCGGCGCGCACGACCGCGAGCCAGGCGATGGCCATGAATGCGTTGTTGGGGCCGCGCAGGAGCACCCGGTTGCCGGGGACGAGCCCCTCGTCCTCGACGAGCACGCGCGCCCAGCGGTCGACCGTCTCGGCGAGCGCGGCGTAGGCATACCGGCCCGTCGGACCATCGAGGGCGAGATGGTCGCCCCGGCCCGCCGCGACGTGCGCGTGTACCAGCGCCGTCGAGCAGTTGAGCCGCTCCGGATACTGGAACGGCGGCGTCGCGAGCATCGTCGGCCACGCCGCCCGCGGGGGCAGGTTCTCGGCCGTGAACGTGTCGACGTGTGCGGAGCGGCGGTCGTCCTGGTTCATCGTGCGTGCTCCTTCTGGACCGGCGGCGCAACGGCGACGTCCGTCAACGCGCGGCCGATGATCAGCTTCTGGACCTCGCTTGCGCCTTCGTAGATGCGCAGGGCGCGAATCTCCCGATAGAGCGCCTCGACCGTCTCCCCCACCCGCACGCCGCGGCCGCCGAAGAGCTGAACGGCCGCGTCGATCGCGTCGGACGCCCACTCCGTTGCGGCGAGCTTGGCCATCGCCGCCTCCGTCGTGCCGCGCGCCCCCTGCACGTCGCGGACCCACGCCGCGCGCCAGGTCAACAACGCCGCGGCGTCGAGGGGCAGCGCCATGTCCGCGAGCTTCGCCTGCGTGAGCTGAAAATCGGCGAGGCGCTGACCGAACATCCGTCGGCGGGCGGCGTGCGCCCGGGCTTCGTCGAGTGCCCGAAGCCCCATGCCGAGCGCCGCAGCCGCCACGGACGTGCGGAAGACGTCGAGCGTCCGCATCGCGAGCTTGAAGCCCGCCCCCGGTGCCCCGAGGCGAAGCGCGGCCGGGACGCGGCACCCGTCGAACCGCAGGGTTGCGAGGGGATGCGGCGCCATGACCTCGATGCGCTCGGCGACCATGAGGCCCGGCGTTTCGGCCGGCACGACGAACGCGCTGAGCCCGCGTGCCCCGGGGCCTTCTCCCGTGCGGGCGAAGACCGTGTAGAAGTCGGCGATGCCGCCGTTGGAGATCCACGTCTTCTCCCCGTCGAGGACGTAGTCGTCTCCGTCGGCCCGCGCGGTCGTCGAGACCGCCGCCACGTCGCTCCCGGCCTCGGGCTCGGACAACGCGAAGGCGGCAATCGCACGCCCGGTGGCCACGGCAGGCAGGAAGCGCGCCCGCTGCGCCGGCGTCCCGTCGAGGGCAATC
Organism: Myxococcota bacterium; assembly: GCA_023150895.1. Lineage (GTDB taxonomy): Bacteria > Myxococcota_A > Bradymonadia > UBA7976 > UBA1532 > CAINDO01. The sequence goes on along the minus strand of JAKLJY010000128.1, from coordinate 15,060 downwards.
GCCCCGCTCCCGAGCCCCTGCATCGCGAAGGCGAAGTCGAGCAGCGCGTCGTGCCGTGCGAACGCTGCACGGAGAATGCACAGCGCGCGCGACTCTATGGTCGGGGTCGCCCCCCCGTCCGTTCCCGGCACGCAGTACCGAAGAAACCCGGCCTCCCCGAGGGCGCGGACGTGCGCACGACAGGCGGCGTCGACGGCGGCCCCGCGCGCGGGGTGCCCGGCGGAATGCGTCTCGACGAACGCCTCGGCCGCGGCGAGCAACGCTCGGTGGCCCGCGTCGAACAGCGGCAATTCCAGCCCCGGCAGCACTCAGTTGCCCTCGAAGCGCGGCAATTCCTTGCGCACGAAGGCCTCGTACGCCCGCCGGAAGTCTTGGGTCTGCATACAGATCGCCTGCGCCTGCGCCTCGTGCTCGATGGCCTCGTCGAGGGGCATCGCCCACTCCTGATGCAGCATCTTCTTGGTCATCGCGTGCGCAAACGTCGGCCCGGCGGTGATCTCACCGGCGAGCGCGAGCGCCCGCTCGAGCGTCCCGCCGATTTCGGTGAGGCCGTTGTAGAAGCCCCACGCCAGGCCCTCGTTCGCCTCGAGCACGCGCCCGGTGAAGAGGAGCTCGCTCGCCCGCCCCTGCCCGATCAAGCGCGGCAGCAGGGTGCACGCCCCCATGTCCGCCCCGGCGAGCCCCACGCGGTTGAAGAGAAACGCCGTTTTCGTCTTCGGCGTCCCGTACCGGAAGTCGCTCGCGAGCGCCATCATGGCCCCCGCCCCCGCGCAGATGCCCTCGATGGCGGCGATCACCGGCTGCGGGCAGGCACGCATCGCCTTGATGAGGTCGCCGGTCATGCGCGTGAACTCGAGGAGCTCGGGCATCGTCATGCGGGTCAGCGGCCCGATGATCTCGTTGACGTCTCCCCCGGAGCAAAAGTTGCCGCCCGCGCCCGTCAGGACGACGACCCGCACGTCCGGGGCCGCACACAGCGCGCGGAAGAGATCCCGCAGCTCGGCGTACGACTCGAAGGTCAGCGGGTTCTTCTTTTCGGGACGGTCGAGCGTCAGCGTCGCCACGCGGTCCGTGACCGACCAGCGGAAGTTTCGCGCTTCGTAGCCGGCGAGCCCGGCGTTCGGGGTGACGTGCATGGGGTCGGATCACTTTCGTTTCGAACGGGGTCGGCCTCAGCCAGGCAGATCTTCGGGTCGCCCGCTCGCGCGTTGCAGCAAGCGCTCGAGCTGGTCTTTGCCAGAGAGATACGGGCGCGGCCACGGAGCACCACCGTAACCGAGCTGCGCCGCCGCGTGCAGCGTCCAGGCCGGATCGGCGAGATGCGGGCGGGCGAGCGCGCAGAGATCGGCGCGCCCCGCCGCGATGATGCCGTTGACGTGGTCGGGCTCGGTGATCGCGCCGACCGCCATCGTAGCAATGCCCACTTCGTTGCGGATGCGGTCCGCAAACGGCGTCTGGTACATGCGGCCGTAGACCGGCCGGGCCTGCCGCGTCGTCTGCCCCGAGGAGACGTCGATGAGGTCGACCCCGACGGCCTTGAACGCGCGAGCCATGGCCACGGCATCGTCCGGCGTGTTGCCGCCCGGGGCCCAATCGTGCGCGGAAATGCGGACGCTCATCGGGCGATCGGCCGGCCACTGACGGCGCAGCGCCGCGGCCACCTCGAGGGGGAAACGGAGGCGATTCTCCAGCGAACCGCCGTACGCGTCCGTGCGACGATTCGTCAGCGGGCAAAGAAACGCGGACAGCAGGTAGCCGTGTGCGCAGTGCAGTTCGAGCCAATCGAACCCGATCTCCGCGGCGCGCGCCGCCGCCCGGAGGAAGTCGTCGCGGACGGCGTCCATGTCGGCGCGGTCCATCTCCCGCGGCACCTGATTCTGCGGCCCGTAGGCCACCGCGCTCGGCGCGAGCAATGGCCAGGTCGCGTCCGGCGGGAGCGGCTCGTCCATCCCCTCCCAGCCGAGGCGCGTCGCGCCCTTGGGGCCGGCGTGACCGAGCTGAACGCCCATCAGCGCCGACGACTGCGCGTGGACGAGCGCGACGATGCGTTGCCAGGCGGCCGCCTGCGCGTCCGAGTACAACCCGGCGCAGCCCGGGGTGATGCGGCCCGACGCACAGGGCGCCGTCATCTCGGTCATGAGCAGCCCGGCGCCGCCGAGGGCCCGCGCGCCGAAGTGCACGAGGTGAAAGTCACCGACCACGCCGTCGACGGCCGAGTAGAGCGCCATCGGTGAGACGACCACCCGGTTCGGCACCGTGCGGCCCCGCAGCGTGAACGGCGTGAACATGGGCGGGCGCGCCTCGGCGGTCAGGCCCGACCGCGCCGCGACGAACCGTTCGACGGTCTCGACATAGCCGGCGTCCCGGGCGCGCAGGTTTTCGTGACTGATCCGCTGGGACCGGGTCAGCAGACTGTAGGCGAACTGCTCGGCCTCCAGGTTCGTGTAGCGGTCGACGTTTTCGAACCACTCGGTGCTGTTGCGTGCGGCATTCGCGACACGAAGGACCTCGATCTGCCTTTCGGCCTCGTACGCTTCGAGCGCCCGAGGCAGGTCGTCGGGGGTGCGCATCAGGCAGCGGTGCAGCGTGATGCCGTCCTCGAACGCGAGTTTCGTCCCCGAGCCGACCGAGAAGTGGGCGGTGTGGGCGGCATCCCCGAGCAGCACGATCTTTCCGTGCGTCCAGCGCTTGTTCGTCACGCGGTTGAAGTTGATCCACGCCGAGCCGCGAAGGTGACGGGCGTTGGTCAGCAGCGCGTGCCCATCGAGCCACGGGGCGAACAGACGCTCGCAGAACGCGACGCCTTCCTCGGTGGACATCCGATCGAGCCCGGCCGCCCTCCAGACCGGCTCCGGCGTCTCCACGATGAACGTGCTCGTCTCGGCGTCGAACCGATAGGCGTGCACCTGAAACCAGCCGAACGGCGTCTCCTGAAAGAGGAACGTGAAGGCGTCGAAGGTCTTTCGCGTGCCGAGCCAGATGTACCGGCAGCTGCGGGTCTCGATCTGCGGCTCGAAGACGTGCGCGTAGGTGCGACGCACCCCACTGTTGATCCCGTCCGCCGCGACGATGAGATCCGCGTCCGCGGCCTCCGGCAGGGCAGCGAGCTCACCGATCTCGGTCTCGAATCTCAGCTCGACGCCGAGCGCGAGGCAGCGGCGCTGCAAGATGTCCAGGAGGCGCTGCCGACCGATGCCGCAGAAACCATGTCCACCCGAGCGAACGACGCGCCCTTTGAAGTGGATCTCGATGTCGTCCCAGTGGTTGAAGGCGTCGAGGATCTGGTCATGGCTCTCGGGATCCGCCACCTGGAGGTTCCCGAGCGTCTGGTCCGAGAAGACGACGCCCCAACCGAACGTGTCGTCGGGCCGGTGACGCTCGAAGACGACGACCTCGTTTCGGGGATCGGCCCGTTTCATCAGGAGAGCGAAGTAGAGACCCGCGGGCCCGCCGCCCAGGCAGACGATCTTCATTTCGGGCACGACCTTTCGCCGCCAAGGCGACGGACCTGATGGAGAGACGCAACGTCTAGCCGCCCGGACAGCGAACGGCAAGCCGCTTGGGCGGCGTCGTCCGCGGTCGCGTCCCTTTGCGAACGATTGCGTCGAATGGCGATTGTCAGGAATGGGGGTTTCGCTACGTAATTCCCCCGAGACACGCCGGAACGGTCAAGCGCGACCGTCGGACGTGCGTGTCCGGGGGGAGTCGCGGTATGTCGCGCCTGTCGACGGCTCGGTGGGGGTCACTCTGTGTATTTCTGGGAGCGGCCGCCGCCCTGTCGGCGTGTGACGCGAAGGACTCGCCTGCGGTCTCGGGGGGTCTAGAAGACGAGGGCACGGGCGAAGGCGCGGGCGGCAACGTCGACGCGAGCGGTCAGGGGACGGGCGGAACGACGCCCCGCCCCGACGTCGGTCCCCGCCGACCGGACGCACGCCCGGGACAAGATGCGCGGCCCTCGGCGGACGCAGCGGACGCGGCCGGCCCCCCAGACGACGCGAACCGCCCGGTCGCCGATGCGAAGGAGCCGGGGGGGGGCGATGCGACGCCGGTGCGACCGGAGGCCGGGCCCGGCCCGGACGACACGGGCCCCGGCGAACCGGATGGCGGGACGGGCGTCCCGGACGCCGCGGCGCCGAGGCACGACGCCGCGCGCCTGCCGGACATGCGACCCGTCGACGATCGCGAGTGCCTCGCCGACCGCGACTGCCAGAGCGATCAGCGTTGCGACGAGGGCTACTGCGTCGTCGGTTGCCGCGTCGATGAGTGCGGACCCCTCGAGGTCTGCCGCGCCGGCCGCTGCGAGATCCCGGTCTGTGCGGGCGACGCCGACTGTCCGGACGATGCGTTCTGCGCGGGCGGCATCTGCATCCCGGGTTGCCGCCACGAGCCCGACAACTGTCCGGCGGGCCAGCGCTGCAACGCGCTGAACATCTGCGAGCTCTTCGTCGACTGCCTCGATGCGGAGATCTGCGGCAACGGGCTCGACGACAACTGCGACCAGCGCATCGACGAGGAGGAGGCCTGCGGTCTCCCATGCCTGCCCGGGCGGGCGTGCGACACCGGACTGGCCGGCGCCTGCGGGCGGGGGCAGACGGTCTGCCTCGGTGACCGGCAGGATGTCCTCCGGTGCGAGGTCCGCGTCGAACCGGTCGTGGAAATCTGCAACGCAATCGACGACGACTGCGACGGGCAGGTCGACGAGACCTACCCCCAGGTGGGTCGCCCATGCACGGCAGGCACCGGTTACTGCGTTTCGCTCGGGACGTTCATCTGCACGGCCGAGGGCGGCGTGCGATGTGACGCGGTCCGCGGGCTCGGGCGCACGGAACAGTGCGATGGGCTCGACGACGACTGCGACGGCGCGGTCGACGAGAACTTCCCCGAACTCGGAGACGCCTGCAGCAATGGCCTCGGGGCGTGCGCCACCGCCGGCGTGCGCACCTGCGCGGCGGATGGCGCCCGAACACTGTGCGACGCACTGCCCGGCCCCCCGGCCGTCGAGACCTGCAACGGCCGGGACGACGACTGCAACGGCCGGATCGACGACGCCATTCCGGCGACCCCCTGTTATGACGGCCCGGAGGGCACACTCGGCGTCGGACAGTGCGCGGTCGGCGGACGGCGCTGCAGCGCGGGCGGAGAAGCCGCGTGCGAGGGCCAGATCGTCCCTGTTCCCGAGGTCTGCAACGGGCTCGACGACGACTGTGACGGCCAGGTCGACGAGGGGGACGCCGGCGGCCTTTTGACGCGGAGCTGCTTCTCCGGCGCGCCGAACCAGATCGGCGTCGGCGCCTGCCGGGCCGGCACGCAGACGTGCCTTCTCGGCCGCTTCGGCGTGTGCGCGGGCGAGGTCGCGCCGCGGGCCGAGGTCTGCGATCTCGAGGACAATGACTGCGACGGTCAGGTCGACGACGGCGCGGGGAATTGCGGCTGCGCCCCGGGCACGACCCGGGCATGTTACGCCGGCCCAGCCGGGACGGCCGGGGTTGGACTCTGCCGCGGGGGCACGCAGACCTGCGGGGCCGACGGCCGGTACGGCGTCTGCCAGAACCAGCGGCTCCCCGGCGAAGAGTTCTGCGATGGCCTCGACAACGACTGCGACGGGCAGGTCGACGACGCGCTCGCCGGCCTCGGCGGGGCCTGCACATCGGGCCGGGGCGCCTGCCTGCGCGACGGCCGCGTGATCTGCGACGCCGTGCAAGGCGGCCTCGTGTGCGACGCCCTTCCGGGCGCGCCGGTGGCGGAAACGTGCGACGGCATCGACAACGACTGCGACGGCAGCATCGACGAGGGCTTCCGTCTCGGGGGGGCGTGCAGTGACGGCGCAGGGACGTGTGCGCGCGCCGGTGTCTTCGTCTGCCAGGGCGGGGTCTCCGTCTGCAGCGCCCGCGGCACGCAGCCGAGCCCCGAGATCTGCGATGGGCTCGACAACGATTGCGACGGCCGGGCGGACGATGGCCTCGACGTCGGCGCGATCTGTCAGGCGGGCGACGGCGCCTGCACGGCCCAGGGTCGCATCGCCTGCGAGAACGGCCAGGCGGTCTGCAATGCCCGCCCGGCGCCGCCCCAGCCCGAACTCTGCGACCGCTTCGACAACGACTGCGATGGCCTCGAAGACGAAGACTACCCCCTCGGGCAGGCGTGCCGCGTCGGCGTCGGCGCTTGCCAACGCGATGGTCTCATCGAGTGTGCCGAGGATGGCGGCACACGGTGCAGCGCCGAAGCCGGCAATGGCCGCCCGGAGGTCTGCAACGGCCTCGACGACGACTGCGACGGGCGCATCGACGAAGGTGATCCGGGGGGCGGTGTCGGTTGCGACGGCGGGGGACTCGGCGTCTGCGCGTCGGCGCATACGCATTGCCGTGCCGGCCGGGTGGTTTGCGAGTCGGACGTCCGGCCGAGCGCGGAGATCTGTGACCTGCTCGACAACGACTGCGATGGCGAGACCGACGAGGACCAGGGGCAGACGACCTGCGGCGTCGGCCCCTGTCGCCATGCGGTCGACAACTGCATCGGCGGCCGGCCCCAGGTCTGTCAGCCCTTCGAAGGGGCGACGGCCGAGCGGTGCGATGGTCAGGACAACGACTGCGACGGTCTCGTCGACAACGAACCGCGCGACACCGGCGAGGCCTGCTTCACGGGGGTCGGCGCCTGCGAACGGTCGGGTACCCGTGAGTGCCGGGCCGGCGCGTTGGCATGCTCCGCCGTCGCCGGCGCGCCGCGCGCCGAGATCTGCAACGGCCTCGACGACGACTGCAACGGCCGCGCGGACGAGGGACGCACCTGCCCGGACGACACGCCCCCCATCGTCGAGGTCCGCCTCGACGCCGAGATCGTGCGGGCGGGTGAGACTGTCGGCGTCACCGTCGCCGCGCAGGACGACCACGACGTCGCCCGCCTCGCGCTGACCGCCAACGGCGTCGCCGTCCCGCTCGACGCGGCGGGGCACGCCGTCTACGTGGCCCTCGCCCCGGGCAACGTGGTCTTCCGCGGCACGGCCTTCGATGGCTGGGACAATGCCGGCTTCGACGAAGCGACTTTGCGGGTCGCCGATCCGAACGACAACGAACGCCCCTACGTGCGCATCACTGCCCCGGCCGACCAGGACACCTTGACCGGGCTCGTCCAGATCCGGGGCACGTTGCGCGATCCGAATTTCCTCGATTGGGTGCTGGAGTCCAGCCCGGACGGGGTCACCTGGACGACGTTGGCCACGGGCGACCAGAGCGGAGAGGACATCCCCCTCGTCTCGCTCGACCCGACGCTCCTCATGCCCGGGTACGTCTTTCTGAAGCTGACCGGCACCGACGTCGGCGGCCTCGACCTCTGGCATCAGGTCGCATATCGGGTCCCCGATGGCCTCAGCGTGGGCGAATCGAAGCTCGGTTACCGCGACCTCGAACTTCCGCTCAAGGGCCTCAAGGTCACGGTTGATCGCGTCTACGACAGCCGTGACCGGCGCATGGGCGATTTCGGCTACGGCTGGCGCCTGAAGGGACAGGACGTCGGTCTGCACGAGGACGTCTACGGCAACGTCGCCGTCGAGCTGCCGGACGGCCGCCGCGAGGTCTTCGCGATCAACTACGACATCAACCCGATCATCCGGTTCGGCTCGATCTTCTACGTCGCGGCGGCCGGCGTGAGCTCGCGCCTCGAGAACATCGACGGCTGCGTGGCCGTCGTCTCGGGCGGCGTCGTGTACTGCTTCCTGACCCCCGGACGCCCGCCGGAGATCATCAACCGCTATCGCCTCACGACCGCCGAGGGTGTCGTGCACGAGATCGAGCAGGGTTTCGGGACCCGCCTGGTGCGTGACCGCGAGGGCAACACGTTGACGTTCGACGCGGATGGAGTGACGTCGTCGACGGGCGTTTCGGTGCGCTATGCACGCGACGCCGACGGCCGAATCACGTCCGTCACGGACCCGCTCGGCGGGGTCATTCGTTATGGGTACGACGCCTTCGGCCATCTGACGACGGTCACGGACGCCGCCGGCGGCGTCACGCGCTACGCCTACGATGCCGCGCACCGGCTCCGGGACGTCACGCTGCCCGACGGCACGCGGGCCATTCGGACCGAATTCGACGCCGACGGTCGCAAGATCCGGCAGATCGATGCGCAGGGTCGCGCAGTCACCTACACCCACGACCTGGCAAACCGGACCGAGACCGTGACCGACCGGCTCGGGCACCCGATGGTCTACACCTATGACGCCGCCGGTCGGGTGACGCTCATCCGCGACGCGCTCGGGGGCGAGCAGCGGTCGACCTACGACGCCGCCGGCAACCTGACCCGTCAGACCGACGCGCTCGGTGCCGCCCGGACGTTCTCCTACACCCCGCATCGGCTGATCGAGATGCAGACGGATCCCGAGGGCCGCACGCGCCGCGCCGTGTACGACGACCTCGACCGACCCGTTCGGCTCACCGATCCGCTGGGCAACGCCATCCGAGCGACCTACGACGCGACCGGGCGGCAGAACAGCCTGACCAACGCGGTCGGCGGCACCGAGCGCTTCACGTTCGATGCCGACGGCAATCGCGAGACCCGAACGACACCGACCGGCGAGGTGCATCGCTACCGGTACGACGACGGTGGTCACATCACGGAGACCACCCTCCCCGACGGGCGGGTGCTGCGATACACGCTCGATGCCAACGGACGCGTGACCGCCCGGCAGGAGAACGCGCGTCCGCCCGTCCGGTTCGGTTACGACCCGATGGGGCGCATGGTCTCGTTGGCCACGCCGGACGGCACGGAGATGACCCTCGTTCGGGATGCGCTCGGGCGTTTGACCCGCTTGACCAACGGCGAGGGCGAGACGACGCGCTGGTCCTATCACCCCACGGGGACGCTCGCGACCGTGACCGACGCCCTCGGTCACGAGACCCGCTACACCTATGACGCGGAGGGCAACCACACGCGAACGGTCCTGGCGGACGGGACGACGCTCGACATCACCTGGGACGCGCTGCGCCGCGCGACCGCCCGGACCCTGCCGGGCGGGGGCACCGTCTCCTATGCCTACGACGCCGCCGGCCGTTTGACCGGGGTGACGTCGGCCGAGGGCGAGGTCACTCGCTTCGAATACGACCGCGCCGGTCTCCCACTGGCGCGCATCGAACCCGATGGCAGCCGCTACAGCCAGAGCCGCGACGCCGCGGGACGCGTCGTGGCCCTCGATGGACCGGAGGGGCGCACCACCGCCGCGTGGGATGCCGATGGTCGCCTCCTGCGGGAGACGACGCCCCATGGCGAGGTGACGTACACCTGGGACGCCGCCGGGCGACGCACGGCCTGGAACATCGCCGGGCAGGCGTGCACGTGGACTGGCCCCGCGCGCGCGAATCAGACCTCGACCCTCGAGTGTGCGCCCGGAGGCCGCATCGTCTTCACCTTCGACGAGCAGGCACGCCCGGCGCGGATCGCCTTCCCCAATGGCGCCGTGACGACCTATGCGTGGGATGCAAACGGCCGCCTCACCGCTCAGGAGACGCGCGACGGCGCGGACGCCCTGCGCCTGCGCAGGACCTACACGCTCGACCGGGCCGGACGCCCCGTGCGCATCGAACTGACCGACGGCGGCGCCACGGAGCTCACCTACGACGCAAACGGGCAGCTCGTGGCCTCCGAGCGAACGGGCCCCGACGGCGGGCTCGTCCGCAGTCGCACCTATGCGTGGGATGAGGCGGGTGATCGCGCCGGCCGGTCGACGAGCGAGGCCGGCGACGAGGTCGTCCTGTGGGACCTCGAGGCGCTCGAAGGCCAGGACGCACAATACGACTACACCTTCGACGCAAACGCCCGGCTGTCGACCCGGACGGAGCGCGCAACGGGCGTGCGGGAGGTCTTCGACTACGACGGTCGCAACCTGCTCGTCTCGGTCCGCCGCGAGGCGGCCAACGGCGCCCGGCTCGGCCTCGCGACGTATGCTTACGACGGCCTCGGCCGCCGCGTCCGACGGACCGTCGACGGCGTCGAGCGCCGTTTCCTCTACGACCAGCAGCAGCTCGTCGCGGAGCTCGACGCTGCGGGCCGGATCGTCGCACGGTTCGTCCACGGGCCGCGCCTCGACCAACCGCTGCTGATGATTCGCGGCGCCGCCGTCTACACATTCGTGCAGGACCTCCGCGGCGATGTCGTCGCCGTCCTCGACGCGACCGGGCGCACCGTGAACCGATACGAGTACGACGACTTCGGGGAGCGGCTCGTCTCCCAAGAGCTCGTCGAGAATCCGTTCGGGTTCGCCGGTCGCGAGCGCGATGCCGAGACCGGATTCTACCCGATGCGGGCCCGCACCTATGACCCGCGGACGGGCCGATTCCTCCAGCCGGACCCTCACCCCGGCCTGCTGCGCGCACCGTTGACCCAGAACCCGCACGTCTTCGCCCGAAACGACCCGTACGGCCACACCGATCCGCTCGGCACGACCGCCGTGCTGGAGTACGGGTTCAAGCTCGCCGAGATCTTCGGATTCGACGCCAACGCCAGCGCCCCGAACGGCTACGAGCTGATGGGCTCGCTGATCGGGTTCTTCCACGGGTTCGCGACGACGAGCCTCGTCTTCCTCGGCAACATCCTCGACATCGCCGGGAACGGGGGCGACCTGACGAGCCAATGGGGCGCGGCCATCGAAGCGACCGCCGCGAAGATGGAGGAGATCAAAGGCGCGCTCGGTTACATGAGCCACCTCGACGACAGCGGCTTCGTGGGCGGTTACCTGAACGGCGCCCACTTCGAGGTGGGGATCAAGTTCTCGGCGGTCATCGAACCCCCCGAGCCCGTCGGAGACGTCATGGACATCGCGGGGATCGACAATCCGCTGAGTTGGGAGAAGGAGCTCAAACTCGAGAAGGACTACGGCGGCTTCGGCAACGGCGTCGCCAACGGCCTGGAGTACCTGCGGCTGGTCGGGCCGCAGTGAATTCCGCGTGAATCCGCTCCCTTGCGACCCCCCGTCGCCTGTGCCAGAGTACGCCGCGATTTCCCCCCAAACGTCGACGTGGAGCAGCGCATGAGTCTTTCCGCCGAAGCCGTCACGAAGATCCTCGAGGCCCGGTTCGACTGGTACTCGGCCCGGGCCATTCTGCGCCAGGCGGTCGAGCGCAGCGGTGCGCCGGCGGGTGGTCCGTTCGATGCCAAGGCGCTCAACGGCATCGCCGACGCCCTGCCCGCCCTCGCCACGCACGTCGAGGCGACGGCGGCCGCGCTGCGTCAGGCCGCCGATGCCGCCGGCTCGAAAGCATCCGCCCCCGCGCCCGCCGCCCCGAAGGCGGCCCCCGAGCCGCCGCCGGCCGCGACGGAAGCAGCCCCGCCCGCGGGCGACGCGCCGCCGGCAGAGGTCGTCGCCGAGGGTGGCGACGAGAAGCGGGACGCGAAGAAGAAGAAGTGAATTCGGGGCCCGTCGAACCCGGGCCCCACGCCCTCAGGGCATCTCGTCGACGCCGGCTTCTTCGCCGCCGGAGATGTTGCGCAGCCGCTGCGAGACGAGCTTCGGCTGCGCCTTGATCAGCGCCTCGGCGACGTTCTCGCGGAAGCGCACCTTGCCCGCCGCGATTTCGCGCAGCGAGGTGACGACGAGCTTGTTGTCCGTCTGCCCGACGAGGCACGTCGCGCCCTTGTGGAGCTGCCGGTAGCGCAGCGACGCGAGGTGCACCAGCGCGAACTGGTCGGTGACGTTGGTGAGGCAATCTTCGACGGTGACGCGGGCCATGGGCTCCTCCGGAGACGAAACGGACGACGGGAAAGTGGCCCCGGGGGCGCAATCGCCGACCCCGGAAAACGCGGCATGGTACGCTGGCGGCATTCCGCTTGCAAGGTCGAGGACCCATGAAGAAGTTCGCCTTCCGGTTCGCCGCCGTCCTCCGCCAACGCGAGATCGTGCTCGACCAGAAGCGGGCCGTGCTGTCCGAAGCCGAGCGCAAGCGGACGATGGCCGAGGAGCTTCTGACGCAACGGCGTCAAGCCCTCAACGGTCAGCTCAATGGGGGCCCTCGACCGAATCAGAGCTTCGACGCCAACGCCGAGCTCGTGCGGCAGCGTTTCATTCACAGCCTTCGCCAGGAGATCCGGCGGCGCGAGCAGCAGCTCGAACTCATCATGCAGGAGGTCGAGGCCGCCCGCGCCGCGGTGCAGGAGGCCCATCAGGCGCTGCGGGCCATCGAAATGCTCGAAGAGAAGGACCGCGAGGCCTGGCGTTTCGCGCTCAAGCGAGCCGAGGAGAAGCAGACCGACGAGACCAACGCCCAGCGTTGGGGGCGCTGACCCTCAGATGGCCTTGGCGAGCTTCTTCTTCAGAAACTGGATGGCCTCGGTGTGGAGCTGGCTGATGCGAGACTCGGTCAGGTCGAGAACCCGCCCGATCTCCTTGAAGTTCAGCTCGTTGTAGTAATACAGCGACATCACGAGCTTGAGGCGCTCCGGCATGGCCTCCAGCGCCAGGACGACCTGCTCGCGCAGCTCCTGGAAGAACGCGTGGCCGAACGGGTCCTCCGGCGAGGCCTGCGTGAGCAGTTCCCACGGCACTTCCGTCGTATCCGCGGCGATGGCCCCGAGGTCCTCGGCGGTCAGGAAGGCCATCTGAGTGCTCTGCGCCAGGCACTCCTCGATCTCTTCCACGATGAAGCCCGTCTCTTCGGCGAGCTCCTTGACCGTCGGCATGCGCCCGAGCAGCGCCTCGAGCTTCTGGCGGGCTTTCTCGACCTTATTGGCCTTGCCCCGTGCCGCACGCGACATGAAGTCGTAGGAGCGCAGCTCGTCGAGCATCGCCCCCTTGATGCGGAACTCGGCGTACGCCTCGAACTTCGTGCCCTTGCTGGCGTCGTAGTTGTCGATGGCGTGGATGAGCCCGATCGTGCCGACGGACATGAGGTCCTCGATCTCGACCGAGGGCGGCACCCGATGAATGAGCCGATACGCGACGCGCTTCACCAGCGGAGCATACTGACGGATCAGCTCCTCCTGGCGTTTCTGCTTCTGGTTGCGGGCGTAGGCTTGGATCGCCGGGTTCATCAACCGTTCTCGGGCAGGCTCAGGCGGAAGGCTGCTGTAGCAGGCGCTTCCAGAAGAACTGCATGTTCCCGGTGGGCATCGCGTCGGCCGATCCTTCGAGGAGGCGGTCGACGAGGTCGTGGATGCACAGGGAGGCGGCGCTCTCGGGGTGACCCACGACGAGGAGCTTGCGCTCGAGGACGGCACGGCTGACGTTTTCGTCGCGCAGCACGTGCCCGAGGTACTCGACGTTCAGGCCGGGAATGTCCGCCATGTGTTTGTCGGCGACGGTGGTGATCGTCCGATAGACCTCGATGCCCTGGCGCGGGGACTGCACGGAATTCACGATCAACTGGAATCGCCGGACCCCGTTGTCCCGGGCGAGCACCTTGATGATCGCATAGGCGTCGGTGATGGCCGTCGGCTCGGGATTCGTCACCACGAGGACGTCCTGCGCCGCCGCGTTGAAGTCGAGGACGTTCTTGCCGATGCCGGCCCCGGTGTCGATGAGGAGGACGTCGAAGGGCCGGTCGAGTTCATCGAGGGCGGTCATGAGTGTCATGATCTGCGCGTCGGAGAGATGCGTCAGTTCTTTGACACCGCTGCCCGACGGCAGAATGGTGACCCCCGGGGGCCCCGGCAAGAGGATGTCCTCGAGCGTCTTCTGGCCGCTGAAGAGCTGTTCGAGCGTCGCGCGGGGCGTCACGCCCATCAGAATGTCGACGTTGGCCAGCCCGAGATCGGCATCGATCAGGAGGACCTGCTTCCCGAGCTGGCCCAGCCGCGCCGCAATGTTGCAGATGAGGCTCGTCTTGCCGACGCCCCCCTTGCCGCTGGTGATCGAGAAGATTTGCATGGAGCCTGTGCCTGTGGGCCGCTTCGCCATTCTTCGCAGGGTCGCCGCCTGGTCGTTTCCCAAATCCATCACCCCGCGATTCCCAGGCGTTTCGGAGATTTCACTACATTAACCCGCATCTCGCCGCGCTGCCAATTGTCTTGCAGGGTCAGGAAGCCATCGCTTCGACCGCGCTGCGGGCGCGGGCGGCGGCCGTGACGATGCGCGCGGCGAGCGTCGTCTGATCGGCCACCTCGAGGTCCTCCGGCACGCGCTGGCCGGCGCTCAGCCACGCCAGCGGGCGACCGGCCCGGCGCGCGAGGCTGTAGACCCCGCCGAGCGCGTCGGTCTCGTCGAGTTTCGTCACGCAGAGGTAGCCGAAGTCGAGCGCCTCGAAGGCATCGACGGCGGCGTGCAGGTCACGTTCGCGGGTGCTCGCGGCGACCGTCAACACGGTGTCGCCCCCCCACCCTGCCGGGAAGTACCGGGTCAGCGCCGCGACCTGGTCGGCCGCCCGGGGACTGCGGCCCGTCGTGTCGACCAGGATGACGTCGCAGTCGGCGAGCGAGTCGAGGGCCTCCGGGAGTTCCTCCGGCTGCTTCACCACGACCAGCGGGCACTCCAGAATCTCGGCATACCGGGCGAGCTGCTCGACGGCGGCAATCCGGAAGGTGTCGACCGTCACGAGCCCGACGCGCAGGCGGCGCACGAGTTGGGCCTCCGCCGCGATCTTGGCGATGGTGGTCGTCTTGCCCACGCCCGTCGGTCCGACGAACGCGAGCACCCGGCGCCGGCCATCGACGGGCAGCAGGTCGCCGGCGCACTTCATGTCGCGGGTGAGTTCACGGCCGACGAGCGCGAGCACGTCCGCATCATCCGGCGTGCCGCGTTCGAGCGCGGGCAGCGCGCGGCGGGCCAGCTCGTCGGCGTGCAGGGCGCCCACCCCGACGCCGGCCAGTCGGTCGCGCAGAACGCGCACGCCGACCGGCAGACGCTCCCCCTCGCCGCCCTCGGCACGCGCCGTGACGAGCGCACGCAGCGCCTGAATCTCGGCGGCGAGCGCGCCCGCGACGCGCTCGAGGGTCGCCTCGGTCACGGCGTCGGCGGGCCGGCGCGTCAGGCTCTCGAGGGCATCGCGAAGGCCCGCAATCTCGGCGCGGACGCGCTCGGACGCGTCGGCGGCGGCGGCCGGCGCGGTGATCTGCCGGGCGAGCAGCGCGGCGCGCTCGGCGAAC
>JAKLJY010000127.1 GCA_023150895.1 Myxococcota bacterium | reverse complement strand
CTCAAACTGAGCGGTCTCGCCATCAACCTGCCCGCTCGGCCCCGTCTGTCTTGACCCACGGATATCCTATGAGGCCCGTATACCGGGAACGGCCGACCGAAGACGAACTCGCCAAAGCCAAGGCCTGGCTCGCCGAGCTCCGCCGTCGCGAGGAGCAGGCCCGAAAGACCCGCGCACAGAAGGCCTGTCCGATCCGTCGCACGCTGCTCTCGCGCGCCCTCGTCGAACTCGGCATCCCCGATCCGGACGGGCACCTCGCCGCCTCCCTGGCCCGCTACGGAATCGACGCGCTCCAGCGTGCCATCGCCGCCTTTCGAGCCCGGCTGGAGCGCGGCACGTTACCCCCGGACGCCGATCACGGCCGCTACCTCGCCGGCATCGTTCGCAACCTCGATACCCGGCTCGACCTCGAACGCATGGCCGAGCACCTCCTCGAGATTCGGCTGCGCCACGGCGATCTGACCACGGCCGCCCTGAACCACGAGTTGCGGGAACTGCGCGCCGTCGTTGCGCCAGCCGGGCAGGCCGAGGCCACCGTCGATCGTGCCCTCGCCGCCGAGGCCTCCATCGACTTCCGATTCTGGACCCGGGCCGCCGCCCGGGCCCTCGCCGCGATGGCCAACCCGGTCGCCCACCATCGCCACCTCGTACGCCGTGTCGCCGCCTCGTTCGCCACCGACCGCGACCGTAGGGCCGACCTCATCGACGCCCTCGCCCAGGCCGTCGCGAGAGCCGCCGAGCCGAGGCTGTCGCTGACAGCCTGACGCCACGCTTCCCCCACGCACAACGACATTCGCAGGTTGGCCGTGAACGGCGGTTGAGCAACCCGGCTTGTCATCCACCAACCGCGGAGCGGCTCAGGCAGACCGTCCGGATGTTTTCGGATGGAAGGCGGTTGACAAGCGCAGGTACTTCCGCTCCACAAGCAATTCGGCCACGGCCGCCAGGCGCCCCGTGGTCGGGAGGGCGACGGCCGTTGAGTTCGCTCGGGAAGCCGTCCACGCGGCGACGGCTGCCACGACGCCCCCCAGGGCGCTCGGGGCCGATACCGTGAGCCTGCGGACTCGCCGAACACCACTCTCCACCACTCGGAGTTCGTGGAAGCCGGTGGCAGCGTTGATGGCGCGGCAGCCCAGCAGCGCATCTGCACCGCATGGCGGAGGCTGCGCTGGCACCGAGGGCCTCGCCCTGGGCGCCGTGGCCACCAACGTGATCATGAGCTTGCCATCGGGGAGGTTCAGCGTCTCGACCCGCCGGTACACCGTGTCCCCCTGCCTCCCGAGGATCTTGGGCAAGAGGGTCCACGCCTCCCAAGGGTCGATGAGAACCTGGGCAGTGCCCCCCGTCTTCACCGCCTTGATGAGGCCGTTCACCACGAGAGGGAGGCGTCCCGGATGAACCCCGAGGGCATCGAGCCCGGTGAGGTCGAGCACGGCCCCCTTGAAGGTGACCCCGAACCTGAACCCTCGACCGGCGACCAGGGCGGCCTGGACTGCGGGGTCTTGGAAGCGGAGAAAGTGGGGTGCCGGGGGGTTACCATCATTCCCCCGGCGACCACCACAGGGCTGGGTAGGCCCCTCGGATCTGGTGCTGTCCCCCTTCGGGTGGGAGATGCTGCCAGCCGATGCAACACGGGAAGAGCAGACGAAGTCCAACTCACCTCGAAGAGGGTTGCTGCTGGGCAGCAGACCAACACCGAGAGAGCAGATGCCTCCGAAAACGGCACTGACGGGTAGATCAGAGTGAGGCTCACGATGTCCGTCAGCACGTCTGCTCAGAACAACATCACCCGAGAAGGAATCCCCGTCTGTAGACAGATCCTGAGCATCCTCAGCGGGCTCGACGACTCCTTGGTCTTGGGAGGACAGAGGAGCGTCTTCATCGGGCAGGGGTTGTGGGGTCACAATCCCTGTGGAGGTGTACTCACCCTCTGATGGGGGGGCGAAGCGTGAGCACACTCCCGATGGGGCGGGACGGCTGCCTGGCAGCCGCTGTGGGGAACGGAGCAGTTGGGAGTTCCTGCTCCGGGTCGCCTGGCCTGAGAGGGCCTGGCATCTGGTGAGCCTGCGAAGCGTGGGGAGAGATACCTGGCCAGACGGGATGCCCCGCTCTCGAAGGTCATCGAGGAAGTCGGCCACCTTCTCCGGGGCGAGGGACACCCCGAGCGGGCAGATGTCGTAGGTCTTGAGCACCCGAACGGGGGTTACGGTGCTGTCCACGATGGTGGACTTCTTGCCCTGGAAGCCGGTGCCGTCCCAGAGGTCACGGACGTTGTCGAAGCCGAGACCTTCTGCGATGTCCCGGAACAGGCGGTAGGCGTCCTCGGCGTCCGACCTGCTGCGGGCCAGCATGTAGATGTCGTCGAGGTAGGAGACGACGATCACGTCGAGGCGTGCCTCGGTTCTGCGGAGCACGGGGGCCAGGACGAGATCCATGATGGAGGCCGAGAGGCAGTTCCCCTGCTCGATGCCCATCCCGAGGCGGGCGAATGGGGTTACCTGCCGGCGCTGAACGACGGCGTTGATCCTGCACATCGACCAGACGAACTGGGCCGCATCGGGTTCCAGTCCCATCCGTCCGAGTTCACGAAGGGTCAGTCCCTCGGGCACACGGCCAAAGGCATCGGTGAGGTCGATCAAGACCGCCCAGGTGTAGCCGCCCCTGATGGCCCTGTGGATGGCGGTGGCCACATGATCCTGTGCCGTGGCCCTTGCGCGAGTGCAGGCCGTGCCCGGCCGGCTGCCAAACTGGCCGGGGGTGAATCGGTGGTGGAGTTTCCCCAGGAGGAGCGCCCGGACGTAGATGGCCACGAGGCGCTTGATCTCCGAAGGGTCGTCGATGGGCCTCGTGCCATTCTCGGGCCTGTTGGGGTCTTTCGGAACCCAAGTCCGCAGACTCGGCGACCAGGTGAACGGGTTGGCCCTGACCGCTGAGGCAACCTTCTCGAACCACGCGAGGTCGTTGTCCAGGGCAAGACCGTAGACCTCCCGCTTGCTGAGGCCATCCATGTCGGGGCGGTTTGGCCTCCGGCCTGAGTGCCGGCCGTCCGGGCGCGTGGTCTCGTCCCCCGCCAAGCTCTCGTAGGCGACGTGTCGGAGGTGATCCCCTTGCGGAAGCAGGTCTTCGAGGGTCACCTTGACCTTGCGGATGGGGGGGACGAGGGCCTTCATGGCTGCACGCGCATCCAGGCGGAGACGAATCGGTCTGTTGCCGGAAGTCCACCGAACGGTGCCCAAGGAGGACTGGAGTACCCGAACTGCATGGGCCGGCCGTTGGGGGTGAGGCGGATGTTGTGGAGGTCGGGGGACTTCGAGATCAGGTCCACACCCTGCCGGTGAGCACCCGACTCGACATCCCCCACCAGGACGAGGAGGCCATTGGCGCCCAGGTGTCGGAGGGCGACATCGACCAGGGGGGCAACGTGATCACCCGGCGCGGTGGGGGACACGCCCCAGAAGAGGTCGATTTCGTCCCGCAGCAGGGCGGGCTTCATGGCGCCGGCACGGGCCACGGCTGCCTCGACGAGGGCCATCGAGCGCCCGTTCGCGAGGTTGACGACGGCAACATCCGCGTCGGTGACGGGGGGTGTGGTGTCACCCCTGACAGGCGAGAACGTGTGGACCTTTCCACCGAGAAACAAGGCGAGGCCACTCACGGCGGCGGTGAGGCCGCCCTCGACGAGGAGGACCCGGAGGTTTCCCGGCCCCTTGAACTTCCGCGTGAGGGACGCCGCGTACCTGATTGCCGACAATGGGGGCCGGATGGGGTCGCAGGACCAGCCCCACGTTGGACGCAACCCGTGATAGGGCTCGTGGATGTTGACGGGGCTCGTGGTGTCCACCGTGAAGCCCGAGGTCGAGGCCGTCAGGGGGGCCAGCATCTTCGGGGTGAGGGCGACCCTGGTGGACCCCACTGAGGAACCGGGGAAAAGCCTCCGGGGCTCCTTGCCAAGGGGGCTCGACCTCCACGACCTCGGGTAATCGTCGGCCAGGATTTGGGTGAGGACGTATTGGCGGGTGGCATCGTAGGCCGCGCTGACAGCGAACCTGGCGAGCACCCGTGCGCTGCGGACGATGGTGGCCTGACGAGCCCAGTGAACGTACTGCACGGCATCGGACACGAGGGCGGGGCGGTCTTTCCGTGACACGGGGAACCGGGTGGCCTCGTGTTCGAGGGCCGTCAGGATGATCGGCTCGAAGACCTGAGAGAATGGTGCGGCCGTGCCACCGACTGCTGCTGTCGAGGTGGGCATCCCAGCCGTCACCCAGGTCTGGTGCAGATGGTGGGCGGCGCGGGTGGCGGCCTCGTCGATCTCCGTGTCGTTCACCTTGGGGCGCCACATGTAGCCCGATGGGCGGTGCCTTCTACTCACGGCCCTGCCCCTCCTCATTCGTGCTGGCGGGGACCCGAAGCGCGGCTTCGACCTCTGCCAAGTCGAACCGAAGCAGGAGCCCTGCGCGGAACGTCGGGACCCGCCCAGACCGCGCCCACCTGCGGACCGTCTCCGTGCTGACCCGGAACCGCTCGGCGACCTCGGCCGCCGTCGCCCCCGCCCTCCCGGTGGTCATGCCGGGCTCCGTGCTGATCTTGTCGTCTGTCTTCACCATCGTCGTCCTCCGATGCGCTCGCCTACTACTGCGGGCCTATAGGCAAATCAGGGAGCCACTCCGGTGGTCCCTGGACGACTTACTCATGGGGGGCCGAGTCCGAGGCCCGGCCAGGCCCAAAAAGTCGAAGAAACGCACAAAATGAACCCGCGCATCGACGAAACGGCGGCGGAACCCCCAACCGTGGGACGAAGCCGGAGGTGCCCCACCGGGGACGACTCCGATGAGCTTGCGGCGTCCGGGCTCGATTGCGCCAACGGTCACCGTTGGGGCGGGTTGTCGAGGGTTGACGGCCCTCCCGCCGTCCTCGGCCTTGACGAGCTTGACCTCGATGCCGGGCCGCCTTGCTCCGGGACGAGAAATCCCGTTCGGAACGAACGGGTTTTCCACCCCCTTCAGTCCGCCCCAGGAGACGAGCCACTGCGGACCGTAAGCTGGTGTTTTCAGGCCAGACCGCCTCGGGTTTCCGGTCCGCACTTTCGGGTACGTCTTCGAGGGGCGTTACCACCGACTCCATTAAGGACAGGCTTTCGGTCCAGTTCGACTCGGCAGACCCGTACTCGTCGTTGCCGGAACGCGCAGCGCGTGGCACCGTCCTCGAATGGCCAAGCCAGGCGAGACCCGAGACACCACAGCGCCCGGCTCCGGGAGTGAGTCGAGAAGCGATCCCCGTCCGGCTCCCGGCCGAGGTCCGAGTCCCCGAGACCCGGACTACCGGGTTCTACTGGCGAAGTGCCACAACAGGTGCGCCTTCACCGGCTGCACGCACCAGGTCGTCAACGACCGTCAGGACTTCATCGGCGAGGTGTGCCACATTGAGGCGGCATCGCCCGAGGGGCCTCGGTTCAACCCAAAGATGACCGACGAACAGCGGCGAGCCGAGCCAAACCTCATTATCATGTGCCATGCGCATCATGTTGAGGTGGACCGGCACGAGGAGGAGTTCACCGTCATCGTTCTTCGTGACTTGAAGACGATGCATGAGGCAGGCACAGGGGCGATGCCACAGATCAACGAGAGTCTCCTCCGGCAAGTTCGGGGAGATGCAGAGAGGTACTGGACCAGGGTGCAGCAAGTCAGCGACGCACGGGTCCTGGGCGTCGAGATAAACACACGGGTGGGCTTCCCCACGATTCTCCGGGAGATCCGGGGGTTCGCCCAGGCACTCGAACAGGTCGGCTACCGTCTCGCGCGGTCCTCGGAGAACATCATCCCCGAACTTGCCGAACTGGCAGGTCGGCACGGACACGATCTATCGTGGTTCTTCGACGTGCCGTACCCCGAGAATCGACAGTTCCAATACCGGAATTGGGAGGAGATTAATCTTGCTCTCCCCAACCTGGCAACGCGGATCTTGACTTTGACCCATCAAGCCGAAGTCCACTACTGGCACCTTCGCCACGAGCGCGAGCCAGAGTCGGTTGCCATCAAGCGTCGGCTCGATGCAAGCCGAAGGCGGCTCCTTCGGATCGCCAAGAAGGCCACGTTGGTGGACTGAAACGGTAGCCCATGCATGGTTCACCCTGCCCCAAGGTGACGGACCAAGGTGCTCTTGGGTACGCCGAGGAGCTTGGCCGTCCGTCTGATGCCGTGCCCCTGATCGAGGTAGGTTCGCGCAAGGTCGAGGTCCACGTCACGTCGAGGTCGACCGCAGTGCTTGCCCTGCGCCTTCGCCCGACGCACACCTGCCTGAACTCGCTCGACGATGAGCGCCTTCTCGAACTCGGCGACGGCGGCGAGAAACGTGAAGACCATCTTGCCTGTGGCCGTCGAGGTGTCCACCGCCTCCCTGACGCTGATGAAGTCCACGCCGACTTGGCGGAACTCCTCCAGCAAGCTCAGGAGGTGGGTCGTACTGCGGGCCGCTCTGTCGAAGCGCCACACGGCCACCACGTCCACGCCGCCCTCCCGGACGAGCTTCATCATTAGATCGAGGGCAGGTCTGCTTGCCTTGCCACCGCTGACCCCCTCGTCCACGAACTCGCCGACGATTTCCCAGCCACGCTGCTGGGCCACCCGCCGAAGCTCCTCGACTTGCAATCCGACATCCTGTCCGTGGCTGGACGTGCTCACGCGAGCGTAAATCACGGCCCTGACTGGCTTCGTGGTGGCGGCCTTCAGAATAGCGGACACGAGCGAACTCCTCCTCGGATGGGGACGAGTCCACTACGGGCCAGGCGGCCAGTTTGAGCCCCAAGCTGGAATCGAGCCGAAGTGACGAAGGAGGGCTCAACTTCGTTCCCCCAAGCGTAGTAGCCGCAGGAGCCGAAGAATAAACGCCTCGACCAGGCTCGCCTCGGTGGTCGAGCGAATCAAGAAAGGACGCAAGCCATGCGTCAGGTTATCAATCGCAAGGTTTTCGACACCGAGACGGCCACGATGATCGACGAGTGGAGCAACGGCTTCACATCGAGCGACTTCCACTACGTGTGGGAGGGGCTGTTCCAGACCAAGGCCGGGGCCTTCTTCGTCGCATGGAAGGGGGGGCCGATGTCCGAGTACAGCGTCAAGAAGGGCAACGAGTTCTCGGGCAGCCGTGGGATCAAGCTCGTGGACCGTGATGGGGCCTACCAGTGGTGCGAGGACCGGACGCGGTTCGAGGTCATCGAGCGTCACTTCGCGGACCTCGTTTCCGCTGGGTGACGGTCGGCATCAGCGGCCCCATCCAGGGCGCATCGGGCCTGCTACCCCCACGCACTCGATTCCAACCAGGCCCGGATGGACCGCTGCATCAGCCCTGAGAGGGGTTGTCCCCACCGAGTCGGAACACATCGGCGTGGCAGGTACGGCAGATCACGAGTTCCTTCGTGGCGACGCCGTTCCCGCCACGCTCGCGGCGATTGCCCGCCGAGTAGCCGGGACGGGGACACGCCGCGACCTCAAAGGCGGCGTGGTCGGCGTAGAGGTCTGCGATGAGGTTCCTCGATACCTTGGAGCCGTGACGCTTGGAGGCGCTCGGCGGCGCCCTGGAGTCGCCGTCCCCCTCGCGGTGCCCGTAGGTGAGGAGCCACGGTATGTCGAGGTCACGGAGCCGATCACGCAGGGCCTCATGGTGGCCGACCGTGTAGTGATAGGCGTACTGCACGCGGGCCGTCCCGCTCGGTTCCAGACTGAGGTAGGGCGGGTCGATGAAGACCACGTCGCCCTCGGTGACGGCGCCGAGCACGTCCAGGGCGTCGAGGCTCGTGCAGTGATCTCCAACGACACGCCCCCTCAGCAGGGCGTGCGTCTTGCGCAGCGCCAGCGACTTCTCAGCCCGGTTGGCGTTCCATCGCTCGATGTTGAGGGGATAGGGCACCCGTTCTATCGGACCCCTCGCGGCGAAGGTGCAGGCATGGGCCACCAGCTTCCGGTATGCCCGCTCGGCCCTGTCGGCGTCCGAAACCTTGGCCGTCGCCGTGTCGCGGAGGAACCGCAGGTACTCCACGACGGTCGCCTCCGTGACCGTGCGGGCCTCGACCATCGACCTCAATAGAGCGGCGTCCCGGATCACCGTGGTCCAGAAGTCGGCCACGGCTGGGTCCATGTCGTTGATCTTCACGCGGTCGGTCAGGCCGAGGTGAAGGGCGCTGAGAAAGACGGAGCCGCCCCCGACGTGGGTGTCGATGAGGGTCGTCCCCGAGGTGAGGAGCCGCGACAGGCGGGGGATGATCTCCGACCTGAGCATCGTGCGTTTCGAGCCGAGGTACGGGAGCGGCGAGGAGAACACCCTGCGGCCTCGGGTCATGGGCGGCCGTGCTGGGGAACCTCGGAGCAGGTTGGCCTGCTTGGCCTCCAGCCACTCTCGAAACCACTCGGGGCCGAGTAGGTGGGCGGCGTTCTCGGCAGCGCGGTCGAGGCGAGCCACCGCGAAGTCTCGTTGCTGGTCGGGCCTCTGCACGGGCTCCCGAACGTCACCATCTGGATCTCCACAGTCGAGGAACGCCCGCAGCGAGCGCCTGACGCTGCTGAACCTGCGGTGCAAGACCTCGATTGGCACACCGTGTGCCAATCCGGTCGCCCTGGCCTCCTGGACGGCCTCGGCGACGGCCAGAAGCTCCCGAACGACTCGGGCGCCGTGGCCCCGAAAACCCAGAACCGAGGCGGTCTGGCGCTGCCAGGTCAGGCGGTCGTTCCCCTTGGGCGGGCGCTCGGCCAAGAGGTCGAGGCCGAGGCGGAGCCGGTAGAGGTTGGCGGCGGCAAGGGCGCCGCCTGAGCGGGAGTCTTCGTTCTCGAACTGCTCCCGGAGCCGCGCCCGGAAGGCCAGCGGGGTCTCCCCGTCTTGGCGGGTCAGGCCGTCGAGTGCGGCAAAGAGGTCAACGGGCGCGGTCGTCGGCGAGGGCGTCGGCATCGGGCCGAACCTACTACGGCGGCAAGCTCACCGACCACAGCACGAGCGCCTTCATCTTCATGGCGTCTCCCCTGCCCGAGGCGCGTCCTTTCCGTCGGCGCTTTGGCCGAGGCCGCACTGGCGGCCAACCGTCAACGCAACGGCGAGGGGCGAGCTTGTCGGCACCTCTAATGGAGCCAGTCCGGGAACACTCCCGAAGAACTGGTCGCGGAAACTCGCCATCATCCGCGATGGCCATAGATGGTGTTGAAGAACCTCAGGAACTTCTCGTCCGACGGCCCGGACACGTCCAAGTAGCCGAGGCGGCTGGACCCGTCCATGAGGCACAGCCGAAGACGACCCTTCTTCCCGAAGGGGTGAACTTCAACGTGGGAGTAGTAGGTTCCTGACTCGTCGGTGGTGTCGGTGCCTGGGGTAGTGGTCTTCTTCATGGGGAACTTCTCCTTCTTGTGTTCGAGGGTCTGCTTCTGTGAATGAACGCCCGGAATCGGGGTTCACGACCACTACGCTTGGCGGCCCAATGTTGAGCCCCACGCGAGCCACAAGCCGATCCATTAACTCGATTGAAACACCCTGGGTGGCCGTGATCTGCGCATTGAGTCTGCGCACAAAACGGCGCCCATCTGCCGAAACGGTCCGGCACTCGTCGCCGCAGGGCTCAACTTCGGCCCGACGCCCGTAGTGGTCGTGAGCCCCAAGCAGGGGTGCCCCGAATAAAGGAGGGCACCGCCAGAAAGACGGGCTCACTCCGGCCCCCAGTGGGTAACCGGGGGGTGAAGACCAACGACGACCAGCAAGAAGGCGCCCCCGTGCCAGCCACCTCACAAGATGTAGCGACCTGGCTACGGAAGCCGGTGCGGACCATCAACGACATGGCCGCTCGGGGGGACATTCCAGGGGCGAGGAAGATTGGGAAGTTCTGGTACTTCCCGTCCCTGCCCGACCTCAACCTGCTTCTGTTCCCTGTGCTTGAGAGGAAGGACGACGATGGGCATTTCGACGACTTGGAGGACGGACTGCAACCGATGGGAAGTCGTGGCTCGCCGGAAAGGAAAGCGGAAGAAGCGCCTCGCGCCCGAGGGCATGGGGAGCCGGGCCGCCGGCATCGAGATCGGCCCGCAACTCCTCCGCGAGATGGAGGAGGAGGAACGGGGACAGACCGCCCTGGCCGAACGGCGGCCGACGCTCTGGCAGTTCTGCCAGGAGGTGTACGCTCACAAGCACGGGGTCAGTGAGCGGACCTGGCATCAGCGCAGGTTCAAGGTCGCCGGGGTCATGGCCGACCTCGGCGATCACCTCCTGACCGAGATCACCACACCCGTGGTCACGGACTGGCTGGAACTCCTCCAGGCCGACGGCGCCCCCAAGAAGAGGGGCGGGCGTGGCCAGCCCCTCGAAGAGGGTGGGGCGGCCTTGAACGACTACCTGGTTACCTTGAAGGCCATTTTCAGGGTGGCCGTGGAGAACGACTACATCGAAAAGGTGCCGTTCCGAAACAAGCTGGCCCCCATCGACCTGGCCACAGACCGCGAGGCGTGGTCCCCGGCCATGAAGGGCCGGCTCCTCACGGAAGCCGCCAAGCTCGACCCCCTGATGCACCGGCTGGCCGAGTTCCTGATGCTCACCGGGTGCCGTCCGATTGAGGCCCTGCGGCTGCGATGGGAGCACGTCCAGGAGATCCCGAAGCCCACCGTCACCATCACGGGCAAGGGCTTCCGCTACCGGAAGCTCCCCCTGACCGGCGAACTCGGGGCGTTTTTCAAGCGGCTCGCCCGGAGCGGCGACGCCATCTTCCCTGTCGAGAACGGGAAGACCGAAGGGGAGCGGTTCAAGTTCTGGCCGTACCGGCGATGGGAAGCTGTCTGCACCAAGGCCAAGGTGTCCACCGTCGCCTACGACTTGAGGCACACGTTCATCACCGAGATGGTCGTCAAGGGCGTTCCGCTCCCGATGATTGCGAAGTGGGCGGGGAACTCGGTGCGGGTGATCGAGGAGCGGTACTCGCACCTCTCCCCGGAGTTCCTGGAGGGGGTCGCCTCGAAGGTCGGTACTGCCATGCCCAACCAGCGTCCCCGCGAGGCGTCCCCAGAGGCCGAGTCGGCCCTTCCCGACGGCGAGGTCGCGTCCCTCGAATGAACAGGCTACGCCTCGTCGGCCGGACTCCAAGCCTCGACAAGCGCCTTGGAGAACTTGAGAGTCGGCCGAGCTTCCTCCCCGCTTTCGATGCCCATCGCCTCGTACTGATCTCCAATCGTCCCATAGAACTCCGGGAAGCCGGACAGCTCTTGCTCCGGGACGACGCTTGTCCAAGGCAGACCGAAATGCTGTTCCCCGATGACCAGCAAGGTCGGCACGATTCCAATCTCGTGGGCAACGGTCAAGCGATTCGCCCCGTCGTTCGCTGCGAGGTAGGTAGCCGTGCCGGAGGCAGAGCCCCGACGCTCGAAGACCGGGATTCGCGGCGGCTCCTTCCTGATGATCGACTCGATGTAGTCCCGCTTATCGGGTTCGGCGCTTTTGTGGAGAATCACAGAGATCAAGACCTGCCTCGCCAGTGCTTGGGAACGGGTCATCTTGGCCTTTTCCTGGCGAAACGTCCCCAGGAACGTCCCCAAGTCCGCCCCGGCTGAACGTCCGCCAACCCCAGAAAAGCAAAAAGCCCTTGGAATCCAAGGGCTTTTCAGGGAGCGGGATACCGGGTTCGAACCGGCGACATTCAGCTTGGGAAGCTGACACTCTACCAGCTGAGTTAATCCCGCGCTGGTGCGTGACGTTTAAGCACGAAACCGGGCCCGTGTCAAGCTCAACCGAGCCGGGCGAGGCGGTCGCGCACGTCGAGGAACTCGCCCGCGCCGACGTCGACGATGGACTTGAGCTGCGTGCGGGCGGCGATGCGGTTGCCGATGGTCTCGTAGGCCGTCGCCAGGTCGTAGAGCAGGCCGACCCGGCCATCGCGGGAGAGGCCGGGGACCGCGAGAGCGTCTTCGAGTTGTTTGACGGCGGCCTGGCCGTTGCCCTGCTGGAGTTCGCAGAGGCCGATCACGCGCAGGGCCTCGGCGCGCCGCTCGCGGTGACCGGCGACCTTCTGGAGCTGGGCGATGGCCTTCTTGTACTGCCCCATCTCCATGTAGGCGACGCCGAGGTCGAAGTGCGCGGCCACGTCGGCGTCCGAGAGGTCGTCGGGCGTGGCGCCGGTGAGCGGGCCGACGGGGGTCGGCTCGGTGGCGGCCATGAGCGCAACGGCGTTCTCGGCCTCCCTCGCGTCGTTCTCGAGCTCGAGGATGCGCGCGATGCGCCGCTGAATGGCGGGGTGGCCGATGCCATGGGTGGCGGCGAGGTCTTCGACGGCCTCCCGCGCGTCGGCCGCGAGTCCCTGCTCGATGAGGAAATCGACCTCGCCCATCTCGTCTTCAATGTCGGCGACGGTGACCGAGGCCATGACCGTGCGCGCGTCCATCATCGGTCGGCGAGGCGGCGGCGGCTCGTCCGCTGCGAGCGGGTCGTCCGCTGCGAGCGGGTCGTCGTCGTCCCGCGGGCCCGTCTCGCCGGCTTCGCCGTCTTCGAGGACGTCGAGGTCGTCGTCGAGCAGCTCGATGTCGTCGATCTCCTCGATGGGTTCGAGGTCTTCGGGGGCGTCGAGGCCCATGTCGACGCCGGGCAACGACGCGACCTCCATCTCGACGTCGACGCCCCGCTCGTCTTCCTCGGGCGCAAAGGCGATGGGGATGGACGATACGGGCGGCCGCGCGACGGGCCCCTCGGAGATGCGGGGGTTCACGGTGGCCGTCGCGTTGCCGGGCAGTGCGTCGGGCTGCGCGAAGACCGTCCGGTCTGCGTCTTCGTCGTCATCGACGTCGTCGCCGCCGGCGAGCTCGGCGAACGCGTTCGCAACCGCATGGGTCGGGGGTGTCCCCGCAGACAACGAGGGTCCGAGAAGGTCGCTCAGCGCCGCTGCGACGTCCGACGTGGCCGCGGGCGGGCCGGGCTCCGGCTCGTTGATGTTCAAGCCGAGCAGTGCTTCGTGGACGGCCAGGGTCTCCGGCGCAAAGTCGGGCGCCGGCTCTTCGATTTCGGGCTCGGCGTCCCGCGACTCGGCGGCGGGCGCATCGAGGTCGACGTCCCCCGCGACGCCAAAGAGGTCCGCCTCGTCGTCGTCTCGGGGCCCGGATGGATCGCCGAGGTCGCGGGCCTCCGTGAATGCCTCGGCGTCGAACGAGGCGTCTTCGGGGGCCTGCAGGTTCTCCGGCTCGGCTCGGGCCGGCGCGAGGTCGACCGGCTCGTCGCCGAGGTCGTCGAACTGCGCAAAGAACGCGTCGTCGGTGGGGCCGACGGCGGCCGCGGGTTCGACAGCCGCGGGTTCGTCGGCAGCGGGTTCGTCGGCCGCGGGTTCGTCGTCCTGTTCGCCGCCGAGGTCGTTGGCGTCCGGGGCGTCGAGCTCGACGGAGATTTCGTCGCTGAACGCGAACTCCCCGGGGCCGATCCCGACGGGCAGCGCGTCCTCGACGGCGGGGCTCTCGGGCGCCTCGGCGACGGCGGGCGCTGAGGGGGCGTCTGTTTCTTTCGACGCCTCGGGTGCACCCCACAGACCTTCGTCCGTCTCGGGGGCGGCCGGGGCGGGCGCGTCGCTCGTGCCGACCGGCGCCGCGAAGAACGGATCGTCGTCGTCGGCGTCACCGGCGTCGGCGGCGAGCGGCTCGGGGGTTTCGACGGCCGCGGCCTCGGCCGGTTCGTCGGGGCCGAGGTCGAAGTCGAAGTCGAGATCGGCTTCGACCGACGCGTCGGCGTCCGGCTCCGCCTCGCCGCTGGCACCGGGCGGGGCGAGATCGACCGCCGAGGCCTCGGCGCTCTCGGAGGGCACGACGTCGTCGGCAGCGGCGGCGTCCGCGGCGGCCGCGGCGTCGAGGGCGCCTTGCAGGTCGTCCGGGAGCAGATCGCCGAAGTTGAACGCCGTGGCCTCGTCGAAGGCCGCGACGTCCGCGATGGGGGGCAATGCCTCGGGCCGGGGGGTGACGGCCTGGGGCAGGGGCGTCGGCGCAACCGGCATGGCAACGACGGCGGGCGGTGTCGGCGCGGGCGTCGCGACGGGCAGCGGACCGGGGATGGGCGTCCGGTGGGCGTCGTGCACCGAGGCGTCGTCGCCGAGCGCGAGATCACCGAAATCGAACTCGTCGGCGGCCGCCGGCGCGCGTGGCGCCGGTGGGACGGCCTCGTCGCTCAGAAGATCCGAGAAGTCGTCGTCCGGGAGGTCCATCGGCCCGAGGTCGCCAAAGTCATCGGCGAGGGGCTGCGGTGTGGGTGCGCCGGTCAACCCGGGCATCATCGGCACGCCGTGGATGGGCGTCTCGGCGCTGGCCGCGGGCGCCGCGTTGCCGACCAGGCCGGCGATGGGGGTCGGTGCCGTGGGGTTCGAGAGCCGGGGCCCGACGAGGAGACCGCCGAAGTCCGTCTCATCTTCAGCCTCTGCCCCGAACGCGCCCGGTCGCGGTGTGGCCTGTTCGTCGACCGACGCGGCGGGATCCGGTTCGGCCCGACCCATGGGCGGCGCCGGGTCGTCCGCTCCGAGGAGGTCCTGGAAGTCGTCATCCCCCGCGTCGAGGAGGCCGCCGAAGTCGTCCTCGCCGACGTCCGCGGGCGGGGGCAACTCGATGCTGGCGGGCATGGTGAAACGGGACGGGCTCGAGGCCGCCGGCCCGTCGTCCACGAAGTCGAGGTCGAGCGAGCCCATGTCGGCGTCCGGATCGGGCGTGTTCACCGCCTCGATGGGGCCGTCGTCGCCGAAGTCGAGTGCGCCGAGGTCGAGATCGGGATAGTCGTCCGGCGGGGCCATCTCGATGATGGCCGCCTGCGGGCCCGTCGCAGCCTGTCGCCGCAGTCCCGCCGCCATCCCGCTGCTCAGGCGCTGCATGCGCTGATTCGCCTCGGTGTGGTGGGGGGAGATCTGCAGGGCCTCGCCGAGCCAGACCATGGCCTGGTCCGGGTTGCGCTTTTCGGCCAGGGTCGCGAGCCGCAGAATCGACGCGATGGCCTCGTCGCGGCGGTTGATCGCCAGGGCGATGTCCTTGCGCTTGACGAGCGTCGCCTCGTGCTCGGGGTCGAGGCCCAGGATCTTGTCCGTCGTCTGGAGGGCGTGCTCGCCGAGACCATACTTCAGGAGGAGGTCGACGTCGGAGCCGTGCCGGCGGATTTGCTCCTCGGTGGTCAGGACCTCGACGGGCTGAGCAATGGCGCCCAGGCGCTGCATGCCCTGCGTGCTGGTGATGCCCTGCGTGAAGAGCACCTGCGAGGGCAACGGTTGCGACTGCACGCGTCCGCGGCCGCCGCCGGTCGCGGAGATGGCCTCCACGTCCGTCGGATCGAGCGTGAGGATGCGCCGGAAGGCTTCCAGGCGGGCCGCGGGGTTGTCGGCCTCTTCGTGAAGCCGGGCGAGCTCGCGGTACACGCTGATGGCCTTGGGGACCTGGCCGAGCTCGGCGAACGCGCGCGCGAGGAGCTCGAGCGTCGGGATGTCCGTCGGTGAGGCCTTGAAGCAGGTCTGCAGGCGCGCCAGGGCCCGCCGGGCGTCGCCGCGGCGCAGGTAGACCTCCGAGACGAGTCGCAGGTTCTCCGTGTCGTCGGGCGCGAGGTACGCGACACGCTCGCCGACCTGGATCGCCTCGTCCCAGCGTTCGCGCTGGTGGAGCTGCTCGAGGACGACCTTGAACTCTTCGACCGCCTTGGGGTTCTCGTTCTGCCGCGCGAAGGCCTCGGCGAGGCGGATGCGGTTGGGGATGTCGTCGGGGGCGAGCTCGACGATCTTGCGGAGCAAGAGCACGCTGTCGCGGTGCCGGCCCTCGCGTTCATACGAGCCGACGACGAGCTGGTACTGCCCGATGGCGTCCGGGGCGAGCCCGAGCTGCACATAGAGTTCGGCCAGCTTGAGGTGGGCCTCGGTGTAACTGGGATCGATGTTGAGGATCTGCTTCCAGACGGCCACGGCCTTCAGGAAGAACCCCCGCTCGCTGTAGTAGACCGCGACCCGGTCGTAGGTCGAGACCGCCTGCGAGACGGCCCCCTTCTTCGTGAAGAGATCGCCGATCTTCAGCCAGATGCGGACGTCGTCGGGGTCCTCGGCCACGATGGCCTGGTACTCCTTCAACGCACGGTCGAGCTGGCCCTTCTGCGTGAACCGCTGGGCGTTGGCGATGGCCTTGTTTTTGTCGATCGCCATCTGCGGGCCTAACTCTCTGATTACGCTGGAAAAACCCGCCTAGCGTAGACCCGCCCCGCGGGTGAGTCAAGAATGCGCCCGCGCGCTTACTTGCCGACGCGCGAGACGTACTCGCCGGTGCGGGTGTCGACCTTGATGACCTCGCCCTCCTCGACGAAGAGCGGCACCTTCACGATGGCGCCGGTCTCGAGGGTGGCGGGCTTCGTCGCGCCCTGCGCGGTGTCGCCGCGGATGCCGGGCTCGCAATAGGTGATCTTGAGCTCGACGAAGTTCGGGAGATCCACGCCGATGGGCTTGTCGTTGTAGAGCACCACGTCGACGGTGATGTTCTCCTGCAGCCACTGCGCCGCCTCGCCGAGAATCTCGTCCTGCATGACGACCTGCTCGAAGGAGCTGTTGTCCATGAAGTGCCAGCCCTCGGGGTCCTTGTAGAGGACCTGCATCGTCACTTCGCGCACGTCCGGGCGGCCCACCTTCTCGCCGGAGCGGAAGTTGTTCTGCAGGACGCGGCCGTCGATCATGTTCTTGAACTTCGTGGCGATGAAGGCCACGCCCTTGCCGGGCTTGACGAACTGGCACTCGATGATCTGCCAGAGGCCCCCTTCGTACTCGATGCGCAGGCCCTTGCGAAATTCACTCGTATCGTACATGGCGTCCTCCGATTCTCAGGTTCGTGTCGATGTGTGGAGCGCGAGCAGGGCGTCGAGCGCGAGCACGTAGCCGTGCCCCCCGAACCCCTGAATAGTGCCGACGGCGACGTCGGCGATGAGCGAGCGGTGCCGGAACGGCTCACGCTTCGCGAGGTTGGTCAGGTGCACCTCGACGATGGGCCGATCGCACGCCAGGAGGGCGTCGCGCAGCGCCACGCTCGTGTGGGTGTACCCGCCGGCGTTCACGACGAGGCCGTCGCAGGCGCCGCGCGCGGCCTGGATCGCGTCGATCAACACGCCTTCGTGGTTGCTCTGCCGGATGTCGACGGTGCACCCCCGCGCCTCGGCATGTCGCCGGAGGGCGGCGTCCACGTCGGCGAGGGTTTCGCGCCCGTAGAGTTCGGGCTCGCGCTGGCCGAGCAGGTTGAGGTTGGGTCCGTGCAGGACGAGGACGTGCATCGGGGGGTCACAGTTCGCGGACGATGTCCGGTGCGACCACCCGAAGATAGAACCGACCCTTGCCCGGCGGGACCTCGTTGGGGATGCGCAGCACCGCGGCGTACTGCGGCGTCAGGAGGCGCACCAGGAGGGTCTCTTCGGCGCCCTCGGCGGTGAAATCGGTGACGGCGCCGACCTCCATCGACTCGGCGACCCCGGCGAGCTGCTTGAACACCGAGGCGTACTCGCGCGCGGCCTCTTCGGGCGCGACGAGCTGGCCCGTCGCATCGACGGCGTCGATGGTCAGGCCGTCGAGGCCGAGCACGGCGGCGCCACGGGCGCCGACCTGACTGACGACACGGGCGAGGCTCGATTCGAACACGGCTGCTCCGGCGGGCGAGGGACGCCCGGGTTAGTACCGGGTCGACCGGCCGTTGTCAACCGCGGCCCGCGCCGCGCAAGGGCCTCAGAGCGGCGGCTGGCAGAGCTGACGGGCGAGGGCGTCCGGGGCGAAGCTCTGGCACGCGGAGCAGCTCACGGGCAGCTCCCATCCGACGGCGCAGAAGTTCGTCTCTTCGCTCGTGGCGGCGTTGCAGTTCGGGGCCGGTCCGCCGTCCGCGACGTTGCTCGCCGGGTAGTAGACGAGGCAACCGTTGCACACGCGCAGCGTGAAGACGAACTCGTTGGTCTCCACGGGGTTGCCGTCCTGCGTCTCGCCCTCGATGGTCACGCCCACGGAAAGGTCGATGCTGGTGCGCGCGGGGCGGACCTCGCCCTGGCTGCCGCGCAGGAGGAACTGGTCTGAGTTGCGGAACTCGCGCGCCATGGCCGGCGTGAGCAGCTCGACCGAGACCGTCGTCACGCCGCCGGTGGAGTCGACCGACGCCGACAGCGGCACCTCGCGATCGCGCAACTGGATGTCGATCTCGTCCTGGGGGCGATACGTGAGCTTCGCGCGTCGCAGGGATACGCGCTTGGTGTTGAGGCGCAGGTCGCTGAGGCCGTACCCCTTCGTCTCGCGGATGTTCTCGATGTTGTTCCGGACGAGCGGGAACAACGTGTAGGACTGCGCGACGGCGAGGTCGACCGTGCCTCGGCTCAGGTACAGCGTCTCGTCGAGCGAGGCGATGCATTCACCTCGGTCGACGACCTGCGCCTGCTGGATGACCAGATCGCCGTCCTTCGGCTCGAGGCACGCGGCGGATCCGAGCACCGCCAGAAGCGGTGCCGAGAAGGCCCAGGGCTGGATTCGGCGGGGCGTTTTCATGGGGTCTTCCTCGCGTTTTCCGCGGCGAGCGCGGTCAGAGTCTCGATGTATTCGGACAATGGTATCGGAACGACGGCCGGCTCACCCAAAGCCTGCAGCAGAACGACCGAGAGGCGGTCCCCGCGCGACTTCTTGTCGTGGCCGAGATGCTGGCGGGCGGCGGCGTCCAGGCGACGCCCCCAGTCGGTCGGCAAACCCACGGCCGCCAGGGCGTCTTCCACCCGGGCGGAGGCGGCGGGCGAGAGGCCGGCCCGGCGTTCGCTCAGGCGCAGCGCGGCGACCATGCCGAGCGACACGGCCTCGCCGTGCGTCAGCGCACCCGCAGCGGCGGCCTCGAGCGCGTGCCCGAGCGTGTGCCCGAAGTTGAGCACCATGCGCAGGCCCGTTTCCCGCTCGTCGGCGACCACGATGGCGGCCTTGATGCGCACCGCACGCTCGACGATGCCCCGCAGGGCCACTGCGTCCCCTGCGCGCACGCCGGGGTCGGTGACCGCGTCGAGCAGCGCGGGCTCGGCGATGGCCGCGTGCTTCAGAACCTCCGCGAGGCCCGAACGCCGCTGCCGCTCATCGAGCGTTTCCAGGTAGCCCGTGTCGATGAAGACGAAGCGGGGCTGGTGGAACGTGCCGATGAGGTTCTTGCCGAGCGCGTGGTCCAGGGCGGTCTTGCCGCCCACGCTGGCGTCCACCTGGGCCATCAGCGTCGTCGGCACCTGCACGAACGGGAGACCCCGCAGCAGCGTCGACGCGACGAACCCCGCGAGGTCGCCCACCACGCCGCCGCCGAACCCGACGACCGGCGTCCGGCGATCGATGCCGGCAGAGAGGGCGGCGTCCCACAGGCGGCTGGCCTGCTCGACGGACTTCGAGCCCTCGCCGCTCGGGACGACCAGAAACGTCGGGCTCACCCCCTCGCTGGCGAGGGCCTCGCGCAGCGCGTCACCGTGCAGCGCGTCGACCGTCGTGTCGGTGACCACCACCAGGCGATGGTGCGACGCCAGGGCCGCGAGGCGCGCCCCGAGTTCCTCCCGGGCATGCGTCCGGAAGTAGACGGGGTAGGCCCGGGCACCCAGGTCGACCGTGTGGCTGTCGTTCAAAGAACTCTTCGGGCGCGCAGCGCACCCTCGACGGCCGTCACGACCTCGTCGGGTGTGGCGGCGTCCGTGTCGATGATGAGATCGGCGTCGGCGTAGGCGGCCGCCCGCTCGGCGAATCGGGCCGCGAAGCCCGCATCGAAGAGGGGCCGCCGGGCCGCCTCGGCCGGAGATGCCGTCAGGCGTCGCGCCGCGACCGCCGGGGTCACCGCCAGGGTGACCAGCGTCCCCAGCATCCGCACGCGGGCCCGCAACTCGGGGTCGAGCAGCGCCCCCCCGCCGACGGACAGGACCTGCACCCCCGAGTCGAGGGCGGCGAGGAGGGCTTCCCGCTCGATCACCCGGAACGCCGTCTCGCCCTGCGCGGCGAAGCAGGCCGCCACGGGCATGCCGACACGCTCGACGATGTATGCGTCGAGGTCGAGCATCGTGAACCCGAGGCGCTCGGCGAGGCGCTCGGCCACCGTCGACTTGCCCGCGCCCATGTAGCCCCAGATCACGATCGGGCCGGGGGCGAACGGCGCGGGAGCGTCCGCGGCAGGCATGGCGGGCGCGAGGATCAAGGGGTCGTCCGCACCGAGGCCGCCGCGCGGTTGACGATGCGCGGGGTGATGAAGATCAGGAGTTCGGTGCGACGATCGCTCTCGCGGTGGTTGCGGAAGAGCACGCCCAGGATGGGGATGCGCGCGAAGAACGGCACCTCGGCCTGGGAGTAACCGCCATTGCTCGTGTAGATGCCGCCGATGACCGTGGTGTCCCCGTCCTTGAGGAGCACGTTGGTCTTGGCGTTCTTCTTGAGGATGGTGGGGTCACCGCGGGCACCGACGTTCTGGAAGTCGGGCGTGTTGTTCTCCGCGTCGAGGTCCAGGTAGATGTTGCCGTCCTGCGTGACGTGCGGTTTGACCTTGAGGCTCAGCACCGCGTCGAAGAACACGGTGTTCACGCCGGCGGCGCTGACCTGCGAGATCGGAATGCTGACGCCCTGGCTGATCGTCGCCAGGTTGTTGTCCAGCGTGGTGATCTTCGGGCTGCTGACGATCTTGACCTGACCGGAGCTCTCGGCGGCCGACAGGCGGACGTTCAGGTTGAACGTGCCATCCACGCTGCCGAGGGTGAAACCGACACCACCGCCGGCGCCGGCGCCGATCGGGGTGGGCATGTTCACCACGAAGTTCGGGTTGGTCGAGGTGCCCTCGACGGGCGCCGCGGCGTCATCGGCGGCGCCGGAGATGCCGACCACGCTCGGGAAGTAGAGGCCGGTCGGGTTGCCCGTCGCGCCGCTCCACACCGAGTCGCCACCCCACTGGATGCCGAACTGCTGCTCGCTGTTGGTGTTGACCTCGACGATGCGGGCCTCGATGAGGACCTGCGGCGTCTGGGTGTCGAGCCGGCGGACGAGATCTTCGGCGGCCTCGAGGCTCTCGTCGACGTCCTTCACGATGACGGTGTTCGTGCGTGTGTCGAACTCGGCCTTGCCGCGGTCGGAGAGCACGCTCTGGATGCGGGTGAGGAGGTCCGACGCGGACGCGTGGTTGACCGCGATGAGCTTCACGTTGACCGGCTTGAGCTTCTGCCGCTGTTCCTGGGCGGCAATCTCGCGGTCGCGCTCGGCCTTGATGTCCTCGGCCTTGGCGACGCGGACGATGGTGCCTTCCTGGACCATGTCCAGGCCCTTGGAGCGCAGCACGAGGTCGAGCGCCTGGTCCCAGGGGACCATCTTCAGGTGCACCGTCACCGTGCCCGTCACCGAGTCGCTGGTGACGATGTTGATGTTGCCCTCCTTGGCGAGGAGGCGCAGCACGTTGTGGATGTCGGCGTCCTTGATGTCGATGTTGATCTTGCGGCCGGTGTACTTCTTCTTCTTCTTGCGGTCCGGCTCGTCGCCGCGGGTGCCGTCGGCGACGATGACCTGCTGCGCCGTGCCGGCGTAGACCGCGGCGCGCGGCCGGTTGTAGTCGACCTCCGTGGCCTCGGCGACGGCGGCGCTGCGGGCCGGCTTGTCGAACGACCAGACGAGGGTGTCTCCCTCGACCCGCACCCGGTCGGCGACCCGCTCGCGCAGGGTGGCGACGACGCGCACGCGGTCGGCCTGCCCGGCCGCCTGGAAGCTCGAGACGAGCTGGACCGCGCTGGGGAAGGCCCCGGTGTCGAGGCTGCGCTCGAGCGACGGGTCGATCTGGGCGTCCTCGAGCTCGAGGATGCGCGTGCGCTCGCCGTCGGCGCGGACGCTGTAGCGGGCGCGACCGTCGACGCGCACGCGAATCTCGGTGCGATCGGCCTTGTCGTCGAAGCGGACGTCGCCCACGCGGACCTGCTGCGGCGCGGCCGCGACGAGTCTGGGGGCGTGCCCGGGGAGCGCATCGGCGGCGTCGCGTTGTTTGCGGGCCTCTTCGCGGGCGGCCTGGAGTTCGGCCTCGCGGCTGCGCAGCTGGCCCTCGAGCCGGCTGGCCTCCTGACGGAGCTCGTCGAGTGCACGCTGCGTCGCGGCTGCATCGGTGGCCGCCGGGCGGGCAGCACCGAGCTCACCTTCGAGCGTCTTCAGGCGGGTGTCCATCGCGGACGCGGCCTGGGCGGACTCCACGCGCGCGACCTCGGCGCGCTGCGCCTTCAGTTCTGCGGTGCGAGCGAGGCTCTCGGCCTCGAGGCGGCGGGCGGCGGTCTCGTCTTTTTCGCGCCGGGCGGCCTCGAGCCGGGCGGTGAGTTCACCCTGCGCGGCTTCGAGCGCCGTGATGCGAGCGAGCGACTGCTGACGCTGGGTGTCGAGGGCCCCGAGCTCGGCCTGGAGCTTGCGCCGGTCGGCCTCGGCCGTCTGGGCGCGGGTCTCGGCTTCCCGGGCGCGGGCGAGGGCCTCGCTGGCGGCCCGCTCGGCGGCAATCTTGTCGGCGGCGGCCCGCTCGGCGGCCTGGCGCGCGGCGGCGGCCTCGGTTCGGGCGCGCTCGCCGTCGCGAGACCCGGCAACGGAGCGGCTGGCGACCGCCTCGAGGTCGGCCGCGCGACGCGCAGCCTTGTCGGCGGCGGCCCGGGCGGCGTCGCGATCGGCGGCGGCCCGCTCGGCGCTGGCCTGGTCGGCCGCGGCCCGGGCGAGCGCCCGCTCGGCGGCAGCCT
>JAKLJY010000126.1 GCA_023150895.1 Myxococcota bacterium | reverse complement strand
ACGGCATCGACAACGACTGCGACGGCACCATCGACGAGGGACTGCTCAACGCCTGTGGGGCCTGCGGGCCCGTGCCCGCCGAGGTCTGCGACGGTGTCGACAACGACTGCGACCGCCAGGTCGACGAAGGCCTCCTGAACGCCTGCGGCGCGTGCGGGCCGGTGCCGGTCGAGGTCTGCGACGCCGTGGACAACGACTGCGACGGCGCGACGGACGAAGGCCTGCTGAACGCCTGCGGCACCTGCGGGCCCGCCCCGCGCGAGGTCTGCAACGACTTCGACGACGACTGCAACGGCGAAGTCGACGACGGCATCGGCCCCTGCGGGCCGCCCGAGGTCTGCAACGCCCTCGACGACGACGGAGACGGGCAGGTCGACGAAGATCTCGTCGATCTCTGCGTCGTCGCGGTGGTCACCAGCGCGGAGGGCCCCCAGGGTCGCGGCCTGGGCCTGGCACTCGCGTCCCCGGGGGACCTCGACGGCGACGGCATCCCGGACGTCGTGGCCGGGGCCCCGATCCTGGCCGATGCCGGTCTGGCCCTGCGCGCCATCAGCGGTCGCACCGGGGAGGAGCTGTGGCACGTCGACGGGAACGGCAAGCTCGGCACCGCCCTGGTGGCCGGAGACTTCTTCGGCGACGGGGGCAAGTACGTCGCGGCGGGTGGCCCCGAGATGGTCTCCGGTCGCGGCGGGGTCGGACAGGTCGTCTTCTACGACGCGGCCGGCGGTCTCGTTCAGCGGTACGAGGCCACGGCCGGGCGCCACATCGGCGAGACGCTCGCGGCGGCGGCCATCGGCGGCGCGCCGAACCGGACGGACGTCATTCTCGGCGACTGGAAGTTCGACTCGGACGAGAACGCGTCGGAGGCGTCGGAGCACGGCCGCGTGCTGGTGCTCGAGATGACCCGCGACGTCAACCCCGAGATCGTGCTCGACGTCCGGGGCGATACGGACGAAGGTCGGCTCGGCGAGCGGGTCTTCACGGCGGCCGGCGTCGTGCCCGGCGTGCCGGTCTCCATCGTGGCGACGCGGCGGGCGGGGGCGGACCGCGCCGTCGTGGTCCTGCATCCCGTCACGGGGGTGGTCAACGCCGAGATTCCGCCGAGTGATCCGTCGGCGAATACGTTCGGGCAGGGGCTGGCCGCCGGACGCTTCGGCCAGGGCAACACGTTGGCCATCGGTGCGTCCCGAGCGCGCTTCGGCAACACCAACAATGCCGGTCTGGTGGCCCTCACGGACACCACCGGCGTCGTCCGCCAGCGGCTCAGCGCCGGGGTGGTGAACGCGGAGCAGGGGCGTCAGGTCGTGACCCTGCCCCGCCCGGGCGCGGCGGCGGACATCGTGCTCATGGGCGCCTGGACGCTCGGCCGCGTCGAGACCTACGATCCCGCGCTGAACCGGACGGCGCAGATCACGGCGCCCGGGGCACGCACCGGATACGGGCGTACGCTGGCGCTCTCCGAGGCGCTGCCCGACGGGACCCGGCGGCTGTTCGTGGCCGAGCCGAACCACCGGGAGGGGCGGGGCCGCGTCTTCGTCTACAGCGTGCGCTGAGGCCGCGGGGGCTACACCCGGCAGAGACGCCCGTCGGTCAGGAAGCGCGCCGCGTAGGCACGCGCGAGCGCTTCGGTAAACGCGCTGCCGGCCTCCTCGGGGGTGCGCCCGAAGGCGATGATGCCGTCCTCGTGGCCGCCCATGGCCAGCACCCGCCCCTCGGCGAGCGCCGTCTCGCGATGGAGGCGCCCGACCTCGGCGGCCATCGCCGGCGTGCCGTAGGCGACGCTCGGGTCGGAGGTCGGGAGCCGGAGCGCCCGCGCCGCGCGCCAGAGGGTCGGGCAGTGGCCGTGGAACACGAAGCGGATGTGCGGCCCGAGATCGTACAGGGCGCCGTGCGTCATCGACTCGCTCGACGGCAGGAGGGCGCCCCGGCTCTCCACGGCGTTCCGGCGGGTGTTCCAGCGCTCGACGACGCAGAAGTCGCCGAGCGACAGGCAATCGCGCCCGCCGGTCTGCGTGCCGGTGATGAGAAACGGTCGCGCGCCGGGCGCGCCGGGAAATGGCCCGATCCGGCCGCTGACGTTGCCGAAACCGACGCCGCCGTAGCGTGACTCCGCTTGCCCGATGGCGCCGAGGTGCACGAAGACCGCCCGCCAGGCGATCAGCGCCGCCGCCAGCGTGGCGTGCCGAGCTTCGGAAAGGGGGCGCTCGTCGTGGGTTGCGCTGAACTTGATGACGCCGTCTTCGGGCTCGTCGGGCGGGCTCTTCACGGCGCGCAGGATGCCAGACCGACCGCAGGCGCGCCAGCCTCCGCACCGCTGCACGCCCTGCCGGCGCAGTCCCGCGAGCGGCGACCCCGGCGCATGGCGTAGTGTGCGGGTTCGTGCCGACTGTCACGGGGGGATGTGTGGGAAACCAGTCGTACTCGACGGGCCTGGCCCTGGTGGCCGCGCTGACCGCTTGCAGCGGCGAGGGGGCCGAAGAGGCCGCCGCCGCCGCGGAGTCGTGCGTGGCGAGCGACCTCGTCGCGCAGTGCCCGCCCGGCTCCGATCCCATCTTCGAAGCGAGCGCGACGAGCCGGTGCGAGGGCAGCGGCGAGTTCAGCGGCGGCGGTGGCGGCTCGTCCGGGACGGACCTGCCGACGGATCCGGGCACGCTGCCCTCCGGGCGGGTCGAGGGCGTCTGCGAGGGGGAGGGGGACTGCCAGGTCTTCTGCCGCTTCGCCGTGCCCTGCGAGTGCGGCGTCGAGCGCATCACCGACGAGGGCGTCTTCTGCAAGGACTGCCTCGACACCGCGGCCTGCGGGAACCAGGTCTGCGAGGGCACCGAGACCCCGCAGACCTGCCCCGAGGACTGCGCATGCGTCTGCGAGAACGGTCGGCAGCGGTGCAACGGCGACGCGCTGCAAGTCTGCGATCAGTGCCGGTGGACGGAGCTCGCGTGCCCGTCGAACGAGGCCTGCCGAGCCGATGCCGAGAAGGGGGCCTCATGTCGGCGCGTCGGCATCTGAGCCGTGTCGCGGCCTTCGTCGTCGCGGCCGTGGCCGGGTTCGCGCCGGGATGTCAGGGCCCCGGCGAGGAGGCGGCCGGCGTCGGCGAGGCCTGCGCGGAGAGCGACCTCGTCGCCCAGTGTCCGCCGGGCAGCAACCCCATCCTCGGGGCGTCGGCGACGAGCATGTGCGAAGCGTCCGCATCGGTCGATCTGTTGACCGAATCGGGCAGCGTGAGTGGCCGGTGTTTCGGCGAAGGCACCTGCCGGGTGGTCTGTCAGTTCGCCTCGCCGTGCCGCTGCGGGGTGGACGCCGTCACCCGCGAGGGCGTCTTCTGCACGCCGTGCGACGAGGCCGCCGCCTGCGGCAACGGTGTCTGCGAGGGCGGTGAGACCCCGGTCGAGTGTCCGGAGGACTGCAGCGCGGACTGCACGCCGGGCGAGGAACGCTGCCAGGGGCGGGATCGCGAGAGCTGCGATGGCACCGGCCACTGGGCGCTGCTCGCCTGCGATGCCGGGACGGTCTGTCAGGTCACCGCCCCGGCGCTCACCGCCTGCCTGCGCAACGACGTGGCCATCGGTGGTGAG
The DNA here is from genome assembly GCA_023150895.1 of Myxococcota bacterium. Taxonomy (GTDB): domain Bacteria; phylum Myxococcota_A; class Bradymonadia; order UBA7976; family UBA1532; genus CAINDO01. The sequence continues at coordinate 19,559 of JAKLJY010000126.1, read as the reverse complement.
ACGGGGCAGCCCGTCCCCCGGGAAGATCAGGTCGACGGGCGCGTCTGGTTCGGCCCGGGGGCCATGCCACCGGAAGGCACGGGTACGGCCCTCGTCGAGGGCGGCGTCGCGGCCGGCACCGGCTACACGATGGAGGGCCTCTTTTTCGTCGAGTGGAACCAGAATACGCGCCTCCCCTCCATCGACATCACGCGCGCCGGCTACCGCTACGCGCCCGCGGACGCCCCCGAGGCCGTCCAGTGGGTGCACTGGCAGAAGTATCTGATCCCGGCCGACGTGGAGGACGGTGCGCACCTGGTGCTGTGGGGACCGAAACGCGCCGTGCGCTTCACGTTGGCGGGGACGGCGCCACCGGAGGGCGAGCGCGCGACGGAAGTCGAGTACCCGGCGGAGATGGCCGGCCCGCCGGACGACCCCCTCGTCGGCCTGTCGAGCCGCTCGGTCTGGTCGCAAGACCGTCGGCGGGTGCTCTGGGCCCGCAGCTTTCAGGCGTGGCAGGGCAACGGCCTCGCGTACCTGGAGAACGCCGAACTCATGCTCTTCGACACGACTACGGGCGAGAACACGCTGCTGACCCGCACGGGCATCCGGACCTTGTCGCCCGCCCCCCTGGCGCTCACCCCCGACGGCCGGACGGCCATCACGCCGGTGAGCCTCCGTTTCCAGCCCACGCACGGCTACACCGTGCTGCGCGACGGTCTCGAGCGACGCCCGCTTCTGCCGAGCCGCCGCGGCGAGGTGACCACGTCGCCGGCGGCCCAGGTCGCGGTCTCGCCGAGCGGCGCCCTGCTGGCCACGTCCGGCGGCACGACGGGGGGACCGGTCGGCTTCCCCGTGTCGTGCGACCCCGGCGTCGACCTGTGGAACGTCGCCACGGGCGAGCGCATCTATACGCTGTGTGCGCCCGCGGGTGAGACCCTCGTGCCCTCCGGACTGGCCTTCGACCCGCGCGGCGACCGGCTTGCCGTCACCGTCGGTCCGGCCGGTTTCGCGGCGCCGAATCCCGCGCCGTTCGGGGTCGAGATCTGGGATCTCACCGAGGGCAAGGAGCGCGCACGCATCACGGTCGGCGAGGCGCCGCAGGTCGCGTTCCTGCCGGACGGCCGCGGCCTGGCGGTGTTGACCGTCGGCGTGAACGTGCCGAGCCGCGCGGAGCTGGCGATCTGGGACCCGCAGACCGGTGCGCTGAGTCAGCGCATCTTCGCCTGGGATTCCGGTGACCTGTCGACGCTGCCCTCGAATCAGCAGTTCGTGCCCGAGGGCGAGGCGCCACCCGCCGAAGTCGTCTACGTCAACCGCATCGAAGGCTTCAATCCGAGTCCGCGCGGGACCCGAATCGTGGTGTATGGCAGTGCGGGTGCCCTCAACAGCGGCGGTCAGTTCGTGGCGACCTTCCGCGCCGACGGGGTGATGCCATGAGCGCCGCGCTGCGTTTCCGGACGGGATGCCTCGCCGCATCCGCGTGGCTGTCCGCCTGCGGGGGTGGGGACGGGAGCGGCGGCGGCGCGCCCGGCACGAGCGGCGTGAACACCGGGCAGAGCTGCGTCGAGTCCGATCTCATCGCGCAGTGTCCCCCGGGGAGCCAGCCGGATCTGAGCGCACAGGCCGTCTCGGCGTGCGAGGGTCGGGCCGACTTCCTGCTGTCCGGGGACGGCGGCAGTGTCGAAGCCGCCTGCCGGGGCAGCGGCGAGTGCCTGGTCGTCTGCAACTTCGAGGTGCCCTGCGCGTGCGGCGTCGATGCCATCACGACGGAGGGTGTGTTCTGCACGCCCTGTCTCGAGTCGGCGGCGTGCGGCGATGCGGTCTGTGAAGGCGGAGAAGACGCGACCACCTGCCCCGTCGACTGCGCGTCGTCGTGTACCGCGGGCACCCGACGCTGCAATGGGCGCGATCGTGAAGACTGCAACGGTCAGGGCGAGTGGGAGCGCGTCGCCTGCCGACCGGATCAGGCCTGCGAGGTCGGACCGGCCGGGGTGGCCTGCCAGGCCAACCTCAGCCCCTCGGGGGGCAGCTACCCGGGGACGGGCTGGCAGGAGGTCGCCCTTCCCACGGATCCGGCGGAGGTGTATTTCCCGGAAGCGCAGATTGGCTGCGGAAACACACCCGGCAACTGCCTGCCGCTCGCATTCGTCGACGATGAACATCTCCTGGGGACGCAGGGCGGGCAGCTCGCCCTGCTGTCGATCGGGGACGGGAGCCCGGAGACGCTGCCGGTCGCGGTCGACGCGACGGCCCGGATCGCCCCCGCGGTCGACCTGCCCTTCGTCGTCTCGCCGGCCCGTCAACCGGTGCTCTTCAACCTGAACGACCGACGGGTCCTCACGGCCGAAGCGGTCGTCGACGACGTCACCGATCTGGCCTGGGGGGCCGCCGCCGTGCATGCGGGCACGGGTCTGGGGGCCGTCGGGTTCGCGGCCGCGCAGCAGCCCTTCGTCGCGCTGTACGAACTCGAAACGGGGCGCGTGCGGGCCATGTTGCGCTACGCCGAGAGTGCACTCGTCCGACCGCCGGTGAGTCTTCACTTCAGCGCGGACGGGGCGCTGCTCGCGGAGCTTCGCCCGGAGGGTCTGTGCATCGTGTGGAACGTCGCGGAGGGCCGGCACGTGCGCCTCATCGAGCTCGAGTCCGTCGCCGCGGGCGGGCGCGTCGACGCCGCGACGGTCCGTTTCACCCGCGGCAACGGGCCGCTCCTGTTGATCTCGGACGCGCACCGGGTGGAGGTCTGGCACCTCGACGACACCCGGCGGGTTTCGACCTCGGGGCGGGGTGAGCTGGACGGGTTCGCGGGGCCGTTCGAGCTCTCCCCCGACGGTCGCATCGCCGTGGCCCTGGATCCGGGGTTCGGGGGCTCCCGGGCGACGTTCTTCGTCGACTCGCTCGCGTACATCCGGTCCTTCAATGCCCTCGAGAACAGCGGTCTCGCCGGTCCGCCCGGCGTTTTCTCCGCCGACGGCCGCCGCATCGCGATCGGGCACCTCGTTTTCGGCGCCTGGGTGGAGTGACCCGCCCCGGCGGCCCCGCTTGCTCCCCCATCCGGCGAGGCGTATCTTCCGGGGCCCGTTTTCCGGACCCCTTGCCCGCCTGGAGAGTGACGATGTCCGACCAGACCGAGACCAACGAATTCGCCGGTGAGTACGCCCCCCGCGAGCTGAGCCCCGTGGAGACGCTGCGGCACTCCTTCGCGCACCTGCTCGCCTCCGCCGTCGCCGACCTGTACCCGGGCACCCGCTTCGGCACCGGCCCGCACGTCGAGCACGGGTTCTACTACGACATGCAGATCCCCGAGACGGTCAGCGTCGACGATCTTCCCAAGATCGAAGAGAAGATGCGCGAGATCGCTAAGGGCAACCATAAGTTCGAGCGTTTCCTGCTCGAGCGCGCCGACGCCCTGAAGTGGGCGAACGAGGCGGCGCAGCCCTTCAAGGCCGAGATCATCGAAGGCATCCCCGAGGGCAAGATCTCCTTCTACAAGCATGCCGGCTTCACGGACATGTGCGCCGGCCCGCACGTCAACTACTCGTCGAAGCTCAAACACTTCAAGCTCACGGCCGTCTCGGGCGCCTACTGGCGCGCCAACGACAAGAACCCGCAGATGACGCGCATCTACGGGGTCGCCTTCGAGACGAAGGACGAGCTCGAGGGTCATCTGAAGATGCTCGAGGAGGCCGCCAAGCGCGACCACCGCAAACTCGGCCGCGAGCTCGAGCTCTTCCAGATCACGCAGGAGTACGGCGGCGGTCTGGTCCTGTGGATGCCCCACGGCGCCTTCATCCGCAAACAGATCGAGGACTTCTGGCGCGACGAGCACCTGCGTCGGGGCTACAACTTCCTGTTCACGCCGCACGTCGCCCCGCTGACGCTGTGGGATCGCTCCGGTCACAACGACCACTACCGCGACTCCATGTATTCGCCCATGGACGTCGAGGGGCAGATGTATCAGCTCAAGCCGATGAACTGCCCGTTTCACATCGGTGTGTTCAACAACCGCCAGCGCAGCTATCGAGAGCTGCCGATGCGCTACGCCGAGCTCGGCACGGTCTATCGCTTCGAGCGTTCCGGTGCACTGCACGGTCTGATGCGGGTGCGCGGTTTCACGCAAGACGACGCACACATCTTCTGTTCGCGCGACTCGCTCGAAGAAGAGATCAACGGCTGTCTCGACATCGCGCAGACGATGTATCAGACGTTCGGTTTCCCCGATTACAAGGTCGAGCTGTCCGTGCGGGACTCGCAGAACAGCAAGAACTTCCTCGGCAGCGACGAGATCTGGGACCTCGCCGAGGGCACGCTCGCCCGGGTCCTCGAGGCGCGCGGCATCCCCTACACCCGCATGGAGGGCGAGGCGGCCTTCTACGGCCCGAAGATCGACGTCAAGGTCATCGATGCCATCGGCCGCATCTGGCAGCTCACGACGGTGCAGCTCGACTTCAACCTGCCCGATCGCTTCGACCTGAGCTACATCGGCGCCGACAACGCCCACCACCGGCCCATCATGGTGCACCGGGCGCTCCTCGGGTCGCTCGAGCGCTTCTTCGGCATCCTCATCGAGCACTACGCCGGCGATTTCCCGGTGTGGCTCGCCCCGGTGCAGGCCAAGGTGCTGCCGCTGTCCGAGAAGTTCCTCGACTACGGGCGCGACGTCGTGCAGACGCTGCGCAACGCCGGGCTGCGGGCCGAGCTCGATCAGAGCGACGAGAAGCTCGGGTACAAGGTGCGCCGCGCCGAGATGGAGAAGGTGCCCTACGCGCTCGTCGTCGGCGGGCGCGAGGCCGAGACCCGCAGTGTCGGCGTGCGCAAGCGCAAGGACGGCGATCTCGGCACGCTGAGCCTCGAGGCGTTCATCGAGCGCCTGAAGGGCGAGGACAAGGGCAAGGTCCGCTGAACGACCGCCGCGGTCTCACGGCACGGCGGGACTACGGTCTCGGCGCGTGCCGCAGGGCATCGACCGCCGCCCGCAGCCGGCGGAGCTGCGCGCCGTCGACCTCGGTGTCCCCGAAGCGGGCGGCCTCGTAGAGCGCGACGACGTCCCGGGCCGTGTCGAGCCCCGGGGCCTCGCGGCGTTCGAGCAGCGCGACGAACTCCCGCGCGGTGGCGGCGGGGGGGCGTGCGTGACCGAGGGTCGCGTAGGTGGTCGACAGACGGCGGTAGATCTCGGCGACCGACTCGCCGCGCGGGCTCGCTGCGCCCGAGTGGCCCGGTCGAGTGCCGGCGCGGCGCCGACGGACGACGACGATGACGAGGGCGCCGAGACCGACCGCCACGAACCCCCAGAGCGCCCCCTCGGGCAGCCCGGCGCCTCGCCCGGCGGCGGGCCCGTCGCGTTCGCCCGCTCCGTCGGCGGCGCCGGATCGGCCGAAGACACCCGAAAAACCGGCACGGACGCGTTCGAAGAACCGGACCTGCCGGGCGAGGTCGTATTCGATGACGTACTTGTACCAGCGCAGGCGCAGCGCGTCGGCGTAGGCGAGGACGGTGGCGGCGAACCCGTCCCGCGGCGGGCCCTGACCCGCCGGGGTGGCGTCGCGGGTGATCCACCCGCCCTCGGGCACGTAGACCTCGACCCACGAGTGTGCGTCGCCCTGCGAGACCGCCAGGTAGTTGCCGAAGGTGTTGAAACGGCCGCCGAGGAAGCCGTTGACGTTGCGTGCCGCGATGCCCTGCGTGCGCAGCAGCACGGCCAGGGCGGTCGCGAAGTACTCGCAGTGACCCTTCTTCTGGTCGAAGAGGAAGTCTTCCAGGGGGGGACGTCCGCGCCCGGACTCGAGCGCCAGGCTATACGCGTAGTTCGTCCGCAGATGCGCCTCGATGCGGTCGACGGCTTCGCCGAGCGTCGTGGCCCCCGCGATCAGTCCGGCGGCCAGGCGGGTCACCTCGGGGTCGAGATCGTCGGGCAGCTGCAGGTAGCGCCGGGCGATGGCCGTGCCGGCGAGCCGCAGCCGATAGTCGGCGAGGGGCAGGTGCCACGCACCCGGCGGCGCCTCGTCGGGACCGCTGAACGCCTGATAGCGAAACGCGAGTTCGTCGGCCTGCGCGTAGAGGACGTCCCCCTCGGCGTCGCGGAAGAGGCGACGCGGGGCCTGCCCGAGCCCCTGGCCGAGGCCGGCGTCGGGCAGGCCGAAGGCATGCGGGCGCGCCAGGGCGAAGAGAACGTGCGTCTCCATCGGCTCGAGGTAGATCTCCTGCGTCACGACCTGCTCGGCCGGGGGGGCGGGGCCCAGCGCGTAGCGTCCCCGCGCGGCCCGCTGCAGGGGCGGGCGCTCGCCGGTGTGCGACTTCGTCCAGCGGCGCCCGTCGTAGTGGTCGAAGCTGACGCCGCGCCAGTAGCCCGTGCGGTAGCCGCCGCTCGGCAGGTCCGGGAACTCGACGCGCATGACCACCGTCGGATCGTCTTTGACGGTGCCGAACTGACCGAGCTCGACCCGGTCGCTGAAGCCCGTCATCAGGATGCCCGGTCTCTGCTTCTTGAAGAAGAGGCCGAATCCGATGCGCGGGAACATCACGAAGACCAGAGTCGAACCCAGAAAGACCACCAGTGAGATGCTGCTCGTGGCGAGCAGAAAGCGTCCACCCACCAGTTTGCGGGAGTTGAGGACACGCTCGACCTGGACGGGTCGCCCCTGGAGCGAATCGTCCCCGCAACGAGCTGCATGAACGAGAGAACATACAGTTGTAAGTAATCCCGGCTCGTTCGGCGGTTGTAGAGCTTGTTGACGAGCAGAAAGAGGATGAAGACGACCCCGGCCGAGAGCAGTGAGCCGTCGTTTGCAGCCTGGAAACCCACGATCGCCAGCAACGAGAGCGTCGCGATGTTCCAGGGCAGCTCCCATCGTCCGAAATCGACCCGGGGGGCTTCCCAGAACCAGCTCCCGGCGACCGCGGCCAGGAAGAGGGCGCCGAGCCAGGCGGGGACCTCGCCCGAGACCAGAATCGACAGGGTGCTCGTGACGACCATCAGGTACGTCACGGTCTTGTGGACCAGGATGAACCGCATGGGTCAGGCAGCCTCGCGGACGGGGGTCGTCAGCAGCCGGGCGCCGGCGGGCAGCGCCGTGCGGGGCTGTCCGCGCTCGGCCCGCACCACCCACCAGCGCAGATCGTCGTGCGGGGTCGGGCGCACGGGGGAGAGCGGCTCGGGGTCGACCGGCCCGGTGACCTCGAACTGCAAGAGGGCGAGGGCCCGCAGCGCGGCGAGGAGTCCGCGCGCGTCGGGGGCGACCCGGAAGCGTCGGCTGCCGAGCGCCAGGGTGACGTCGTAGCCCCGCCGGTGATGGTGCACCACGAGGGAGGCGGCCAGGTCGACGGCGCGCTCGAGGGCCAGGGCGACGTCGGCCCCGGTCTCGGCCTCGACGCGGGTCTCGAGCCGGACGCCGACCCGCCGCGCGGCCTCGGTCTCGTACTCGCGGGTAACGAGTCGCCCCTCGCGTGCGCTGCGCTTCCAGTGGATGTCCCGCGCATCGTCGCCTTCGCGGTGCGGGCGCAGGCCGTGGAAGTCGCGCCCGGCGCCTCGCCGCGGGCGGTCCCGCGGGCCCGTCCGCAGCACGGGGACGTCCTCCGGCACGTCGACCGGGTTGATGGCCGGCAGCACGACGAGCTCGTCCGGCGCCTCGAACGCATACGTCTTGACGAAGAATGCAAACGGAAACCGCGTAGCGACGTGGAACCCCCGGTACCGGTAGAGACCGCGTCGGGTGAACTCACTGCGATAGCTGGTGTTCTGGCGAGCGCCGGGCGGCAGTTTGAGAAAATAGCACTTCTTGGCCAGCGGGTGGCCCTCGATCAGGTCCTCGATCTGGACGCTGAAGGACGCGAGGCGTCGTTTCCCGTTCGTCACCGCGATGCTGGTGAGATACGGGCTGCGGACGTGGACCTCACGGGGCAGGCTGCGCTCGACCACGAGCCCCTTCAGCGTCAGCTCGGACAGGATGCCGCTGACGACGATGAGCGACAACATCATGCCGAGGACCAGGTACAGCAGGTTGTTGCCCGTATTGATGGCGGCGAACCCCACCCCGAGCGTGAGGCCCACGAAGTACCGGCCCTCGCGCGTGAAGCGCAGGCGGCGGGTTCGCAGGTGCGCGTCGCCCGGAGGGGCGCGACGGCGGCGCGGGACGAAGGGCAGGGTCACGGCGCGAGGGTGCACCACGTGCCGATGCAGTGGCAAATCCCGTGATTTGGCGCTACACCCGGGGACCGTGGAGCTGCGCTACGTCCATGGCATTCGCCTCGGGGCCCTGACCTTCGACCCCGTGGGGAAGGTCGCCAGTGCGTTCTGGACGCACCGGCCCGTCCGCCGCACGCCGGCGGGGCAGACCCTGGCGAGCGCGCCGCTGGCGGCCACCTGGACGGACGTCCTCGGCGTGCCCTTCGGCGGGAGCGTCGTGGCCGGCGGGCTCAGGCTCGAGCTTCTGCCGAGCGGGTACGGTCCGGGGGGCGCGGCGGTCCTGGCCACGAGCAACGGGCACCGCACCCTCGTCGTCGGACCGACCACGACCCGCTGTCACGCCCAGCCGGCGCATGCCCTGGTGCTGTGCGCCCCCGAGTCGGTGGATCCGGACGAGAGCTGGCTCGAAGCGGCGCGCCAGGGCGCCGCCCTGCGCCTCCTGCCGCGCGACGCGGCGGCCGCGGCGGCCCTGTCCGCCCGACTCGCAGCGGCGGGCATTCCGCACCGGCGCCCGGCCTGGCTCGATCCGGCCGGGGGGGAGGGGCCTCGCTCGGCGCGGGTCGTCATTGCGTTCGGCGGCACCGGCCTGGTCGTCGATGGACGTCCACAGGCCGACGAAGGCTTCCTGGTGGCGTTTGCCCACTCGACGGGGGCCGAGCGCATCTACGTCCATGGCCCGCGGGCGGACGCCCTCTCGATGCGGCTGCGCGAGGCCGGGCTGCCGTCGCGCATTCTGTCCGCGCCGACGCAGCTCCCCCTCGCCGGCCTCAGCCCCGTCTCGCTGCGATGACACCCGGCGACCCGGCGACCGTGCGCTGCGAGAATCCGCGGCCTCCGGGGCTCGCGCGGCGGCTCGCCGGTCTTGCGGTCGTGTTCGCCGTGGCGGCGGTCACCGCCGGGGCGCTGGCCGGTTTCGTCGCCTACGTCCACTTCTCGCGGGACCTCCCCGAAATCGACGATGTCGAGGCGTATCATCCGCCCGGCGTGACCCGTTTCTGGGCGCGGGACGGTCGGCTCGTCGGCGAGATGACCACCGAGCGCCGCATCGTCGTGCCCCTGGAGAACATGCCGCGGCACCTCCTCGAGGCGTTCCTGGCGGCCGAGGACCAGCGCTTTTTCGAGCACGGCGGGGTGGACGTCCGCGGCGTTCTGCGCGCCGCCCTGGCCAACTGGCGCGCGGGGCGGGTCGTCGAGGGCGCGTCGACCATCACACAGCAGCTCTGCAAGACGATGGTCGGCAGCGAGCGCAGCCTGACGCGGAAGATCCGCGAGGCCATTCTGGCGCGGCGCCTGGAGTCGCGGCTGGGCAAGCTCGACATCCTCTTTCTCTACCTCAACCAGATCTACCTGGGTCACGGTGCCTACGGCGTCGAGGCCGCCGCGCGCCTGTACTTCGGCAAGGGCGTGGAGGCGCTCGGTCTCGCCGAGGCGTCGATGCTCGCCGGCCTGCCCCCCCGGCCGAGCACGCTCAACCCCGTGGTCGACCTCTCCGGCAGCAAGGCCCGCCAGCGGTACGTGCTCGACCGCATGGTCGCCGAGGGGTTCATCACCGCTCAGCAGGCCGATCAGGCGTTCACCGAGCCCCTGGCGATTCACTCGGCCACCCCCGACGTTTTCGGCGCGATGGCGCCCGACTTCGTGGAGCACGTCCGGCGGACGCTTCAGGAGAACTACGGTGGCGAGGCGCTCAACCGCGAGGGCTTCGACGTCTGGCTCACCGTGGATCTCGACTTCCAGCAGGCCGCGCACGGCGCCGTTCAGCTGGGCCTCTGGCGTCTCGCGGAGCGGCAGGGCTACACCGGCCCGCTGCGCCGCCTCGACGCCCGGGCGGCGGCCGCGTATCAGGCGCAGGCGGAGCTCCTCTACGCCGGGCTGGAGCGTCTCTCGCCCGAGCGGGAGTACCTCGCGCTCGTCGAGTCCGTGGAGCGCCGCGGGGCGCGCGTTCGCGTCGGCCCCCGGGGCGCCGATCTCCCCCTCGCGCAGATGGCCTTTGCGGCCCCCTACGACGAGGTGACCCCGGTCAACGACCGGCGCATCTCCGACGCGACGCGGGTGCTGCAGCCCGGGGACGTCGTTCTGGTGCGCGGCGCGACCCCGGGCACCGTGCGCCTCTCGCAGGAGCCCCGCGTGCAGGGCGCGCTCGTGAGCCTCGAACCGCGCTCCGGGGCGGTGCGGGCGATGATCGGCGGCTTCGACTTCGACCAGAGCGAGTACAACCGCGCCTTCCAGGGGTGCCGTCAGCCGGGCTCGGTGTTCAAGCCGCTCGTCTACAGTCGCGCCCTCGACATGGAGTACACGCTGGCGACACCGCTGTCGGATACGCCCGTGAGCGTCTTCGACGCGGCCAATCAGCTGTTGTGGAAACCGCGCAACTCGACGAGCGAGTTCCTGGGCGACGTCCTGCTCTTCCAGGCGCTGAGCCGATCGATGAACATTCCGGCCATCAAGGCCATCGACTACGTCGGGCCGGACAACGCCGTCTCGTGGGCGCGCCACCTGGGCATCACGACCCCGCTCTACCCGGACCGCAGCCTGGTGCTCGGCAGCTCGTGCGTCTACCCCTGGGACATGGCGCAGGTCTACGCCGTGTTCGCCCTGCGCGGACAGCGTGCGCGGCCCGCCTTCGTCTCGCGGGTCACCACCCGCCGCGGCGAAATCCTCGAGGACCGGACCCACGTCTCGGATCCCTGGGCACCGGCCACGGCGCGCATCGACGCCCTGCTGCGGACCTGGAACGAACCCCGCGAGCGTGTCATGGACGAACGCACGGCGTTTCTGATGCAGCGTGCGCTCCGCGGCGTGGTCGAGGCCGGCACGGCGACCGAGGCCCGGTCGCTCGGCGTTCCCGTGGCGGGCAAGACGGGCACGACGGACGCGTTCGACGCGTGGTTCATGGGCTTCACCGAGTCCCTCGTCACCGGCGTCTGGATCGGCAGCGATCGCAACACCCGCAAGCTCGGGGGGCGCGAGTCCGGCGGCCGCACGGCGCTGCCGGTCTGGCTTCAGTACATGCGCGCCGCGCTGCGCGACACACCGCAGGCCGACTTCACGGAATCTCCGCCGCCCGGTATCGTGTTCGCGCAGATCGACGCCGAGACCGGCAAGCTGGCCGCCGCGGGCCGCCCCTCGCTGAATCTGCCTTTCAAGGAAGGCACGGTTCCGGTAGAAGCGGCGCCGGCGGCCGGCACGTTCGACCGCCGAGACGTGGACGTCGTGGAAGGCAGGTTCTGATGTTTCCCTCCGGCATCGGCTTCGGCGAGCTCGTCGTGATCGGGATCGTCCTGCTGCTCGTCGTCGGGCCGAAGAAGCTGCCGGACGTCGCCAAGGACGTCGGCAAAGGCCTGAAGACCATCCGGAAGGTCTCCTCCCAGCTGCGCGACAGCGCCGAGGTCGACGAGATCAAACGCGCCGTCTACGGCGAGCCCGGCCATACCCCGGCCTGGAAGCGCCCGGTCAGCGAGCACCTCAGCGAGCTGCTCGAAGGCGACGCCGATACGCTCGACCGCTACAAGGCGAACGCGGCGCCGGGTGCCCCGCCCCCGTTTGCGACGAGCCACCCGGGCGAGACCCCCGCGATCGCGGCGGGGCCCGGCCCGACCGTGCCGCCGTCGGCCGACGACGACCACGATCCCGACGACGGCGCCGCCGGTGCCCACCCCATCGCCCGGGCACACGGCCCGGCCGCCGCGGTCGCGCGAGCCGAGGCCACCGTCCGGGCCGAGGCCGCCGCGCAGGCCGATGCCCCCGCCGCCACGCCCGAGCCCGCCCGGGACGACACCTCGAAGAGCGCCTGAAGACCCCCGTGCCCCCCGCCGATTCCGACGCCCCCGAGCGTACCGAAGACCCGTCGATGGAGGCGTCCCGCGCCCCCTTCCTCGAGCACCTCGAAGAGCTCCGCTGGCGCCTCTGGCGCGCCGTCGTGGGCATCATGCTCTGCGCGGTCGGGTGTTATCTCTTCCACGAGGAGATCTTCTTCTTCCTGACGCAGCCGTTGTACGACGTCATGGCCGCCCGAAACCTCGGCGATCGGCTCGTCTACCGCTCCATCGGGGGCGTGTTCGCCTTCCACATGCAGGTGGCCGGGCTCGGCGGACTCTTCTTCGGCATGCCCATCCTGCTCTGGCAGCTCTGGGCGTTCATCGGTCCGGGCCTCTACAAGCGCGAGAAGGCCATCGTGCTGCCGTTCGTCTTCGCGACGACGCTGTGTTTCGTGGGCGGTGCCGCGTTCGGGTACTTCCTGGTGCTGCCCGATGCCTTCGACTTCCTGCTCGGGTACAGCATTCAGCATGGTCCGCAGAAGCTCGTGCCGGACATCAACATCGAGGACTACCTCGACTTCGTCGTGAAGCTGCTCCTCGGTTTCGGCATCGCCTTCGAGCTGCCGACGATCGCCGCTGCGCTGGCGTTCGTGGGCATCATCACGCACCGCGCGCTCATCCGGGTGTGGCGCTACGCGGTGGTCGCCATCTTCGTCATTGCGGCCTTGCTGACCCCGCCGGATGTCATGAGCCAGATGCTGATGGCGGTGCCGTTGCTCTTGCTCTACGCGCTCAGCATCGGCATCTGCTACTGGATCACCCGCCGGCGCGAGCGGCTGCAGGCCGCACAGCTCGGCATGGACCCGCCCTGATTCATGCGCACCGCGCTCGACCTCGTCCTCCACCCCGACGCCGCCGAAGGGGAGGGCCTGCGGCGCACGGCGGCCGCGGCCATCGGGGTCGACGTCGGGCGCATCACCGAGATCGTCTGGCGACGTCGCACCATCGACGCGCGGCACGGCAAGGTGCGCATTCAGGCCCGCGTCGAGGTTTTCGTCGACGAAGCCCCCCCGGCGGTCGACGTCGAGGGCGCACACGCACCGGCCCTGCCGACCCTGCACGGCGAGGCGCCGGTGGTGGTGGTGGGGGCCGGGCCGGCGGGTCTCTTCTGTGCCTGGGCGCTGGCCCTGCGCGGGGTCCGCAGCGTACTGATCGAACGCGGCGCGGACGTCCGGGGGCGCCGGCCGGCGCTCGCCCGCCTCAACCGCGAGGGCGTTCTCGATCCGGAATCGAACTACTGTTTCGGCGAGGGGGGGGCGGGCACGTTCAGCGACGGCAAGCTCTACACCCGGGCGACGAAGCGGGGCGACGTCGATCGCGTGCTCGGCCTGCTCGCGGCCTGTGGGGCGCCCCCCCGCATCCTCTACGACGCTCGGCCTCACATCGGCACCAACCGCTTGCCCAAGGTCGTCCAGGCCCTGCGGGAGCGGCTGCAGGCAGCCGGCGTCGACGTGCGGTTCGGCGCGCGGGTGGACGACCTCGAGCTCGACGGTCGCCGCGTCCGGGGGGTTCGCCTCGCGGACGGCTGTCTCGTGCCGGCGCGGGCCGTCGTCCTCGCGACGGGGCACTCGGCGCGCGACGTCTACGCGCTGCTCCACCGCCGGGGCGTGGCGATGAGCGCCAAGGGGTTCGCGCTCGGCGTGCGCATCGAGCACCCGCAGGCCCACATCGACCGCATCCAGTACGGCGCCCTGGCCGGCCATCCGGCCCTCGGCGCGGCCCCCTACAGCCTCGCCCGTACGGACGCCGGCATCGGGGTCTACAGCTTCTGCATGTGCCCCGGCGGGTTCATCGTCGCGGCGGCCACCGAAACCGACGGGGTCGTGGTCAACGGCATGAGCCCCCATGCCCGCGGCTCGCGCTTCGCCAACAGCGGTTTCGTGGTCTCCGTCGGCCCGGAGACGTTCGGTGACGGTCCCCTCGACGGGCTCGCCTGGCAGCAGCGGCTCGAACAGGCGGCCTTCCGGGCCGGCGGGGGGGGCTTTCGCGCCCCGGCGCAGCGGGTGACGGACTTCCTCGCGGGGCGCGTTTCGGCGGACCTGCCCGACTGCTCGTATCGACCGGGCCTCGCGGCGACGGATCTGCACGCGGTTCTCCCGAAGCGCATCGCGGGCCCCATGGCGGACGCGCTGCGGGCCTTCGACGCCCGCTCGATGCGGGGCTACGTGACACGCGAGGCGGTGATGCTCGGTGTCGAGTCTCGCAGCAGCGCGCCGGTGCGCATCGAGCGGGATCCACAGTCGCTCGAGAGCCCGAGCCACCCGGGTCTGTATCCCTGCGCCGAGGGGGCGGGGTACGCCGGCGGCATCGTCAGCGCGGCCCTCGACGGCCTGCGCGTGGCCGCACGGGTGAGCGATTGCGTCGCCGGCGGGGCGGTCGCGCGATAGACCTCGACGCGGGACGCACGCACACTTTCGGTCCGCCGCGTATCCGGTGTTACAGTGCCGGGCCATGGTCGATACCCCAGCGCCTGATCGTCGACACGACTCGACGTTGGCCCCTCTGCCGGCGGGACCGGTGGCGGCACGCGCCTGGACCGGGGCCCACGACGGCCCGCCGCACCTCGTGGCGTGCCACGACTGCGACCTGCTCATCGAGCTGCCCCCGCTGGCCGACGGCGCGGCCGCCCGTTGTCCGCGCTGCCAGTACGTCATTGGGCGTGGCGCGCACGAGACCATCGAGCGCACGGTGGCCCTCACCGTGGCCGCGCTCATCCTCTTCGTCGCCGCCAACGCGTTCCCGCTCCTGACCATGCGGGCGTCGGGCAACGAGACCGAGGCGACGATCCTGTCGGGCAGCCGGATCCTGTGGGATCAGGACAACGGCGGGCTGGCCGCGCTCGTGCTCCTGACGACGTTCGTCGCGCCGCTGGCGCACGCGCTGGCGATGCTCTACGTCCTCGTGCCGCTCGGGTTCGGTCTCCGCGCCCCGGCGGCGGCGGATGTCTTCCGCTGGATGGGGCACGTCCGGGTCTGGAGCATGGCGGAGGTCTTTGTCCTCGGCGTGCTGGTCTCGCTCGTCAAGCTGGCGGACATGGCCGAAATCGTCCCCGGGATCGCGCTCTGGGCGCTGGGGCTGCTCATTCCAACGCTGACCGCGGCGATGGCCACCCTCGATCCGGACGAGGTCTGGGACCGCCTCGATCGCTCGGTGGAGATGGACGCGGACCCGGTCGAGGCGCCCCGCGCGCCCGAGGCCGTCCGGCCGGACGGCGAGGCCGCCCCATGAGCCGTCAGCGCACCGCCGCCGCGGAGGGGATGGCCACCTGTCACGACTGCCACCTGCTCGTCGCCATCCCCGGGGGCGACGACCACGGCGCGAAGTGCCCCCGGTGCCACAGCGCGCTCCACTTTCGCAAGCCGGCGAGCCTGCAGCGCACCTGGGCGCTGCTCGTCGCGGCGGTGGTCCTCTACATCCCGGCGAACACCTATCCCATCATGCGGGTCACGTCCCTCGGGCGGTCGCAGGCCGACACCATTCTGAGCGGGGTCGTGCATCTGCTCGAAGGGGGCATGTGGCCGCTGGCGCTCGTCGTTTTCGTCGCGAGCATCGTCGTCCCGTTGGCCAAGCTCTTCGCGATCGTGCACCTCCTGATCTCGGTGCAGCGCCGCTCGCCGAAGAAACCCGTCGAGCGCACGAAGCTCTACCGGCTGACCGAGATGTTCGGGCGCTGGTCGATGGTCGACATCTACGTGGTGGCGATGCTCGCCGCCCTCGTTCAGCTCGGCTCGCTCGCGCAGGTCGAGGCCGAGCTCGGTGCCGTCTTTTTCGGGGCGACCGTGGTCTTGACCATGATCGCCGCCGAGTCCTTCGATCCGCGCCTCATCTGGGACCGTCGCGGCCCGGAGCGCCCGCACCGCCCGCCGTCCGCCCGAGGGGCGGCAGAGGGCCGCAAACCGGGGCGCGACGCGAAAACCGCCCACGTCAGGAAGGCTCATGGCTGAGACCGAGTCCGAATCCATCCCGCAGGCGCACGTCGCCCCGCCGAAGCGCCGCATCTCGGCCATCTGGATCGTGCCCATCATCGCCATGCTCATCGGCGGCTGGCTCACCTGGAAGACCCTGCACGAGAAGGGGCCGCTGGTCACGATCACGTTCCGGTCGGCCGAGGGGCTCGAGGCGCGCAAGACGCGCGTCAAGTTCCGCGATCTCGACGTCGGCGTCGTCGAGACGATCAAACTCTCGGACGACCTCTCGTCGGTCATCGTGACGGCCCGGATGCAGAAGGACTTCACGCCGTACCTGACGGACGCGACCCGGTTCTGGGTCGTGCGTGCGCGGGTGACGGCGGCCGGCGTGACCGGCATGGGCACGTTGCTCTCCGGAGCCTACATCGGGGTCGATCCCATCGCGCAGGGGCAGCCGCAGTTCGCCTATGGCGGCCTCGAGAATCCACCCCTGGTGACCTCGCGCGAGGCGGGCAAGCGCTTCGTGCTGCGCTCACCGACGATGGGCTCGCTCGGCGTCGGGGTGCCCATCTACTACCGCCAGGTCATCGTGGGCGAGGTCGTGCGCGCCGAGCTCGACGCCAGCGGGGAGCACGTCAACGTCGACGTCTTCGTCCGGTCTCCGCACGACGTGCGGGTTCATGAGGGCACGCGGTTCTGGAATACGAGCGGCTTCGACGCCCGCGTCGACAAGGATGGTCTGCACATCCAGACCGAGTCCGTGGTCTCCATGGTCATCGGCGGCATCGCGTTCGACACGCCGGGCGGCGACCTCACGCCGCTGGCGCCGGACGCGCACGTCTTCCCGCTGTACCCCGACAAACAGTCGCTTTCGACGCAGGTCTACGCGGTCAAGCAGCGGTTCATCCTGTACTTCGACGGCTCGGTGCGGGGTCTCACGGCCGGGGCGTCCGTCGAGTTCCGGGGCATTCAGATAGGCCAGGTCGTCGACGTGCGGCTCGTCTACAACCCGACGACGAACGCCCTCGAGGTGCCCGTCGTCATCGAAATCGAGCCCGAGCGCATCGGTCTGGCGGGCGAGGCCGACATCGAGCCCGCCAAGCGCCTCGAGCGCCTCGTGACGCGGGGGCTGCGGGCACAGTTGCAGTCCGGCAATCTCCTGACCGGCGCGCTCATCGTCGACCTCGACATCCGGCCGTCGGTCCCCGGCCAGGCGCAGACCTCGGCTCGCAAGAGCCGCCCGGACGCCCCGTACCCCGAGTTGCCGACCGTGCCGACCCAGCTCGAAGCCATCACGGCCAGCGCCACGGCGCTCCTGAACAAGCTCCAGCGCGTGCCGGTCGAACAGATCGGGGCCTCGGCCAACGAAGCGGCCATCGCCTTGAAACAGACCCTCGATCAGACGCGAGAGCTCGCGGCGTCGCTGCAGAAAGACCTCGTACCGGGCATCGGCCGCACGATGGGCGAGGCCGAGCGCATGCTGAAACAGTCGCAGCGGCTCGTCGGACCGGACTCGCCGGTCAACGTCGAGCTGCGCAAGATGCTGAACGAACTCACCGGCGCCGCGCGCTCCATGCGTCTGTTCGCCGACCACCTCGAGCGTCACCCCGAAGATCTCATCCGAGGCCGGAGCAGCCCATGACCGCTTTCGTCCGCGTCACCCTCGCCGCCCTGCTCGGTGCCACGGCGCTCCCCGGCTGCCGCAGCCCCGAGGTGCGGTTCTACATGATGCCCACCCCACCGCCGGACGAGGGCCTGCAACCGGAGGACTTCGCCGTCGTCATCGCGCCGATCGAGGTGCCCCCCATCATCGACCGCCCGCAGGTCGTGTGGCGGGAGGGGCAGGCCGGCATGCACGCCGACGACTACCACCGATGGGGCGCGGGTTTCCCGGCGGAGATTCGCCGCGCGCTCGCCGAGCATCTGCGGGCGTTGCTGAAGAGCGACTCCATCGTCGCCGAGCCGGCGGATCTGCCCGGCCCGGACACTTTGCGACTCTCCGTTTTCATCCAGCAACTCGACGCCCGTCCCAACGGCCGGGTCGACCTGCGGGCCGTCTACACCGTCCGCCGCGGCGACGACCGCGAGGTCACCCTGCGGGACGTCGCCGACGTCCATGTCAAGGTCAAGGGCGAGTTCCCCACGGACGTCGTCGTCGGTTACGGCGACGCCGTCGGCGAGCTCGCACGGCAGATCGCCGCACACATGCGCCGCCTGTCGCCCAAGGCGCCGCCGGCGCCGGCGAGCGCGCCCGCCGAGCCCTGACCCTTTTTCGGCACGGTCGGGTCTGCTACCAATGTCGTTCATGCCCGACCGCCGCCCCCGCATCGAACGAGGCCGCCCGTGACCCCGATTCTCCCCCTCGTGGCCGCGCTGGCCGGCAATCATGCCGTCGGGTTCTCGGTCAACGTCCCGAAAGCCGTGGTCAGGATGGCCGAGCTTCAGCTCGAGTTCATGTTCACCCGGCGGTTCGCGCTGGTCTTGCAGGGCGGCTTCGGCGAGCCCGAGTTCGACCGGGTGCGTTTTCAGGCGAAGGATCTCAGCATGCCGGCGTGGGGCACCGGGCTGCAGCTGCGCGGCTACTTCACGGGGGACTCGAGCGACGGCGGCGCCTACGCCGGCGCTGCGAGCCAGTACCTTCGCGGCACGAAGTCGTCGATGAGCCTGGTGGTGCAGGCCGTGGGGGCGGGCGCCATCGTGGGCTACAAGTGGGCCTTCGAGCTCGGCCCCTTCATCGACCTCAACGCCGGGGCCGGTTACGGCTACTACGATTCGCACAGCGATGAAGAGGGCGCCGACAACGGCTCGGCGCACTCGGTCTTTCCGTTCCTCAACCTCAACATCGGCTGGGCCATCTGATGTCTGCGCAGGCGGTTCTCCGGTCGGTCGTGCCGGCCGTGCTGGTGATGTGGGCCGCCGGCTGCGAACCCGAGCCCGAGTACGACCCCGAGTCCCACTGGGACGAGGGTGTCATCGGCGAATGGCAGGCGGGGCTGACGGTCGGTCAGGCCGGTGGTTGCTCGACGGCCATCGTGCGCGGGCTCGCGCAACAGCTCATCGACGAGATCAACTGCCTGCGGCCCAACACGCTCGTGAGCTTCAGCCGAGGGGACATCAGCGAGGGCGAGTCGGTCTGGCCCTACCTGCAGGCGCCGGCCGTCGAGGGGCTGCATGCCGCGCTCGATCAGCGCGGGCGGCGCATGACCATGAACTCGGCCCTGCGGACGCTGCCGCAGCAGTACCTGCTGTACAAATGGTATCAGGACGGTCAGTGCGGCATTCCGCTCGCCGCGCGGCCGGGGCGCAGCCCGCACGAGTCGGGCAAGGCCATCGACATCGAGGATCACGG
Organism: Myxococcota bacterium; assembly: GCA_023150895.1. GTDB lineage: Bacteria > Myxococcota_A > Bradymonadia > UBA7976 > UBA1532 > CAINDO01. Next base: position 323 of record JAKLJY010000126.1, on the reverse strand, counting down.
GGAGTGGGAGCCGTCACTCGAGAACCACGGCTGGCGCTGGCACGGCAACGACGACCCCGTGCACTTCGACTACGTGGGGGCGGGCACGGTGGATCTCAGCGGGCTGTCGGTTCGAGCCTTTCAGCGTCTCTGGAACCGCAACCACCCGGATGATCTGATCGACGAAGACGGTGTGTACGGCCCGCAGACCGAGGGCAAGCTGCGCGCCTCGCCGACGGACGGTTTCCCCATCGGAGGCTGCGAGCCCGAGCCGCCCCCGCCGCCGCCGCGCGATGCCGCTCCGCCACCGCCGCCGCCGGACGCCGCGCCGCCGCCCTCCCCGC
>JAKLJY010000125.1 GCA_023150895.1 Myxococcota bacterium | reverse complement strand
GGGCTGGACGGTGGAGATCGGTGGTGGGAATTCCGCCGAAGTGGTTGGCACCTCGTCGGGTCCGGCCGAAGTGCCTGGCACCTCGTCCGGGTTGGCGTTGATTTGGGGGGCCGGCAGGTCGAGGGGGCCCGAGGCGGGGTTGTTGGGAGCAGAGCGGTGGAAACTAGTGGTGGGAAATCCGCCGAAGTGCCTGGCACCTCGTCCCGGTGGTGGGAAATCCGCCGAAGTGCCTGGCACCTCGTCCGGTCCGGCCGAAGTGCCTGGCACCTCGTCCGGGCACCTCGTCCACCTCGTCCGGGCACTTCGTCCGGGCACCTCGTCCTGACCACCCGAAAGGCCCGACCTGTTTCTCCATTCCCGCGACGGCGACGGCGACGGCGACGGCCGCGCCAGCAAAAAGCCGGCACGAGTCCCCCCGGCCCCACCGACAAACGTGTGCACAGGTGGGCGAAGGCGCCGCCGCCAGCATCATCTGGAGGGCGGCGGGCGGAGCGCGACCATGGGCACCGAGGTCAGGACGATGCGCGGGCCCGCGAAGGGCCGGACCGGCGCGAGGCCTCTTCTCAGGTCGTCAGGCGTCGCAGCAGGCGGGCGAGCGCCGGGCCGCGCGGCGTCTCGTCGTGGAAGAATCCATAGCGGCGAGAGACGTCCTGAAACGCCGCGAGCCGTGCTGCCACGCGCTCGGACGACCATCCGGCCTGGCGCAGGGCGACGGCGAGGTGCTCGAGCTCTGCGCGGACGCTCGTGTCGAATACGCCGGGATCGTCACTCGCGACGAGGAGCGGGAGCCGTGACGACGGCAGATCGGCCAGTATCGCGCGCACGTAGGGGAGTTCGGCGTAGTCGTAGAAGCCGCCGACCATGATGTTCGACGTCGGGCAAACCTCGGCGGCGAGGCCGGCCAGGCCAAAGCGCTCGACAACCCGGTCCCGGACCGCCGAGACCAGTTCACAGTAGCGCAGGTCTCCGCGGAGCTCGACGAGGCGATGAGGCGTTTGCCGGAGAGCAGCCACTCGGTCGCGGTGGGCCCAATTGCGCCCCGCGACGTCGAGGAGTGCGTTGAAGGTGTCTTGCTCGGACGTCGGGCCAACCCGCCGCCGACCGCGCCGGAGGTTGTCCGGGGCGTCCTCGCCGACGTCGAGAATCTCGGCCATTGCGTCGAGATCGGCCGGATTGAACGAGAGTTCGAGCGAACGGCGCGCCACGAGGCGCACGTTTTCGCGGTGAACGTGAGCACCCGGCGGCAGGAGCGCCCAGGCGAACGCGAGATCGATCAGGTGCTCGATCGCGAGGGGGTAGCTGAAGTAGCGCTGCCGATAGAAGTCGACCGGTTCGAAGAAAAGCGCCAGTGCATGGCCGATCCGATCACCGGGTCGAAGGGACAGCAGGTTCGCGGCCTCGTCGATGTGCCGCAGACCGGTGAGCAGGTCGCGAAAGTCCTCGCCCGCGTGATGCGTGAAGCCGAGGCGATAGCACGGCGTGCCGGGCGCATGCTCGCGCTCGGCGTCGGCCCCGCGGTCGAGCTCGGCGCGGACGGCTGCATAGGTCTCGATGAAATCGCGGGGCGGTGAAATGAGTTCCGCGCCCGCCGTGTCGATGCCCAGAATGAAGTGACGCAGATCCGGCACCTCGCGGAGCAGGCGCGCAAGGTCGAGGCCGAGCTCACGATGCGAATCCGGTGACGAACGACCGGAGCGCGTGAAGTGCACCGTGAAACCCACACGGAACTGTGCGCGTGGCACGGACTGAAGGACATCGCGCAAGGCCATGAGCCACGCGGCGATCTGGTGCTGGAGCGCCTTGCCCCGCGAGACGGAGACCCGGAGTTCCAGATCGTACTCCGGCACGCGGGCGCCGTGGCCGGGTCCGATCCCCGGCGACAGCGTCAGGAGTTGGGTCTCGAGCGCGCGCACGACACGCCAGCGTTCCGCCGTCTGCGGTGCGACCTGACCGCTGACCCGATGGTCATTGAGCGTCGCGCGAAAGTCGGCCAGACCACGGCGTCCGGCACGGTGCGTCAGGACCGCATGGAAGGCGTTGCGGACGCCGACATAGGTCTTGATGCTCTCCTCGAGCACACCGCGTTCGTCGTCCACCCCGAGCGCATTGCAGTCCGAAGACGCATGCGGCGGGGGGCTCGTCAATACTCGGGAGAGCCCCCAGATCAACAGGGCGCGTTCGCCGACGAGATCACGGATGACGTGCGCGCAGCTCTCCGGGCACAGCGCGGCCGCAATCGCGTCGAGCGTCGGTGCGAGGTCGGCGCCGGATGACGTAACGCGTTGGCAGATTTCGAGGAGCGAGCGACGCGCCCGCGCGAAGGCGGCCGGCCACGGACCCTCGTGCCAGATGGAGTCGGGCGCTGCCCGGGCCTCTTCGCGCAGGAACAGGACCCACTCGGAGGCCGGCGGGATGGCACCGGCGAGGTGAACGTGACTGTCGCTGAGACCCCGCGCCATGAGGCTCTCGAGTCCGCTGCGTGGCGCGGCGATGATGGGCGACCACGAGAGCAGGTCGAACAGCGCCGCGCGATCGGCCGGTGCGCGTGGTGCGTCGAGTGGCGCGGTGAACCGGCCCCCATGGCAAAGGGCCGTCGCGGCGGCGACCAGAACTTCCGGCGAGCAGAACTCGCGCAGCAGCCGGCTGGAGGGGGCGTCGCAGCGGACGACGCGGCCCTCCTGCCGGACCATCAACGTGTCGACGAGCCGGCGGAGCCCTTTGAGCGGTGTCTCCGCTGCCACCAGGGCCAGGGCATCCCGCGCGGTGATTGGGTCGAAACCAAGCGGGTGCGACTCGAGGAGCCATCGGGCGCCGGGACCAGGTTTGCCTGCGGCGGGCCCGGGCGTACCGGCGCCGGCAAAACGCTGTTCCAGGAGCGCCAGGTCCACCCAGTTGAGGGCTGCCGCGAGGAGTTCAGGCGCCGATGTCACGAGTTTGCGATCTTCACGCGGGCGTACTCGAGCGCCCGTTGGACGCACTCCGCATCGAGAAGAGCCTTGAGGCTCTCGCGGAGAGCGGCGTCCGTGCGTGCCTCCAGCGCGGCCTTCCCAGGCTTCTTGGCCTGACGCAGACCGGAGCCCATCGGCCTCGCGCTGGCCATCGCGCTGGCCTGCTTGTGGAGCGCGGCGAAGCCTCGGGAGGGTGAGCGGGGATCGATTTCGGTCTGATGCGGGCGGCCGGCGGCCATGAGATACGTCTCCAGGGCGCAGGAGAGGCCGACAAGCACGATAGATGCCAGGTCTGGCCAGGCCACGTCGCGTGGTGAGACTCGATTCCACTGGGCGCGGTGTGCGGCGTCGAAGAACAGGACGAGCGCCCGAAGACTGCTCGGCAGGAACTCGTCGCCGCGATGTAGGAGGTCAGCGGATTGCGCAAGGGCGTCCGCAGGAATCCGCAGGCCTATCTCTTCAAACGCGTCCACTGGGGCGTGTGGCTCGCCCGCCCAGCGTGCGGCCCAGAAAGGGCCGAGGCCGACGTGTACCACGACAGTCTCAGTCGCGATCTGCGAGAAGGACAGAAACGGGAGGACCCACGGCAGGGTGTCAGCCTGACGCCCGATGCCCTTCTCCACGAACGTCTTCGGGAGGGTCTGCGCGAAACTCAGCGCGAGCATGGCGGAGGAGAAGCGCTCGACGGATTCGAACAGGTGGCGCGGCCCCTCCTTGAGCGCGAGTTCAGCCACGCACCCCATCCACGCCGCTCGATTGGCGGGATACCGCAAGGTCACATCCGCGCGATCCGCGCAGAGTCCGCGGAGCGGCCGTCCTTCCCGGGCCTCGCGCGCCGCGGTCGCCCACTCCGCCGGAAGTAGCGGCCGCGAGGGCGACCCAATCAATGCCCGCACGAGCGGAGCCGGTTTCTCAGACCGGGGCCAGAGCGTCTCGAGGGCCGTCTCCGCGTGAATGGCCATGAGCAGGCGGACGAGGCGCTCCGCCCAGGGGTGCGTGGTGTGAACGTCTTCTTTGCGCGCGACGAAACGAGACACGGACTCGAGGCCCCGTGGAAAGGGCGGAAGCAGCGTCATGATGTCCGCCTGCACGTCCGGCGCCTTCTCGGCCAAGCAGGCCTCGAGCGTCCGGGCGGGCTTCCCGGCTCCAGTCCCTTGGAAGCCACGGCGTTCCTCGGGGCTCCATCGTTCCATGCTGACGACCATGTCGACGGGGATCGCCTTGATCCGGAGGTCGCGCACCGTCTGGCCGCCGTCTTCCGGTTTCGGTGCGAGCGGCCGAACGGGGGGACTCGTCCGAAACTGCTCCTCGAGGCGCTGCCAGTCGGCGCTGACGACGAGTGCCAGGCGAGGCTGATGCAGCTCATCGAGAAGCGACCAGAGTAAATCGTTGGCGAGGCCGTCCTGCATCAAGTCCGCGTCGTCGAGCGGCAACAGGAAGACGCGACGTCCCAGTAAACGGGCGAGCGTCTCGAGCCAGCGGAAGATCGTGACGTGCTGATTGAACCGCGTTTGCGCAGCCTCCGCGGCGATGGCCTCGTAGCTCGTGCGGCAGCCGCCGTAGTGGAGCGCGATCTGGTGATAGTCCGCACGGCAGCCGACGTACTGCCTGGTCACCTCGCTCCAGGCACGGCGGGCCTCCGCCCGGGCGCGCTCCTCCCGCACGTCTCGCATCGCCCGCTCCTGCAGGCGCCAGAGAAGACTCAGCCCGATGGGCACGTCCGCCTTGAGCGTCGAACCGTCGATCTCATCCAAGTGAAGAACGCAGTTCGGCGAGAGTTTGCGCTCGAGCAACTGTGTGTTCAGGCCGGCCGTGCCGCTCTTGCGCAGGGCGACGAGGAGCGTCGTCTTCCCCGAACCGCGAGGTCCATCCAGCCCCACCACGTTGACGCGGCGTGGCTGCTTCATCGCATCGGCCGGGTATTCCGACGCCTCCGTGAGACATGCGCCCGGGGCCGCCATGACGACATCCTTCAGACCTGCCAGCATCTCGACCGAAAGGGCCCCGAGCGTAGCCAGCGTTCGCTCCTGGCTCACATTCAGTACGATTTCCGTCGTTGGTCGTGTGTTGGCCATGGGACTCACGGCTCCGCCAGGTAGGCGCTGGTGTTCCGCAGCACACGCTCCGCGAGCTGTCGATGGACGTCGGATCGAATGCGCCAACCCTCACCGTTCTCGTCGAGCCGTGTCCACCCCGACAGGTAGAGCCGCAGCATCAACTCCATGTCGTCTTCGCCCTCCCAGGCATAGCCCTTGGCCATCTCGTTCACCGAGCGCCGCGGCAGTACGAAACCGGGGTCGGAGAGGAGCTCCGCGAGCCGCCGACACCACCGTTGCGCGGCGTACATGGGTGGGTTGGCGACCAGCTTGTCGGCGACGGCCTGCGGATCGACGCCCGGCTCGGCCTCGATCCGTGCGAAGAAGAGATTCACCAGGAGGGGCTGGCCGCCCGTGGTCATGTCGCAGGCGGCGACGACCCGTTCGAGGTCGCACGGGATTCCGGTCAGCATCGATCTCAGGTCCGCGCGGCTGAGGGGCGCGGGTCGAGCCGCGGCGGTCGCCGTGACGAGCCGCGAGAACTCGCCCGAGTGAATGTCGTTCATGCGCTCGGTCACGATGAGCATGGGCGGCAGGGTTTGCGCCGTCTCGATGGCACCCCGCAACTCCGGAAAAAGCACCCGACCGAGCTCGTCGGGAAAAGACTCGCCGACCTCGAGGATGAGGCCCGGCACCGTGTCTCGGGCACCGATGGATGAGAGCATCCACGTGAACATGGTCTGCTCGGGTTCTCGCTCGACCAGCTTCGCGCTGATGAGCGTTCGACTCAGCCGCTGGCGGGCCTCCTCATAGAGCGCCTTCCAGGACTCGCCGGCCAGAAACGGGGTGGAGAAGTCGACGCGATGCCATCGGGTGCCCTCCACGAGAGTCAGCCAGTTGATCATGCTCGTCAGCCCAGAGCCGAAGTCGGCCGTCGAGATCAACATCTGCCCGTGGTCTTGCGGCGCGGGCCCGACGGCTTCGTCCTCGAGCCTTCTTCCCAGCACTTCATGTCCGCGCGAGACGACCTTCAACTGCCAGTGGTCCTTCCACGGAAACCGCTCGATGTCTTCTTTCAGGCGCGTGCGGACAGAAAAGAGGGGCTGAGTGGCGAATCGAGGACTCAAGGCTTGGACTCCGCTCCGGTGGAGGTGAGGGCACGCAGCAGCCGCGAAAGGCTATCGTAGATGCGATCCGCCGGCGATGTTTTGGGCATCGCCCGGCGCAGCTCGATGGGAAACACGTGGCCCGCGAACGCGTAACGGTGCAGGCCGCTGCCGACATCATGGTCACAGTCAGCGAGCATCAGCGTGAGACCGAGCGCGTCGAGGAGCTTACCGACGGGGAACCGGCGCAGGTAGTCGAGCACGCGGGGGCGCTCGCCGTCGCCGGCGTAGCGAGCGACCGCGGCCTCGGTGGCGAGGCGTGCGTCGTCCTCCGTGAAGCCGTATGCGCAGGGCGCGCGCTCAGGCAGATCCTCAGCGTCGACCAGCAGGTCGGGGCCGAAGTAGAGGCGCTCGGCCAGCGCCGTCGTGATGAGCCGGATGGCCGCCGTACACGCCGCGTCGATGTCAGCGGCGGCCGGGCGGTCGGCCTTGCTCAGAAGCTCCGTCACCTCCATCCGGTCGAGATGCTCGAGGACCCGGGGGGTGGCAGCCACGACCGCGTGACAGTCATCCGCGGTCAACGTCGCGCGGCGCTCGTCGTGCAACCGACGCACGAGCCGGTCGCAGAACGATTGCAGGACCCATGGAATGCCGTGGCTGGCCTCCATCAACCGGCGCTCGCCCGCGACCCGGTCGTTCGCAGCCCAGAGCAGGCCGAGCGGGGGCTCCAGCAATCTGGCCATCAAGGACCGGCCCTCTTCCTGGGAGAGCGCGGCGAGGCGCACGATTTTGCCCTCGTGGGGTCCGCCCGTGAAGTGGAAAAGCGGGCTGGAGGGGTCGCGGACCGCCCAGCCGAGGTGGGGGTAGCCGACCATCACGAACCTCAGACCCGACTCGCCCAGGCCGCGCAGGAGCAACGCGGCGCGGGCGTCGACCCGCAGAACCTCGTGTACCTCGTTCAGGAAGACGACGGGGATCCGCTCCATGGCCAGCGCGATGTCCGCGAAACGCCGGAACCACGTCTCCGCCGTGAGGTTCGGCTCGACCACCGGGCACCCGGGGGTGACGATCCGGAGGCGTTGCGGCAGTGCGTCGAGATCGATGAGACCCTGGCAGTCCGCGTGAGCGACCAGCACATCGCTGCGGCGCGACGCCCGGAACATCGCCTGGTTCAAGAGGCTGGTCTTGCCGACCTGCCGCGCCCCGAGGATCAGGGTGCTGCGTGTCGTCAGACTCTGGGCGATCTCGGCCAGCGTCTCTTCCCGGCCGACGAAGACGGGGCTGCCCGGTGGCAGGCTCCCGCTGGTGCGGAACGGCGAGAGCGATTTCATGCCGAGACACGCCCGCAGCACGCCCTGCAGGGCGCGCTTCGGGTCGGCCGCGCCGAGCACCTCCCGGAGGTGGGTCTCATACAAGACGGCCAGCTCACCGCGTCGCCCCGACTCGGTATCGGTCTTGGGAATGAATCGTGCCCGGATGGCCTCCTCTTCTCGGGTCTCGACGTCGGGCCCGAAGACGCACGCGATCGTGCCGGGCTCGAGCACATGGAGTGGTGTCGGCGTTGGAGTCGAGCGCGAAAGGAAATGCAACTCGACCGCGCCCCCGACGAAGGTCGATGCCTGGGTCTGCGCGGTCTTGCTGGTTGGCCCGCCGACGACGACTCGGGCGAGGGCGGCCAACTGAGCGACCGGGTTCTGGCCCTGCCAGAGCCTCGCGACGGCGAAAACCGCCTCGGCCTGCTCGGTCGTCGGGGGCGCGGCGAAGTGCGGCGACTCTGGGCTCCAGTCCAGGCGGTCGAGCCGGTCGAGGGGCACGCCCTCCAGCGGGTCGCGTCGCCGGACGAGGTCGGCTATTCCGGGCTGCGATTGGGCCGCGAGGACGCGGCGGAGGTGACGCGCGAGCGGTTCGATCACAGTGATGAGCCCACCCGCATCTTCATCAACGAGCCCCAGGGCGCGCAGGCGGCCGAGCACCCTCGCGGGATTGTCGTCCAGCGCGTTGAGCAGCGCTCGGTCGGCCCCTTCGCCGGCCTCCCAATCCGGTGTCGTCCCACGGACGAGCGCGCTGGTCACGCCCGCTGCCTGGAGCTGACGCAGGTGCTTCCGGGTCAGCGCGGCCCCCTCCTGGGCGATGAGCGAGTCCGGCGAACTTCGCGAAAGCCGTCCGCGCACACTCTCGGCCAGGATGAGACCGGGACGGAGTTTGCGCACGGCAAGGCGGGTCGCTGTGCGGGCAAGCGCGTAGAGGGCGAGTCCGTCGCGGGCACTGAGCTCGGCGAAGTCGGCCGATGCATATGCTTCCCCCAACTCACGAACGCCTTGCGCGAGCGCCGCCGGCTCCCGATTGCTCGGTGTACCCGTTGCGAAGACACGCAGATCGCCCGCCGCGATCCGAACGAGAAACCGCACGAAGGCACGCCCCATCGAGTAGGCTTCGGCGAGATGGTCCACCAATTCGTCGACCGTCGGGTCGTTCGACGCCAACGGCAGGTTGCGTCCTGCCGTGTGGAGCGCCGCGTTGACCAGCCGACATCGCTCGCCGAGGCGGGCTGCGAGTCGTGATGCGAGGTGCGGGCTCAGCACGACCACGAAGCGATGGTTGGCGAATCGCCCGGTGGCGACCTCGCGGTCCAGCGCAGCCCAGACCGCGGCGTGTGCGGGCTGCAGCACCCGGGCGAACGTGTCGTCTCCGGACTCGAGGAGTGCAAGCCGGCATGCGTCCGCGGTACTGGGAGGGGCGACCACCTGCAGGAGCGCGGCCGCGGAGAAACGGTCCGGGTAGAGGCGCCCGGGACCATACTCGCGAAGGACAGGGTCGAGGGAGCGGACGACGTCGACCCGGGTGCGCAGCTCGCTCACGACTGCATCCGCGCCCAGGGTCGGGACGAGCGAGACGATGACCCACTTGGCATCGCGAGCCGCGGCGACGACTCGATTGATGAGACGCGCCCGCCACAAGGGGAGCGCCCCGAGAAGGCCACCGGCAGCGCTTGGAACCGAGCCGGTCGCGAGCCGCGCTTGTCGTTGAACGTCGACGTTCCAGCGTCGGCCGCGAACGCGAATGGTCACCGACGCCTGCTCGCTGGAGACGTCGGCAAAGTCGAACTCGAGGGTCTCCGGCGGCGACTCCGTTCGCCAGACCTGTCGGTGGAAACGACGCACCTCGGCAACGGCGCCGACCCGGCAGTTGACCTCGGTGTGAACGTCACGGGCCTCGATGACCGCCTCGGGCTGGATGGTCAGGTGCACGTGCATTCGGCCGTCGATGGCGCGGGTGACGTCGAACGCCGCCACGTGCACGCCCGGGCGCCGTTCCAGCGTCTCGCGGTGCGCAGCCGCCCCCTGGCGCACGCGCTGGGTCACACGCTCGCCGAGCCAGGCCACGAGGGGTGCGGATTCGATGTCGAGCCCGGCGCGCTGCTCCAGCACGGCGAGCCACGCGAGCCGCCGGTCGAGCCGCCAGGAATCGTCGGGCAGGCCCTCGGGGGCGAGTCCACGCAGCCAGGCGAAGATGGGCTTCAACGACCCTTCTGCGGCGACCGCAGACGTGAGCGACAACGAGATCAAGGCCAACAGCGCCCGGAGGTCTTCGTCCCGCTCATCTGCCCCGGCGTACGCCAGAAGCGCGCGGAACGGCGCAACCCCTGCGCCGCCGACGCCGCCGAACGCGGCCGAACACGCGCGAAGGGCGTCGAGGCGCTCGCGCTCGGGATGGCGATCATCGACCGCAACGCAGAGTCGCCCGAGGGGCGCGGCGACGCGGTGGAGGTCCGTCCCACTGGAGAGCCATGCCAACGGCTCGATCACTCGCGGGGGCAGGCGGAGCAGGTCCGTCAGCAGCGCGCCGAGCGGCGTCACGCCTTCGCCCCGCACCGCGCGCCACCAGGCCTGCGCCGCCATCACTGCGGGGAAACGCTCGTCCCATGCCTCGGCGGGCAGGCGATGAAGAAAGGCCAGCACCTGCTCGCGACTCGTCCCGGGGGTTGCGCGCAGCGCTTCGCCCACCGCCGCCGCCCAGGCACGCCGGCCCTCGTCGCCGAAGGTCTCTTGCTTTGGGTACGTCTCGGCCAGGACCTCGGCCACCAGGGCCAGGAGACTGGGCGTCGGGGGGTGCGTCGGATGGCCGACCAGACTCGCAAGTTCGCGCGAGTTCGCCCGCCGGAGTTCGGCCTCGCGTCGTGATGGGGGCGTCGAGGGCGTCATCGCCAGCCGCTCCACGAAGGCGTGTCGGGTCGCACGGTGGTGGATTTCGGCGAGAATCGGCTGCTCCGCGACGAGGTCCTCGCCCGCCACGAGACGGGCTTCCTTCGCCTCCGCACTGATCCCGGGCGGCAGGGCAGCGTCGACCAACGCGCTTCGTGCGGGGTCGAAGGGCCCGGTCGGCTCGTACTCAGCCAGCACGCCTTCCGACTCCATGACGAGGATGGCCGGCCACTCTCCCGGCTTATGGGGCGCCCGAAAGCCGGCGTGCAACGGCCGTGACCCGAATCGGGTGCGCCAGATGCGGTGCCCGAAGGCGTCGAGCACGACGATACTGGTCGATTCGCTGACCACAATGATGTGCGGGATGCCTCGCTCGCGGGGCCCATCGGGGTGAGCCGCGAGGTTTCGAACGCCGCGTCGCGCCCACGTGATCCACTCCACGTGCCCGTCGGCGTCCAATGCCCAGACGAGCCCATCCTCCGTGCCGGCGAAGACACGGCCGGCCGAGTCCGAGACGAGCGGGCGGCAGGGAGCTGAGAGGCCGACGTCAGGCCGGTCTCGCAGGTCGCCCTCGCTGGTCCAGTCGCGTACGGCGAGTCGGTTGTGCTCCCCATCCGTGAGAAACAATCGGAACCCCGCGCCATCGGTTTCCTCTGTTCGGCAAACGGCGAGATTGCGAGCGGCAAAACCGAGTGGGTGGTAGGCGTTGCCCTCGGTTCGGCGAAGCTCAATCCGCCCTTCGAGGAACTTGTAGGACAGACGTTCGACCATGTGGCGGCGCTCGATCTCCCAAAGGATGACGAGCTCGCCCCCCGCAGGGGACGCCGAGATCTGCGCCGACGCCCAGGCGACCGCACGCGTGGGCGTCGGGTGTCGGTACGTGCCGAAGACGGGGGATTCGCCGACGACGGCTTCGAGGCGCACTTGCCCGCCCTGACTGACGATGACCGCCGCACGGTTACCGTCGGCCGTGGTCACGACGCTGACCTGTCGAAGGGTGACGGGTCGTTGCACCTCGTCGGTAATCGACACGTCGACCCAGTCGCTTGGTCGTCGGGGGCCACCGCCCGCGGAACGAGCTCGTTTGAACCCTCGACGCCCGGCAACCAGGATCCACGGCGAGCCGGGAGGACCGTATTCGACGACCGTCCGGAAGTCGCCGAGTTTGCCCAACGGCATCGCGTCGTGCCAGCTTCGCCGGTAGGGATGCAGAAGCGCGGAAGCGAGGCTCTCGAAGCGCTCGCCCTCGCCGTCTAGGTCGCGATACGTTCGTTGGCGCCGCTCGCAGAGGCGCCTGAAGGCAGGATCAGGGGACGGCGTGTGCAACGGCGCCGCCAGCGCCGCGACCGCGTCGTCAATCCGCTCGCGGACCTCAAAAGGCGAGTGCTCGTACACCGCCGACACGAGCGCGGTCTCCGGTGCGCAGTCTTCATCGGGCAGGCCATTCGGGCCAGGCAATCGCCACGAACGGGGTGTCTCGGTCCTTGCCCAAGACTCGATCAAGCGCCCCAGCGCGCTGCCGAAGTCATGCCGCGCGGTATCGAAGGGACTCGTTGCCGCGAGGCGGCCGACCTGAGCGAGTACCTCCCGGCCGGGAAACTGCTCGCACCGGGCCAGCCGGTGGCAGAGCGCGACGAGTGCGGCGCATCGGCGCTCGCGCCCGTGAATCCGCCCGATGTTCTCTTCAATGTAGTGCAGGGCGCCCTTTGGCCCGGCGCCGTGCTTCGGTCCCGCGAAGAGTGTCGTGACCACATTCCGCCAGGCCTGCTCGAGTTGGCCGGTACCCAGGTGCCGAAAGGCGTCGAGGCGCCGGTCACGGGTAGCGACGAGCAGGTCGCCGCGAGACGTCACCGACAACGCCAGCGGCTCGGACGTCAGCCGGTGCGACCACCCGAGGGACAACGTGCCGTCTTCCAACCAGTCCAATCGTTGAATCCGTCGGTCGGAACTCCCGATGTAAACGTGCCCGCCGGGGTCGACGGCGCCACAGTTGGGCCAGCCGCCCAGCCGGAGCACGCGGTCGAAGTCCCCGTTGGGCACGACCTCGTCGTTGTCCAGACACCACAATCGCCGCTCGGCGTCGAGGACGAGCGCGCATCGCACGCCCGCCTTCGCGCGTACCCGGTCGAACTCCTCTTTGAGCGCGCGACCGTCGAGGGAGAACGGGTCGAAGTTGGGGGGGAATGAGAAGTCGCAGAAGGTGAGAAATCCCGGCAGTGCGCTCTCTGGGAGATCAACGGGCAACCAACGTTCGGGCCCGCCACCGCCGTCGACGTCCCCTTGCTGAACGCGCACGCAGCCGGCGGCGACGCGCACCTCGGCCCGGTAGACCCGGTGCCCCGTGGACGGTCCATGGGTCGGGTGACGCCGCAAGACGAGGTAAATGTCGTGGACGTCGGACAAGCGGTGCCGGACCGATTGCAGGGTGACCACCTCGTCCTCGTCGGCGACGAACCCGTGCGGAACGAGAACCCTTTGAACCGATTCCGGACCCTGTTCACCGATACGGCCGAGGTGAAGGCTGCCGTCGGAGCCGACGACCCCATAGGCGTCGCCGTGGGTTCCCCGGACGACCATCGTGTTCTTCGGCTGGCGATGCAGTGCCAGGCCGCCGCCGAGCGGCATGAGCTCGCTCCGCATCACCTGCTGAATCTGCGCCGCGCGCTCCACCAGGCTGGCCCACTCCTGCGGCAGCGCCTCGTCGAGCATCGCAGTGGTGAGCCGGCGCAGCATCGATACCCCCTGGCCATTCGATGGAGCATGTTCTACCGTGCGATCCGATGGGTGTCACCCCTAATTGTCGGCGCGGCGCCGTGGGGCGTGGCCACGGGCTGGCGGTCGCGCTGCTGTTCGGTGTGTGCGGTTGCGGGGAGGTTCGCGTCGTGCTCAGCCGCGCGCCCATGCACACGGCCATCGAGTACCAGTCCGACCAGACACGATATGCGGGCACGGTCGCCGAGCCGCTCTGTGCCCGCAGCCGCGGCACGACGGCGGCCCGACCGGCGATGGGTGCGTGCTTCCAGACGGGCGACGGGCTGCGGGTCGAGCTTCGAACCGGGCTCCGTCGGGGGGCCGCTGGCCGGTCAGTGACCACAAGCGAGGTCGCCGCCCGTTTGCGCGAGATTGCGCCGGCCCTGCGGGTGACCGAGAACCCCGACTCGACGCTGGACATTTCTGGGCGGCCCGCCGCCGTGCTCGCGGCGATGTTCGCCGAGCAGCCCGTGTACTGGGTCGTCGAGGGGGTGATCGAGGGGACGGGGCCGTTCTTCGTGACCTCGCCCAGTGATGAGGCGCTCGAGGTCGCGCGCTTGATCGGGGTACCCAGCAAAGAACTCGTCGCGCTTCGCCGGCGCGAGACCCGGTGGTTCGGCGTCAATGACGTCGTCTTCTACTCGCCTCCCGAGGACGCTGCGACCCTCGTTCCACGGCTGCACCATCAACAGATTCACGTGTGCCAAGGATTCGGACCCGCGGAGCGCGACCGGCTGACGGGCGCCGCGGCCCGCCCCGAGGCGTGGCGCATCGAGCCGTTGCCACCGACGACGCTCGCGGCCGCCGTCGGTGCGGGCCTCGCACCCGAATGTGACCGGGCCGCCGTCGCCACGGCGCTGCGTGCGGTCGCCTGCGACCCCGCCTGGCTGCGCAAACACCAGCTCCGCCCGGCGCACCAAGCGCTCCATCCGACGACCTTCACCCTGGACGTGCGTCGCTGTCCGGAGATGCCCGAACCGGCGCCCGCCTGCGGGTTCGACATCGTCTCGAACTCGGGATGGGGCGAGTACGCCACATCGTTCGCCGGCGCCTTGGCCGCCGCCGGCTGGAGCGCCCGGCCGGTCGCCCTGCCGCCCCCCGAAGAGAAGGCACGACGCATCGGTGAGCCGATCCAGGTGTCGATGCTCGGCCTCTCGGGCGACGATGAGAACCTCATCCCGTCGACGATTCAGCTCTTTCGCGACCTCCGGTGGATCGCCACGGAGGACGGCGCGGAGCTGGAGGCCCGGCCGGACGCGGCGAAGGCCGACTTTCGCGAGGTGCCCGAAGAGGCCCGCCAGGCATTCTCCGGCTGGCTTCGCGCGCATCCCGAACTCGTGCCGCTTGCGACCGTCGAGTCGTTCACGGCGCGAAACACTCGCCTCTCGGGATTCGAGCATGCCTACCTCGTCGATGTCGACGCGCTCTGGCTCGCGCCCAGAAGCGAGTGGGGATATCTCGTGCTCGTCGTCCTCGGCGTCCTGGTTGGCCTCTCGACGAGCATGGTCCAGGGGCGACGGATCCGGCGCCTCGACGCTGCGCGGGCCCTCCTCTCGGGGCAACTCCGCGCCGCCTCCCACGAGTGGAAGTCGCCGCTGAGCAGCCTGCGGCAGTCGATCCGCACGGCCGAGGGTATGGATCGGCACGAGCGGGTGCGCTTGCTACGGGATCTCGACTTCTTCTATCGGACGCTGCAGCGATTCAGGGCCTTCGCGGACGCTTTCGGTCGGGCCCCTGCGCCCGAGCCGGTGCTCCGGTTGCGCGTCGACATCGTCGAACCCCTCATCACGAGCATGCGCCAACGGGCGGCGGAGCTGGAGGAGGATGTTCGGATTGCTCTGAGCGGCGTCGAGCACGGCGATGCCCGGGTTTCGGCCACCGTCGAGCAGGCACTGCGGACGTTGCTCGACAATGCACACGCGTACGCTGGAGAGGGCGGCGCGTCGATCCGTGTTCGCCTCGCCCCGGCGGGTCCGCTCCGCGTCGCGATCGAGGTGGAGGACGATGGCATCGGCATCGAAGCCGAGCTGTCTGAGAAGGACCTGTTCGCGAACGGCCGCCGCGGCAAACGGGCCAAGGACCATCGACCGCAGGGCCTGGGCATCGGCCTCTTCGTCACGCGCCAGCTCCTCGAGGGCATTGGCGGCACGATTCGTCTCGTGCACCGTGAGAAGCCGACCGTGTTTCGAATCGAAGTACCGTGCAAAGGTGGAAGGCGCAAACCATGATCCTGATGGTCGATGACGAACCCTTGCGCGTCTCGGCGTGGACCGACGCGTTGAAACGGCGATTCGGTGATTCGTTCTTCTTGTTCATGGACGACGTGGGCGCGTTCGTCCGATATCTGCGAGCGTCGGGCAGCGCCGCGCCCGACCTCCTCATTCTCGATGTCGGCCTGCCGACGCCGGACGAGCCCGGCTACACCGAACGCTCCACCGAGTATGGCACCCGGACGGGCGCCCAGATCTTCGATGAGGTCCGCGCCCGTTGGCCGGGCACGACCGTCTTCTTCCTGACCAACGTCGACGACGCCGGGGTGAAAGGCCGCGTGATCCCGAAGCTCGGCGAACGCGGCCGCTACCTCGACAAGTATGACACTGCACCCGAGAAGCTCGTCGCGGCGGCCTGCGACGCGCTCGGCCTGCCCCATGGGCCGGACACGGCCCAAGAGGAGAACCCATGAGCCTCGTGAAGTACCAAACACCCGTCTACACCGATGCAGAGGCGTTTCTCGCCGCTGTCCGTGGCGTCCACCGCTCCATCTCCAGCGCCGCGAGAGACTGGGTGTTTCGCGGCTTGGGTGACGCAAACTACGCGCTCGTACCCTCTGCCTTGCGACCCGACGTTCTGGAGAATGCCCTCGATGAGAACGACAAGGTCGGGACGCAACGCCAGCGCGAACACCGGGCCATCAGCCGCTTCTTTGCCTACGCCGACGCTCAGGGGCTCGACCTGCCCGGCGACTGGAACGACATGCACGCCCATCTGCTCGCCAAGCCCGGCAAGGCCTGGCCGCAAGACACGCTCGTGCCGCTCGTGGCCATGGCGCAGCACTACGGGCTCCCGACCCGTCTCCTCGACTGGTCTCGCAAGCCGCTGATTGCTTGCTATTTCGCCGCGGCCGATGCTGCGGCCCATGCGCCGGAGTCCGGCGAACTCGCGGTCTGGGCGTTGCGTCGGCGTGCGGAAACCCCAAAGTGGTCGATCGAGAAGCTCGGCGTACGTGACCTCAGCGCGCCTCGCGGCAGCAACGCGAACCTGCATTTGCAGAGCGGGCGGTTTACGATGCACACCGCATACGATGCGAAGGTCTCGGGTCCGACGACCGGACCCGGGAAGCACTCCCTCTGTCTGGCGACGCACCTCGAGTCCAAGGACGTGAGGGAAGGCCCGGGCGGTGCCGTGCTGGTCCAGTACCGCCTCGCTGCTACCCAGGCCGGCCACTTGCTCTCGCTGCTCGCGGACGAACACGCCCACGCGGCCACGGTCTACGCGGGCTACGAAGGCGCCGTCCGCGCAACCAAGGAGCGACCGCTCCGGAAGCGCTGAGGCGGCGACACCGCCACCGGCTCACGGGGGTGGGGGCACGTCGAGCGGGGGTAGCGGCGGGACGCTCTTTGGCGTCAGAAGTTCGCGCCGCTCGACGGTGAACCGGACGTCGAGACCCGTCGCGCGCAGCGTGTCGAGCCAGAGTTCAGCCTCGTGCTCGGAGTCGCATCGACGGGACGCCGCGTCGAGCAGATGCTGATAGTCGGATCGCAGGCGCGCCGCGAACGTGGATGGATCGTCCGAGCCGAGGGTCACGCGCACAGCGGGCAGGCCCGGGCCTTTGCTCAGGCGCGACAGCCGGAAGACCGGGTGAGCCGCCAGGTCACCGGCGTTGCCGATGAGCAGGTTGCTGGATGGGTTGATCTCGATGACCACCCCGCGCCTCGCGACCTTGGCGATCAGCGCGTCGCGCAGGAGTTGCATCGCAGCGGCGTCGCCGGCGGGGGCGACCTTCACGACCTTCTGCCCGCGCTTGTAGACCTCCGCATCGCTCAAGTGAAGAAATGCAGCGCGCGACGCACGATCGGCGAAGCGCCCGACGTCGACCGGCGCGCCGGACGCGAAGCCGGCTGATCGCAGGAACTGTTCGTCCCAAAGGTGATCGACCATGTCTCTCGACTCGGCGGGCGTCATGGGCTCGCCGAAAATGTCGCTCGTGAGGGTGTGAATCTGGGCGACCACGTAGTCCATGCGGCCGGGCGGAGTGGCGATCCCCTCTGCGGCGAGGCGACTCTCCCAGATGAGGTCGAAGAGCCGCTCTTCGGCGGCCATGGACACGCGCCCCGTCGAGCGGGCCCACTCGGCGACATCCCAACCGAGCGCAAGTCCGTGGCCGATGCGGTCCCCGCTGCGCAGGAGCCGCAGTGCTTCGTCGATTCGCCGGAGGCCGCCGAGGACATGGGGAAAACTCTCGCCAGCGTGCAGTGTGAGTTCCAGCCCGGGGATGGCCTGCCCGACTGCGCCAGAGGTCGCCGCAGCGACTTCAGCGGCGACCGTTCGGAGGTGCCGGAGGAGGGGCGCAAGGACCCAAATCGGGATGGCCACCTCGTCCGAGCAGGCATCGAGACCCCGCAGATACTGCAGCGCAAGCCCGTCCTGGCGGAGTGCCCCTGCGACGGCGAGCGTCTCCGCACGGCGTTCGCGATAATATGCGCGGTAGCGAACCCCGGCGTTTCCCGGCCCACTCGGATCGGCATGCGCGGCGGCGCCGAAGGCGGGTGGCGCAGTCCGCTTCGCGTGGCGTTGACGTGTGAAGTGGAGGATGAGCCCCAACTCGGTGTCCCCCACGTACGGCGACGGCGGCCGTGTGCCGCCGACGCCTTGCATGTCGGCCATCTGCCGGACGAACTGAGCGAGCTGGCTCCGGTTGTCCCTTGGGCTCGTACGAAACTCAAGGGCCCGCAGTCCGGGCCCGCCGCCGAGGCAAGCCGCCTCTATGAATGCGCGATGAGCGACCCCGTTCTTAACGCGGGTCAAACGTTCGAAGAACCGCATGAACCACGTGAGGCCCTGAGTGCGTGGTCTTTGCACGTGGTCTCGGTACAGAAGGCACCTGAGCCGGACGACCTGCCAGAACAGCGACTCGAAGCACGCGTCGTCGGCCATCCTCAGATAGGCGAGGGCGTCCGAAATGAACGAGACCTCGGCTGGCCGTTGCGGGCTTGTTCCCGGGTAGAAACGTGCGATGGGATCCGCGGCGGCGAGGGCATCGAGAGAGTCGAGGTTCGGCAGGTGCGCGGCTTGTCCCGCAAGCCGCGCGTATGTGAGTCGTAGCCGCTGGTGGCTCACGGGCGAGATCGCGGCAAGGCCCCCGGATGTCAGCTCTCCCATCGCAGTCTCGAGGCTGGACGCTGCGAGATGCCCGTCCGTCGAGGCGAGTTCGGAAAGACGGCGATGCAGGAACACAGGGAAGCTCGGCACCTGCGCGTTAGTCCCACGCCGTTCGGCCAGGAACTCGGCCAACAACTGCCGCGCGATCGCGCCGCGCAGAAGCCAGGCGGCGAAATCGGCGCCCGCGCGAAAGGGCGCTTCGGGGCCGGAGAAGTGCGCTTCCCTCGTCTCCGGGCGCGCCAGTGTGCAGAGCGCAGCAACCCAAAGCATCCCCGGCGAGAGCGACGCGCCGAGGTGAAGGTGGGACTCGATGAAGCGCCGTTCGCGAAGCTGGCGGTCGAGGACGCGCGAACAGACTTCGACCGTCGCCGGATGGTGAGCGGCGTCCCGAGCGGCGCCGACCAGCAAGTCTTCGGGCAGACAGAATGTCAGCCAACGCCAGGCCTGGCGGGCCATCCGGGCGTCCGTGCCATCCGCCAATGCGACCAATGTGCGGAGACCCGGATCGTAGGTCGGGCCGACGAGCGTCAGCATGCCCACGCCGACGTCACGGAGCAACGCCGACAGCCGCCTCGGGCCAGCACCACCGTCGGCGAACCATGTTTCGTCGCGGAGACACACGGCTTCGTCCGGATCGAATCCCGGCGTGCGTTCGAGCAACCCCCTCTCGATGCGCCGCCAGAATTCGCCCGTAGCCCCGTTCATACCAGGATCCAGCGTACGGACGTTGAGGGTGAACGCGGCCTCCGTCGCAAAGGGGGCCGCGAGCAGGTCGGAGACGACGTGCTCGATGGAAATCGGAACGCGGCGCGTGGTCATCCCGGTTGGTTGACGAGGTGCTCGAGGCGTGCCCGGACCGCCTGGGCTTCGGTCGCGTCGACGCGCCGTCCGAAGTCCGGACCCGCGCGTTGCTCTCGGGCCAACGCGTTGAGGAGTTCATCGGCCGACGGGCA
The DNA here is from genome assembly GCA_023150895.1 of Myxococcota bacterium. Classification (GTDB taxonomy): domain Bacteria; phylum Myxococcota_A; class Bradymonadia; order UBA7976; family UBA1532; genus CAINDO01. Next base: position 3,876 of record JAKLJY010000125.1, on the reverse strand, counting down.
GAAAGAGAAGTGGGATTCGAACGCAGTCTTGCCATCGTCGAGCAGCGTCGCCAAGTTGAGGCTGCGTGTCAGAAGGTGAAGTGAATCGACCTTGCCGCGGCCTTCCGGGGAGGCTGGCGGCCCCAGAAGTGCCGCCAGCGAGTGACCCTTCACGCTCGCGTCGACTTCGGTGGGGATGCGCGAGGAAATGGGACCTGCAGTCCTGCCGGTGCGGTTCCGCTCGGTGGCGTAGACCAAACACCGCGGGTTTAGCATCGCTACGCCGAGCCACGTGCCAACATGGGGCCCGAAGCGTCGGGCACGAGTATCGCGGACCTCTTTTGCAATGCCGGCAGCGAACGCTCGAACACGGGCCGCCTTGGTATCCGGGAACTCGGCGAAGACCCCGCTCACTCTCGCGAGAATCGCGTCGGGAAGGTCAGACCCTTCCCGTCTACCGGGCAGCCCCCAAGGGATACCGCACTCCGGCGCGATCATGCACAGCAGGTTCACCAGCCAGCGTCGCAGGACGCCGTGCTTCGCGTCGCGCTGGTTCCTGATCTCGAGGTCGATGAGCTGTTTCGCGACGGTCTCGACGTGCGCAGCCAGCTTCTGCGTTTGCGCGTCGAACCACGACACGCCGCCCGATTCAGCGGCCCCCGCGTCGGCCGACTTCTTCGGGCGCCCGGCCTTTCTGGGAGGCGCCTCGGTCGCCACTTCAAGCGGCCGTGTCCAGTTCTCCGCATCATCGCCCAGCCCGAGCGCCCGGAGTCCGGCCCACACGGCACCTTTGCCAGCCCAGAGCGCCAAGTCCTCGTCTCCGTACTCGGACTGCCCGGCCTGGGTCGAGGTGATGGCCGTCAGGACGGCATTCCAGCGTAGCCGGAACAGGTCCAGCTGCCGAAACGACCGCCAGGTGTCCTGAAACCACGGGACGGCCACGACGCCCGATCGCCCGGTATCCCACTCAGTGAAGCCGCGCTTCGGACGATGGTTGTCGCTCCAGGCACCCGTCACGGTACCGTGTCCCCCGCGCATCAGGTCGTGAAGCACGATGAGTCCACCACCGAGCGGGCGCGAGAGTCGTCGCCCGGAGGCGGTCAGGGTCAGAGGCTCCATGCGATGTAACGTGAGCGTGCAACCCAGATCGACCAACTCCTGGTGACGGTCGCGATAGAGCGTAAGGCGGCGCCCGAGGGTCGTCTCGACCTGGAGCCAATCGGGGAAATCGAATCGGTGTTCGGTCCGGACGGTTTCCGTCATTCGATCGAGCCGCACGCGATCCGCCGGGTCGAGGTCCGGATCTTCCGCGGCGCTCCGGCGGACCGTCTCCGTCAACCAGTTCAGCTCGGCCTGCGGACCGGCGGGCGCCTCGGCCAGGTGGACGCCGAGGCGCAGCCACAGGTCGTGGACGTGCCGAAGTCCCAGATGGAGCATGCCTGCGGCCTGATAGCGTTCCGAAGGCTCGGGCGCGGGTCGAGCCCCGGCGCCGGTGGCACCCGATGCGACCGCACCCTCGAAGAACGCCGAGCCCAGGCCAATGGGTTCAACGGATTCTCTGAACTGAATGGCCGCGTCCAGTCGGTCGCGGAGCGTCTGGTCCTCGCTTGCCCCGGCGCCGGCCCAATGGAGAGACAACGCCGTCCAGGGCGTCAGCGTGGGCAGGCGAACGACCTGTGAGGCGGGCAGAATCTTGCGCAGGGCGTTGGCGCGGATCTCGCGATCTTCGCCGTCCCTCGCCGGTGCCAGGAAGCGGCTGTACAGAAGGTCGACGTCGCCCAGGGCGAACACGAACAGGCGGGGCACGGTCACGGTGCGCAGGAACTGCAACAGGTCGACGGACCGCTCGGGGTCGAGGTCGAAGTCGTCGATGGGGAGAACGAAGAGCGCCTTGCCGGCGGGTCGACGCATTGGGTCGAGTGCCTCGGCGACTTCGGTGAGAACGCAATTGAGCCGCTTGTGCGCGTGCAGGCGGTGGCGTTCGTGGTCGAGAACCTCCGTGGCGAGCAACTCCGGTTCCAGATGGACCGCTCGGTCCGCCGAGGGATCGGAGAAACCATAGACGACCCGACTGGCCAGCAGGTCCAGTTGGGGCGTCCGCGGCCGCAGGGTCTCCCCATGGGGTTCGGCCCGCATCGCTGGCGAACGATCAGAATGCGACGACGCGTCCGGTCGTCCACCCGCTTTCCGCGTGAGGACCTCCTCGACCCGGCACAGCAACGCGGCCAGCGCGTTCGTCCCCTTTGGCGCCGGATCCATGTCGATGGGTCGAAGCCAGTAGATGGGATCGGAGCGGGTCATCTGCGCGCGCTCACGATAGCGCTGCCGCAGCGAGAGCATTGCCGTCGTCTTGCCTGTGCCGCGGTGGCCGGAAAGGAAGGCGATCCGGCTTCTGCGGAGCCAGTAGCTCTCATTCGAGAACTCGAGCGCTGCGTCGATGATGCCTTCCACGCGCGCCAGTGCCGTCTGCTGAACTATCGTGAGGTCGGTCCACTCGCGACTGAGCGCCTCCTTTCGGAGTTGCTCGTCGGGTGCGGGCGTCTGCCCCTGGCGGTCCCCTCGCTCTGCGCTCGTCTCGTGCCGCGCCATCTTCCCTCCCGTCCGAACTGGTGGGTCGCGCCGGACTCTATGCCGTCGATCGCGGCACGGCAAGGATTGTCCAGGTGGCACCTCGTCCGCACCTCGTCCGCACCTCATCCAACCGAAGTGCATGGCACCTCGTCGACCCCCCCGCGTATCCTCCCGCCCGACCCCCGGTCCCGGCGACGGCGAGCACCGGGCGACCCCCCCGACCCCCACGCACACGTTCAGGAGGCCCCCATGCCCGAGACCCGCCCGCACGCCGTTTTTCGCCCGGATTTCCTCGACGGCCGTGTCGCCCTCGTCACGGGCGGCGGCACCGGCATCTGCCGTGGCATCACCGAGGCGCTGCTGCGGCACGGCTGCCGCGCGGTCATTACCAGCCGCAAGGCGGACGTGCTCGCGCGGGCGGCGGCCGAGATGACCGAGGCCACGGGGCGGACATGCCTCGGCGTGCCCGCGGACGTGCGCAAGCCCGACGAGGTCGAGGCGGCGTTCGACCGGACGCTCGAGGCCTTCGGGCGGGTCGACATCGTGATCAACGGCGCCGCCGGCAACTTCCTCGCCCCGGCGGCGACCCTCTCGTACAACGCGTTCCGGACGGTCATGGAGATCGACGCGCTCGGCACGTTCAACGTGTCGAAGGCCGCGTTCACCAAGTACCTGGGCGCGCACGGGGGCAACATCGTCAACATCTCGGCGACGCTGCACTACAAGGGCACGCCGCTGCAGACGCACCCCGGCAGCGCGAAGGCCGCCGTGGACGCGATGACGCGCCACCTGGCCGTGGAGTGGGGCGCGGCGGGCATCCGGGTCAACGCCATCGCGCCGGGACCCATCGACGAGACGGAGGGGATGAAACGGCTCGCCCCGGGCGACGTGAAGCAGAAGGTCGAACGGCAGATTCCCCTGGGGCGCTTCGGCCGCATCGACGAGATCGCCGACGCGACGCTGTTCCTGGTGAGCGACGCGGCGACCTACATCACGGGGACGGTCCTGGTGGTGGACGGTGGCGCGTGGATGACGATGTCGAGCCTCGTGCCCTGGGAGTGAGGCCTGCGCCCGCGGACGTCGACGCCCCGGGGCATTCCGTGGCACCATTCCGGGTTCCGGCGCCGGCCCCCGCCGACGCCGCCGAACACCCGGGGGGAACTTCATGTCGCCACGTACCGAGCACCGCATCCGAGCCCTGAACGCCCTGCGCCTTCTCGCCGTCATCGCTGCCCTCGGGCGAGGCGATCGCGCGGCGATGGTGGACTTCCGACTCTACCTTCCGAAAGCGTGGGTGGACGATCCGCGGCGATGCCGGAAGGCGGG
>JAKLJY010000124.1 GCA_023150895.1 Myxococcota bacterium | reverse complement strand
AGGGCCCGGCGGCGGCACATCGTCGGTGAGCGGAGCGATCTCCGTCATCTGAGCGTCGGCCCCGGAGGGGGTCGCCGCCGAGAGGGCGGAGATCGCCGCGACCGCCAGGATGCGCGGCGCCGTCGGCAGGGAGAGGTTCGCGCGGACGTGGGCCAACATGTGCCCGGACGCTAACACGCTCCCCCGGGGTCGGCAAAGATGGCGTGGCCGGCCGGACCGGGTCGGGCTCGACCGCCCGCGTCAGGGGGATTCACACGGCCAAGCGGCGGTCTGGGCGGCGGTCGACGCGGCGACCTCATCGGCGCAGGCGCTGACGTCGAGCTCGGCGTTGACCCACCCGGCGAGGTCATCGCAGGAGAGCGCGGCGAGGCACGCGGAGAACGCCGCGTCGGCTTCCAGGTAGGCGGCCAGGGTGGCCGCCGAGTAGGCCTGCGTCCGCGTCGCGCGCTCGTCGGCGTCCGGCTCGCAGCCGGCTTCGCAGTCGGCCCGGGTCTGACCCTCGACGGGCCAGACGTCGCACATCTCGAAGGCGGCGCAGGTCTCGCGGCAGGCCGTGCGTGCCGCGGCCGCGGCGGTGGACACGGCCGGGGCGTCGAGGTCGACGTCGCCGCCGCAGTCGCCACCGCCGCCCGGGGTGCCGCCGGTGCCGGGCGTACCGCCGCCGCCATTCGTCCCGCCGGTCGCCCCGGCGTCGGGGGCGGTCTCGTCGTCATCCCCGGCGCACCCCACGAAGGGCATCGTCGCCAGGACGCTCAGGATCAGGAGGGGACGCGTTCGCATGGGTCTCACGCCTTTCTCGTTCTCCACATCGAAGGACCCGAAGGCCACCGGGCACGTCGGGCGGGCCCTGGCGCTTCGGTCGTGGCCGAGTCTAGCAGGCGGCAGGGGGCCTCGTCAGGGCTGGCCCGGGAAATGCAAACGAACCGGGCCGACGGGACGCCCCGCGTCATCCAGAAAGGCGACTTCATGCGGATCTCCGCAACGGCATTGGCAGTCCTCGCAGGCGTCGCAGCCGCGGCCCTGGTGGCGCTCGTGCACCAGGGTTACCAGAAGGCGCAGCGCGATCCGGCCTTCTGCACGAGCTGCCACGGCGACACCGCGGGATTGGCCGGCCACACCGTCCGTTCCCATCCCGGACTCGACTGCCAGGCATGTCACCCCGCGGGTACGCTCGACGGGCTCATGCTTCTTTTCGACGACCTCCGCGGGTCGAAGGGCGACGCGGTGACGGCCCACGGGGCGAGCCCGCCGGATCTTTGCCGCGACTGCCACCGTTCGTCGGGCCCCTCCATTGAGGACAGCGCCGGCCACCTCGCCCACGAGAAGGCCGACGAGAAGACGACCTGCGTGGAGTGCCACAAGAGCACCGCCCACACCGGTCGCCCGGGCGACGACTGCTGCATCGAGTGCCACCCCAACGACAAGGTCAAGGTCTCGGCCATGGCCGAGGTCCACTGCCTGACGTGCCACGACTACCTCGCCCCCGAGCCCGACGCCGCCCGGCGACCGGGGTTCGCCCGGTGCGAGCGTTGCCACGGCAAGACCGACGGCGAGGGCACGCGCATCGAGCTGCATGCCGAGATGCCCTGCGCCACGTGCCACCAGCCGCACAAGGAGCCGTTCACCGTCGCGCGGGCCTGCGAGACCTGCCACGAGAAGGTGCAGCACGCCCACCCCGAGGTCGAGGGCCGCACCGGCGACGCATACTGCACGACCTGCCACGGGCCACACGACGACTGGGGTCAGGCCGTCGAGCGATGCCAGGCCTGCCACGAGGACGTCCTGCTCGCCGCGCTGCCCCGCCGCATCTCGAACGTCGCGCCCGTCGGCGACGAGCTGCTCGAAGCCATCGCCGCGCAGGCGGCCCACGTCTCGTGTGCCGAGTGCCACCCCGCCCACGACCGGAGCGGCGAAGGCGCAATGCGCGCATCGACGAAGACCTGCGGCGACTGCCACGAGGACGCCAACCCGCTGACCGTGCCGCACACGCGCGAGGCCTGCAACGCCTGCCACCAGCCCCACACCCCGCTCCCGCGGGACTGCAGCGAGTGCCACGCGCCGTCGATTCGCCACGGCACCGAGGACTGCGCCTCGTGCCACCGGGTCCACGAGACGCCGGACTTCGCGCGGCCGACGTGCCTGAGCTGCCATGAGAAGCTCATGCCGTCGGCGGGCGGCGGACCCACGGCGGGCCATCCCAAGACGGAGTGCGGAGAGTGCCACGCGCCGCACGCCCCGGCGGGCAAGGTCAAGGCCTGCGCCGAGTGCCACGCCGATCAGGTCAAGGCCGTCGTTGCCCTGCCGGAGAAGCACAAGGACTGCGCGCAGTGCCACAAGCCCCACGTCTGGAAGGCCCCGACCTGCGTCGAGTGCCACAAGGAGGAGGCCGTGGAGGTCGCCCCCATCGAGAAGCACCGCGAGTGCGCGGCCTGCCATCAGAGCCACTCCATGAAGGTCGACCGGGCCAAGACCTGCAACGACTGCCACGAGACGACGGTGGCCCAGGCGGCGCGCGACCACCGCACCTGCGATGAGTGCCACCGCCCGCACGACGGCGCCCGCGGGAAGGCGGCCGGTCGGAAGGAGTGCATCGATTGTCACGCGGCGAAGTACACTCCGTCCCCCGGCGTGCCGAAACATGTGGAATGCAAGGACTGCCACCAGGTCCACGTCGCCCCGGGCGAGGGGCCGCCCAAATGTGCGAAGTGTCACGAGCCGGGCTCGCTCAAGGCGGGCGGCGCGCTGCACGTCGTCAAGGAACACCAGACCTGTGACGACTGCCACCGCGCCCACGGCGGGGTCGACGCCAGCCGCGCGGCCTGCACGAAGTGCCATGAAGACCAGAAGGACCACGAGCCGCGCGCACCGGTCTGCAACGGCTGCCACAACTTCCGTTGAGGGCCCGGTGACGACGGCGCGCCGGTCTGCGCGCGAAATCCGGTGCCGTCCGTGAGCCGGGCGGGCGCGCGCGCGCTGGTCATCGCGGCGGCGGGGCTGACGCTGCTGGTCGCCGTGGCCTACGTGACCGGGGCCGGCCCGGTCGACGACGCGTACATCTTCGCCCGGTTCGGTGAGAACCTCGCCGCGGGGCACGGATTCCGGTTCAACCCGAGCGGTCCGCGCGTGGAGGGCTTCTCGTCGCCCCTGTTCACCCTGCTCGTGGCGGGTGCGGTCGCCGTGGGCGTGCCGGCGATGGCGGCGGCCACCGCGCTTTCCCTCGCGGCGACGGGCGCGACGGCGCTCGTGATCGCGCGTGCCGGCCCCTCGGGCCTCGGTGCGGCGCTCGTTTACCTGGCCTGCCCGGCGGTCGCCTATTGGGGGTTCTCGGCGATGGACGCGCCGCTGCTTTCGCTGGCGTTCGTCGGGGTGGCCGCCGCCCTGGCGTTGGAGATGCACCCGGCCGCGCTCGGCGCGCTCGCGGGGGCGACGGTCTGGGTGAGGCCCGAAGGGCTCGGCGTCGTGCTGCCCTGGGTCTTCGCCGCGCTCGCCCTGTGGCCCCCGCCGGGCATGCGGCGCGCCCGGGCGCTGGGATTGGCGTCGGCCGGCGCGGCGCTGGTCGTCGTGCCCCTCTTCGCGATCCGCTGGACGCTCTTCGCCGAGGTCTTCCCCAATACGTACTACGCGAAGGTCGTGCTGACGCTCGGTGACCGCCTGGCCTTCGGGGCCCGGTATCTCTACGCGCAGGCGTTCGCGATCCCCGGTATCGGTCTGGCGGGTCTGGCCCTGGCGGGGAGCACGCTGCGACCGGCGGACGGCGCGTCGCGGGCGGCGCTGCGGGTGCTGGTCGGGGTCGCCGTCCTCACGGTCTACACGCTCTACGTCGGGGGCGATCACTTCGCCTGGGCGCGGTTTCTGCTGCCGGGGGTGGCCCTGGCGGCCCTCGGGCTCGCCCAGATTCGGGAAGACGGCCTGGCCCCCCCCCTGCGGAAGCTCCTCGTGCCGGCGCTCGTGCTCCTGGGACTCGCCGGTCTGCTCTCGGAGCAGCGCCGCAAGGGGGGCAACGAGGTGCGCATGGCGGCGGCCTGGTACCGCGTGGGTGAGCACCTGCGCCGCACGGAGCCGCCGGGTACGCGCCTCGCGGTCATCGCCGCCGGCGCGACGCCCTACGCGAGCGGCTTCGAGGCGTTCGACATGCTCGGGCTCGTGTCGCCCGAGGTCGTACACGGGGGCGCGGTCGCGCGGGAGGCCGATCCGGGGCATCAGCGATATCACACGGCGGCGGTCAAGGCCTTTGCGCCGAACCTGCTCGTGTACCCGATGTCCGGACGCTTCGACACCCCGCGTTGGCCGCAGGCCTCGGACATCGACCGCCGTTTCTGTTACGCCCTGGCGGTCGCCGCCGTGGATCCGGACATCGCCCGCGACTACGTCTACGAAGCCCGCCCGCTGCCCGACGGGACCTGGCTCGAGATGCTGCGTCGCCGAGCGGACGCGGGCCCCTGAGCCGGCGCCGATTCATTCACATGCTCTCAGCCGCCGGTGCCGGACACCTTCGGCGTGAGTCCGAGCTTGGCGAGGCGCTCGTAGAGGGTCGTCCGATGCAGCCCCGCCGCTTCGGCCGCCCGCTGGACGTTGCCCCCGTGGGCCTCGAGGAGCTGAACGAAGTAGCGCTCCTCGAAGACGCGCCGCGCATCCTGGAAGCTGGCGATGGTGCCGTCGAAGGGCGCTTGCGGATCCGCGGCGGGGTCGGGTGGCGCAGCCTCGGCGACGTGTCCCGCCGGGCCCGGCGTCGGGGCCGGGGCGCGGCGCGCGGGACCCCCGCCGCCGTCCTGGAACTCGGGCGGCAAGTGGCTGGCCTCGATGACGTCCCCGTCACACAGCAGCGCCGCGTGTTCGATGACGTGCGCGAGCTCGCGCACGTTGCCCGGCCAGGCGTGGTGCACCAGCCGGTCGAGGGCCTCGGGGGAGAACGCGCGCGGCGGCGGGAACGGCAGGTTCTTGCGTGAGAGCGCGGCGAGGAAGTGGCGGGCGAGGGGGTCGATGTCCTCCGGACGCTCGCGCAGCGGCGGCAGCACGATGCGTACCGTGTTGATGCGGTAGTAGAGGTCCTGACGGAACTGCCCGGATTCGACCCGTGCCGGGATGTTCTGGTTCGACGCCGCGATGAGCCGGACGTCGGTGCGCGAGGGCTTGCGGCTCCCGACGGGGTAGTACTCGCCGTCCTGGAGCACCCGCAGCAGCTTGGGCTGCAGGTTCACGCTCATGTCGCCGATTTCGTCGAGGAAGAGCGTGCCGCCGTCGGCCCGTTCGAAGAATCCGGCCCGCGCGCTGACGGCCCCGCTGAAGGCGCCCTTCTCGTACCCGAAGAGCTCGCTCTCGAGCAGATTCTCGGGGATGGCCGCACAGTTGAGCGACACGAAGGGGCGGGCGCTGCGGGCGCTGCGCTCGTGGATGAGGCGCGCGAAGACGTCCTTGCCCGTCCCGCTCTCGCCCTGGATGAGGACCGGGTAGTCCGTCGGGGCGACCCGGTTCACGAGCGCGACTGCCTGGGCGATGGCCCGCGAGCGCCCGACCACGCCGCCCTGGCCCTGGCTCTGATCCTGATCGCGCGCGGCGAGCTCGGTCCGCAGCCGCGCGTTCTCGGCGAGCAGCGCCCGATGGCGCAGCGCGCGGGTCATCACCATCTCGATCTGGTCCTGCTCGAAGGGCTTGCTCAGGTAGTCGAACGCCCCGCGCCGCATGGACTCGACCGCCGTCTCGACCGTGCCGAAGGCCGTCACGACGATGACCGGGACCTCGGGCAGCAGGCGCCGGAATCGCTGCAGCCCCTCGAGCCCGTCGACGTCGGGCATGCGCAGATCGGTCACGATGACGTCCGGCCGCCACGACTCGATGAGGGCCTCGCCCTCGGGGACGCTGGCCGCGGCCCGGGCCTCGAAGGTGTCGGTGTCCACGGCCCGCAGGAAGAGCTGGCGGGCGCGCTCCTGGTCATCGACGAAGAGGACGCGTGCCCTCTCTCGGCTGCTCATGGCACCTCCTCCGGGTCAGGCTCGGCGGGCGGGCGCGACCGCCCGCGCGGCAGCGTCACGGTGAACGTCGCGCCGCGATCTTCGACGCTCTCGAGGGACAGGTGGCCGTCGTGGGCGGCGATGATCTGCGCGGTGATCGAGAGACCGAGGCCCGTCCCGGTGGATTTCGTGGTGAAGAAGGGGTCGAAAATGCGCTCGCGGAGGCCCTCGGGGACGCCCGGACCCGTGTCGGCGAACCGCAGCGCGATCGCGTCGCGACCGCCGGGGGCGGTGTCGTCGCAGGAGACGGTCAGGCGCCGCTCGGGGCGGCCACGCATGGCGTCCCCCGCGTTCAGGCAGAGGTTGATGAAGGCCTGCTGGAGCAGCCGGGCGTCACAGACGACCTCGGGCCCCGGCGTCTCGGCCGGCGCCAGGCGGTCGTCGATCGTGACCCCCGCCGCCTTGAGTTCGACGCGACAGAACGACAAGGCCTCTCGGACGAGGGCGTGCAGGTCGTGGGGGGCGTGCGCGCCCTCGTCGGGACGAGCGAACTGGAGGAACCGCCGCAGGAGGTGCACCGCGCGGGCGTTCTCCTCGGCGATCGCGTCGACGTCCTCGCGGTGCTCGGCTTCGGCGGGCATGCGCTTCTGCAGAATCTTCGCGAAGCCCTGGATGATGTGCATGTGGTTGCCGAGCTCGTGCGCGAGTCCGGCGGCGAGCGTGCCGAGCGAGACGAGGCGGTCCTGGCGGCGGAACTGCATCTCGATGCGTCGCCGTTCGGTCTCGTCGTTGACCGTGACCACCGCCCCGCGCGCCACTCCGTCCGCCGCGACGATGGGCGCGAAACGCAGGGCGATCTCGCGCTCGGCGCCGTCGGGTGCGGCCTCGGTCGCCGGCTCCCGGGCCGAGAGGGTGAGCGAGACGCCGTGCCCGCCCGCCAGCGTTTGTTCGAGGACCGCGCGGACGGCGTCGCCGGCGCCCGGCAGCAGGACCGTGATCGGATCTCCGGGTCGGGGCGTCGACAGGCCACCGAGCTGGCGGCCGAGGCCCGCATTGACCGACCGGATGACGCCCGCCGGGTCACAGGACAGCACCCCCTCCTCGAGCGCGCCCACCACGCTCTCGAGGTGGTCGTGGGCGGCCCGCAGGTCCGCCGTGACCGAATCCACGCGGACTTGCAGGTCCGCGTTGAGGCCGAGCACCTGCTCCAGCAGGCGGGCGTTCTCCAGGCGCTGGGCGCGCAGGGCGTCGACGAGGTGGACGAAGGCCCGCTGCAGCGTCGAGAGCTCGTCCGGCTCGTCCGTCGCTTCGAGGTGGACGTCGTCGAGCCGGTCGACCGAGATGAGCCCCGCCGCCTCGGTCAGCACGATCATCGGCCGCGTGATGTGCCGCACGTAGAGCGTCGAGACCGTCGCGCCGATCAGGAGCCAAAGGAATCCCCAGCCGGCGGTGGCGCTGACGATGAACACCGCCCGGCGCGAGATTTCGTCGGAGCGGTAGTGCAGCCGCACGAATCCGAGCACCTGCGCGTCGCGCATGATGGGGGCGGCCACCCGGTAGTCGGCCTTCTCGTCGAAGAGGTGCATCAGGCCGCGGATCGGGGCGCGGACACCCATCCCGGACATGAGGGGGCTCGGGTCGTGGGTGCCGATGCGGGCGGGATCGTCGTGCCCCAGAATACGCCCCTCGCGATCGACGACGGCGGCCTCGACGAGGTCGACGCTGCGCCGGAGCTGTTCGATCAACGGGGCGAAGCGGTCCGGCACGTCCGAGGTCATGTGGGCGGCGGCCATGGCGGCGGCGCTTTGTGCCAATACCGTGCCCCGCGTGGCGACCCGCGCGTCGAGCTCGGTGACCTCGCCGGCGAGGCCGACGATGGCCTGCCCGCTGAGGATGACCGAGATGATGGCGCAGATGAGCACCACCAGCCGACCGCGCAGCGAGTTGCCCGGCGACCAGGCCGCCAGACGGGCGCGCAGCGGGGCCGACCCGCTCACGGGGCGACCTTCAGACCGGGCACGGGGACGAGCGGCGCCGCCCGGAAGCTGTGACAGCTCCAGCACCGCTGATCCCGGTGGTGGTCCACCGGCTCGGCGTGGCAGGCGATGCACTGGGCCTGCCGGGTGTCCCAGGTGTGCGCCTGATGGCAAGTGCCGCAGACGTCGTGTTTCGGGTGGGCGTGCAGGCCGTGCGAGAGGGTCTCCTCGTGGCACTTCGCGCAGGGGACGAAGACGTTGGAGGCGTTGGCGTGCGGCCGGTGGCAGTCGGAGCAGGGCTGGCGCGCCATCGGCGCATTCTCCGGGAAGGCCGGCATCTCGACCCCGCGGCGGCGGTGGCAGTTGAGGCAGCGGTCGCGGGGCGGCGCGAGCGTGTCCTGCGTCGTCATGAAGTTGTGGCATGCCAGGCAGTGATCGTCGCCCATCGCGTCCATGACGATCATCCGGTCGCGGTGGCACTCCCGGCAGGTCTCCCCCGGTCCGCCGACGCCGTGGATGGACTCGCCGTGGCAGCGCAGGCAGCTCTCGCCTTGGCGATTGACGTGGACGAGGTGGCCGGTCGACTGCCCGATCTGCGGCCAGCTCGGATCGTGCGAGAGGTGGCAGCCGCCGCAGGTCTCGACGACGAGCGTCTGGGTATGGGGCGCATACGAGCTGCCGTCGGGGTTCGTCCTCTGGAAGGCGAACGCCCGCAGGATGCCGAGCGCCCCTTCCTCGCTCTCATGATGGCAGGATTGGCAGCGGATCTTGCGATGCTGGCTGCGCGTCCAGAGCAACAGCTCGGGCTCGATGGGATGGCAGCGCGCGCAGAACGCCGGGTCGGTCTCGACGAACTCGACGAACCGGAAGTACCCGATGGCGGCGGCGACGACCGCTGCGAGGGCGAACGCCGTGAGAACCCAGAAGAGGCGTCCCCGTCGCCGCCGCGGACGCTCAGGGCGGGTGGCAGGTCCCACAGTGCTCCTTCCGGACGATCACCTCGAAGTGTGACTCGAACGCGTGGCACACGTGGCAGTGACCCGCGGCCTCGTGGGCGCGGTGCCCGAAGCGGGTCTCGTTGAGGAACCGGTCGCGGCTGTGGCAGCCGAAACACGGCAGGTTCAGCAGGATGTCCTCGGGGCCTTTTGCCGGGGCCGGGAGGCTCGGCAGCGCCGCGGCGTGCGCCGTCGTGGCCCGATGGACCAGCGACCGGGCCTCCTCGAGGGGCGCGAAGTCGGTCCAGTCCGTCGCCAGGACGAAATAGACGAGTCCGGTGGCGATGGCGGCGCCCACGCCGGCAGCCAAGGGGCCACGGGGGCGCTTCACGGCTTCGCTCCCCCGGCGTCTTCCGGCGCCGGCGGCGCTTCGGCCGGGACCCCCGCCGGCGCGGGGGTCTTGGGGCGGCTGCGCTCGAGCTCGGACATCATCTCGTCGTACTCGGCGCCGTGCTCCTCTTTGAGCTCTTCGACCGTCATGCGGCCGGTGATGAAAACCCAGGACATCGGGAAGATCTGCGGGCGCAGGTGCACGTTGTAGAAGTGCCACACGAAGATGGCCAGGCTCGCCAGCAGCGCCTCGTCGGCGTGGGCATGCAAGCCGATCTCGTACACGAACGGCGGGAAGATCGACGTCGTCGCGTCGGGGTACCAGCGCAGCAGGCCGGAGCCCACCATGATGGCCACGCCCCAGAACACGGCCCAGTAGTCGAACTTCTCGAAGTAGGTGTAGCGCGGGAACTTCGGCCGGTGCTTCTGACGACCCAGGAAGTACATCAGATTGCCGACGAGATCGGCGGCGTCCTTCGGACCGGGCAGCATGGAGAAGCGCAGGCGCCGGGCGCGGGCGAGGTAGCCTAGGTAGGCGACGTGGTAGATGGCCGCCACCGCCATGCACACGCCGGCGACGCGATGGATGAGGGCCGTCGCCTCCATGCCACCGAAGAGTTCGACGAGCGACTGGGACGAGCCGATACCATGGGTGGTCAGCGGCCAGCCCGTGACGACCAGCGTGATGAACGAGCTGGCCATCAGACCATGCTGCAGGCGCTGGTGCAGGTCGAACCGCTGCACCTCGCGCTTGGGGTCGAGGGCAGCGGCACGTCCCTGGCCGGTGGGCGCCCCGCCGTGCGCGGAAGAGCTCATGCGTGGCCTCCGGGGGTGTCGTCGTTGCGGTTCGCCGCCATGATGACGCGGACCGAGCGGTAGACGTCGAGCAGCACGTGCATCGACAGGGCGAAGATGGTCAGGAAGGTGAGCCACCCGAAGAACTTCAGGGTGAAGAAGCTCACCGGCCGCGCCTCGAGCGTGAAGGGTCGGTGGTCGCCCAGGGTGACGAAGTCCGGCGTGGCGTGTTCGTGGCACTCGCCGCAGGTCGCTCGCCCCACCTCGGGGTCTTTCAGGTCTTTCGTCTCGTGGCTGCCGTGGCAGTCCACGCACCCCGGGGCGCGCTCGCCGCCGAGGTCGAGCTTGCGGCCGTGGACGGAGTGCCCGTAGGCGGCCGGGACGTGGTCGTCGAGACCGGCGGCCTTCATGCGCTCCGCGTCGCCATGGCAGGCCACGCACCGGTCGTTCATCTTCCGGCGGCGTTCCACCGGAGGAAGCGACTTGGACAGCAGGACCTCGTGCGGATCGCCGTGGCAGTCGCGGCAGGTCGGCGGGTTCTCGGCGGCCGGTTTGCCCGGCTCCGGCAGGCCGTGGCGGATGCCCTCCTCGGGGACCGCGTCCTTGTGGCACGGCTGGCAGGTGGCCCAGGCGGCGGCCCGGCGCTTGGCGGGCGTGGCGCCCTCGTTCGTCGTCGCGGCCTCGGGGCCGAGTTCGGCGGGCAGGTGCGGGTTGAAGTGGTAGCCGCTGTGGCAGTCGCGACAGACCTGCTCGGTGTGCGCGGTCGTGCGCCACGCGCTGCTCTCGAAGTGGTCGTCGTCGTGACAAAGCCGACACCAGCGTGCGTCGCGCAGCGGATCGGCGTCCGGCGGGGCGATCTTCTCGCTGCCGGTGAAACCGTCCGCGGCGAGGGCACCGTCGGGCAGGGGCCCCGCCTTGCCGGCGGTCGGCGCGGTCGTCGGCGCCGAAGCGGGACCCGAGGCGTGACCGGTCCCGAAAGGGGCGAGCAGCAGGGTCGTGAGAATCAGGGTCGCGCGGGGCTTTCCCCCGAGAAGGGGAAAGAACCCGGGCCCGGTCGGCGGCAGGACGCGCATGAAGCGAGTCTCCCGGGGCGGTGGTTTTCAGGGGCGTGGCACTGATCAGTGCTGATCGGACCCTTACGCAAAAGGCGTGCCCTGCCCGAAACGGCCCTTCGGGCGCACATCGGGGCGCTGGCGGGCGGTCCGGGTGACGACGACCGGCGGTCGCGGTTACGCCCCCGTGACGCGCGGGCACCGCCGCGGAGATTGACCCTCCCTCTCCGCTTGGCTCTAATCGGCGCGTGCCCGAAACCCCCGCCGCCCGCGCCCCGGTCTCCGTCGGCCGCTTTCTGTTGTTCAAGACGCTCAAGAAGGGCGGCATGGCCCGGGTGTATCTGGGGGTCGACGCGGACCGCCCGGTCCAGCTCCTGGCCGTCAAGACGCTCCTGCCCGAGCTCGCCAAGGAGCGGCTCTACCGGGAGATGTTCGCGACCGAGGGCAAGGTCGGGCAGCGGCTCGATCACCCGAACATCGTCCGGACGGTGGACGCCGGGGTGGATCAGGGCACGGCGTACATCGCGATGGAGCTCATCCTCGGCCACGATCTGTCCACGCTCATCCGGCGCCTGCGTCGGCAGGGCGAGGTCATGCCGCTGCCGCTGGCCGTCGGCCTCGCGCGGGACGTCGCCGCCGGCCTTTGCCATGCGCACGAGCTGACGGACGAGCACGGTCAGCCGCTCGACATCGTCAACCGCGACGTCAGCCCCGGCAACATCATGCTGGGCTTCGACGGGGTGGTGAAGCTGATCGACTTCGGCATCGCACAGACGACCATCGACGTGAAGAACCAGATCGGCACCATCAAGGGCAAGCTCAGTTACATGAGCCCCGAGCAGGTGCGCGGGCTGCCCGTCGACGCGCGCAGCGACGTCTTCTCGCTCGGGACGGTGCTCTACGAGATGCTGACCGGGGTGCACGTCTTCCACGACGAGGGTGACTTCGCGACGATGGAGCGCGTGCGCCGGGCCGAGTGTGCGCCGGCGTCGACCCACAACCCCGCCGTGGACGCGGAGCTCGACGACATCCTCCAGCGGGCGATGGCCCGGGATCTGCCCCAGCGGTTTCATACCAGCCGGGAGCTGTGGCGCGCGCTGAAGACCTACCTCGCCGAGCGCGGGCTGTCGGCCACCCCGGACGACGTCGCCGCCTATCTGCGCACGGTCTTCGGCGCGGAGATCGACACGCTGCGACGCGAAGTGTACGACGCCCGCGACCGCGCGCTGCGCGGGGAGATCGACCCGCCGGCGAGCACGGCCCCCGCACCGGCCGGCGGTCGCCCCGAGGCCGCGGTGGTGCCGGCCCCGGGCGAGGCCACGGTGCCGCCGGAGCGCCTGACCGCCGAGGTGTCGGCCGCGCCGCCCACGGCGGCTTCGCGTCGGGCGCCCCTCGGCGTGTACCTGCTCTGGGCGGCGGCGATCACGCTCGGCTTTGCCCTGGCGTTCGCGACGATCTGGATCCTGGAGCATCGGTAGCGCATGCAGGACACCCGCCCGGCCGGGACACCGGCGCCGCTGCTCCCGGACGACGACGCCTGGCGGCGGCTGGCCGCGTGCCTCGAGCGCCGGGCGGCGACGGTGCGCGAGCCCGCCGAGGTCGCCCGGCAGCACTTCCAGCGGGCGGAGATTCTGGTCCACGAGCTGCGGGACGAAGACGGTGCGCAGGGCGCCTACGAAGCGGTGCTCGAGGCCTGGCCCGCCCATCTGCCGGCGTTCCTCGCGCTGCGTGATCTGGCCGTGGCGCGCGACGACTCCGCGCTCGCCGCCGATCTCTTCTCGCGGCTGGAGGACCTCGTCCGGATCGGCCTCGACGCGCGCGACCGGGCCGAACTCTGCCAGTCGTTCTTGCTGCTTTTCCTGTTCCGATGGCGGGACGCCGCCCGAGCCGGGCGGGCGGCGGCGCTGGTCGAGGGCACCGAGGGCGGGCCGGAGCTGTTGACTCTGCTCGAGCCGCTGCTGGCCGATCAGGCCCACAAACGATTCCGGCTGGAAGCCCGCGTGGCGCGCCTGGGCGACGCCGAGTCGAAGCGTCGGCTGGGGCTTTTCCTCCTCGACGAACTCGACGACCGGACGGGGGGGCTCGACGCGCTCGCCCAGGCGGCGACCGAGGACGCCACCGCCTGCTGGCGGCTGCTCGAAGAGGCGGTCGCCCGGGGCGACCACGCCGCGACGGCCGAGTGGCTGGAGGCCATGACGGCCTTCGTGCCGGGCACGGTCGCGGCGGCGCTGCGCTTCCTGGCGGCCGAGATCTGGGAGCTGCGCATCGGCGAGTCGCTGCGCGCAGACCTCCTCTACGGACAGAGCCGGGGCGGCACCTTGCATGCCGTCATCGGGCTGAAGCGGGTCCTCTCGGCGGTGACGGAAGGGCCTCTCCCGCTGATGCGACGGCTCTCGGAGGAGTCCGAGCAGCTCGGGGAGGTGGGACTCGACCGCCTGTTCGCGGCCCGCGCGCTGGCGATCGCGGCCCGGCGCGGGGACGAGGCGCAGACGGAACGCGTGGCGCGGCAGGTCCTCGCCCGCTACCCGGACGAGGCCGACGCCGCCGAGCTCGTCGAGCGGCTGTGCTGGCAGACGCGGCGCTGGCCCGCGCTGGCCGAGGAGTGGACACGGCATCGCCACCCGGACAGCACCGGGCCGGGCGCCCGCAACGTGCTGCCGGAACGGACGCTGCGGCTGGCGCTCGGCGCGCTCCACGAACACGCCCGCTTCGACCCCGACACCGCCCTCTCCGCCCTCGCGCGGCGCACGGCGACGGGTGCCCCCCGGGTCGAGCGGGACGTCGGCCTGCTACGCGCGCTCCAGCGCCTCGCGGCCCGCGCGCCCGCCCACGAGCGCGTGCGCGCCTGGCAGTTCGAGGCGGACGTCACGGAGCAACCGGAGCGCCGCGCGGACCTCTTTCTGAAGATCGGCCGCACGTTGCTGCGGCACACCACCGAGCACGAAAAGGCCCTTACCTACCTCTTCTGGGTACTGGACCTGCAGCCCGAGAATCTGAGCGCCCTGCGGCTGATCGAAGGGGTCTGCCGAGTCCGCGGCAGTTACAAACCGCTCGCCGAGATCCTGGCGCGCGAGCTGCCCCTCATCGACCGGCCCGAGGAGCGGTTCCCGCTGGCGCGCGAGCTGGCCGGTCTGCACGAGCGACACGAGGGCGACCTCGAGCGGGCCATCGAGCGACTGCAGGAGGCGCTCGCCGACCAGCCCGGGGATGCCGCCACCAGCGCCGAACTGGCGCGACTCTACGAGCGCACCGAGCGGTTCTCCGACCTGCGGGTGCACCTGGAGGACCGCCTGCGCCACCGGATCTCGCCCGTCGAACGGGCCGAGACGCACCTGCGGTTGGGTGAGCTGGCCGAACGCCACTTCCGCAACCCGGAGGCGGCCCGGGCACAGTACGAACAGGCGGCCACTGCGGCGCGACTGCCCGGGGCGCCCGCCGGCGTGCGACGGGCCGCCGAGCACGGGCTCGCGCGCCTGGCGGCCCCGCCCGCGGCGACGCACCCGCCGGCCGACGCCGACGCCGACGCCGACGCCGACTCGATGCACGCCGCCCTCGAGTCCCTGCCGGCCATCGAGGTCGACATCGAACTCGAACTCGACGTCGGGACGGCGGCGGGGGCGGACCCCTCGACGGCCGTGGGTGAGCTGCCGGAGGACACGACCCACGCCGCGCCGGAGCCGACGCGCGTCGACCCGGAACCCGCGGCGTTCGCCGCCATCATCGCCAGTCGGGCCGCCATTCCGGGGGCCTTGCCCGCCCTGCCGCGGCTCCCGACGCCCGCGTCCCGGAGCACGCCGCCCGGAGCGGGTGGCACCGAGGGGACGCTGCGGGCCCTGCCGACGCCGTCTCCGGCGCTGCGGGCGAGCGCGGCCCCGGGCCCGCAGAGCCTGCCGCCCCTGCCCCGCCTGCCCTCGCGCGCGACACCGCCTGCGCTGCCCGCCGCGGTCTCTCCGGATTCGGTGCCCCCCACGGGGGCGACGCCCCCCCCCGCTCCCTCGCGGCCGGAGCCGAGCCGTTGGCAAGAGGGGGACGAGGTGGTTCGTGCGCCGGAGGCCGATCCGGCACGGGCCGTGGTGGCTCGCAAGCTGAAACGGGCGCGGGCCGGCGCGGGTGGTCTCGATCAGGGCGACGGCGAGCCGTGGCCGGACTTCGGCGACGCGACCCTCGCGGCGGCGGCCCGTGCGCTCGAAGGGGCGCCCGATGCGGATGCCCGTGCCGAGGCGGCCGCCGCCCTCGCCCGCGCCTACGAGGCCGGCGGTCAGGTCGCCGCCGCCGTGCGCGCCCATCAGGCCGTCCTCGCGTGGCGCGCGGGCGATTCGGAGGCCGAACAGCGCCTCGCGCGGCTCCTGCCGATGGTGGGAGACATCGCCGGGCTGGCGGAGCTGAAGGCCCGGCAGGCCGAACGGACGGGCGACGCGACCCGGCGGGAGGCCCTGCGGCTCGAAGCGGCCGAGCTCTTCCTGGGGCCCCTCGATGATCCGGCCGGCGCGCTGCCGGTCTTTCGCGCCATGACCGAGACCCCCACGCCGGAGACGCTGGCGGCGACGCTGGCCCTCGGTGAACGGTTGGCCGAGGCGCTGGCCGGCGCGGGGGCCTTTCTGCCGCTGCGCGAGGTGCACGAACGCCTGCAGCGCCGGGCGCCGACGCCGGCTCGGGCGGGGGCACTCGGTCGCCTGCTCCTGCATCGGCTGAACCAGCCCGACGACGCGCTGCCCCATCTGGAGGCCGCCGCCGAGGCGCTGCCCGAGTTCCGCGCCGATCTGGCCGTCTGCCGGGCCGCCCTCGGCGAGATCGACCAGGCTCTGCGAATGCTGGCCGACGGGGCGCTGGAGGCCTCCGGGCGACCCTCGGTGAAGCTGCACCTCGCGCGGATGCTGGAGCGGCGCGGGGTCGAGCCCGAGCAGGTCCGCTCTCTGTATCTGGCGGCCCTCGAGGCCGGCGAGCGCGACCCCGAGCTGCTGGACACGCTCGAACAGATCGCGGTCGGCCAGAAGGACTGGCCCTTGCTCGCCCGTGTCGTCGAGGCGCAGCGCGCCGCCCTTCCGGCGGACCGTCCCGACGAGCTGCGCGATCTCGCGGTCCGGCTCGGGCACCTGTACTACAAGCGGCTCGATCGCCCCCTCGACGCCGCGCGGGCGTTCCTCGACGCGTGGCGCCTCCAGCCGACGGATCTGAGCCTCTATCGCGTCATCGAGGGCATTTTGGCCAAGACGCCGGACGCGGGCCTGAGCATCGCGCTCTACGAGGCGTTCCTGAACGAGACCCGCACGACGACCCGGGAGCGCGTCGGGACGGCGCTGAAGCTCGCGGCGCTCCTCGAGCAGGTGGGCCGTTACGAGGACGCCTGCCGTTGCCTGACGGCCCTGCCCCCGGCGCCCGAAGTCACCGCGACCCTCGAGCGGCTGTATCCGCGGGCCGAGAAGTGGGCCGAGCTCGCCGCCTTGCTGCGCGCGCGCCTCGAACAGTCCCCGGAGGACCCCGCACCGCTCTTGCGTCGCCTCGCACAGACACTGGAGACGGGCCTGCGCGACCTGCCCGGGGCCACGGACGTCTGGCGCGCGGTCCTCGAGCGGGCGCCGGAAGATCTCCCCACGGTGCGGGCCCTCTGCCGGTTGCTCGAGGCGCAGAAACGCTGGTCGGAGCTCGTCGAGATCAGCGAGCGCGAGCTCTCGCTGTCGCCGGAGCGCCGGCAGCAGGCGTACGTGCTCTTCCGGATCGGCTCCGTGCAGGAGACGCAGCTCGGGCAACCGGATGCCGCCGCGCGCAACTACCGGCGGGCGCTGGAACTCGATGCGCGCTGTTTCCCCGCGTTGCACGGGCTGCGGGAGCTGGCGGCCGCCGCCGGCCAGTGGATCACGGTGATTCAGTACCTCGCGCGCGAGGTCGAGCTCTGGGACGAGCCGCGGGAGCGCGCGAGCGTCCTGGCCCGCATCGCCGAGATTCACGAGGTCCACCTGCGCGATCCGGAGGCCGCGATCGTGCACTACCGCCGGGCCGTGAGCCTGTACCCGGCCTGCCTTCCCGCGGTGCGGGCGCTGGCGGCCGACGCGGTGCGACGCGAGGCCTGGGAAGGGGCGGCGCCGCATCTGCAGGTGCTGAGCAACCAGAACCTCGACAAGTGGCCCCGGCCGCAGCGCGCCGAGGTCTTCGTGCAGCGCGGCCTGGTGGCGCTGCGCCTCGGTCGGACGATCGAGGCGACCGAGTGCCTGAAGATCGCCCTGGAGCTCCACCCCGATCACCAGGACGCCCTGTCGCTGCTCGTCGAGAGCGCAGGGCGGGCCCGGGCCGAGGGCGTCGCCGAGGAGATGCTCGGCCGGTTGGCCCAGGCGGAGGCCGGGGCGCGCGAGAAGGACGATCTGCCGCGCCGGGCCCGGATGGTCGCGTTGCGGGGGCAGGTGCACGCGCAGCGCCTCGAACTCGACCAGGCCGAGCGGTGTTTCGCCGAGGCCGCGCAGCTCTGCCCGGACGACCTCGGCCTGCTGCGCCCGCTCGTCGAACTCTACATCGCGGGGCGGCGCTGGCCGGAGGCGACCCGCGCGCTGCGCGCGTTCACGGATCGCAGCGCGAGCCGCCGGGACGCCACGGGCGCCCTCATCGAGGCCCTGCTCTGGGAGGCCGAAATCTGGACCGACTTCGCCGTCGAGCCCGCGCGCGCGCTCGAGTGTCTGCGGCGCGTGCTGCACCTCGACGATGCGCACCGGCAGGCGCTCTTCCAGATGGCGCAGTGCCAGTATCTGCAGGGGCGTTATCACGATGCCCGCGAGTCGATGACGCTCCTGTCCGCGATTGCCGAGGAGTCGGCCGCCCCGGCCCCGGACCGTGCGCTCTACCGGTTCTACCTGGGGCGAATCCACCAGACCGGCTTTCAGGCGTTCGGGACGGCGGTCGAACACTACCGGGCCGCGGTCGAGCTCGATCCCGCCTGCGCCCCGGCGAGTCTGGCGCTGCTTCGACTCTGGGAAGGGCAGGGGGACACGGCGACCGTCGACGCCTACCTGGCCAGCCACCCGGACATCCTGCAGCTCCCGGAGCGTCCGGAGCGCGCCGCCGGCCTGCTTCTGGCCTACGTCGCGCGCATCCGCCAGGACCGGGGGGATCGCGCCGGCGCCAAGGTCGTGCTCCAGACGCTGACGGCCCGCGAGGGACCCACCACCCGGGACGCCCGGTTTGCCCTGGTGCGGCTCGGCGAGGGTCAGGCCAACCCGGCCGAGAGCACCGAGCATCTGACCCGCATCCTGGAGCGGGACATCTGCGACGTCGAGGCGCTGCGGGCCCTGGCCGGGCTCGTCGAGCGACATGGGGACGAGGAACGCCTGTACCCGGTGCTCGCCGCGCTCGAGCTGCTGCGTGCCCTGACGGCCGAGGAAGACGCCCGTTTCCAGACCCTGCGGGAGCGCGTGCGCCGCGGGCTCGATCGGGGCGTGCGGCCGGTGCCCGAAGCGCTGCTCGTCGCCCACCTGCACCATCCGGCCTTCGAGAGCCCCATCGTCTCGATCATCGGCCCCCTCGACCCGGCGCTCTCCCGACAGTTCGGGGCGCGTCTGCTGCCGGGCAACATGCGCAAGCCCGACCGACTCTTCACGCCGGCCGAGCTGAAACTGGTGCAGGGCCTGTGCGGGACGCGACAGTTCGAGCTGCTCTTCTCGCCGGACGTCGCGGACGTGGTGGCGCTGGTGCCCGGGGACCGGCCCACCGTGCTCCTCGGCGAGGCGGCCACCACGGACGAGGTCGGTCCGTTGCATCGGCGCTTCGCCGTCGCCCGGGCGGTAGCCCTCGCCCGGTACGGGCTCGCCCGGGTCCACGACATCGACACGGAGCGGGCCGTCGAGCTCTTGCGGGTGCTCGAGGGCCTGTTCACGCCGAGCGCGGACGGCAGCGAGCGCGACCGGGAGCGCGAGTTGCTCGACGCGTTGCCGCGCAAGGTCGTCGAGCAGCTCCGGCCCGAGATCGAGCGCCGCCGCCAGGGGACGCTCCCAGCGCTCTACACCGGCGAGTCGGCCCTCATCGGGGTCATGCGAACGGCCGACCGTTTCGGCCTCATCGCCTGTGGCGAGCTGCGGCCCGCCATCGAGCACCTCGCCCGTTCCGGGGGCGCCCTCGACGTCCCCCCCGGGGCGGATCTCACGTTCGCCGTGCGGGGTCGGGCGCGGCTGCAGGACCTCGTGAAGTACGCCCTCTCGGAGAGCCACCACCTGCTGCGGCGGGCCATCGGCGTGAGCATCTGAATCGACGGCGCGGGCCGCCCGTCGCCGTCAGTCGGCCGGCCCGGCGGGCGTGGCGTGGCGCAGCGCGTCGAGGTCGATCGGGCGGAACGCCGGCGCACCGTACGTCGCCGGTCCGGTATGGACGACCAGGTTCGGCCTCAGATGCGCAGTGCCCTGCCCGTGCGTGTGGCCGCACAGCACGACGAGGTGGCGGTCCGGGTGGCGATCGGCGGCGTCGAGCAGCACGTCGCCCACCGCCTTGCAGGTGAAGTAAGGCAGCCAGTCGGGATCGGAGATGCGTCCCTCGTGCCAGCAGGCCTCCGCAAACGGGGGGACGTGGGTGGCGACGACGACATTGGGGTAGCGCGCGAGGGTGCGTTCGAGCCGGGGGGCGAGGCTTTGCGCCTCGGCGTCCCCCAGCGCGTTCAGTCGGGCGATGAGCGCGTCGCGAAAGAGATGGCGCAGCTCGGCGATCATCCGGAAGTCGTTGAGCCAGACCCCGCTGCCGCGGACGTCGCCCAGGCGCGCGTCGCCCCAGCCGTCGACGCCCACCAGCGCGAGGTCGGGCGCGAGCGGCAGCGCGTCGACCGCCGGCAGCCAGGTCAGGCGCGCATTGGTTTCGCACAGGGCGCGGACGCTCGCGCGGACCTCGGGCACGCTGCCGAAGTAGTAGTCGTGGTTGCCGAGCACGAAGGCGATGGGCGCGTCGACGTGCGCCGAGAGGGTCGCGAGCAGCCCGCAGACGTCCGTGGCCTCGCCCGTGTCGCCGGTCACGACGACGGCGGCCGGGGTGCGCTCGCCGAGCCGCCGCGCAAAGGCGCGCACGCCCGTCTCCGTCAGGAAGTTCAGGTGCAGATCCGTGGCCCAGACCAGGCGCGGCGGGGAGTCGGCCATGGCGCGCAGCATAACCGAGCGGGCGGCGCGGGGCTTGCACTTCGCGGTCGTCGTTCTCCGCGATGCCCGCGGACAGCCACTTCCGGAGGCAGATTCGATGAAATTCCACCGCAACCCCCTCGGTTTTTCGTGCCGCACGCTGCCCGGTCTCACGTTCGGGGCGGCGCTGCTCGTGGCCTGCGGCGCCGAGAGCGACCCCATCGGCGCCCACCCGCTCCCCGACGGCGGGCTGAGGCGCGACGCGCGACCGGGCGAGCCGCCCGACCCCGACGGCGGCGCCGACCCGAGCGCCGATGCGGGCGCAGGGGGGACCGCGGATGCGGCGGCCGAGCCGGACGCCGGCGGCGCGGCGACGGACGCCCGGGCGCTGCCGGACGCGGCCCCCGTGGACGACGCGGGGGCCGCGGGGCCCGATACCGGGGCGGTCCCCCCGGTCGACGCCGGCCCGACGGAGGGCGTGCGCTTCGGGTTGACCGTGACCAACGACGTCCCCGAGTCCATCTGGGTCCAGGTCTCCGACGCCGCCGGTCAGCCCGGCTGGTTGACGCTCGAGCACGACGGCGTTCGGTACTTCCTGGCGGAGATGTGCGAGCTCGAGGCCTGCGATGGCCCCCCGGAGGGCGTCTGCGGGGCCGCGCGCCCGATGGTGCGCGACATCACCGGCGGGACGGCCAGCGGGTCCTATACGCTCGACTGGGACGGCATCGCGAGCCGGGCGTCCGAGGACGGCCGGTGTGAGCAGCGAGGGCCGGCGCCTGGGGGCACCTGGAAGGCCACGATCTGCTGGGGGCTCGCGGCGACGGTCGAGCCCGGTGAACCCGGCGCGGTGGACGTGCCGGGCGAGGTGACGCGGCCGATCTGCGTCGAGCGCACCTTCGAGTGGCCCGGCACGCGGGCGGTCGTCGAGGTGCTCTCCGGCGGGTGACGGTGGCGCACAACCGAGCGCCGGGCGCGGCGTCATGGTATCCACGAGCGTCGAGGAGTTCGACCGTGTCGCCGGAGACCCCGCCCGAATTCAGCCTCTTGTTGGCGGCCACGCCGGAGGCCCTGATCGTCACGACGGTCGACGGCCACATCGTCGCGGCGAACGCGCCCGCGGCCGCGTTGTTCGGTCGCCCGGCCGAGGTACTTCAGACGTTCCACGTCGGCGCGCTGCTGCCCGAGGAGCTGCCGGAGGGCGAACGGGCCCGGCGCTTCGCCCAGCGACCCGGGGGGGCCGCCTTTCCGGCCGAGGTCACCCAGACGCGTTTCAGCGTCGCCGGAGCGACGTGGTTCTCGGTGCTCGTCCTCGACGCGTCTCGACAGGAGGCCATCGAGTCGCGTCTCTCGGAGCGCGACCGTCAGCTCGAGCGGGCCGCGCGCCTCGCTCAGCTCGCGACCTGGCGCTGGGACCACGCCGCCCTGCATTTCGAGCTCTCGCCGGAATTCTGCGCCCTGATCGGGATCGGGGCCGACCAGAACCGCCTCGGCCTCGTCGAGGCCATGAAATGGGTGCACCCCGACGACCGGCAGCCGGTCATCGAGCGGATGCAGCAGGACTTCGCGTCCGGCTCGTCGTTCGCGTTCGACATGCGCCTGCGGCGGGCGGACGGGCACGCCATCCCCGTGCACTGCGACGGCGAGATCGACTTCGACGCCCGCGGCGCCCCGGTGGGGGTCTTCGGGGTGGTGCAGCGCGTCACCGGGCACGAGCTCGTGCAGCTCGTCCGCCGCTACTTCGACCTCGAGGCCGAGGTCGCCGAACGGGCGCTGGCGGCGCAGGCGTTGCGCGCCGAGCGCGACCGCGCCCAGCAGTATCTGGACGTCGCGGGCGTGATGTTCATCGGGCTCGACGCCCGCGCACGGGTACAGCTCGCCAACGGCCGGGCGGCCGAGATCCTGGGGTGCCCCGTCGACGAAATCGTCGGCAGCGACTGGTTCGGGCGCTTCGTCCCGGAGGCCATGCGCGACGGCGTCCAGACGGTCTTCAGCCGGCTGATGGCCGGAGACGGACACGTCGACGGCATCGCACGGTACGAGAACCCGGTCCTCCGCGCCGACGGCAAGGAGCGCCTGATTGCGTGGCACAACGTCGTCCTCCGCGACGACACCGGCCGCATCACCGGCACGCTGTCGTCGGGCGAGGACATCACCGACCGGCGCCGCGCCGAGCTCACGTTGCAGCGCACCATGCACGAGGTCCAGGCGGTCAATCGCGAGCTCGAGTCGTTCGCCTACACGGTCTCGCATGACCTGCGCACACCGCTGCGGACGATCCAGGGATTCAGCCAGCTGCTGCTCGCGGACCACCGGCAGAGCCTCGACGTCGAGGCGCAGGCGCTCCTCGGCCGCATCGCGCACAACGCGGAGCGCCTCAACGAACTCACGGAGCACTTGCTCGCGCTCTCCCGGGTCGGCCGCGCGACGCTCACGCTCCGGCCGCTCGACCTCGCCGCCGTCGCCCGCGAGGTCGTCGACATGCTCGCGGGCGCCCCGGGGGCCGACCGCATCGAGTGGGTCATCCCGGCGAGCCTGCCCGCACGCGCCGATCAGGACCTCATGCGGGCGCTACTCCAGAACCTCTGCGACAACGCGGTGAAGTTCACGCGGACGGTGCCGCACCCCCGCGTCGAGTTCGGGCAGACGGAGGACGGCGTCTACTTCGTCCGGGACAACGGCGTCGGCTTCGACATGGCGTTTGCCGACAAGCTGTTCCGGCCGTTTCAGCGGCTCCACGACCGCAGCATCGAGGGCAACGGGGTCGGCCTCGCCACCGTCGCCCGGGTCGTCGAACGTCACGGTGGCCGCGTCTGGGCCGAGTCGAGCCCGGGGCATGGGGCCTGCTTCCGGTTCACGATCGGGACGGGGGGGAGCTGACCCGCGAAATCCCGAACTTGTTCACTGTTTGAATAAGGTTATTTCGCATTCGTGAAACTTTGTTCACGGCGTTTGCATCGGAGTGAGCGGTCGGCCAGCGGGGCGACCTCGACTCGAAACGCGGAGGAACACGAATGCAAGACATCCTGATGAGGCGACTCCGACTCGCCCCGGCGCTGATCTCGCTCACGCTGGCGGCTTGCGGCGGTGATGGTGGCGGCTCGGCGGGCGCAGGCGACGCGGCCGTCGGCGGCTCGGGGGAAGGCGGCGGCGGCGGCGCGCCGGTCGGCGGTGAGGGCGGCATGCCCTCCGGCGGCTCCGGCGGGACCGGTGGCGCGGCGGTCGGCGGTGAAGGCGGGTCCGGCGGGTCCGGCGGCGC
>JAKLJY010000123.1 GCA_023150895.1 Myxococcota bacterium | reverse complement strand
ATCCACGCCGGGCTCGGCGTCCGCCTTGTCGCAGGCGGCGAGCGCGAGCGCGCACAGGCCGACCGCCACGCTGAATCGCGTCTGCATGTTTCGTCTCCGGATTTTCGTCAGGGATGGGCCATGCATCCCACGAAGCGCGCCGCCGACGGTGGCCGAAGGTGGCCAATCGATGGCCGTGTCGTGGCCACTGGGGGGGCCGTGGGGCTTGTCCGTCGGTGGGGGGCCGTGACTCGAGTGACTTGGGCGCCGGAGACGGAGAGGGCAACGGGGACGGTCAGGGGCGCGATGTGCGCTCGGCGAGGACCTCCAGAAAGACCTGCGCGAACTTGTAGGTGTCCACGTAGAAGCGCGCGGAGACGTAGTTGTCGTCGCGGAGCACGAAACCGCGATCGGGGCGCGCGGGACCCTCGCGCAGGATGTTGAACGGGCCCGTCGCGAAGTCCTTCGGGGAGGCGAGGGCCTCGACGACCTCGCGCTGCACCGTTTTCGCGTAGGTGCGGTAGTAGCGGCCGAGCCAGAGGCCCGTGAGGCCGTAGGCCGTGAGCTCCTGCGTGGCCGTCAGCGACGTCGACTTGCGGCCGTGGAGCACCGACCGCCCCGTCTCCGGGTCGCGGGCGCGCGCGGCGGCCAGGACGCCGTGACAGATCGCGCCCACGGGCTTGCCGGCGCGCATGTGGCGGGCGACGACGGTGTGGACGATCTCCGAGTCGAGGTACGTGCGCATGCCCGGGGCGTGGCCGCCGGTCAGGACGAGGCCGTCGAAGTCGTCCGCGTCGAGGGCGGCATAGGGCAAGGGCGAGCGGAACGCCTCGCACGCCTGCATCTCGTCGCACAGCGCGCGCGCGTGCCGACCCGCCCGCAGGAACGGACGCCACGGCCCGAAGCCCCGCCCCGTCAGCACGCGCTCATCGGGGCGCGCGGGTTGCCCGTCCGGCGTGGCGAATACGACGGCGTGCCCGGCGTCCGTCAGCGCGCGCCACGGCACGGCCGACTCGGTCGGCTCGAAATCCTCGGTGGGCAGGGGAAACAGAATCCGCATGGCGGGAGTATGGCATACCGGGCCCGATTGCGCCTCGCGCCTTTGCCTGCCGGTATCGTCCGCGCGCGGCGGGGTTCGGGTCGCCCTGGAGAGTGGCACCAGTGGTCGGGTGACCAGGCAGGAGGGGGCCAGAAAATTCAACGCGAGCGCCAGTACGCAAACGCCACCGCCACGCCGACCGGCGTTCCGTCCGCGAAGAAGGCTTCGCGCCCCTTGTGCTCGAGGTCCCAGAGGTCGGCGCCGAGGAACACGAACTCCATTTCGTGGTCGGCGACGGAAAACGGAACCGTCTGTCCGAGGCAACTCAGGCGACTGGACTTCTCGTGTCGGACCCGCAGTGACGTTGTTCCGGCGCACTTCGTCTTCCGCGTGCGGAGGGCGAGCCATTCGGGCTGTAGTCTGAACCGCTGTGCCAAGGGATGCGGGGGGGTGCCCTTCCGGGTATTCCTGCTGATGTTCAGCGGGGCCACGCCGTGAGGGCCGCCACGAACGTGGCCGTTGCGATTCACGGCAATCGCGGCGGAACGGTAGTGGTAGAGAAGTGGCGCATCGAGATCGTCCCAGATGATGACTTCATCCGGGCGGACCCATCGAACTTCGTTGTCCTGGTTGGGCCAACACTCGACACCCGCGAAGATCAGCTCGAAGCTGAAGTGGATGCGGGCGCCGATGCCGAGGGTCGGGAATCGGGTATTGCCGGCCCGAAGTCTGATCTTTTCGACACCTGCGCTCGAACCGATGAAACTGTAAATTTCGTTCCAGCGTCCGGGGAGTTCAAGCGATGCCAGCGCATCCAACGCGAGTGTGTTGGGGGTTGATTCGGTGACGACGCCCGAAACGAAGGGGAACTGAACATAGCCCGTCAGCGGGAGTTGGATCAGGCGAAGCTCGCTGGGAATCTGATTCCCCATCCTAATCCGCAATTCCTCCGAGCGACAGACCACCTGGAGCTCGGGTGCACCGACAGGCGTCCATCGACCGCCCACGGTGCTCGCCACCGCGCAGCTCGAAAACACCAGCCAGGTGAGCAGAACGGCCAGGACGGACGGGACCAGCGGATTGAGAGTGGGCGCTGCTCGACCAAGCCCGCGCCCCCTGACGCACGACGCCAGGAGCAGATTCTTCAAATACCCGTGATGGAATCGCGTCACCAACGCGAGGGCCGTCTGCACCAGCGTTGCACGAGCGCCGAGATGGAGTTGGCCTGGAATCATTTTCCCTGAATCCGAATCGGACCGTCATTTTCGGAACTGTCGTCAGCACCATCTACGCAGCAATCCAAGCCGATGTCCACGACGAACGGCCCACCTGAGTGCGCGCCTCGCGCCTTTGCCGGCCGGCATCGTCCGCGCGCGGCGGGGTTCGGGTCGCCCTGGAGACTGGCAAAAGTGGTCGGGTGACCTGGCCGCTACGGACGGGGGGGCGCTCCACCAGACGGCGCGTTCGGCGGGGTGCTGGGCGTCGCGCTCGGTGGTGTGCTCGGAGGCGCGCTCGGCGGGGTGCTGGGCGGCGCGCTCGGCGGGGTGCTCAGTGGCGTGCTCGGAGGTGCACTGGGGGGCGGCACCACTGCCGGCTCGACGACCAGGCTGAGGTACCCTGGTGGCATCGGGCCATGCGTTTCCCTGATTCCGTGAAACGATCGCTCGTTCAGGCATGCGAACGGCCGTCGGCGGAGGCGGGCAGCGTTCGCCTCGACGATTCGCACCACGAGCGACCGACCACCGACGGTCACCGTCCCGGATTCGCCGGGGCCGATCGGACCCGTCGTCCCGCCGGTCGGCGAATAGATCCGGGCCTGAAACAGGAAGTTCACGCCCATTCTCGGGCGGGTCCTGTTCGGTCCATCGTACCACTCGATGTCGTACTTCTCCGGGAGACGGTCGGGCATCGCATCGAGCCAGCGAGCGAAGTCTGCCAGCAGGAAGGGCCTCTTCTCGGGTTCGTTTCTCTGTTCGTCTCTCTCGCCCGGGACGGCGCTGACTTCCCACCGCGGGCTCCACGTCTTCTCACAGCGGCGCCATCCCGTGAGGCGGCGCGAAACCGCAGCCCCAATGAGATTTCCGCGGTCGTCGAACAAGAGGAGGGTGTAGAGCCTGGACCGCTGCCCCTCCCAGCGGTACCTCATCGGCGAGAACCCCTCCTCGCCGACGAATGTCAACCAGAGTCTCTCTCCCACGGTGACGCTCGTCGACCAGGAGACTGGACCGTGAAGCGTCATGCGGTTCCAGTCGCTGACGATGTGCTTCACCGGGTTGAGCACCTTTCGACACCGCCCCATGAACTCGATGCGGCCCGGGCTCGTTGCGACGATCTCGATCGACTCGTTCCTAATCCTATGGGAAAGCGAATCACACTCGGAGGTGATCGCGGCGAACGGCCACCCGGGATATGGCCCGGCTTCGGTGTCGTACTCCGGCTCCGGCCCATCGAGCGGGGGGGGGCCGGCGCGCGCAGGCCCGTTGAACGGTGGGGCGGCCCAGACGAACGCGATCACGACGATCAGGCGCGCCCAGGCACCGAACGGGACGGGCGGCGAGTCGTTCCGCAATGCACGGAGCGGCCCGCGATGGCGGCTCACCGAGGACGACGACAGCCCGATAACCCGCCCGGTCCCGAGGTCGCCGGGCTCGTGAGCGTGCACATCGAGGGTGACCAGCAGTGGTTGCTTGCTCACGTCCATGTGGAAACGATAGGCCACCAACCCGCCGACGGCAAACCCCGCGGCGCGCGTCGCCGGAAGGGAAGAGTGATGAAGCGAGCCGGCAACGCGACCACCGAGAGAGTGCCTCTGTGCCGCTCGAGGCCGAGGTCGATGCTCTCCAGGGCGCGGACGAGCACGCCGAGGGCAAGGCGCGACCGCGCGTTCCGGGCACCCCGGCGATTCGGCGAGTCCGTGCGCCTCACAAAGGGGGGCCCCATCTGTTCGACGGGGTGAAGGTCCGCGACGACGTCCGACGATTGGAGCCGGGCGGAGGTTCGTGTTCGCCACGAAGATCGGACCAGCCCCCGCGTGCACGTCCACCGAAACGCCAGATCGCGGAGGAATCGGGGTCACCGGGCTCGCGGGATGGCATACAGTCCACGTCCATGAACGCGCACGAACTGAAACAACACCCCGCGTTTCTGGCCCTGACCCCCACCGAGCGGGCCGCCGTGACCGCTCGCCTCGACGCCGCCGGGGGCGCTTTCGAGTTCGACGACGCGGCGCTCGCGCTGCTCGGC
Organism: Myxococcota bacterium; assembly: GCA_023150895.1. Classification (GTDB taxonomy): domain Bacteria; phylum Myxococcota_A; class Bradymonadia; order UBA7976; family UBA1532; genus CAINDO01. The sequence continues at coordinate 19,644 of JAKLJY010000123.1, read as the reverse complement.
GGCGAGGCGGCGGCGCTCGACGCCGACGACCTGCGCGCGTGGCTGGCGTGGCCTTCGAGCGCTGGCACGACACACGGGGTGGCGCTGCGCCCGTGTCCGGAACCGGCGCTGAGCGAGGCCGTGTATCGGTCGCTCGTCGACCGGGTGCCGGCGCTGATCGACGACGCGATCTTCGGCGAGGCGGAGCGGCAGGCGCGCGGCTTCGCCCGGCGGGTCGTCCTGGCCGAGCACGAGCGCCGGACCGCCGGCCGGCTGCGCGATGCCGAGCTGACCGTCCTCGCGACGCTGGCGGGTGAGCTCGAGCAGGCGCCGTCGACGCACGAGGCCTGGTCGGCGGGCGCGGTGGACGACGCGCTGCGGGGCGCCGGGCTCGGTCTCCTGGCGGAGCTTCTGCTCGAGACCATCGACCGCCGCACCGGCCTGCGTGGCTTCTTCGCCGACGTCGGGCGTTGGGCGACGACGGGCGCACGGGATCTCGGGCACGCCGTCCGGGCGCTCTCCGAGGGGCTGCCCGGGCACGAGGGGCGCTATGACAGCCGCTCGGGCCGCTGGACCAACTGGTCGGGTGACTATGCTTGCGAGCCGGCCGCTTACGTCAAACCGCGGACGGAGGCCGAGATCCGAGAAACCGTGCGCGCCGCCGGTCGGTTGCGCGTCGTGGGGGCGGGACACAGCTTCAACGCCTCGCCGCTGACGGACGGGACACTCCTCTCGCTGGACGCCTACGACGCCGTGCTCGCGCTGGACGCCGGGCGCCGCATCGCGCGCGTGCAGGCGGGCATCCGGGCCCGCGACCTCAACCGCGCCTTGTGGGGGGCCGGCCTGGCACTGCCCGTGCTCGGCAGCACGGACGCGCAAGCCATCGGCGGTCTGTTGGCCACGGATCTGCATGGCACGGGGCGGACACACGGGTTTCTGTCGACACAGGTCCGGGCGCTGCGCGTCGTCGCCGCCGATGGCACGGCGCGCGAGGTCCGGGCCGGGGACCCGCTGTTTCACGCAGTCATGGGTGGCCTCGGCGTCTGTGGGGTCGTCACCGAGGTCGAGGTCGAGCTCGTGCCGCGGTTCCATCTGGCGAAGACGACGGCGATGGTCGACCGCGCGCGGAGCGAGGCCGAAATCGAGCGTCTCATCGACGAGAACGACCACCTGAGTTTCTATTACGTGGGTGGCACGGCGGACGGTGAGAGCGTGCGAATGCACACCTGGAATCACACCTCCGAGCCCCTGACGCCGGGCTGGGAGCGGCAGCGTGCGCGGGCCGAGATCGAAGACTTCGCCATCAGTGCGTTCGTGCCGGCGGCCGCCGAGCTGCTCGCCGACATCGACGAGGACTCGCCGCTCTCCAACCTGCTCGCGCCGGACAAGCGGCTCGTCATGCCGAGCAGCGATGGCTTCGGTCGCAAGCTGTTCTACATGCATGACGAGATCGAGTTCTCGGTGCCGCACGCCGCCTGGCGGCCGTGTGTCGAACGCACCCGCGCGCTGCTCGCCGAGCGCAACATCGGTTCGATCATCGAGGTGCGGTTCACCCCGAATCACTCCCAGGCGATGCTGCGGCCCGAGGACGACCACGGTCGCAGCGCGTGGATCGAGCTCGCCACGCCGCAGGACACCGATCGCGCGGCCCTCTACGACGCCTTCGAGTCCCTGATGCGCGCCTACGGCGGCCGGCCCCACCTCGGCAAGAAGACACGCGCCACCGCCGCCGATCTGCGGGCCCTTTACGGCGCGCGCTTCGAGGCCTTCACCGCGGTGCGCCGCGCACAGGACCCCGACGGCAAGTTCCTGAACGAGACGACGACGCGGCTGTTCGTCGAGGGGTAGGGGGCGCGGCGCGGGCTCACGGGTCGTCGAGACCCCGCCGCGCGCGGAGTCCGGTGAGGTGCGTCCGCTCCGCGGCGTCGTCGGCGGCCGCGACGAGCGCATCCGCGAGATCGGTGCCGGGCACGCAGCCCACCAAGAAGCGGCGGCCAAGCGCGTCGCGGGCTGCGGGCAACATCCGCTCAGCCAGCGAGCGCGGCAGCGTCGTCGTGCCCAGCACCTCCATGAGACGGCGGGCGGCGGCGAGCCGGCGGCGGCCGGTCTCTTCCTTGAATGAGACGAGGACTTCCTCCTCGACGAAACGGCGGAGGAGCTCGATGTGCGCCAGGTCCTTCTCTCGGCCAATCGCCAGCTTGTTGGCGAGCAGATCGAAGGGATCGGCCACTGCGACGACGAGGCCATCGCGCCCCGCGAGGACGAACTCCCGGGCACGAGCCGCCACGAGCTCGGGCGACGGAAGGCCCGCCGACTCGCTCAGCACGTCGATGGTGATCCCCTCCCAGTCGAGAACGGCAGATTGAAGCGCCCGGGGCTGCGGCCGGTAGACGAGTGTCAACCCCGCCCCCGAGGCCCAGTCCAGGAAGTCGTCCATCATCCGAGGCGCCAGAAAGAGATCCAGATCCGCGGAAACGACGGGAAGACCGCACAGCCGCCCGTAGGCCCCGACCGCGATGCCGCCAATCACGCAGACGTCGAACCCGGCGTCCTCGATGGCCGCCAGCAGCTCGCCGAACCGGCTCAGATCGTATGACGCTTGCGGGTGCGGGGGCGACATTGGAGAGAGAACGCCTTGTAGCTCGCCGTGATCTGCTCCGGGGACGCATCTGCGGGCACCTTCGAGGCATCGACCGCATCCCACGGGTTCGGGAAGGGCAGGGGTTCGCCCCGCGCGAGCGCCGCTTCGTTGGCCGCGCGCTGCGCGACGGCACGCGCCTCCTTTTCACGCCACTCGGGAGTTTCGAACATCTCCAGAATCTACCCCCCCGGACGGAAGTGCGCCAGCCCCCGCCGGCCGGTCGCACGCAGGGCGCTTCGCCCGTGCATCTGGCGGTCGACGCCACGCTCGCGCGTTCTGGAGACCCGCCCCGCGGACGAGGCCTCCCGGGGGACTCGTCGGGTCCTCCGCGACCGTGGCCAGCCTTCGGCAACGAGTTGAAACGAACGTTCGCGAGTGGTTGCCGGACGTTCGGGAGGCGTGACGAACGTTGGAGAAGCGGTGGGCGGCATCGAGTACAGTGCCGCGCATGCCGATGCGAACCTTCGAAGAACTGGAGCGGCTGCACGCTGCGGGCGGGGACGATCCGCGCGGTGCGGGCCGGGTGAAGCTGATCTGCGTGCGGACGGGCGGCGGAGAGCACGAGACGCCGTCGCGCGTCGCCGTGACGGTGGCGGGCGGGGTCGAGGGCGACCGCTGGGCCCGCGATCCCGAGCGCGAGGTGGGCGAGCAGGTGACGCTGATGAGCGCGCGTGTCGCCGCGCTGATTGCCTCGGACGTGGCGCCCTTGCACGCCGCGGGCGACAACTTCCTGGTCGACCTCGACCTCTCGACGGAGGCCCTTCCGGTGGGGACGCGGCTGCGCCTCGGCACCGCCGTGCTCGAGATCAGCGCCGTGCCGCACACGGGGTGCCGAAAGTACGCCGCGCGCTTCGGGCACGACGCGCTCAAGTGGGCCAACCACGTGTCGACCCGGGGGCGCCGCCTGCGGGGGGTGAATTGCTCGGTCGTCGCCGACGGCGAGGTGGCGGTCGGGGACGTCGTCGAAGTGATCGCGGCGCCGGCGTTCTGACGTCGGCGCCCGGGTCGCGCCTCAGCCCGGGATGTCCGGCTCCACCAGCACGGCGAGCTGCGCGAAGCTCTCCTGCCAACCCAGGTAACACATCCCGAGGGGGATGAGATCGGGGATGCCGGTCTGTGTTGCCCGGACCTCGGTGCCGCACAGAACGGGCGTCAGCTCGATGGTGACCTCGAGGACGCCGGGCAGGTTGGGGTCCTCGAACTCGTCCTTGTAGCGGATGCGCGTGTTCGGCTCGAGTTCGAGGTACCCACAAGGACGCGGTGCAGACGACCCTCGCAGTCGGACATCGGGACTCCTGATGCGTTGGGCGGGGGGCGGAGCATCGGTCGAGGCGTGCGCCGAAACCAGAAACCGGTGGGGGTCGCGGTCGCGCCGGGCGGTTTCCCCTTTACACGATGGCCCGGGCCGGTTTCATGGTCGCGCATGCCCGGCACTGCCCCAGCACAGTCGATTTTCGAGACGCCCCCGCCCGAGGCGGGGCCGTGGGTGCGCGCGCTCTGTCTGGCCGAACTGCGGCGTGCGCTCGCGCGGCTCGACGGGACGAACGACCCGGACGGCCGCGTCCACGACGCGCGGCGGGCCTGCAAGCGCGTGCGGGCGCTGCTGCGCCTCGGGCGCGACGCATTGCCGCGGGCGGTTCGCAACCTGGAGGATCGGGCGATCCGGGACGCGGCGCGCTGCATCGCCGTGGTCCGGGAGACGGGCGCGCGCCGGGAGGCTGCGCGTACACTCGCCCGGTCGCTGACCCCCGAGCGCCGGGCCGCGTGGAAGACGTGGGCCCGTGCGACGACGAGCGCGACGCACGACGTCGAGGAGAGTCTCTCGGCGATGGCGGCCGCCCGGGACCTGCTGCGGGCCGTCGCCGCCCGCGTCGAGGACTGGGAGAACGAGCCCTGGTATCACACCGCCCCGGTCTGGGATGTGTTCGCCTCGGGCCTGCGCCGCATGTATCTCCGCGCGGGCCGCGACTTCCGGCGCGCGCGGCGCGAACCGTCGACGGAGGGGCTGCACGAGTGGCGCAAACATGTGAAGGCGCTGATGCATGTGATCGACGCGCTCGCGCCCGTCTGGCCGCCCCTGATCGCGACGCTGCGCCCGCAGCTCGACGCCCTCGCCGAGCGTCTGGGGGCGGATCACGACCTCGCGGCGCTCGACGACGTGCTCGCGGCGGCCGGTGACGACGAAAGCGACCCCGAGCCGGCGATCCGCATGCGCGGGGAGATCGCGGCCCGCCGCGCGGCGCTCTTCGCCGAGGCGCACGAGCTCGGCGCGCGCCTGTTCGCCGAGCGCCCGGGCCCGATGCTGCGCCGCGTGCGCGGATATTTCGCGGCGTTCGAGGCGGGGGCGGGAGAAACGGCCGGGGGCTGAGGGGGGGCCGCTCAGTTCTGTTTGAAGTTCACCATCGCCGTCTCGCCCGGCTTGATCGTGACGCCCTTGGACTGGGACTTCGTGGCGGACTTGCAGGTCACCGTGTAGGCGGCCGGCTTCAGGTCCAGGCGGATCGATGCATGGGTCCCCTTGCTCATGCCATTGAGGCTCCAGGTGCAGGTCCCGCCGACGGAAACGCCGACGAGCGTGCCGAAGACCCCGACGCCGTCAACCCCTCAGCGTCGCGCGTGCTCCGAGAAGAACGCCCAGAGCGCGTGGGACGCCGAGATGTCGTTCGTGTTCTCGCCCAGAAGCGGGATCGTCAGACCGCCCGGCCACTGATGCCCGCCACCGTCGATCGTACACAGCCGGACGGTCGCGTCCTCCCGGCAGCCCGTGAACTCATCACAGCGGACGACCCCGGCGGTGAAGTACGTGGTGGCCCCCGGCGCACAGCCGTTTCGGGTCACCCAGCCGTCGATGGTGGCCGGGGCCGAGACCTGCCCGGCGAAGCCGTCGTACGGGACGATCATGTCGGCCGTTCCGTGAAAGTGTTGTACGGCCACCGGCCGGACGGGCTCACAGGTGAACGTCGCGCTCGGACCCGCGACCGAGCCGATGGCTGCGAACCGGTCTGCGAGTTCACAGGCGACGCGATGCGCCATGAACCCCCCGTTGGAAAGCCCCATCGCGTAGACGCGACCCGGGTCGACACAGAGTTCGTCGGCGAGGCGGTCGAGCAGCGCCCGCGTGAATCCGACGTCGTCGACGCCTTGGGTCTGCGCCTCGCCACAACACAGCCCGGCGTTCCAGGTCTGTCCGATGCCCTCTGGATGGACGGCGATGAACCCGGACGCGTCGGCGATCGGGAGCAGGCCCGTGATCAGCATCTGTTGCTGCGCCGTCGTGGCCCGGCCATGGAAGTTGACCACGACCGGCGTCGGACGCTCGGGGTCGTAGCCGACGGGGGTGTGTACGTGGAACGACCGTGTGCGTCCCTGGTGCTCGAGCGTGAAGACGCGGTCGTTCGGGCCGGCCGGTCGACCGCAGCCGCTTCGAGGTTCAAGGGCGGCGTCGGATGGTCGCGCGGGCTCGGCGTCGGCGCTGTCGTCGCCTTCGGCGTCCGGTTCGAGCGGGTGCGCCGCGTCGGCGGGTGAGCGCGCGTCCGCCGGCGAATCCGGGCTGTCGTCGGGAGCCGGCGACGAGCCGGGGGCGGCGTCGGCCGGGGTCGCGAACACCCCCGCGTCGCGCGTCGGGTCGTCACCGGCCGGCGGGTTCGCGCAGGCCCCGAGCAGGGCGGCAGCCATGGTGAGCCTGTGGGCGAGTACGCGCATGACCGGATGATGAAGGTGCCGCGGGGCGCGGCAAAGCGTGCATGCGCTCTGCCGAAGTGGTTGGCACCTCGCACGGCAGCTCGCTCGCACCTCGCCCGGCTTCTGCCGAAGTGGTTGGCACCTCGCACGGCCGGTAAAGCGTGCATGCGCTCGGCCGAAGTGGTTGGCACCTCGGTTGGCACCTCGCACGGCACCTCGCTCGCACCTCGCCCTGCTTCTGCCGAAGTGGTTGGCACCTCGGCGGCTGGTGTACCGTCGCCCGATGCCCAGCCCCCGGTTTCTGCCCCCGTTTCTGCGTGCCGTGCCGGTGGCGGATGCCGCGGACGAAGCCGCGTTCACGGCCTATGCGGCGGCGCTGACGGCGCAGCTCGGGATGTTCACCGCCGCGCTGATGATCGTCTTCACCGCGGCGTATTGGCCGCTCGATCGGTTGGTCTTGCCGGACGCGCGGTTCTCCGAGGCCTTTGCGATGCTCCGCCTGCGGGCGCTGGCGATTGAAATCCTGGCCATCGTCGTCCTGGCGCCGGCCGCGCTGCGGCGGTTTGCGCTGCCCATCGCGGCGGTGCTCTATGGCGCGCTGCTCGGGAGCTTCGGGCTCTCGCTCGGGGCGCTCGGTGGGGCCGACCTGTCCTGGCTGGGGGATGCCTGGCTCGGTGTGGTGCCGATCGCGTTCATTCCGTTCCGGCTCGGGGCCCGGGTGCTCGCGACGACGTTCGCCGGTGCGATGTTGCCCGCCCTGTTCTTCCTGCCCTACCCCGAGAACCTGGCGGCGCCGGCGGCCGCCGGGCAGCTTGCGTTCGGTGTGTTCGCGATTCTGTTCACCATCGCCATCGGTGAAGTGATCTATCGCGTGATGCGGCGCGACTTCTTTCAGAACCGGGCGCTCGACCGCGCCAACGCCGACCTGACGGCCCTGTCGGGCTCTCTTTCGGCGCGGGTCGCCGAACAGACGCGCGAACTGCGCGCCCTGGCCGGGCACCTGGACGCCGCGCTCGAGGCCGAGCGGCGCCGCATCGCCCGGGATCTGCACGACGACCTCGGGCAGAGCCTGACGGCGATGCGATACACGGTCGCCCGGCTCGAGGACCGCCTGCCGCCCGACGCCGAGGCCGCGCGGGATCTGACGGACGATCTGTCGGCGTTGCTCGATGGCACGGCGCAGACGGTGCGCGGTTTCCTGAGCGAGCTGCGGCCGCGAGTGCTCGATGACTGCGGACTCGTCGCGGCCGCGGAGTGGCTGGTCGGGCGTCTGCGAGAGACGACGGGGCTGGTTTGCACGCTGCGGGTGGAGCCGCGCCTCGCCGCCGAGCCGGGCGTGCTGGACGCACAGACCGCGCTGGTGCTGTTTCGCGTGCTGCAGGAGGCGACGACGAATGTGTCGAAACACGCGAGCGCTCGCTCGGTCGCCGTGAGACTCGACCTGGAGGGCTCCGATTGCGTGCTGCGCGTCGAGGACGACGGCGTCGGGTTCGATTCGGCGGCCTCGACCCCGGGCTTCGGTCTCCTGGGCCTGCGCGAGCGGTTGCAGGCGCGGGGCGGTGCGTTGAGCGTCGACACGTCGCCGGGCGGGGGCACGCGCCTCGTGGCATCGCTGCCCGTGTCGGGACCGGCCCCCACACCCGTCCATCCGGGGGTGGTCTGATGCGTGTGTTCATCGCGGACGATCACGACGTCGTGCGGCATGGCATTCGGCACGTGCTGGTCGACCTCGGCGGTTTCGAGGTCGTCGGCGAGGCCCGAGACGGGCGCGAAGTGCTCAATTCGCCGGTGCTCGGCGCGTGCGATGTGCTCGTGCTCGATCTGTCGCTCCCGAAGGTGAGCGGGGTCGAGGTCCTGCGCCGCGTGCGCGCGACGTACCCCGAGCTGGCGGTCGTGGTGCTCTCGATGCACCCGGAGGATCAGTTCGCCGCCCGCGCCCTGGCCGACGGTGCCGCGGCGTATGTTTCGAAGCAGCGTCCGTCGGCGGATCTGATCGCGGCCGTCCGGCGGGCGGGGGCCGGCGCACGGGACACTCCCCCGGCGCCCGTCACGGAGGCCCCGCACCTGCGTCTGACCCGCCGTGAGCACCAGATCTTCCTGCTCGTGGTCTCCGGGCGCTCCGTGGTGGAGATCGGGGCCGAGCTGGACGTGCACGCATGCACCGTGAGCAACCACTTGACGAACGTGCGTACCAAACTCGGGGCGCAGAGTGTGGCGGAGCTCGTCCGGTACGCCCTCGCGCATGGCTTGTTGCCCGAGGCACCGCGCTGAGAGACCGGGCACGCAGCCCGATCCGAACAATACTTTGGATTCGGGCCCGGCCATTGAATCCGGGGGCGAAGGGCCCGATGGTGAAGCACACTCGCCCATTCACCCCGGAGGAATTCGATGAACCGACTCTGCCTGTCGACGCTCAGCTTCGCTCTCTTCTTTGCCTGTGGTGGCGCGTCCGAAGACGCCGCCGATGCCGGTGACCCCGGCGATCCGGGCGCAAGCGGCGGCGCGAGACCCCCGGGGGAGACCGGCGGGGGCGGGGGAGACGGCCCGGCCCCCGGGACGGGTGGTGCGGGCGGCGATGCGCCGCTCCCGAAGATCGAGCCCTTCGAGACCGCGCTCGCCGACGATCAGGAGACCGGGACGCTGACCCCGGAGCAAATAGCGGCGCTGTGTGCCGAGGTCGGCGCCTACGAGGCCGCGTTCGACGCCGAGCTGCGGGCGCTGCGGTGCCTGGACTTCGCGGTCCTGACGACGCTCGTCGGCTCGGGCGATCCAGCGACGTGCGACCGCTTGCGGCCCCTGTGTGAGACCGCCCCGATCGGCGCCGAGGGCGTGGCACGCAGCTGCGTCTCGGCGTTCGAGAACCGCGCCGGGTACTGCACGTCCACCTCGATGACCGATTTCGCCGCGTGTGTCACCGAGAACATCCAGCGCGAGATTGCGGGGGCGGCCGTCGCCGAGCTGACCTGCGAGGCCGCCGTGGCGCGGGGGTATGTGATGCCCGAGGGCCGACGCGACTGTGCCTGCAACGTGCCGATCTACGCCGGCCCGGCCCCCGCCGACGACCTCGACCGCGACGGTGTGTCCGAGGCCGATGATCACTGCCCCATGACGGCCCTGCACGAGCCCGTGAGCGCCGTCGGGTGCTCCGTGGAGGAGGACCGCGATCAGGACGGCGTGCCGAACGACCCGGATGTGTGCGGCGACACGGCCCCGGGCGAGGCCGTCGGCGCGACCGGCTGCTCGCAGGCGCAGGACGCCGATCAGGACGGCGTGCCCGACGCGCTCGACCGATGTGACGACACACCGGCGGGCGAAGTCATCGACGAGGCGGGCTGTGGCACCAGCGGCGACGCCGATGCCGACGGCGTGCCCGATGCGACGGACGCCTGCCTCGGCACCCCGGCCGGCGAGGTGGTCATCCGCAACGGCTGCGCCCGCTCGCAGGACGAAGACGTGGATGGTGTCTCGAACGTCGACGACCGCTGCCCCGGCACTGAAACGCCGGAGTCCGCCAACGCGGCGGGCTGTGACCGGCGCCAGGACGAGGATGACGACGGCGTGCCCAATGACTCGGACCGCTGTCCGTTCACGGGCATCGATGGAGACACGGTGGTCAGTGTCCACGGGTGCAGTGTCAGTCAGGACCGCGATCAGGACGGCATCGAGAACTTCCCCGACGTGTGTGAGGACACCCCGCCCGGCGCCGAGGTCAGCGCGGTCGGCTGCTCCCGCGGGCAGGACGAAGACTGGGACACGGTGCTCAACCGGGTGGACGCCTGCCCGTTCACGCCTGTTGGGTCGCCCGTCGATCGCGACGGCTGCACCGTCGACCAGCGGGCGGACCTCGGCGCGCCGCTCGACGGCCCGCCCGAGGGCGCGGAGATGATTCGCCTCGGCCTGGAGCGGGCCGAGCCGATGACGATGTTCGCCATGCCGGACGTCATTCAAGATCGCGAAGACGGCAGCCGCGCGGTCCAGGGCAATCTGATGTTGCAGATGCCGACCGGGCAGGTGATCAACATGCCCCGCGCGGACGTCCGCTTCAGCGACGCGGGGGCGGGCGGTTTCCAGCGCATCGATGGCACCGTCGACGTGCCCATGCCCGCCGTGCGTTTGCTGGACGGCCTGCGTCTGCACGCCCCCAGCACGGCCCGCGTGCGCATCGACCGCGGCTCGGCGCCGGATCTGCAGGCGCTCGGCGCCCCGCTCGATCCCGAGCGCGTCTATCTCGTCTTCAACATGGAGGCGGGCCTCTCGCTCGACCTCGGCCCCCTGACCTTCTCGCCCGGGGCGTCGCGCGAGCTGCTCCTGATTGTGGATCCGCTGGACCCGGGCTTCTACGTGCGCACGAACTGCGAGGGCATCCCCTACCTGGCCCGCCTGAGTGACATCGGCCTCGGCGTCTCGTTGAGCGGCCGTTTTCCGTTCACCCCGGCGGACACCTGGGGCGTCGAGGACGTCGCCCGGCCGTTCGACGGCCACCTGACCTTCGACGCGAGCGCCGAGATTCCCACCGGCCTGCCGAGCGCGCTCGCGCGCCTCGAGGTCGCCGGCGAGGCCGTGCTGGACATCGACGCCGATCGCGACGGGCGCTCGGTGTTTCAGGAGGGCCGGCTGGACGAGGGCGTGCGCCTCGGCGTGAACGGCGAGATCCTGCTGGAGCTCATGTTCCTGGGGCCGGACCAGATCATCGGCGTTCCGTTGGCGCAGGCGAGCCTCGGCCTCGAGGCCGGCGGCGGCCGACACACCGGTTGGGCGACGGGCCACGTCGGCGTCGACGAGCTCCGGCTGCCGGTGTCCATCCCCGTCGTCCCGGCGGCCGAGCTGCGAGCCGCGGCGCTGCTGGCGCAGGACGTCGCGGGGAGCTTCGTTCGCTTCGCCGGGCGCCTGCAACTCCAGGCCAGCCAGCTCCCCGTGCCCGGCATTTCGTTGAACGACGTCGTCGTCGACGGTGACCTGACCATCGACGCCACGGGCATTCACCTCGTCGGGCAGCTCGACCGATCACTCCATGACAGCATCCGGTTCGGCCCGGGGGGCGTGCGCCTCGATGCGCGACTCGATTGGAGCGGCCTCGGGTTCGACGTCGTGCTCGATGGTCTGATGTCGCGGGATGGTCAGGAGATTCGGCGTCTGCGCATCGGCACCAGCGGCATCGACGTCGAGGGGTGAGCGCGCCGGCTCACCCCGGCGGGCACTGCACCCAGATCGTCTGCGCGTGGGAGGTCAGCGCCTCGCCGCCGCCGTCGAGCAGGTCGACCTGCAGATTCACGGGCTGCCCCTGCGGGCGTAGACACAGCGCCTGATCGAGCAGCGGTGCGAGGGCGCCGAGGTCGACCGGCCCGTCGCCGTCCCGCAGGAAGGTGAGCCCGGCGAGGGCGTTGTACGCATCGTCGAGCGGCGTGGCGTACCAGCGCATCATCCCAGGCTGATTCGCCGCCGCCGCGACCTCGAGCGGGGGGCCGAGGGTCGAGTAGGGCACTTCCGTGTAGCCGGGCTGCAGGATGGCCACGAGCGGGGCGGGGAAGGCCTCGACGCGCGTCCCGACGGTCAGCGAGGCGGCCTCGCCCTGTTCGTCGGTGACGCCGACGGTGACATCCAGCGGGCCCTGGTAGTTCCAGAGAATCGGCAGAAGGAAACGACACAGACCGGGGCCGGCGTCTTCGGGGGTCGGCGGGTGTGTTGCTTGCGCCTGCGCCACGTCGAACCGGATCGAACGACAGGTGAACACATCGCCGTTGAGATCGGACGCGCGGACTTCGACCACCACCTGTCCGCCGGGCACCGCGAGCCCACCGATGGAGGCGCCCAGATCGGGCGGTGTGTTGCGCAGGTCGAGTGTCACGGCGGCCGGCGCGCTACGCAGCCCGAAGTCGTTGATCGCGACGACCTCGATCGTGCGCCGGCCCGGCGGCAGGCGGAGGGTGAAGATGCCGCCCTCGGGGAACGCCTGCCCGAGCGGCGGATCGCTGCGCCACTCCAGGCGGCAACAGTCGATGCCCCCATGTGCGCCGGGCTGCTCGATGGCCACCTCGAAGCGGTGGTCGCCGTACGGGGCGCCACCGTCCGGGCTCGGCGTCGGCGACACGAATCGCACGACCGGGGTGGCGTCGTCCGGTTCGAAGCGCCGGCTGCCCTCGGCCAGCGCCCGCCGGATGAGGGCCTCGGCGTCGATCATGCGGGTCACCTGCGGGTCGACCCCCGGCGCGGCCGTCTGCATCGCCACGTCGATGACCTGCCACGCATCCCAGTCCGGCGCGGCCGCGCGGGTCAGTGCCAGGAGGCCCGCCACCCAGGGCGACGAGAGGCTCGTGCCCGCGGCGAAGACCATCGTGCCGGGCCGGCGACCGTCGGGCATGGTGTCCCAGACGATCTGTCGGTCGGGGGCGAAGAAGTCGACGCCGAACCCCGAGACACTCCAGTTGCTGAAGGACTCGCGGCGGCCGTTCCAGTCCGTCGCGCCGATACACACGACGGACTGGGACTCGCAGGGCCAGAAGGTGAGCAGGTCGATCTCTTCGTCCGCCACGCCGGAGGCCACGTCCAGACCGTTGTTGCCGGCCGCCGCGACGAGAATGGTATCCCCCGCGGAGGCGGCCAGCGCCGCGTCGAACGGGAGCAGCGTCCAGTTCAGGGCGAGGGGCAGAATCATCGACGTGAAGCTCATGTTGACGACGCGTTGCCCATCGCGGGCCGCCTGCGCTGCCGCGGCTACCGCGCCGAACACATCGCCGAGGATGTGATAGTAACTCATGCGCGCGACGTCGCCGGCGCTGCCCACCCCGCCGAACGCGTCGTCGAGGCCCGCGCCCACCGCCTGCGCGACCATCGTGCCATGCCAGGGGCAGGGGTTGCCGCCACAGCCCGAGGGGTTGGGCTGCCCGATGGCACTCCAGGGCACGGCCGACCACTCGACGCGGCCGCGCGGCAGCACCTCCGAGTGGATGGCAAAACCGCCGTCGATGATCCCGACGTCCACCCGGGCGCCCTCGGCGAACACACCCGCCAGGGCCGCCAGCCGCCAGGCCTCGCCGGCGCCGGAGCCCACCCACGTCGACCCGGCCGCGGGGCGCACGGGCCCGACGTAGGGCCACTGATACGCGTCGCGCGTGTAGCCCCAGGCCAGCGGACCGCCTCGACCCGGGCCCGTCTCGTGCTCGGTCGTCGTCCGGTCCGCGAAGCCGGCTCCGGGCAGCACGCAGTTCAGGCTGACGGAGCGCCCCTCGCCCACGGCGCGGGCCACGGCGGTCAGGGTCGCCGCCCCCGCCTCCGAGCCGATGGTCAGATGTCCCTTCGCCTCGGGCCGCAGTGCGCGCACTGCGTCGGCGGCGGCGCCTACGTCGGCGGCCGGCGGCGTGAAGCGCAACAGCGCGATCTCGGTGGCCGGCTCGCCCTGCGAGAGCGGGTGGCGGACGAGGATCTGGGCGCCGATCTCCGCGGCGAAGGCATCGACGGCCGCCGGGGCGTCCACGACGACGACCTCGTTTTCCACGAAGCTGAAGCCGACCCCGTCGACGGCAACGGCGACCGTCGGACGGGCCGTGTCATCGGGCCCCGGCAGGCTCGGCACCTCTGGGACGAGCGTCGGATCGAGCGCCGCCGTCAGGTCCGAAGCGCCAGCGTCGGGCTTCTCGACCGGGTCGCCGGCGTCGGGCGTGCCGGCGTCGGGTTTGCCGTCCGAGCCGCCGGCGCCGAGGTCGGGTTTGCCGGCGTCGGGCTTGCCGGACCCGTCGGCGGGCTCGGCGACCGCGTCGGGTTTGCCGGTTTCGGGTGTCTCGGCCGGGCCGGTCGCGTCGGCGGTTTCGTCGTCGGAGGCGGCGCCGCAGGCGGCCGTGAGGCCGGTGGCGAACACGGCGAGTGCGACGAGGCGCCGGGTGCCGGACCGGCTGACGGGCAGGAAAAACGGGTGCATCGTGGACTCCGTTCGGGGGGATCGGGCGGAGTAGCCGCCGACGGCCCACTTTGCGGGGTCGACGGGCGGACGGGCGGACGATCAAGAAACGCCCTCGGGCTCCTGCCCCGGGTTTCATCGACGCGGGTGGCCCGAAGGGAGGTGGGCAACTTCTGAGAGCGTGTCGCCGTGTCGCCCCGCCCGGGTCAGCCCGGGTCGACCGTGAGCTCGACCGCGTGGCCGATGGTGCGCGCATAGACCTCGGCGGCGGGGTGCAGGGCGGCTTCGAGCGCGGGCGTCGGTGTGTCGAAGAACGTGACCGAGACGCGCACGGGGCGCGCGGACGAGGCCGATCGCGCCGCCCGGCGCCAGGTCCCGACGACGCGGCCGCCGTGCACCACGATGGGATCGAGCATGCCCCCGCCGGCGTTGATCCGGCGGAGGTGTGCCGGATCGAGGATGTCCGACCGGTTCTGGTAGGCGATCAGGAACTCGTCGAACGCGGGCAGCAGCAGGGCCGCCGGGTCGGCGACGGTCGATGGCGGAGACTTCGGGCCATGGAGCCTCCGGCCGCCGCTGACCGTGACGGTGAGTGTCGACTCGCCCTCGAGGGCGGCGAGCGCGGCCCGGGCGTCGGCCCGCGTGAGACCCGCCCACCACGCGAAGTCCGCCTCGGAGGCGGGTCCGCGTGTCGTGAAATACTGCCGGGCGAGGTGGACCAGCGCATCGATACGCGACATGGGCGACGGGGCCGCTTTCCCCTGCGAGACGCGGGCGTCGAGCGACATGAACGTCGTGTCCTTGCCGACGCGGCGCCCGCTCGTCATCACCCCGGCCAGCTCGGCGTGCACGAGCAGGTGCGCGAGGCGCTGTCCGGCCGCGTCGATGCCGCCGGCGGCGAGGGCGTGCGCGAGGTCCTCTCGCGTGGCCTGCCCCTCCGGGGCCGCCGACAGATGCGCCGCGAGGACGCGCTCCGCCCGCAGAAGCGTGGGCGCGTCGAGCCCGAGCTGCCGATGCCGACCCGCCGACTGCGCCCTCAGGCGCTCCGCGACGAGCGCGAGGTGGACGCGCACGTCGGCGGGGGCGACGAACTGCCAGGTACCGCGCAGGGTGTGCATCCGGAGGAACCGCCCCGCATCGAGTTCGGCGGTGACCGCCGCCGTCGTCAGCCCCGTTCGCAGCGCCACCGCCGTCACGGCCGCGCCGAGGTCCTGCGCCTGCACCGCGCCGAGCGCGGCGACACAGGCCGCCGCATCACCGTGCCATGCGGTCGGCACCGGCTCGACGCCCTGAGACGCGAGGCGCATGTGACCGACTTCGCAGCCTCGTGTGTCCGCGGAATGCATCGCCGACGCCCGCCCGATGCTTGCAGACGGCGACGCCGGGTCGTCGTCGCGCCCCGTTGACGGGTCCGGCCGGGGCGTTCGGGGCGGGGTCATACGCGGTGGCAGCTCGGCGTCACTTGTTGGCGGACTTGCTGAGATCCGCCCCCGCCTTGAACTTCGCGACCTTCTTCTTGGCGGCGGGCGAGGAACCCGGCGCTGCAGACGGGGCGCTCGGCGCGCCTGCCGGTAGCGCTTCGTCCGCCGGGGCCTCGGAGGTCGGCTCTGCCGGGGCCGGCTCGGCGGCGGCGGCGGGCTCGGCGGCGGAGACCGCGACCGGCAGAAGGAGTCCGGCGATCAGCAGGGCGGCGCGCATCGGCGTGGGCATGGGGTCTTCGTCCTCGGTGGGTGAGGGTCAGAATGTAGGCGGGCGCGGCGGGCTCCCGCAACGGGACCGCGACGCCGTTCGATTCGCCGTGACACCCGGGGCCGTTGTGGGCTCCTCTGGTTCCATGCACGGACGAGCCCGATTCGACCCCATGCCCGCGCGCGTCCGGGTGGCCGCGCTTTTCCTCTGTGCCTGCGGCGGCGGCGGCTCGGGTGGCGCTTCCGGTGCCGACGCGGCGGCGGTCGAACCCGACGCGACCGGGACCGCGACGGACGCCGGACCGGAGACCGATGCCCGCCAGAATGCGCGACCGGCGCTCACGTTCGTCCCGATCTCCGGGCGCAACTTCACGCTCGGCACGGCCGACGGCGAGGCCGACGAGCGCCCGCCGCACACCGTTGCCGTCCCGGACTTCGAGATCATGGCCGCCGAGGTCACCGTCGGCGAATACATGGCCTGTGTGCGGGCCGGCGCCTGCACGCCCCCCGGGCAGTTCACGAACTGCAACGAGACGACCCCGGAAGTGGGCCGGCACCCCGTCAACTGCGTGGATTGGGGCCAGGCGCGCGCGTTCGCGGACTGGATCGGCGACGGCGCCCGCCTGCCGACCGAGGCCGAGTGGACCTTCGCCGCGACCTCCGGCGGTCGGCCGCGGGTCTACCCCTGGGGCGACGAGCCCCCCACCTGCGACCGCGCCGTCTACACCGACTTCGGCGGCGGCTGCGCACCCGAAGGCACGGCCGAAGTGTGCAGCAAGCCGGCCGGGAACACGACGCAGGGCGTCTGTGACCTCGCGGGCAACGTCTGGGAGTGGGTCGAGGACTGGTACCACGAGGACTACGTCGGCGCGCCCCGCGATGGCTCGGCGTTCCTCGACCCCCCCGGCACCCACCGCGTTCTGCGCGGCGGCGCCTGGTTGTATGACGGCAGCAATCTGGCCGCGCAGCGCCGCGGCGTCGTCATCGAAGAGGGCGCGGACGCCAACATCGGGTTCCGCCTGGTGCGGTGACCGGGTGTCGGCGCACGCCGGCGGGCGACGTGGCACGGGCGTTGCTCAATGAGCCGGCATGCTCGAAATCATCCTCGCCGCCGTCTTTTCCGTCGCTCCCCGGGGCGATTTGGCCGTCGAAACCCCGTCCGCGACCGCCGTTTCGACCGCATCGACCGCTGCCGATGCCACGATTCATCGCAAGACGCTGCCGAAAACAGCATCGCGGGCGCTCCGTCGAAAGCAGGCCACGCTGCGGGTCGAGGGCCGCCGACACATCGTGCATCCGACCGCGGCGCACCTCGCGAAGCTATCACACCGCGCGGCGACGCTCTGGGTCAGCGAGGACGAAGGCCAGACCTGGCGCGAGGTCACGCTGCCCGAATGCGGCAACGCCGGGTGCGTGCTGCGCGTCGAGCGCGGGGGGGCGTTGCAGTTCATGACCGGCCACGAGGCCGGCTGCGGCGGCGGCGATCAGGAGCGACTCGTCGGCCACGTCGACGGCCGCGAGTGGCGCGCCGCGCCGTGGCCCTGGGACAGCCCCTTCGCCTACCAGCTCCCCGCCGACGGCTGGGCCGCCGCCGACTGCAGCCCGCCCGAAGGGTTCGAGGGCCCGGACCGCGTCCCCTGCCTCGTCGACCTCGAGGGGCGCGAGGTCTACCTGCCCGTGGCGTGGGATGACGATGAGACCCGACCGCTGGTCGTCGATGTCATCGCGGGTACGGTGACGTATGCGGGGCGGCGGTTTCCGCTTCGCGGGGTGGGGGGAGAGTGAGAGGCTCGACGGAATTCTCGGCCTGTGTCCTTTGACGTGAGGGTCGAGACATCACCGAATCTGGGCATCAAGGGCCCCCACCACCGAGCCAACCTCACCCAACGTACATCCCCGCTCCGCCCCGTCCACAACGGCGACCTCCGGCGTGATACCCCCTGCGGTGCAACCACGACCTGGAGGTCACCGACATGGATCACGAGCTTTCAGAACTGCGCCGCGCCCTGGCGGACCAGGGCCCGAGGGGCCCGGGGCGGCGTGTCCCCTGCCTTCTGCGCGAGCGGGTGGTCGCCGCGGTCCGGCGGCGGCGTGAGGACGGCGTCAGCGTTGCGAAGCTGGCGGAGGCGCTCGGCCTGTCCGTGGAGACGCTGCGTCGGTGGCTGGACGCCGCCGTCGAGGGGCAGCGGAGCGCCGGGCGCGCCAGGCCGATGCCCGTCGCCGTGATCGGGGGGGCGGCCCAGGGCCGTGGAGCGCTGTCGCTCGTCACCCCGACCGGCTTCCGCGTGGAGGGCCTCTCGGTGGATACCGCGGCCGAGCTGCTGGCGCGGCTGCGCTGATGTTCGCCTCGACCCGCAACGTCCGCGTCTTCGCGTGGCCCGAGCCCGTCGACCTGCGACGGGGTTTCGACGGCCTCTACGGGCTGGTGCGCAACGGCCTCGACATGGACCCCCTCGAAGGCGATCTGTTCCTCTTCCTCGGCAAGAACGCCCGGCGCGCGAAGGTCCTGTTCTTCGATGGCACGGGCCTCTGCATCTTTCAGAAGCGTCTGATGACCGGGCGTTTCGCCCGCCCCTGGGAGCGGGCCTGCGACGGCCGCATCGAGATGACGGTCACGGAGCTTGCGCTGTTCATCGAGGGCTGCGCGCTGGTGGCGCGCGAACCGCTGTCGACCGCACGATTTTCGCTCTGACCCCTTGTGGTTTTTTGACGGGCATGGTTCATCGTGTTCGATGACAGACATCGAACACGAGACGGACATCGAGAAGCTCCGCGCCCGAGCCATCGAGCTCTTCCTGGAGAACGAGGCGCTGCAGCAGAGGCTCGCCGAGCTGCTCGCGCGCCTCGAGCGGGCCACGGATCCGGTCGAGGTGGAGGCGCTGCGCACCGAGATCGCGAAGCTGAAGGCTCAGCGCGAGAAGCAGGCCAAGAGGGAGTTCGACAAGAAGACCGAGCGGCGCACGCCTCCGCCCGGCGCCACGCCGGACACCCCCAAGGCGCCGCAGACCGGCCACGGCCCGACGCCGCAGCCCAACCTCGACGTCGTCGTCGAGGTCCACAAGCTCGACGACACGGAGTGTCCGAAGTGCGGTGGTCAGATGGGCGAGATTCCGGGCGAGTTCGAGGAGCACGACGAGATCGACGTCGAGCCGCGCAAGCCCATCATCCGCCGCCACAAGCGGCAGAAGTACGCCTGCCAGTGCCGCGAGTGCCTCGAGACGGCCCCGGGCCCGACGAAGCTCATCGCCGGAGGGCGATACTCCATCCGGTTCGCCGCGACCGTGGCGGTCGACAAGTACGACGCGGTGTTGCCGCTCGAGCGCCAGTGCAAGCTGTTCGCGCGCCTCGGGCTGAAGGTGACGTCGCAGACGCTCTTCGACCAGCTCTGGGCGATGGCATCTCATCTGAAGCCCACCTACGAGGCGCTGCGCACCCACATCGTGGCCAAGAACGCCTACCTCGCGATGGACGAGACCCCCTGGCGGCTCCTCGAAGGCCTGAAGGCGGGCCGGTGGTACATCTGGGGCATCGTCGCCCCGGACGCCGTCTGGTACGGCTTCGACCCGTCCCGCGGCGCGAAGACGGCGATGCGTTTCCTCGACGGTTTCACGGGCACGCTGATGACAGATGGATACGCATCATACAAGTCCGCCGCAGACACCTGGGCCGCACGGGGTCAGGTGCTGAGACCCGACTTTGACAGTTCCTACGCACATGATCGCCGAAAACCGTTGGCGCAGTAGTCCCATCGCCGATCTCCCGGA
>JAKLJY010000122.1 GCA_023150895.1 Myxococcota bacterium | reverse complement strand
CGCGGGCGCGCGTGCTCGCGCGAAAGAGGAGTTCCGCACCCGCTCCGAGTGCGAATCCGTGCACGCGCTATCTACCCGTCTCACCGCCACGCCGCCCCAGGCACAGAGCGGGGCACGGGCGTCTCCTGGAATTCTTCACCGGGCGTTACTGCGCAATCTTGCGGACTTTCATACCGGACGGAATCGACGGTCGGGTCGGCCCCACGTGAGAACCTTTCCGGCCGCCGTGCGTCCAAGCTCGACATGAACACCGCACGCGCCCTCGTCATCGCCTGTGGCCTCGCCCTCGCCGCGTTGATCGGCCTTCTTCTCCGACCACCCATCGTCGTCGCCGTCGCAGCCCCTGCGACGGCGCTGGACGTCGAGACGGACTCCGCGCCCGAGGCCCCCGAAGCCGAACCGGACCCGGCACCGTCGGCGCCGCCGGCACTCGGGGTCGCGCCCGGCCCCCGGCGGGGGGATCGCCGGTCCGACGCGGAGTTGACGGCCTCGGCCCTCTCGGTCCTGCCGGCCGACGCGCTGGCCACCCGGGTCGACGTCTCCATCGGCGCGCTGCGTCGCGGCGAGCTCGGGGCGGGTCTCCAGGCGTGCATCGGGCGGCTCGGGGCGGAGCCCATGGCCGAGGCCCGCAGCCGGACCGGCACGGACTTCCTGACGGCGGTGGAGCGGAGCACAGTGACGGACGGGATGGCGGTCATCGCCGGGCGCTTCGACGGCACGCGGTGGAGCGGCCTCGACGTCGGCACCGAGGAGCGTCGCGGCGGGCGCGGCCGCGTCTTCTCGGGCGGGCAGACCTCCGGGGAGACGATGGCGGTCTACGACGACCGGCTCCTGATCGTGTCGCGGGATCGGGAGACGGCCATGGCCGCCCTCGATCGCCTCGAGCGCGGCGACGCGCCCGCGCGGGAAGCGCTGGCCGGCCCCGCGCGGGGGGAGATCCAGGGGGTCCTGCCGGCAGCGGGCCTGCTGGGTGAGATCCCCGTCGGCGACGGCCTGCGCGACGGCCTGCGCGAGGAACTCTCGAACCGGGGCGCGCGGCTCGAGTACAGCGTCTCCGTCGTCGACGGGGGCCTGCAGGTCTCCGCCCGGCTGGTCGGCGCCGCGGGCATCGAGGGGGTGGAGGCACTGGTGACGGGCCTCGAAGCCGGCCTCGAGTCCGTCCGCATGGCCGCCGCGTCGTCTCCCCCGGCGGGGCACGATCTCATCGGCAACGCCGTCTCGCAGGTCCTGAGCCGCGCGCGGCTCACCCGCGAGGGGGGCGGCTTCACCTTCGACCTCGACGTGCCCCCCGCGCTCCTGCAGGATCTTCTCACGCAATGCGCCGCACCGCCGGCCGACCTCACCGAGCTCACCGAGGTCGTCGAGGCCCCCGCCGAGGACGACGGGACCCTCGAGAGCGCGTCGTTCGAGTGACCCGACCCTTGGCAGGCGGTCCCGCCGGGGCGATGCTTTCGTCATGCGCGACGCCATCGTCCTGGCCATCCCGGTCTTCTTCATTCTCATGGCGGTGGAGTGGGCGGCCTACCGCCGGCGGCCACCGGCCGAGAATGACTACTTCCTCGACGACACGCTGACGAACCTGGGCTGCGGCGCGGGGCAGCAGGTCGCGGGCGCCCTGCTTGCGGCCGTCATGCTGGGCGGATACGAGGCCGTGCGTGCGTCGGCCGGCCTGTTCACGCTGCCCGCGGACTCGCCCTGGGTCTGGCTCGGCGCGCTGCTCGGCGTCGACTTCCTGTACTACTGGTTCCACCGAGCGAGCCACCGGGTGAACCTGCTCTGGGCGGCTCATGTCGTCCACCACCAGAGCGAGCACTACAACCTGGCCGTCGCCCTGCGCCAGAGCTGGCTTCAGCAGTTCTTTTCGTTCTTTTTTTATCTGCCGCTGGCCCTCATCGGGGTACCGACCGTCGTTTTTTTTACCGTCGTGGCATTGGATACGCTGTATCAGTTCTGGATTCACACGCGTCTGATCGACCGAATGGGACCACTGGAGGCGATTCTCAATACACCGTCCCACCACCGCGTCCACCACGGGGTCGACGGGCCATACCTCGACCGCAACCACGCCGGGCTGCTGATCACCTGGGACCGCCTGTTCGGCACCTTCGAGCCCGAGTCGAGCGCTCCGCGTTATGGCACGGTCAAGCCGCTGCGGAGCGCGAATCCCGTCTGGGCCAACGTGGCGCCGTGGGTGGAGCTTTGGCAGCGGGCCCGCGGCATGGAGCGCTTGTCCGACCGGCTCCGTGTCTTCTTCGCGCCGCCCGAATGGCGAGCCTCGGGCGAAGCGCCGCCGCCCGGGCCGCTGCGGACCGACGCGGACTACGCCCTGTTCCGCGTGCCCGCGGGCGGCGGACGGCGGCTGTACGTCACCGGGCAATTTCTGGCCGTCCTCGGCGGCGTCCTGTGGCTGCTCTCGGGGGGCGCCGCCGATTCGCCGGCGCTGCGGACGGCCTTCGCCGGGCTCCTGCTCGCGTCGTTCGGCGTCCTGGGGGGCGTCCTCGAATCCCGTCCCTGGGCGCGCGTCGCGGAGCCCCTGCGGCTGGCCGTGGCCGTGGGGCTGATCATCGCCGCGGTGCTCGCCGCTCAGGGCGCGTCGTCGTCCCCGCCGAAGCTGTAGGTCACGCCGAGACCCGCCTCGTAGGCGAAGTGACCGTTCTCCTCGCCGGCGATCAAAACGTCGGCGCGCAGGCCGAGGCCGTCGCCGAGGCGCGCGAGCACACCGGCCGTCGGCCCTCCGAGGTGGGGCTGAATCCCGAGCCCGCCGAAGAGGTCCACCGGACCGGCGCGGCCACCCACACCGACCTTCAGCGTCCCGAGCCCCAGGCTCTCCGCCGAGAAGTCGAGCAGACTGCCCCGGGCGTGCAGCCACTCGGGTCCGAGGCGGAGCGTCGCGGCCGGCAGAAGCGTGCCGCGCGCCGCATGGCCGACGTCGGCATAGCGCAGGAAGCCGACGCCCGCGCCGACCTCGAACCAGCGGTGGCGGTAGGCCGCCAACACCCCCGCCGCCGCCTGAACGTCACCGTCCCCCGGGGCCACGGCGCCCGTTCCGCTGCGTTCGAGGATCTGCTCGCGGACGACCCGGAAGCCGGCGGTGACGCGGACCGAATCCCCGAGCCACTCGATGAAGGCCTCGCCCCCGGCGGCCTTGCGAAACTCGGTCGTGCCGCACGTGCCGGCCGTCCACTGACCCGTCCGACCCCCGA
Organism: Myxococcota bacterium; assembly: GCA_023150895.1. Lineage (GTDB taxonomy): Bacteria > Myxococcota_A > Bradymonadia > UBA7976 > UBA1532 > CAINDO01. The sequence continues at coordinate 21,147 of JAKLJY010000122.1, read as the reverse complement.
CGCCGAGCCGACCCTGCCCCGTCGCGAGGGCGACCCCCGCGGGCAGCGCGGCACAGACGCCGACCACCATGATCCATTTGCGATGCGCGCGCATGCCGAGCAGCATGCCCCCTTCCCCGTCCCCGCGCCACCGAGGCGAGCATGACCACCTGCGCCGACATCGACTGGAGTCTCTACAGCCCGCGCGTCCGGGCCACCTTGCTGTTCGTGCGCCGGGACGGGCGCCTCTTGCTCATCCGCAAGAAGCGCGGGTTCGGGGTGGGCAAGGTGAACGGCCCCGGGGGCAAGATCGCCCCGGGAGAGACGCCCATGGAGGCTGCGGTCCGCGAGGTCGAGGAGGAGGTCGGGGTGACGCCGACGGGCGTACGGGCGCGCGGCACGCTGTCCTTCGTCTTCGTCGACGGACTCACTCTGCATGTGGCGGTCTTCACGGCGACGGGCTGTGTCGGCGAGCCGACCGAGTCCGACGAGGCGCTGCCCTTCTGGTGTGACGAGGCGGCCCTGCCCTACGACGAGATGTGGGCGGACGACCGCGTCTGGCTGCCGGCCCTGCTCGCCGGCGCCGACGTCGATCTGCGCGCGGTCTTCGACGGCGACACGCTGCTCGACCATGCGCTGACGGTCTCTCGAGGGGCGCCATGGCCGGACTGACGGAGGACGCGCGTTTCCGGAACCTGCGCCGCCTCGGACACGGCGGTTACGGGGACGTGTACGCGGGCTTCGACGGCGAGCGCGGCGTCGAGGTCGCCATCAAGAAGCTCAAGCTCGCGGGGCCCGAGAGCATCTATCGCTTCAAGCAGGAGTTCCGGGCCGTCGAGGCCATCGATCACCCGAACCTCGTGCAGCTCTACGAACTGCTGCAGGCCGGCGAGGACTGGGTTTTCACCATGGAGCTCGTCACGGGGGACGACTTCACCCGGTTCGTCCGACCGGGGGGCGAGCTCGACCTGCGACGCCTGCGGGACGCGCTGCGGCAGCTCGCCTCGGGGCTCTCCCACCTCCACGCCGCGGGCAAGCTTCACCTCGATGTCAAACCGGCCAACGTGCTCGTCCGGCGAGACGGGCGCCTCAAGCTCGTCGATTTCGGACTCGCCGCCGACACCGAGGCCACCCGCGACGACCGCACCACGGATCGCAGCGCCGGCACCCTGGAGTACATGGCCCCGGAGCAGGCGCAGGGGCTCGCGCGCAGTCCCGCCGCCGACTGGTACCCCGTCGGCGTCATGATCTACGAGGCCCTGAGCGGGCGGCTGCCGTTCCAGGGCGGCCCCCTCAAGGTGCTGGTGGACAAGAGCCGCGGCGAGGCCCCCCCCCTGCCGCCGGAGGTCCACGCGCTCGCCCCGGACCTCGCCGCGCTCGCCGAACGCCTCCTCGTTCGCGAACCGGACCATCGCCCCGCCGGCGTCGAAGTCTGCGAGCGCCTCGGCGCCGTGCTGAGCCTCGCCCCCACGCTCACGGGGCTCCGCGCGCCGTTCGTGGGTCGCAGTGCCGAGCTCGAACGGCTCGAAGCGGCCTGGTTCCGGGCCCGCAAGGGCGAGCTCGTCGTCGTGGGCGTGCGGGGTCCGTCGGGCATCGGCAAGTCGACGCTTCTGCGCCATTTCTCGGCAATGACGGCGGAGAGCGACGGCGCCTTGCTGCTCACCGGCCGCTGCCACGAGCGCGAGAGCGTCCCGTTCAAGGGCGTGGACGGCTTCGTCGATGCGCTCGGCAAGGCCCTCGTCCGGCGGGAGGCGCGGGGGTTGCCCCCGCCCGTCTTGCGGGACGTCGCCCCCCTGCTCAAGCTGTTCCCGGTGCTCGGGCGGTCGCTGCGCCCCCCGGGCTCGACCTCCGCGTCCGGCCCGGCGGCCAGCGCGCCGACGGACGCGACCGCGCGCCGTCGCGCATTCCGGGCGCTGCGCGAGCTGCTGCTCGACCTCGCATCGACCCAGCCGCTGATGATCACGCTCGACGACCTGCAGTGGGCCGACTACGACAGCGCCGAGCTTCTCGAGGTGGTGTTCGGCACGCCCGCGCCGACGCCCATTCTACTGATCGCCGCCCACCGCAACGAGGAGCGGGCCCGCTCACCGTTTCTCGCGCACTTCGACGACCGCGTCCCCCACGAGAAGCTGAACCTGGGGCCGCTGGGGCAGGGCGAGCTCGTCCGGCTGGTCCACGGGCTCGCCCCCGGGCTCGACGACGCGGCAACCGCCGCCATCCTGCGCGAGGCGGACGGCTCGCCGTTTCTCGCGGCCGAACTCGCGCGGTTCGCCGATCAGGCCGAGGCGCCGGTCATCGACCTGCGCGGGGCCGTGACGGCCCGCCTCGCCGGGCTCTCCGTGGGCGCGCGGGCCCTGTGGGCGGCCCTCGCGCTCGCCGCCGGACCCGTTCCGGTCGAGGCGCTGGCGCACTGCCTGCCCGAAGGCTTCGCGCTGGAAGCGGCGCTGCGACCGCTGCAGAGCGACCGGCTGATCTGGGTGCACGGGACGGGCGCCGACCGCGAGGCCGAGATCGCCCATGCGCGCCTCGCCGAGGTAATCGTCGCGGCGACGCCCGCGGAGGAGCGTCGGGCGCTGCACGCCCGGATGGCCGGCGCCCTCTCCGGTCGTGCGGAGGTCCCGCCGGCCGAGGTGGGTCACCACTTCGAGGCCTCCGGTCGGGGCAACCTCGCCGCGCCCCACATCCTCCGCGCCGCCGAGGAGGCCTTCGAGGCCCTCGCGTTCGACCGGGCCGCCCGGTACTTCGAGCACGCGGTGAGCCTGGGCGTCACGGCGGACGCCGCCGGACGCGATGTGCGCGAACGGCTGGCGGAGGCGCTCGCGCTGGCGGGGCGCTCGACGGCATCGGCCGGCCTGTGGCTCGAATTGGCCAACGGCCGGCCCGAGGCGCTGGCGCTGGACCTTCGGCAGCGGGCGGCGGAGCAGTACCTGCGCGCCGCTCGCCTCGACGAAGGCCGCCGGACGTTGCGCAGCGTCCTCGCCTCGCTCGGCCTGCGGTTCCCCGAGTCGCGCCTGGCGGCGATTCTGGACATCGTGGGCGTGCGCCTGCGACTCGCCGTGCGCGGCCTGCGCTTCGAGCCCCGCGCCCCGGACGCCGTACCGCCCGAGCTCGCGCGGCGGGCCGACGTCACCTTCACCGTGGCGCAATGTCTCTCGCCCATCGACCTGCTGCGCGGAGCGGCGATGGTCTCACGGGCCGTCGTCACCGCCCTGGCGACGCGAGACCCCCGGCGCATCGCCCGCGCCGTGGCCGTCGATGCGGTCATCGCCTCGACGCGCGGCGCCTCCGGTCGCGCGCTCGCCGAGCGCCGCATCGACCTCGGGCGTCGCCTCGTGGACGCGCTGGAAGCGGACGAAGCCCAGGCCTACCTGACACTGTGCGAGGCAATCTGCCATTTCCAGGGCGGGCAGTGGGCCCGCGCGAAGGCCACCGCCGAACGGGCCGCCGAGGCCTTCCGGCGCGATCTGCCCGGCCGCATCTGGGAGACGACCACGGCCGACGCCTACGCCGTGGGCAGCGCGTACTGGATGGGCGAGCTCGATGGGGTCGCCCGCGTCGCGGTCGAACGCGGCACCGACGCCCGAGCGCGCGGCGACCGGTACAGCGAGGCGTACTTCGTGCTGGCGATCTACGGCCTGCCGGCGATGCTGCAGGACGCCCCCGAGCGCGGCCTGACGCTGGTCGACGAGGTCCACGCCGACTGGCAGAGCCAGAACGTCGAATTCCAGGACTTCTACGCGTGGCTCTCGCGAGTCAACCTCGCCGTGTACGCCGGCGACGTCGCCCGGGCCGCCGCGCTCGCCGACGAGGGTCGCCGCACCTACCCGCGCAGCTTCGTCTGGCAGGTCGAGTTCACCCGCGCCGCCGCCCTCGACGCCCTCGGCCGGGCAGCGCTCGTCGCGGGTCGACCCGGGGACGCCCGTCGGGCGGCGCTTCGTCTCGCCTCCCTGGGACAGCCCTGGCACCGCGCGCTCGCCGACCTGCTCGAAGCCGGCGTGGCCCACCGGCAGGGAGATGCGGCGGGTGCCCGCGACCGCTACCGCCGGGGCGCGGAGGCTGCCGAGCGCGTCGACATGCACTGGTACGCCCAGGCCGGGCACGCCGCCCACGGCCGCCTCGTCGGCGGTTCGCGCGGGGAGGCGGAGGTGCGGGGGGCGCTGGACTGGGCGGCCGCGCGGGGCGCCGTCGCGCCCGATCGGCTGCTCGCGAGCCTGTGCCCGGGGCCCTGACCCTCTCGACCGCGGCGGCTCAGCGACCTTCGGAGCAGACGAAGAAGCCGTCGATGTCGCAGACGCCCGCGAGGAACTGCCCCGCGCACTCGATGGCCCGCCGGGTGTAGTCGGGTTCGATCTGCTCCGAGAACGCGCAGTCGTCCAGGCAGAAGTCGCGGTCCTCCGGGAAGTACCACCCGCACTCGATCTGCGCGTCGCAGTAGGAGCCGCAGTCCCCACCGCGGCGCTCGAAGCAGGCCCGCGCCGGGGCGGCCGCGCACGCATTGGGCGCGCCTTCTTCCAAGAGGCAGGCGGTCACCCGCGGGATGTAGTCGGCGGGCACCGCGCGGCTGCGGATGTAGCCGGTGCAGACCGCATTGCAGGTCGGGGCGTCGGGGTACGCGCCGCACGCGACGCCCGCGTCGCACGGTGCCGCGCAGACGGGCGCGAGGGCGCCGTCGAGCCCGATGCAGAGATCGAGTTCGCGGCAGCCCGCCGCCTCGAGGCAGGCCGAACGGACGAGCGCCGCCTCCGGCTCGGCGGCGCAGGTTCTTTCACAGAGAAAGGCGTCCATCTCCACATCGCAGACGGCGACCTGCGCGCAGAGTGCGATGCAGGCGGCCGGCGCGGGCGGTGGTACGTACCCGACACAGGCCGCGATGGCACCACACCCGCCCCGCAGCCGGGCGGCTTCGGCGACACAGCCCGCGAGCGGCACGGGCGCGGCGGCGCAGTCCGCGGCACACGTCGGGACGTCGATGCCGCAGGCGTCCACGGCGGCGCAGGCCGCTTCGCAGTCGGGGACGGGCGCCCCGGGCAGGCATGGTCGCAGCGCACGACAGGTCGCGTCGCCACCGGCGGCGACGAGGCACTCGCGAGCCGCAGCAAACTGAAGCGCTTCCTCGGGTTCGAAGCCCGTCGCACACGCGAGGGCGCAGGCCTCGAGGTCCCGTACGGACCCCGGATCGCAGTCGTCGACGAGGCGGCACCACGCCCGGCACGCCGGGGCCGCCGCCGCACGGTCGAGCCAGCAGGTCGTGACGCCGTCGTCCCCCTGGCAGCCCGGCGCCGCCAGCACGCATCCCACCGCCAGCGTGGCGGACACGAAATCCACCGCGGCGGCGTCCTCGCAGGCCACGGCGCACGCCTCGGCGTCGGGTTCGACGCCGCAGGCTTCGAGGCGAGCGCATGCCCGGCCGCACGGGGGCGGCTCGGGCGGCGTGCAGGCGTCGATCGCCGCGCAGTCGTCCCCGGCGCCCGCAACACAGTCGCGCCAAACGGTCGCCCGTCCGCGAGCGAACTCGGCGATACACTCGACCTCGCAGGCCGCGGCGTCGGCGGCCCCGCAAGCGGCGCGTGCCGCGCAGAAGGCCCGGCACTGACCCTCGGGTGCGCGCGCCTCGACGCACGCCTCGAACGCCGGGCAGGTGAACTCGGCGCCGCAGGCCAGGACCGGGGCGAAACGCGCCGCCTCGTCGGGGTCACGGAAGGCGCGGCAGTCCGCGAGACACGCGTCCGAGGCCTCGACCTGCCCGCAGGCGACGGCCGCCTCACAGTAGTAGGCGCAGCGCCGGTCGACTTCGACCCCGGCCTGGCAGTCCTGCATCTGCTGCCACACGTCCCCGCAGCCGGCCTCGAGGGCGGCGTAGAGGCAGGCGACCGCCGGGGCGCCCAGGCCACCCATGTCTTCGAAGCCCCAGTCGCAGGGCCCGTAGGTCGCGCCGTAGTCGCAGCGATCCCAGGCATCGCAGAACTGGGGGAGTGTCGGATCGACCCGTGCTTCCGTCTCGCGCGACAGACACCGTTCTACGTCCGGGCAGCGCGCCGCCCCGCCGAGGCAGAGGCTCGCCCGGGTCGAGACGATGCGGCCGAGCGCATCCTCGGCACAGGCCGCCTCGCAGTCGGCGAAGTCGACCTCGCAGCGACCGATGTCGGCGCACAGAGTCGCGCAGTCGACCTCCGGCAGGGCCGGCAGGCACCCGTCGATCTCCTCGCAGGTCGGGTACAGCGACGGCAGCGCGTTCAGGCATGCGCGGCCGAGCTCGAGGCGAAGTGCATCGGTCGGCTCGGGGCCGGCGCCGCAGGCCACGAGGCAGGCCGGATCGCCTCCCAGGGCGCCCGCCGCGCACGCGGGGCCCTGGCGGCACAGGGCGCTGCACTCCAGGCCGCGCCAGGGTTCATCTCCGCAAGTCAAAACGGAGGGGCCCTGACTCGCCCAGTCGTCGCACGACGGTGCGGCGATGGTGCAGTCGATGATGGGGATCGCAAAGGCGGGATCGGCGATGGCGGCGTCCTCGCAGTCCGGCACGCACCTGCCGTCGTCCTCGTAACCGCAGTCGACGAATCGGCGGCAGTAGAGTTCGCAATCCGGCACGGGGGGCGGACGGCAGGCGAGCACGTCGTCGCAGCGTTCGCCGGCCGCTTCGACACAGGCCCGGAACACCTGGGACGCTCGACGCCCGAAGCGGTCGAGGCAATCGGCGGCGCAGGTCGGCGGGACCGTGGGGTCGCACGCCGTGCGGGCATCGCAGAACGCCGCACACACGGCCTCCGGATTCTCGGTTTCGAGGCACTCGCCGAGGTCGACGCAGGTCGTTTCGGCCGTGCACGCCAGAACGGCCTCGACCCGCGCGGCATCGTTCGGGTCCAGCGCAGCGGCCCGGCACGTCGCCTCGCAGGCCCGACCGGGAAACCGCCCCGACTCGAGCGCGCAGACCTCGAGACCGGCACAGAACAACCCGCAGCGGTTGTCGACCAGCGGCGGCGGGTTCGTGCAGAGGTCGAACGCGGTGTAGATGTCCTGGCAGGTGCCGAGCGCCTCCCAGAAGCAGGCAACGTAGGGCTCTCCGCCCGGCACGTCGAGCTGCAGCCAGAGTTCGTCGCAGGGATAGTCGAAGTCCCAGCCGCAGGCGGACCACTGGGCGCAGAACGCCGCCTGCGTCGGCCTCGGCGCGGCGCCGCCGTGCTGAGCACACGCCACCACGGCGTCGCAATTGCCGGGGGGCACCCCCGCGTAGCATTGCACCTCCGCCGCAAGGCGGGCGGCCGTGAGCGCATCCCCCGCACCGAGCTCCGCGAGGCAACCGCGCAGACAGGGCGCGTCGCTGCCTCCGACACACGGGGCCTGCGCATCGCAGCGATCACCGCATCCCGGGGCGATGGCGTCCGCCGCACACGGCCAGAAGCCCGCGAGCGCATCGGCGTCACATCCGGCGCCGAGCGCCGCCCCGCACTCGGCGAACGCCGGACCGGCCGCGCCGTCGGCGCACACGGCCTCGCACCCCGGGAGCGCGGACCCGCAGGCCTCCAGGCGCGCGCAGAGGGCATCGCAGCCCGGGGCCGGCGGCCGCGGCACGATGCAGCCGCCCAGCGCACCGCAGGCGCTGCGGCCGATGCAGGCAAACCAGGGCGCGCGGTCGTCCGCCGCAATCGCCTCGCAGCGGTCGAGACACGAATCGACGTCCCCCCCGACGCGTTCGAGGCGATCACAGGTGGCATATCGCTCACAGGCACCAGCGCAGTCGGCCACCGGGGACGGAGGCGGTTCCTCCCCCCCGCCGCCGCCCTCACCACCGACACCGCCGCCTGCCCCCCCCGCGCCGGCCGAGCCGCCGGTCGTCGGTTGTCCCCCGGACCCGCCACGCCCGCCGGGGGCCTCGCCCCCCGCGCCACCGGTGGAGCCACCGTCACCGCCGCCCTCGCCGCCCCCACCACCGAGGGGCAGGCGGGGACCGATGTCGGCCCCGCCGGTCGGGATTTCGCGTGGGTCTCCCCCCCCGTCGCCGCCGCACGCCACGAGGCCCGTGGCGAGCAGGCCAACCCCGAGGACCGCCTGAAGACGAGAGCCGCCGATCGAGAACTGCACGTCGAGACCTCCTGCGCAGCCGTGAAGGCGCGGTGCGTCCGGACCGCGCCGCGAAACCGCACTCTAGCAGTTCCCGCGGCGGACGGCGCAGTCTCACAGAATCGTCACAGAGGCCGGGTCGAGCCGCTCGCGCTCTCAGAGCCCGTTCGTCGCGTCGAGCTCCTCGAGCGTCAGGGCCCGCGACATCACGCGCACCGCGTCGAGCTGCATCTCGAGGGCCTGAACGACGCAGTTGGCCCGCGTCCCGAGGTGGACCCACGACGCGTCGTTCAGGTCACCGAAGTGGACGTCGCTGGCCACACCGAGCTCGAAACCGTCGGCCCAGGCCCAGACGCGCGAGGGCACGCCGCCCTCGCCCTCGAAGACCACGGCGACGTGATGCCACTGCTCGGGCGCGAGCACGATGCCCTCCTGAAAGACGTTGCGAACCGAGCCGCCGAAGTTGGCATCGGCGCCATCCCAAGTGTCGAGGGTCACGAGAAAGCCGAGCGGGTCGTCCTGGCGCTGAATGCCGAGCTGCCACCCGGCCGAGACACGCTCCCAGTTGCAGTCGTCGATGTTGGAGATCACGGCGCCGCCCTCGCTCGTCGTCGGCAGCCAGATCCAGGCCTCGATGGTCATGGGTCCGACGTTTCGAACCGAGCTGCGCACGCTCGCGCCCTGCCAGCGATCGTCGCTGCCGAAAAACGACGCGGCCTGATCGAAGGGCGAATCGACGTAGGTCAGCGCCCCGGGCGCGAGATCGTCGTCGACGACGTTGGCGTTGAACGCCCGGCCGCCGCCGCCGCGGGCCGCGTAGTTGCCCTCGAACGACCAGACGGCCGTCGCGTCGAGCACGACGCAGGGCTCGCCCGTCAGCGCGTAGAGCGGGAACTCGGAGCGGTCGTTCTGGCACTCGCCGACGATCGCCGGCGGGGGCTCGACGAAGGCGTCGGGGGTCGAGCCGTCGGGACCGCCCGCGTCGGGGATCGAGCCGTCGGGACCGCCCGCGTCCGGCTCGGGCGGGGCGGCGTCCGGCTCGGGCGGGGCGACGTCCGGCACCGGCGGGGCGGCGTCCGGCACGGGCGGGGCGGCGTCGGGGGTTGGCGTCGCTGCGTCGGGGGTCGAGCCGCCGGGACCGCTTGCGTCGGGAAGGGTGCCGACCGAGACGTGTGCGTCCTGCGTTTCGCCACCGCCGCCCCCGCTCCCGGCCGCGTCGGCGCGGGGCACGCAGTAGCCTTCTTCACAAATCCCCTCCGCACAATCGGCCGAGGTGCTGCAGTCGTCGAGCAGGGTGGGCGAACAGGAGAAGGCCAGGGCGGCGGGCGCGAACCTGCGAACGACGAGGCGAGAGAAGCGGGACGGGGCGGCGGGTCGATTCATGGCCGCGCATTTTCCCCCAAAACGTCGAGCCGTGTCGCCTCTGGTCGATTTTCTGAATCCATCTTTACGTAAAGTGAATCCAGGTTCACGCTAACTCCATGCCCCGACCCAAACGCACCGAAGCCGAAGTCCAGTGGCGCCGCGAGCGCATCCTCGCCGCGAGCGCCGCCGTCTTTCAGCGCGTGGGCTTCGCCGCGGCGACGATGGAGGAGATCGCCCGCGAGGCCGAGTACTCGCCCGCGGCGCTCTACAACTACTTCCGCAGCAAGGAAGAGATCATCGTCGCGGCCATCGAGCAGGTCGTCGACCAGATGACGCGCATCCTCGTCGAGCCGATGCCCTTCTCGATGCCGTTCGAGCAGCGGCTGCGCTGGCGCGTGCAGCGCATGACCGAGACGGCCTTTGCCAACCGCGGCCTGCTGATGACGCTCGAGGGCGCCGACGGCCCCCCGTCGCTCGGCGTCCACGCGGCGCGCGCCAAACAGTGCGCCGACCGCACGCACAGCCCGTGGACGAGCCTGATGGCCGAGGGTCAGGAAGGCGGCCACCTGCGCACGGACATCGCGCCCGAGCACCTCGCGCTGGCGCTCACCGGGCTGATGCGGGGGACGATGGCCACCCTCGTCGCCCAACCGAATCCCCCCGAGCTTCCCTTTCTGGCGGATCTGACCGACCGCCTCGTCGATCTCTTTCTGAACGGAGCCAGGTGCCGATGACCTCGCCACTCTCTGCGCCCGCCGCGCGCCCCGCGTGCCCCGGGCGATGGGGCAGGACCCCATGACCACGCCCCTTCTCCCCCTGTTGGGACTCTGCCTGAGTCCCTTGACCCTCACCGACGCCGTCGACCGCGCGCTGAACCGCGACTCGACGCTCGCGAGCCTCGACGCGCAGGCCCGCGGCGCCGACGCCAGCACGGACGCGCTGCGCGGCAACTACGGGCCCAAGCTTCGCCTCGAGGGCAACGTCATCGTCTGGGACGACGCGCAGACGGTCTCGTTCGGCGGCGGTGGCGGCAACGCAGCCGCGACGCTGCCGCCCCCGGCGACTCCGTACGAGTTCGCCCTCGCCGGCCTCCTGCAGGGCTTCGGCACGCCGACGACCGTGCGGGAGCAAGTCACGGCGCAGGCCACCGTGCAGGTCGTGCAGCCCCTCGTCGGGCTCTATGGCATCTCGCAGGGGGTCGAGGCCTCCGAGGCCGGCCGCGCGGCCATCGGCGCGCAGCAGCAGAGCCGGCGCCAGCGGGTCGAACTCGAGACGGTGCAAGCCTACTTCCGGGTGTTGCAGGCGCAGGGTCTCGCCCGCGCGGCCGCGCAGCAGGTCGAGAGCCTCGCCGCGCAGGAGAAGCGAATGCTCTCGCTGCAAGCGAACGGCGTCGTCGCGAAAAACGACGTGCTGCGCCTGCAGGTCGCGTTGGCCGCCGCCCGGCAGCAGGTCATCGCCACGCAGGGAATGGAGCAGCAGGCCCGCGCCGCCCTCGGCATGTACCTCGGTGCGCAGCCGGGCGAATCGTTCGAGCTCACGGCCGACGAGCCCGCGTTCGCCGCCGCCGCCGTGCCGCCCCTCGCGTCCGCCCGCGAGAACGCGCTGCGCGACCGCCCGGAGCTGACCGAACTCGAGCACCGCGTCGCGCAGACGAGCGCCGGCGAGGACGCCGCCCGGGCGAAGATGCTGCCGGATCTCAACTTCATCGCGCAGTACCAGCACGCCGAAGGCAATACGTTCTCGGCCGCCGACAGCTTCTTCGGCGGTCTGTTTCTGAGCTGGACGGCCTGGGAGTGGGGCGCGACCGCCCGGCAGGTGGACGCCGCCGAGGCGCAGCGCGAGGCCACGCAGGCCATGCGCGAGCAGGCCCGCAAGGGCATCGCCCTCGAGGTCGAGGCCGCCCACGTCCAGATGGACACCGCCGACCATGCCATCGCCGTCGCGGAGGGCGCGGTGGCACAGGCCGAAGAAGCCCTGCGGCTCGAGCGTGCGCGTCTCGAAGCCCAACAGTCGACGACCACCGATCTCATCAACGCCGAGACGGCACTGCTCCAGGCCCGCGTGAACCTGGAGAACGCCCGCTGGGAGCGCCTCATGGCCCGCGCCCGCCTGCGCACCGCGATGGGCCGCTCGGTCCTCGATGCCCGCGACGCCGTGTCGTCGTCGACCGTGTCGTCTCCACCCCAAAGCCCACCTTCGGGAGCCGAAAAATGACTCGCCGCGTCCTCGCATTCACCGCCACCCTCGCCCTGCCGGCCGCACTCGTCGCGCTCGTCGGTTGCCAGAAGTCCGGCGACGCCGCCGGCGCCAAGGTGACGTTGCCCGCCTCGGCGCCCGCCGCCGTCGCCCTCGGGAGCCAGCCGCCGGGCGGCCTGAACACGCCCGAGCCCCCCGCGGACGAAGGCGCGGCCCTGACCGGTACCACCGCCGCGCGCCGGGTGAGCCAGGTGTCGGCCTCCGGCAGCGGCCTGCTCGTCGACCTCAAGGTGCGCGAGGGGGACTACGTCCAGGCCGGGCAAGTCATCGCCAGTCTCGACCGCCGTGACGCCGCCCTGCGCATCGCGCAGGCCGAGGCGGGTCTCAAGGCGGCCCAGGTACAGCTCGCCGGCGCCGAGCGCGAGGTCGCCCGGCTCGAACGCCTCGCCCGGGATCAGGCCGTGCCGCAAGCCGATCTCGACCGCCTGACGAGCTCGCGCGATGCCGCCGCGGCCGGGGTCGAGGTCGCGCAGGCCGGTCTCAATCTCGCCCGCAAGATGGCCGCCGACGCCGATGTCCGCGCGCCCTTCGCCGGGCTCGTCACGGCGCGCCTCAAGGCCGAGGGCGAGTGGATCTCCACCATGCCCCCGGCCCCGCTCGTCCTGCTCGCCGAGGTCGACCCCCTCGAGTTGAAGGTCGACGTGCCCGCCGCCCTTCTGCCCCGCGTCGCCGCGGGGGACACACTCACCGTCGATCTCGTCTCCATCGGCCGCAAACAGCAGGCCACCATCACTCGCGTCGTGCCCGAGGTCAGCGCGCGCACCCGCGCCTTCACCGTCTACGCCGAGCTGCCCAACCCCGATCGCACGCTGGCACCCGGTCTCTTCGCCGAGGTCCGCCTGGGCCGCGGCGGCGCCCGCCCGGCCACGGAGACGGCCGCGCCCGAAGCCCGCGCCCCGTCGGCCGAGCCCGCGGGGAGCAAAGCGCAATGAAACTCGCCGACATCAGCATTCGCCGGGCGGTGCTCGCCTCGGTGATGAATCTGGTGCTGATCGTGGTGGGTCTGTTGGCCTACCCCAAGATTGGCGTCGATCTCTTCCCGAGCGTCGAGTTCCCCGTCCTCACGGTCCTGACAATCTATCCCGGCGCCGATCCGGGCGCCGTCGAACAGAAGGTCATCGACAAGCTCGAGGAGCGCCTGAACACACTCAGCGGCCTCAAGAGCATGCGCTCGACGAGCCTCGAGAACGTCGGTCAGCTCGTGCTCGAGTTCGAGCTCGAGCGCAACGCCGACCAGGCCGCACAGGACGTCCGCGACAAGGTCTCGGCGGTCCTGCCCGAGCTGCCCCCGGACCTCGAACCCCCCGTCGTCGAGAAGTTCGACGTCGGCGCCGCGCCGATCATGTCGGTCACCGTCGCCGGCCCCGTGGGCACCCGCGAGCTCACCCGCATCGCCGACGATGTCATCAAGGCGCGGCTGCAGAAGATCAGCGGCGTCGGCTCCATCGACATCGTCGGTGGCCGCGACCGCGAAGTCCACGTGTGGATGGACCGCGACCGCCTCGCGAGCTACGGCCTGACCGTCTCCGACGTCGCCAACGCCCTGCGCGCCCAGAACCTCGAGGTCCCCGGCGGCCGCGTCGAGATTGGCGACCGCGAGCTCACGGTCAAGACGAAGGGCGAGGTCCGCTCCGCCGGGCAGCTCGGCGAGCTCATCCTGACGGCCGCGGGCGGGTCCCCCGTACGCGTCGCCGACGTCGCCCGCATCGAAGATGGCGAAGAAGAGGCCCGCTCGGCGTCGAGTGTCGACGGTCAGCCGGCCGTCTCGCTCGTCATCCGCAAACAGTCCGGTGCGAACACCGTCGAGGTCGCCCGCAAGGTCAAGGCCGAGCTCGAGGCCGTCAAACCGCAGCTCGCCAAGGGAGTCACCGTCGGCATCCCCATCGACAACAGTCTCTTCATTGCCGCGTCCATCGACGATGTGAAGTTCGATCTGTTGCTCGGCGCCATCCTGACGGTGCTCATCATCCTGTTCTTCCTGCATGACTGGCGCGCCACGGCCATCAGCGCCGTCGCGCTGCCGACCTCGGTCGTCGCCACGTTCGGTTTCGTGCAGGCCATGGGCTTCACGTTCAACAACATGACGATGCTCGCCCTGACCCTGAGCATCGGCATCCTGATCGACGATGCCATCGTGGTCATCGAGAACATCCACCGGCATCGCATGATGGGCAAGGGTCCCTGGCGCGCCGCGCGCGAAGCGACGGCCGAGATCGGCCTCGCCGTCATGGCCATCACCGCCTCCATCCTGGCCGTGTTCGTCCCCGTCGCCACGATGAAGGGCATCATCGGCCGCTTCTTCTTCCAGTTCGGCCTGACCGTCAGCTTCGCCGTCGCCGTGTCGCTGCTCGTCTCCTTCACGCTGACGCCGATGCTCTCCGCCCGCTTCCTGAAAGACCACCACGGGCCGGCCAATCCCATGACCCGGGCCATCGACTCGGTGCTGACCGGCGTCGAGGGCGCCTACCGTGCCACGCTGAAGTGGACGCTCTCGCACCGCCTCGTGACGCTGCTTGCGGCGACGCTGGTGTTCTTCTCCAGCATCGCGCTGCTCACCAAGACCAAGGTCGAGTTCCTCCCGCCGGAGGACCGCGGCGAGTTCCTGGTGAAGTTCGAGCTGCCCCCCGGGGGCTCCCTCGAGGCCACCAAGGCGTTCGGCGAGGCCGTCGCGGCACGCGTCAAGGCCGTGCCCGGCGTCACGTCGCAGTTCATCACCGTCGGCGGCGGCTCGCCCCCGCAGGTCAACGCCGGGCAGATTCACGTCTCGCTCGTCGACCGCCGCGCGCGCGACTTCACCACCCTCGAAGCCATCGGCTACACCCGCGAACTCATCGGCAAACAGGACCCGAACACGGTCTCCGTCGAGGTCGTGCAAGCCGTCGGCGGAGGCGGCTTCCGCTCTCAGGAGGTCCAGTTCAACATCCGCGGCACCGACTACGACGAGCTCAACGCCGCCGCACAGAAGCTCATCGCGAAACTGAAGGCCGCCGGCGGGTACGCCGACATCGATACCACCTACCGCCCCGGCAAGCCCGAGCTCTCGGTCAACATCGACCGCGAGCGCGCGGCGGACCTCGGCATCCCGGTGGCCGTCGTCGCCGGGACCGTGCGCACGCTCGTCGCCGGCGAAAAGGTTACCGAGATCCCCATGGCCGGCGATCGCATCGACGTCCGCGTGCGCCTCGAGGACCGTCAGCGCCGCGGCGCCAGCGACCTCGAGAACATCCAGGTGCGGGCCGCCAGCGGCGCGCTGGTGCCGCTCTCGCAGGTCGTACGCGTCGAGCCGGGCACGGGCCCCGCGCAGATCGAACGCCAGAACCGGCTCCGGCAGGTCACCGTGCTCGCCAACCTGCAGGGCAAGCCCCTCGGCACCGCCATCGCCGAGGTCGACGCGTTCGCCGCAGAGGTCGTGCCGGGGCACCTCACCACCGACTGGGTCGGCCGCGCGCAGGCCGCCCAGGAGTCGGCCGGATACATGGGTCAGGCGCTCATCCTCGCCATCATCCTCGTCTATCTCATCCTGGCGGCGCAGTTCGAGAGCTTCGTCCACCCGCTGACCATCATGTTCTCGTTGCCCCTGGCCACGATCGGGGCGTTCGGCGCGCTCTTCCTGACCGACATGAGCGTCAACATCTTCTCCATGATCGGCATCATCATGCTCATGGGTCTCGTGACGAAGAACGCCGTGCTCGTGGTCGACTATGCCAACACACTCCGCGATCAGGGGCATGACAAGATCGAAGCGCTGCTGCGCGCCGGTCCGGTGCGGCTCAGACCCATCCTGATGACGACCGCCGCCATGATCTTCGGCATGGTTCCCGTGGCGCTCGGTCGCTCGCTCGGCGGCGAACAGCGCGCACCCATGGCCGTCGCCGTCATCGGCGGTCTCATCACGAGCACGCTGCTGACACTCGTCGTCGTGCCCGTGGTCTACTCGCTCCTCGACCGATTCACGAAGCGTCGCATCGTCAGTGAAGAGACGCTCGCGAGCGACACGGCCACCGACGGCGTCCGCGCCGGCTGATACGGCCGTCGTCAGAGGCGATAGACGTAGACCCGCGTCTCACGCCGGTCCGCGAGCACGAGCGTCCGCTCGGGGACCCAGCCGGGACACTCGAAGGCGGCGGACACGAACAGCGTGCCGGGTCGCATCTCCGCGCGCACCTTGGCCGCGAGTCGCTCCATGACGACGGGCGACAGAAACGCGAAGACCAGGTCGAACCCGCCGAGGGGCGCCTGCCAGAAGTCCGCGGCGTGAACGGTCACGTTGCGGGTTCCGAGCGCGCGCGCGCGAACGCGGCACAGAAGAAAGGGCACGGGGGCGCGTTCCCAGGCATCGACGCGCACGCCCGGCAGGCGTCGCGCCAGCGGCACGGCGACCGTCCCCACGCCCGCGCCCAGATCCGCCACGGAGGCCACGCGGGCCTCGGCGGCGAGCGCGATCACGGCCTCGGTCACCGCCGACGACGACAGATAGAGCGGCACGTCGCCCCGGAATGTCCCCCAGAACACGAGCAGCAGCGCGAGGAACCCCACCGGATAGACTTCGGGCGGCACCGCCGCGCCCGATGCCGCCACCACCGCCGGCAGGAAGAGGAGGTGAATCGGCCCCCACCAGGGCGGCTGACGCAGCGCGAACCGCCCCACCGCCGCGGCCCCCACCGCCGCCACCGCGAGCGCCACCCCGAGGCGCCCGGGGCGTTCCGGCGGTGTCAGCGCCAGAGCGACCGCACCGAGGGCCATGCCGACCCCCTGCGCCAGCACGGCGCGCGCGAACATCCAGCGGGGGCGGGCCGTTTTTTCGAGACGCGACACGCGCGCGACCATACCCCCCGCGGGCCGCGCCGCCTACCCGGATCCGCCGCCGGGCGCCCGCGGGCCGGCTGCCCGCTCAGTCGTTGGCGAGGTGCAGCGGGTAGCGCACGACGGCCGTGCCGCGGGGCGGGGGGAACTTCCAGGTCGACGCCTTGTCGGCCATGCAGGTGCCGACGTCCTTCAGGTTGGCCGAGGCCGACTCGACGGAGACGAGCGCCCGGCCGTCCGCAGAGACCATGATCTGCAGCACGATGTCGCCGTTGGGGTCCTTCGTGCGGCCGGCGCACTCGAGCAGCTCGCCCGTGCGGGTGTCGATGATCTGCTGCACGACGCGGGGGTCGAGGCCGGCGGGGCCGCCCGCCTTGCCGCTCTGCTTCTGTTCCTTCGGCATGAACGCCGGGGCGAAGACGTCCACCTCGACCTCGAACGCGCCGCCGTTGTCGGACGTCTTGAGGTCGTTGATGGCCAGAATGAGGTAGCCGGACGTCTCGGCCCGCCACTTGCGCCGCTCACCCACCATGAACGACGTGTGGCCGAGCTGACCGATCAGCGCGGCGTGGTTCTGCCCGTCGCGGAAACCCGGCTGATTGAACTGCACCTTGGTCGCAATCGTCGCGATGCCCTGCGGCCCGGCCTTGCGCTCGGGGTATTTCTTGGCGTTGGGCTGCACCTGGCCGGCGGCCCGCACCTCGACGATCTCGCCCTCGGCGACGGGCACCGCGACATAGCCGCCGTCCTTCTGCGTCGTCGGGGCCGTGCGTGCCAGGTCGGCGATCTGCTGGTCCGCCGGGACGGAGTAGATGTACCGACGCGAGGCGTTCTCGGGCAGCTTCTCGACGAGCCACTCCACGGTGGCGGGCCCGATCGTCGTCTTCTTCTTGCCGGGCTTCCGCAGGTCGGCCACCTTGACCGTCGCCTTGCCGAGCTCGGTCTGCTTGTCGCCGTCGACATAGTCGTAGAGCGTCAGTGTCGCCTGCTTCTCGCGGTCGAGCACGACCTCGTCGAGCACGAAGCTGTAGCCCCACTTCGGCTTGAGCGTCGACGGCACCGGGTAGGTACGGATGCTGCGCTCCCCGAGCTCGAAGCCGATCAGGGGATCGACCGGGGCCGTCTCGGGCAACGGCGCGCTCGGCAGAATGGTCACGCCGTCCTTGTCGAGCCGCACGCCGCAGGCATCGGCGAGGTGACGCAAGCCCGGCGACGCGAGACACGCGAGGTCCGAGAACGGGATGCCCGCGCGGGCCTCAGCAAAGGCCTTGACCTTCTTGCCATTGATCGTTGCCGAGACGAGCGTGACCTTGAGGTTGCCGGCGAGCGCGACGGCCGGTAACACGAGCGAGAGCGTGGCGCCCAGGAAGGACCGCATGAGAGTTCGGGTGTGCAGCATGCCGGGGACCATACCGAGCCGGCGGGCGGCTGCAAACGGGGATCGTCATCGGCGCGCGTCGTGCGATACACCCCGAGGCCGTGGGGTCCGACGGACATGGACCGCCGCCGAATCGTCGAATTCCTTCTCGTCGCCGGGGGGCTCGTCGCCTGTGACCCGGGATCCGCGCCACAGTCGACCGAGGACACCGACCCCGACGCGTCACCCGACGCGTGGTTGCTCCGCGACGCCTGGCATCCCCACGCACCGGACGCGCGGCGCCGCGAGGCCCGCCCCCCGCCGGCGCCGGACGCCGGTCCGGAGTACGTGCCCGGCGTGTGCGGCCGCAACCCGTGCCCGCCCGTCCGCTGCGACGACGTCGAGGTCTCGCCCGCACCAGCGGGGCTCACCTGCGACCTGCCCGTCACCGCCCCCCTGGATGGCGTCACGAAGTGCGGCAAACCGGCGCAGTGCCCTCGGGACCCGGCCGAGGGGTACCCCGAGCCCGGCCGGGACGGTCTGCGGTGCGTCGCCTTTCGGGCGTGTCACTGGCAGACCCGATGCGCGAACGAGGCCTGTACCCTCTGCGTCGACGAAGAGACCGGCGAGATCACGGCGGGCGACGACAACCCGTTGATCTGCTGCTTCGATGAGAGCGGAAACCTCGGGTACGGATTCTATCCCGGAGAGGCCACGTGGGAGATTCGCGCCCGGCACGACGCGCAGGGGCGTCTGCGAGGGTCGGCGGAAATCGTCCGCCGGCTCCGCAGCCCGCTGAATCCCGACTTGCGGCGTCGTGGGGCCCCCAACATCTGGGGCTGTACCCAGGTACAGCACCCAGATGTCGTGCACCCCCACTCCTTGCCTGTCGGGCCCATCGTGCTGCTCGCTTCGGCGTCCAATTCGCGCCGACCCTCTGCGCGCCTACGACGGCGTGGTCCCGTACGATCGGGGGAGGGGCAGTTTCTATCGCTGCCGCCGGGACTACGACGACGCGGGCCGGGTCACGGGGGATCACGAAGCGTGGGGCGACGGCGAGGACTCTCTCATCGCCCTTTCGAGCATCTGTCTCGTCTACGACGACGCGAATCAGCTCGTCGCTCGGCGCCAGGTCTACAGCGACGGCCACTACACCCGCCTGGCGGCGTTGAGGACGGACACCTGCGGTCCTTTGTTCGAGCTCTGTTCGACGACGGTGCCCGACCTCTGGGAATACTGCGAGTCCGGGCGATCGGCGTGGTTCGATTGATCGGCGTCGCCTGATCCGAACGGCGCGGGCGGCCCCGACCGCGTCAGAGCCCGTGTGCGACGTCCACCGCGGCGTCCCGGCCCGGCCCGTGGCAGACGCCGCAGGCCTCGCGGCCGTCGGCCGTCGTATTGAGTTCGGCGTGCGCGCGCGCGTCGTCGCCGTCGTGACAGGTCGTGCACGCGTAGGCCGACGGCGCGAGATGCGCCTCGCCGACGTGGCACGCCGAACAGTTGGCGAGCTCGCCCGGATAGACCACCGTCGAGTAGTCGTGCCGCACGTTGCCGAAGCCATAGAGCACCGCGGGGTTCTGCACGTTGCCGCCCGCGTGGATGCGGTGAATCATCGTGGCCATCTCGATGCTGGCGGCGGGGCCCTGATCGGCCGGCCGGCGCGCCACGTCCGTCGCGTTCATGTGATGGCACGTCACACAGTACTCGATCTCTTTGCGACCGCCCCCGTGCAGCGCGAGGTCACCGTGGCAGTCATTGCACAGGTCCCGGTCGACGCGGGCTTCGCGCGGCTCGGCCTCGCCGCCGCCGATGGCCGCGTAGGCCACCGGGTTGCCGCCGACCTCGCGCCCGACCTCTTGCCCGGCGGCGACGCCATACGGCACGCGGCGGTAGCCGTCGAAGCCGACGGCAATCGTGCCCGCGGCGTCGGCGGGCAGGGGCGTCGAGAGCGTGACCACCCAGCCGTCGCCGTCCGGGGTCGCCCGCGCGGCGAGATCGCTGACCCGGTAGTTCCAGGTGAAGTCGGGCACGGGGCCGGCCACGTTGGCGGTGAACGAACTCAGGAGCGACAGATCGCCGAGGGGGCCGGCGTTGGTCGCGACGTGGAACCGCACGACGGGGGCCTGCCCGGCGGCCGGCGCCTCGACCGAGTCGATCGTGAACGTCAGCCCGGCGAGGTTGAGGGCGGGATCGGCCAGCGCGGCGCGGTGAACGACGGAGACCGGCGAGAGGCCCTGGTCGGGCTGGTGACACAGATGGCAGTTGCCGTCCATCGGGCCGCCGGTGTGGGCGACGTAGCCGGCCGGCGCGGCCCCGCGCTCGAACCACGTGCGGTCGTGGCACGACGAACAGGCGCGCTGCTCGGCGTGCTTCCACTGGTCGGCGTCGCGGCCCTGGTGGCACGTCGCGCAGTTCGTGACCGCCTGCGGGAAGGCCGCCTGCGAGTAGTCGTGGACGCTGCCGCCGAAGCCGATGATCTGGTACGGGGTGCCACCGACCACGCTCGGCAGGCTGGCGCCGGTGTGAATGCGGTGGATCATGACCTTGAACTCGACACTGTTGCCCGTCTCGGCGTCCCGCGTTTGGGCCGTGTGACACGTCGTGCACGAGCCGATGTCCGTCCAGCGCCCGCCGTGGCCCTCGATGGCCTGATGGCATGCGTTGCAGGCCGGCGTCGACACCCATTCGCGCCCCTGCGCCCCGTCGCCGGTGGCCGGGACGAAGTCGAAACTCGACGAGCCGCCGACGCGGCTGCCGTCGTCGAACGTGCGGCGGGCACCGACCGCGACGCGGTGGATGAGACCCCGCCCCGCGCCCTCAGGCAGCGTGGCGGAGAACGTGTAGAGGTACTCGCCGGGGTCGAGGCGGGTGAGCGTCCCGTTCGACTCCGAGGTGGCCTGCACGGTGTCGTTGGGCTGCACGGTGCGGGTGATCACACTCGTCAAGTCACCGGACGCGTCCGCGCTGGCGACGGTGTAGGCGAGTCCGATGGCGCCCTCGGTGAACAGACCGTCGACGTCGAGCGGGCGGTCGCGGTCGTCGGTGAGCGAGAAGATCACCGTCGGGTGGCCGTCGTCCGTCACGTCCGCGGCCGTCACGGCCACGCGGAGGTTTCGGTTGCTCCAGATGCTCGTGCGGCCGTCGGCGCCGTCCCGACCGGGATCGCCGTCCTCGCCGTCGAGTCCGTCCTGGCCGGGGGCGCCGGGCTCGCCCTGCGGACCGGGTGCGCCTTCGGGGCCGGCCTCGCCCGCGGGCCCCTCGGCGCCGGGCGGACCCGCCTCGCCCGCCGGTCCCGCCCCGCCCTCCGGACCCGCCGGGCCCGCAGGCCCGTC
>JAKLJY010000121.1 GCA_023150895.1 Myxococcota bacterium | reverse complement strand
CGCTGCGGAAGCGGGGCCACTGGGGGCGCGTCGGCGGGCCGCGCGAGCCGAAACAGGCTCCGTCGGGCGTTGTAGGCCGTCAGGTAGAGCGTCTCGTCGGTGTCGACGCCGAAGCTCGTGAGCTGCAGATCCGTGTCGGCGAGCAGGGTGATGTTCTCGGCCCGGCCGTCGACCTCGCGCAGGGCCCACGAGCGCCCGGAACGGTTGTCGCCGAAGATGTAGGCCCCCCAGAGCTCCGGGAACGCGCCGCCCCGATACACACGGCCACCAATGGTCGTCCCCGGGCACGGCGTATTCGAGCCCCGGATCGCGACGATCGACGTCGATGCGCAGCGTGCTTCCGAGCAGCGTCTCGGGCCGTTGGGCGTGACTCTGCGGATCACCGACCGAGCCGCCGTCGCCGATGCGGTGCAGCCGCGACGAGTCGGCATGCTCGGGGAGGTCTGGCGCCATGGGGCCGAAACCCGAGCAGGCTCGGCGCGCGGGGCGGAGGGGGAAGCCCGTCCGCAGGGTTTCTCTCCCTTTGACAGGCGTCCCCCGGCTCGTCGAGAGTGGCCGCCACACCCCGACACCCACGTCCGACCACCGCCCGATCGGGTCGCGACAGGAGCAGAAGCCGATGGCTCGCGTCAGCACGTACCTGAACTTCGAACGCAGCACCGAAGCCGCCTTCCGGTTTTATGCCGGCGTTTTCGGCACCGAGATGACGGCGCCGATCATGCGGTTCCGTGATCTGCCGCCCGGGCCGGACATGCCGCCGATCCCCCCGGACATCGCCGATCTGGTCATGCACGCCGAACTGCCCATCCTCGGCGGGCATGTGCTGATGGGGACGGATGCCCCGGGCTCCATGGGGTTTGCGCTCGTGCAGGGGAACAACGTGCACCTCAGCCTCGATCCGGACAGTCGTGCCGAGGCCGACCGCCTCTTTGCCGCACTGGCCGACGGCGGCACCGTCGCGCAGCCACTCATGGTCATGTTCTGGGGCGGCTACTTCGGCACATTGACCGACCGCTTCGGGATCCGCTGGATGATGAACTGCCAGGCGCCGGCCTGATTCGACGCTGCCCGGGTCTCAGTCGCAGGCCTGCAGAGCGGCGATGAACGCCCTCAGGAGGGCCTCGCCGGTCGGATCGACCCGCCGCGTGGCGAGGGGCGGCATCTGTCCTGGACTGCGCGTCGTCACCCGCGCCAGAAGGACGCTCCCGTCCGGGTCGCCGGGGGCGACGAGCGGGGCCGGCCCCAGACCCAGATCACCCTGCAGGGGCGCCGCGTCGCAGAGCCCCCGCGCCGGCCACGGCGTCTCGGCGCGAAGGTCGGCGCGCGTGTTGGCGTTGGCGCCGGGGCGATGGCAATGCGCGCAGTTGGCGTCGAGCCAGGCCGACGTAACCGCTCACCTGCAGATCGGCGAGTCGGGTCCTTCGACCAGCGCGTCCTCGGCGCCGGGCAGCAGGTCCGCATCGGACTGATCGGCCCGCCACCGATAGCTGTACCCCTGCCAGCCGTCGGCGCCGCGCGCCATCACGCGGGTCTCGACCCGCCGCTCCCCGCCTTCGGGCGTTGCAAACGCGAACGTCTTGAGGACGACGCTGCCGTTCGGCGCGTCCCAGGACTGCCCGTCGCGGAAGACGAACCGTCCCCCCTCGGGCAACGCGAACGCGCGGTACTCGAGCGCGCCGTCGCTGTACAGCGCGCTCGTCACCGCGTAGGGCACGACCCCCGGTGCCGGCGCGTGCGCGGCGACGTCTGCGAAACACCCGGTCTCGCTCAGGCGCTGCGGAAGCGGGGCCACTGGGGGCGCGTCGGCGGGCCGCGCGAGCCGAAACAGGCTCCGTCGGGCGTTGTAGGCCGTCAGGTAGAGCGTCTCGTCGGTGTCGACGCCGAAGCTCGTGAGCTGCAGATCCGTGTCGGCGAGCAGGGTGACGTTCTCGGCCCGGCCGTCGACCTCGCGCAGGGCCCACAAGCGCCCGGAACGGTTGTCGCCGAAGATGTACGCCCCCCAGAGCTCCGGGAACGCGCCGCCCCGATACACACGGCCACCGATGATGGATTGCCCCTCCGCGCGGGGATACGCGTGCACGGGCAGCGTCGTTCCGGTCGGATCGCAGTCCGCCGCTTCGTAACAGTCGTTGCCCTCCAGGCGCCGCCAGCCGTAATTCTCGCCGCCCCGGATGAGGTCGACCTCTTCCCACGCACCCTGGCCGACGTCGCCTGCGAAAAGGCGACCGGTCGGCGGGTCGAAGCTCATGCGCCAGGGGTTGCGCAGCCCGTATGCCCAGACTTCCGGGCGCGCGGGGCCGAGCGCCCCGCAGTCGGGCGTGCACCCGGCGAACGGGTTGTCCGCGGGCACGGCGTATTCGAGCCCCGGATCGCGACGGTCGACGTCGATGCGCAGGATGCTTCCGAGCAGCGTCTCGGGCCGTTGGGCGTGATTCTGCGGATCACCGGCCGAGCCGCCGTCGCCGACGGCGACGTAGAGATACCCGTCCGGCCCGAAGTGGAGATCCCCGCCGTTGTGGTTGCCGAAGGGCTTCTCGAACTCGAGCAGCACCCGCTCGCTGTCCGGATCCGCGACGGGCGGATCACCGGGGATGCGCCGGAACTCGCTGATCCGCGAGCGCGTCGGGTTCTCGCGCGACGAGAAGACGTAGAAGAGCCCGTTCTCGGCGTGATTCGGATGAAAGGCCAGGCCGAGGAGGCCGAGCTCGCCGTTCGCCCGGGTGTCGACCCGCAGGAAGACGTCGGTGGCGTCGGCGTCTTCACGCGGTTCGAACGAGCGGATGAGGCCGCCCTGCTCGGCGACGAAGAGGCGGCGCTCGCCGGTACCGGCGTGCCCGATCCAGAGCGGGGCCGTGAAGTCGAGCGCGGGGAACGCCTCGGAGACGGTCAGGGGTCCGGCCGGTCCGGCGTCCGGTATCCGGCAGGTCCGGTTCTCGACCCGCGGGGGGGGCGGGCGTCCGGCGTCGGCGGGGGCCGAACCGTCGGCGGGGGGGGCCGAACCGGCGTCGGGGGGGGCCGAACCGTCGGCGGGGGGCCGCACGTCCTCGATCGCGGCCCCCGGGGCGTCCGCCATCGGCGCGCGCCCGTCCGCTGCCGGCGCGGCTCCATCGATCGGGCCGCCGGGCGCGTCCGCGGGCGGAAGTACGGCGTCGAGCGTGACCCCGGCCCCGTCCGGGGGCGAGGCGGGTCCGTCGTCGCGCCGGGTGTCGGCGGGCTCGGTGCGCGCATCCCGGGGTCGTACGACCGCGTCGCGCTCGACGGCCGTCGCATCGGGCGCCGGGGGCGGCGCGTCCCGGTCGGGGCGCTGCGGCGCGGGGTCATCCCCGGGCGGCGTGGCGGTCGTCTCGTCCTCGCAGGCGGCGACGAGCACCGCGAACAGCACGAACGCGCCGGAGACGCTCACGCCGGGGGCGCGCGGCCGGGGAATCCGGAGGGGGTGAAGCATCGTTCGATTCTATGCGAGGATCTCCTCGCAGTCGGCGGGTTGCGTGCGCATCTTGGAGATGAGGCCCGTGACCGCCTCCGCGGACGACGTCGATGATCACCGCCCTCACTCCCGCATGGTCGAGCGCAGTCGGCGCTCCGGAGCGCCCGCGCGGCGGCACGGAGCTCGAGTCGATGCGTGCGCGGATCGGGCACGAGGTCGCCGCCGGGCACTGCCGGGACTGCGACGGTTTCCTCGCGGTGCAGGCGCGCAGCGGCGCGTCCGGTCTGACGGCGGCGATGGTCGGCGTCCAGCCCGCCGGGGGGACGCGGTCCGCGCCCGCGGGCGACCGGGTCTCGATCTCGGCCGCGGGTCGGGCGGCCGCTTCCCGCGGGGCGGAGGACGCCAGCACCCGGAGCCGAGCCACCCACGAGGTCGAGCGAGCGCTCGATGCCGAGGCGGTCGATCCGGTGACGCGACGCGGCGGGGCCCCGCGCCGGGCCGAGGGCGCCGGTGCGCCGAGCGGCCCCGACGAGGCGCGCACGCCGCGCGCCGGCGGGTCGTCCGACGACGACCTCGCGCTCGCCGAGCTTCGGCAGCTCGCGGCACTTCAAGCCCGCGATCGGGAAGTCCGGGCGCACGAACAGGCCCACAAGGCCGTGGCGGGGCCCCATGGCGGGGCGATGTCGTTCGAGTACCAGACGGGGCCGGACGGCCGGAAGTACGCGATCGGTGGCGAGGTCGCGGTCGACCTGTCGACGGTCCGGGGCGATCCGCAGGCGACGATCGACAAGATGGAGCAGGTCCGCCGGGCGGCGCTCGCCCCGGCCGAGCCCTCCGCGACCGACCGCGCCGTGGCCGCGCGCGCGTCGGCGCAGGCGGAGCAGGCCCGGGCCGAACTCCGGACGGAGCGCACGGAGGCCGAGGACGAGCCCGAGGTCGCCGGTACCCGCGCCGGTTCTTCCCGGGCGGCGTCCGGGTCGACGGCCGAGCGCGCAGACGCGACCCCCCCGGAGGGCCCCCCCCCCCCCCGCGGATCGACCTCGTGATCTGAGACCCGTGCGTGGCATCCTGGGCCATGCGCGCCATTCTGCCCCCGAGTCCGCCCGTCCCTTCGAGTCCCGCCGACGCCGCGCCCCCCGCGCTGACCTGGGGCGACTGGCCCGAGCCCGAGGCTGGACCCGGTGACGTCGTCCTCCGGGTCGTCGCAACTGCGGTCAACCGCGCCGATCTGTTGCAGGTCCGCGGGCACTATCCGCCGCCGCCGGGCGCGTCCCCCATCCTCGGGCTCGAGGCCGCCGGCTACGTGGAGCGGGTCGGCGCCGCCGTCAGCGGCTTCACCCCCGGCCAGCCGGCGATGGCGCTGCTCGCCGGGGGCGGGTACGCCGAACGCGTCGTGGTCGATGCGCGCCACCTCCTCCCCGTTCCGCCGGGGCTCGAGCTCGTCGCGGCCGCCGCGATCCCCGAGGTCTTCGTGACGGCATGGCTCAACCTCTTCCGGCTCGGGCGCCTCGCGCCGGGCGAGCGGGTCCTGATTCACGGCGGCAGCGGCGGCGTCGGCACCGCGGCGATTCAGCTCGCTTGCGCCCGCGGCGCGGTCGTCTATGCCACGGCCGGGGGCGCCGAGCGCTGCCGGCGGTGCGTCGCGCTCGGCGCGACGGCGGCGTTCGATCACCGGGATGCTGCCGTCGACTTCGCCGCGGCGATGCAAGACGAGGGCGGGGTCGACGTCGTGCTCGACGTCATGGGCGCGAAGCTGCTCGAGCGCAATCTCCGGGCGCTGGCGCCGGGGGGCCGGCTGGTGGTGATCGGTCTGCAGGGCGGTCGCAAGGCCGAAATCGACCTCGGCCGCGTGCTCGCCGCCCGGCTGACCGTCGTGGGGTCGACCCTGCGCGGGCGCGACGCCGACGATAAGGCGGCGCTGCTCGCCGGGTTCGCACGGGAGGTCCTGCCCCTCTTCGACGCCGGGCGGGTTCGTCCCATCATCGACCGGATCCTGCCGCTCCCCGAGGTCGAGGTCGCGCACGGGCTGCTCGCGCGCGGCGAGGTCTTCGGCAAGGTGGTCCTCGCGGTGCCGCCGGCTGGCACCGGGCCGCAGAACGCCGAGTGAAGAAATTCGACTACACGCAACATCTGTGCGTCCTGCATTCGACGTGCCACTAGATATTGTGTCCGCTCCGAAAAAACCCGCTTGCGCCGGGTCTGCGAGAGAGGTAGGTCAACACCCCGCCGCCGGGTGAAAACTGCTGAAATCTGCCGAAAGCTGCCGAAAGCTCAGGTCGACACCCGCATTGCGGTCGAAGCCCCCCTATCAACCGCTTTTGTATTCCAGTGTAGGTGTAACGGCATGAAGGTGCAGCGCCGCTTCACGAAGGGCCAGAGTTCGCCCTACGAGAAGATCGAGTTCACGACCCGCAAGAGTGAGATCCGCAACACGGACGGATCGGTGGTCTTCCTGAACGAGGCCGTGCTCGTGCCCGAGTTCTACAGCCAGGTCGCCACGGACATCCTGGCTCAGAAGTACTTCCGCAAGGCCGGCGTGCCGGCGCGGCTCCGCGCGGTCCCCGAGGCCGGCGTGCCCGAGTGGCTCTGGCGGCGCGAGCCCGACGCCCGCGCCCTCGCGGACCTCCCCGCCGAGCAGCGCATGGTCGGCGAGACGGACGCCCGACAGGTCTTCGACCGCCTCGCCGGTTGCTGGACCTACTGGGGCTTCAAGCAGGGGTACTTCTCGGACGACGAGAGCGCCCGCGCCTACTACGACGAGATGCGGCACATGCTGGCCATGCAGATGGCCGCGCCGAACAGCCCGCAGTGGTTCAACACCGGGCTCCACTGGGCCTACGGCATCACGGGGCCCGCCCAGGGGCACTTCTACGCCGACCACGCGACGGGCGTGGTCCACGCGAGCACGAGCGCGTACGAGCGCCCGCAGCCCCACGCTTGTTTCATCCAGGGCGTGTCCGACGACCTCGTCAACGAGGGCGGCATCATGGACCTCTGGGTGCGCGAGGCGCGCCTCTTCAAGTACGGCAGTGGCACCGGCAGCAACTTCTCCGCCCTGCGCGGCGAGGGCGAGCCGCTCTCCGGCGGCGGCCGGTCGAGCGGGCTGATGAGCTTCTTGCGCATCGGCGACCGGGCGGCGGGCGCCATCAAGAGCGGGGGCACCACGCGCCGTGCGGCCAAGATGGTCACGCTCGACGTCGACCACCCGGACATCGAGACCTACATCAACTGGAAGGTCCGCGAGGAGCAGAAGGTCTCGGCGCTCGTCACGGGCTCGAAGCAGACGCGCCGCCACCTCAGGGGCATCCTCGAGGCGGCCCTTCTCGATTGCGGCCCCGGGGTCGACCGCCTCGATCCCAAGGTCAACAAGGCGCTCAAGAAGGCCCTGCAGACCGCGCACCGGGCGGACGTGCCGGCGACATACATCGCGCGGGTCATTCAGCTCGCCCGCCAGGGCATCACCACCCTCGACTTTCCCGAATTCGACGTCGACTGGCAGTCGGAGGCCTACGCCACCGTCGCCGGGCAGAACAGCAACAACTCGGTCCGCCTGACCGACGCGTTCATGCACGCCGTCCTCGACGATGCCGACTGGCGCCTGACGCGCCGCACGGACGGCAAGGTCTGCAAGTCGCTCAAGGCCCGCGGCCTGTGGGACCAGATCGCCTACGCCGCCTGGGCCTGCGCCGATCCGGGTCTGCAGTTCGACACGACGATCAATGACTGGCACACGTGCCCGTCGGACGGCCGCATCCGGGCGAGCAACCCGTGCAGCGAGTACATGTTCCTCGACGACACGGCCTGCAACCTGGCGTCGCTGAACCTCATGCGCTTCCTGCTCGACGACAGCGCGCGCTTCGACGTGGCCGCCTATCGGCACGCCTGCCGTCTGTGGACGATCACGCTCGAGATCTCCGTGCTCATGGCGCAGTTCCCGAGCCGGGAGATCGCCCACCTGAGCTGGAAGTTCCGCACGCTGGGCCTCGGGTACGCCAACCTCGGCACGGTCCTGATGGTCTTCGGCATCCCCTATGACTCGCCGGAGGCCACCAATCTGGCCGGCGCGCTGTCGGCGATCATGACCGGCACCGCGTACGCGACGAGCGCCGAGATGGCGGCCGAGATGGGGCCCTTCCCCGGCTTCGAGCCCAACCGCGAGCACATGCTCCGGGTCATGCGCAACCACCGCCGGGCCGCCAGCCACGCCGCCGACCGTGAGTACGAGGGCCTCAACATCGTGCCGGTGGGCCTCGACCCCGAGAAGTGCCCGGAGTACCTCGTCGCCGCCGCGCGGGAGGACTGGGATCGCGCCCTCGACCTCGGCGAGAAGCACGGCTATCGCAACGCACAGACCACGGTGATCGCGCCGACGGGCACCATCGGGCTCGTGATGGACTGCGATACCACGGGCGTCGAGCCGGACTTCGCCCTGGTGAAGTTCAAGAAGCTCGCCGGCGGGGGGTACTTCAAGATCATCAACCAGAGCGTGCCCCTCGCGCTGCGCAAGCTCGGCTACGTCGACCGGCAGATCGACGAGATCGTGCGCTACTGCCGGGGGGCCGGCACGCTCGAGGGCTGTCCGCACATCAACCCGGGCTCCCTGCGCGACCTGGGGTTCGATCAGGCCGGCATCGAACGCATCGAGGCCTCGCTGCCCGGGGCGTTCGAGCTCTCGATGGTCTTCAACCGCTGGGTTCTCGGCGAAGAGTACCTGGTCAACAAGCTCGGCATCCCGGAAGCCTCGCTGGCGGCCAAGGACTTCGACCTCTTTAACGCGCTGGGCATCACCCGCAAGCAGGTCTCGGAAGCCAACGACTACATCTGCGGCACGATGATGCTCGAGGGCGCCCCGCACCTGAAGAAGCAGCACCTGCCGGTCTTCGACTGCGCGAACAAGTGCGGCAAACGGGGCGAGCGTTACATCGCCTTCAACGCCCACATCGACATGATGGCCGCCGTGCAGCCCTTCATCAGCGGGGCGATCAGCAAGACCATCAACATGCCCTACGAGGCCTCGGTCGAGGACGTCCAGAGCGCCTACATGCGCTCCTGGCGCAAGGGCCTCAAGGCCAACGCCATCTACCGCGACGGCTCGAAGCTCAGCCAGCCACTCTCGACGAGCTTCTTCGAGCTCGAGGACGAGAGCCCGAGCACCGAAGAGGCCCTTCAGCTCGAGCTCCCCGTGCCCGTCGACCGCCCGGCGGCCGCCGTGACGACCATCGCCGAGCGGCTCGTGGTGCGGTACCTCGCGCGGCGCCGTCGCCTGCCCGATCGCCGGCGCGGCTACACGCAGAAGGCCCTCGTCGGCGGCCACAAGGTCTATCTGCGCACGGGCGAGTACGACGACGGCACGCTCGGCGAGGTCTTCATCGACATGCACAAGGAGGGCGCCGCCTTCCGCTCCCTGATGAACAACTTCGCCATCGCCCTCTCGCTCGGGCTGCAGTACGGCGTCCCGCTGGAGGAGTTCGTCGAGGCGTTCGTCTTCACCCGGTTCGAGCCCAACGGCATCGTCACGGGCAACGACCGCATCAAGATGGCGACCTCGGTCATCGACTACATCTTCCGCGAGCTGGCCGTCAGCTACCTCGGCCGCAACGACCTCGCCCAGGTCCAGCCCGAGGATCTCCGCTCCGACGCCATTCACTCGAGCGACGAGCCCGAGTTCACCGAAGAGCTCGTCTTCGAAAGCGAGCCCATCGCCGTCAACGGGGGCACCGTCGGCCAGGACCACGACAGCAGCGGGTTCAATCGGGGGGCGACCGGTTTCGATCGCTCCCAGACGCCCGCGCCGGTTGCGCGCCTGACGCCTGCGGGCAACCCCCGGGCCACGCTCGTCGGCACCCCCTCGGCGATCTCGCGCGCCAGCGCGGCGGCGGGGGGCTCGGCGGGCGGCGGTCGCGGCGGCACCGAACTCGACGCGATCCGGCAGGCTCGCGCCAAGGGATACGAGGGCGACCCCTGTCCCGAGTGCGGCTCGATGACGCTCGTGCGCAACGGCGCCTGCCTCAAGTGCAACTCCTGTGGGGCCACCACCGGCTGCAGCTGATTCTCGCGCAACCCTTCGGGGTCCCGCGGCATCGCACTTCGCTGATTCCCACCGCGCCCGCCTGGAATCTTTCAATGGGTTTGTCTACCCTCCCCGGAGTCCGGGGTCCGGTGCGACCGCGGCGCGGAGGGAGTGGGATGCAGCGCATCATTCGTCTGCTCGGGGCCATGCTTTGCCTCGGTCTCGGCGGCCTTTCACCGGCCGCCGCGCAGGTGGCCGACCCGCAGATTCTGCTGGTCCCGGCCTCCCCCGAGGTCCCGACGCTGCCGTTCTCGGTGCACGAGCGGGCGCAGATGACCCTGAAGGGCATTCTGCGCAACGCGAACTGCGCACAGGGCTACGCCGTCCGCTGGGACACGAACCGCAACGACAACTACGACGACGAGGCCGAGCGCATCGTCACCCCGAGCAACGGCACGGTCTATGACATCGGGCGGGTCTTCACCGTGCCCGAGGTCCGCGGCAACACCCGAATCAACATCAACGTCCGCGTCCGCAACCGCTGCAACAACGCGACGGCGACGAGTTCGTTCCGGTTGTTCGTTTACGACTGGCAGCCGGCGGGCAACCCGACGCGGTGGACGGCGGACCAGATCGAGCTGATGGCCAACATGGCCCTGCACGAGTCCCTCTGGTACATCCACCGCTGGCAGCGCGGCCACGCCGGCGCCGGCGCGCAGCTGCAGTCCCGCTTCGGTGCTGGGGGTCACGAGGACGCAGGCACCGCGCTGGCCATCTGGGCGATGGCCATCAACGGTCGTTTTCCGGCGTATCCGCCGGGGACGATCGACGCGTTCGGTCAGCCCCTCGACGCCCAATGGGTCATCGACAACGAGAACCGCTGGACGCGCGACCCGTACGCCGAGACGACGGTGCGCATGCTCAACTACGTGCTGAACCGGGGCACGGCCCTCGTCAACATCAGCGCAGAGGACGAAAACGACAACTGCCGGCTCGTCCCGGGGGGCAATCCCGTCGAGCAGGCGTGCCGGCGCCTCGCGGGCACCGCCGACAGCCGCGGCGCCTACAGCAACGGCGGCGGCGACAACGTCTACTACCAGGGGGTGACGCTCGGCTCGCTCGCGTCGCTCCTGCCGACGCTGGCCGGTACGCGGCTCCAGGTCGGCGGGCTGCGCGGTCAGACCTATGAATACCTGATTCAGCAGATGGCGGATCTGCTCGGCGCGATGCAGATCGACGGCGGGTGCGCGGGCGGTGGTTTCTACTACAACCGCCTCGACGGCAACTACGACTGCGGGTACTCCGACGGCTCGACGTCCCAATGGGGGTACATCGGCCTCGAGTCCGTGGAGTTCGCCGGCCGGCAGCTCGTCGGGCGCGACTTCGACGTCTTCGTCTCCAACCGCCACAAGTACCGCATCGCCAACAACCTCATCGCCAATCAGCAGGGGGACGGCGCAGCGGCCTACCGCAACAGCGGCGACATCGCCGGCGGACAGAACATGCAGCTCACCGGCGGTGCGTTCGTCGGCGGGCGCTGGTTGGGGATGAACACGCTCAACGCGGGGGACAACAACAGCCGACCGTTTGCCCCTTACAGCAATCACACCGCCGCGCAGCTTCGCCAGAGCTTCGAGCGGACCGTTCAGTTCACGGCCAACAACTGGTCCCACGGTCCGGGCGGCTGGTACAACTCACAGACGCTCTGGTCCGGGGGGGACTACCTCTGTGGCAACCGCAACTCGGTCTACAGCTGGGGGGCGGACGCCCGCTGCGGCAATCTCTACGCCATCTACAGTCACCAGAAGGGCTATCGCACCGGCGACGGGGCTGCACAGGGCGCCATCGGCGGCCATGACTGGACGCGGGAGTTCAACGTCTACGTCATGCGCTCCCAGGACCGCAACCTGGGCGACTACGACGGCTTCGGGCGGATCAGCGACTGCGGCCCCATGACGTCGATCTCGTGTGCCGAGGGCAATAGTTTCACCACCTCGGTGGGGGCGCTGGTCCTCACCCCGACAATCTTCAACCCCCGCCCCGTGGCCATCGCCACGGCGCGCCCGACGACGGTCATCGAGGGCTGCGCGGGCGGCAACAACGGTCAACTCGTGCTCTCCCACGCCGAGTCATTCCACCCCAACCCCGCGACGCGCATCGTGGCGTACCAGTGGGACGTCAACGACCAGAACGGGCTCTGGTGGGACGTGAACAACGCCCCGCAGGACTTCACCACCGGCCGCATCGACCAGGATTTCTCCTATCGGTTCCCGCAGCGCGGCACGTACACCGCCACGCTGCGCCTGGTGGACCAGTTCAACATCACGGGTCAGGCGACGGTGCAGGTCCAGGTCGAAGCGGCGCCCAACGTGGCGCCCGTGGCCGCCCATGGCGGGCCCTACGTCCTCGAAACGGGCGAGGCCCTCCGGCTGGCCGGCACCGCCAGCGACGCCAATACGGGCTGCGGTGACCAGATCACGATCGGCTGGGACCTCGACAACGATGGGCAGTACGACGACGCCGCGACGGCCAACCCGGTCATCCCCTGGGCCACGGTCCAGACCTGGGGCCTGCGGGTGGGTACGCCGCACAACATCACGTTGCGCGTGCGCGACACCGCCGGCGACGAAGCGGTGGCGACGACGCAGATCACCCTGTACGAGCGTGACCCCGTCGCACTGGCCACCGCGACCCCGAACCCGGCGCGCTGCCCGCAGCAGGTCACGTTCGACGGCTCCCGCAGCCGCCATCCCAACCCGAACCGCAGCATCGTGTCCTATCAGTGGGACGTCGACGGGGTCCCCGGGTTCGACGGCGGCAACGCCCGCTTCACCTACACCTACCAGCGCTTCGGGACCTACCCGGCCATCCTGCGGGTAACGGACGACCGCGGACGATTTGCGGAGACGCGCTTCGACGTCGACGTGTCCATGGGCAACAGCGGGCCCGTGGCGATGATCGCCCAGGGCGTCTACACCGTCCTCGAGGGGCAGGATCTCGTCCTCGACGGTCGCCCGTCCTCCGACGCGGACCTGGCCTGCGGCGATGCCATCGTCGGCTGGGACTGGGACGTCAACGGCGACGGCGACATGAACGACGTCGGTGTCGACGGCAGCGGCGACCACCCTCGCATCCCCTGGGCCACCGTCGCAGCCAACCTCGCGTGGCCGGCCGATCCTCAGTCCGGGCTCCCCGAGAACACCATCTGGCTGCGCGTCACGGACTCCTTCGGTGCGTCGAACGCGACGTCGACGAAGATCCGCGTCCTGCGCTCGACGCCGGAGGCCGTGATCGTCCAGCTCCCCGATCCGGCCCCCGTGGCCCTGGACACGGGTCTCGTGCAGATCGATCTGGATGCCCGGGCCAGTTCGACGCCGGTTCCCGGGCAGAGCATCGTCCGGTACCAGTGGGACCTCAACGACGACGGGCAGTTCGGCGACGCCGCCGAGCAGGCGCAGGTCGCGTTCCGGCGCATCTTCAACCCCATTCCCCCCGTCGGCGACGTGCGCGGACTCTTCGTCCGCCTGCGTGTCACGGACTCCGCCGGTCAGGTCGCGGAGGTCCGCCGCGAGCTGCGGATGAGCGTCGGCGCCACGGCCCCCACGGCGGACGCCGATCCCAACGACCTCCCCGAGCCCGGATACCACGTCCTGCTCGGCGACGCGCTCCAGCTGTTTGCGACGCAGTCCGCCGATCCGGACGAGAACGACTGGATTCGCTTCTACCGGTGGGATCTCGACAACGACGGGATCTGGGACGAGGTGGACGAGGACGCCAACGGTGACGGCGCGGAGGCGGAGCTGACCGTGCCCGCTCAGCGCCTCGTCGAGCTGGGCCTGATCGATCTCGGCGAGTACCCCATTCGCCTGCAAGTCGAGGACACGACCGGTCGGCGCAACGAGGACACGAGCACCCTCACGCTGCACGCGCGGGCGCCGCAGGCCATCGCCGCGGCGAACCCGCCCCGCATCGGTTGCGGTCAGCGCGTCGTTCTCGACGGCAGCGCCTCGCGCCACACCCACCCCAACCTCGACATCGTCTCCTGGCAGTGGGACCTCGACGCCGACGGCGCGTTCGACGACGCAAACGGCGAGGCCGTCAATGCGCAGTTCGACCGCTTCTCCTTGGCGGGCTCGCAGCGGGTCGGCCTCCGCGTCACCGACTCGGCCGGGGGCACCGGGACGGCGGTGCTCGAGATCCCCATCGATCAGGGCAATACGCCACCGAATGCGGTGGCGGGCGGCCCCTACGTCATCGCCCTCGGGGAGGGCGTGCGCCTCGACGGCAGCGCGAGCAACGAGGCGGACGCCGCCTGCGGGGACGCGATCGTTTCGTATGGCTGGGACGTGGGCGACGACGGCGTCGTGGACTTCATCTCACCCAACTCGGCGGTGCGCGACCTCTCGTGGGCGCAACTGCAAGCCCTGAACCTGGGCCGGGTCGGCCGGCACACGGTGCGCATCGTGGCCACGGATCGCTTCGGCGTCGCGTCGTCGGCGCGCACCTCGCTCGACGTCTTTCAAGGGCCGACGGCCGTGGCCGAGGCGACGCCTGCCCGGGTCGGTTGCGATGTTCTCGTGGAACTCGACGGCGGCGGCAGCTTCTCCGATGGGCCCTCGGACCTCGGTTTCGCCATCGTCGACTGGGCCTGGGACCTGGGCGACGACGGCGTCGTCGACGGCCACGGGCGGACCATCTCCCGCAGCGCGGCCGGGCAGGCGCAGGTCCGGGCCCGCCTGACGGTGACGGACGCCGCCGGGCGCGAGGACAGCACCGTGGTCCTCGTCGACATCGTCAGCAACAACGTCGCCCCCGTGGCCTCGGCGGGCGGCCCGTACGCAACGGGGCCCGTCGGCAACGGGTTCGCGGGGGTGACGCTCGACGCCCGCGCCTCCCGCGATCCCAACGAACCCTGCGACACGGTGGTCCGCTACAAGTGGGACACCGACGATGATGGCCTCTTCGGGGCGGACGATCTCGACGGGGCCGGGAACCGGGCCGGCGGCGACTACGAAGGCGCGACGGTGCCCGGGTACACCAACCCCCGGTGGGCCATCGGCCTCGTTCAGATCGTGCGGGTGCAGGCCTGCGACAACGCCGGCGCGTGTTCGGCGGCGGCCGAGTCCGAGCTCGTCGTGCGCAACGAGGCGCCTCCGCAGGGCGAGGTCCTCGCCCCGCGGGCCGCGGTGGACACCTGCATCCCGGCCGGGGACTTCGACCTCGTCTACCGCGTCCGGCACCCGACCGGCGACGGCGTGATCGTGGTGGCGATGGCCGGTGAGGTTCAGCTCGCGACCGAAACGGTGGACACGCCCGACGACGGCAGCTTCGTCGAGCGGCGCTTCGTGCTCGACGCAGCGGCCGTGCCCGAGGGGCGGGTCCCGCTGACGCTGAGCTTCACGGATCTGAACGGGGACGCGGCCGTCGCCGACGCCGGCGGCGCCGTGCTCTTCGACCGCACCCAGCCCATCGTTTCCATCGGCAACCAGATCATCGAGGACAACTGCTACGCCGGTGATCGCGTACCGGTGCCCCACGTCGCCGTGACGGACAACCTCGACAACACGCCGCTGATCGACCAGGTCACGCAGGTCAACGGTTGCCAGCGGCAACTCGACGTGACGGCCGAGGATCGCTGCGGCAACTCGGCGTCCGCGACCCGGAGCTATCGCGTCGCCGAGCCCGTTCAGCTCGAGCTCACCGGCCCCGCCGAGAACGCGCTCGTCGCCGAGGCGCGCCTCAACTGGCGCGTGCAGGGTCCGCCGACCTGCGCCAACGAGGTCACGGCGCTCATCAACGAGAACGGCGTCCGCTCGGTCGTGTACGCCGCCAATACGCCCATCGCCGTGCCGGGCAACTACACGCTGGACCTCTCCGTCCCGGACTGCCTCGGGAACGAACGCCACGTCCTGCGGGCGTTCCGTATCAACGGCCCGCCGGACGCGGTCGCCGTGCCCGGCCTGCACCCCAACCGCGATCCCAACGCGCCGGTGCCGACCTACGCCGTCGCCGAGGGCGCGCCGCTCCAGCTCGACGGGACGGCCTCGCGCGCGGCGGAGGACGGTGACGCCGTCACCGAGTACGCCTGGGATCTCGACGATGACGGTGCTTTCGAGGCGCAAGGCCCGCGGCCGGACTTCATCACGGTCGAGGACGGCCTCTTCCCGGCCCGGCTGCGGGTGACGGACACCTTTGCCCTGACCGACGTCGAGGCGTTCGAGATCCGCGTGTCGGACGTGGACCCCGTGGTCCGACCGGGCGGACCCGTCTATCGCGTCCGCCAGGGTCAGGCGCTGCAGCTCGATGGCACGCTGACCCGCGCGGGCAGCGCGGCCGACCCCATTTCCGGGTACACCTGGACGTTCGGCGATGGCTCTCCGGCCGAGGCGGGGCCGCAGCTCACGCAGCCGACACACACCTGGGCGCGCGACGGCATCTTCACCGTACGCCTGACCGTCGACGACGAGGACAGTCGCGCCTTCGCGGAGGCGCAGGTCAACGTCGCCGATGTGAATCCGAACATTCTCGCGGTCGAGCTGCCGCAGGACGTCTACGAGCACGGCCTCGCCCACTTCCGGGTCACGGCCACGCCCGGCGCGCCGGCCGATCCGATTCTGTCGTACGAGTTCGACTTCGACGACGACGGGACGGCCGACCTCGTCCTCCCCGAAGGCGAGGGCGACCACCAGTTCCGCCGGGCGGGTCGCTACTCGGGCACGCTCCGCGTCCGGGATACCGACTCGGCGGCCACACAGCCCGTCGCGATCACCGTCCGCGAAATGACCCTGACCGATCTGCTCACGGAGATCCGACGGCGCGCGCAGCCCGTCGCCGAAGATCCGACCCGCCCGGCGCGGGTCCGCTCGGCCCTCTCGCCCTCGGGCCAGCCGACGCTCGCGGAGTGGATCGACCGCGGGCTCTGGGCCGAGGCGCAGGGCTATCACGGCAACACGCTCGTCGCCCTCGACGAGCTGGCGTTCCGCGTCTCGCGGGCGCAGGCCATCCAGCCCGTCTTCGGCGACCTCCTCTGGGTGATCACCACCGAGGTCGAAGAAGAGGTCGAGGCCGCGCAGGCTCGCCTCGCCGGCCTGCTCCCGGCCAACGAACCGAACCTCGTCCGGGCGGGCGAGTTCCTCGCGCAGTCGCACACGCTCACGGACGCCGCCGACTTCGCGGCGCGCGTCTCCGGCATCGACGAGGCATACCTCGCGCGGGACGCGCTCGCGGCGCTGCAGTCGGCCTGGTTTTTCCTGGAGTACGCCGAGTACGAGCGCGTCCACGGGTACGGCGGCTTCCCGATGCCCGACGACATCAACCCCATCATCCGCGTGCAGAACGCGGAAATCGTCAACGAGGACCTCGTTACGGCCCTCGCGGGGCTCGCCGCCGAGATGGGCCGCTACGCCGACGCCGGCGGACCCGATGCGCCGGCCCCCGGGCGGGCCGAAGTCCTTGCCGCCCAGCAGACCCTGACCACCGTCCGTGGCCTCGTCGGGAAGGACATCGGGTTGCGCTGCGAGGGGCCGAACTGCATCACGGATGCGGAGAGCCTCGACCTCCAGCTCGGTCTCATGGACCTCGTGGGTGAGATGTTCGCCGCCGCGCGGCAGGGCGTGTACGTGCGCGGGTGGCAGAACGTCCTGGTGCTCGCCATCAAGTTCCGCGTCGAGCTTTCGGTGCTGCGCCTCGAGGACGTCTGCGGGGCGTTCACCCCCGTGGTGCTGAGCATCCGCTCCCACCAGCGCACGCTGCTCGCCATGGTCGACCGCGAAGAGAACGAGGCGGCGCTTTCGTTCTACACCTCGCCCGACCGTCGCTGTCTGGCGCTGCGGGGCTTCAACGAGTGCATCGTGCCGGTGCTGCCCGAGGACAACCGGGTCCGCGCCTACCCGGAGTTCTGCGCCGAGGCGGCGGGGGACGAAGACGTCGGCGGCGGGGCCGGCCCCGGCTTGCAGGGGGATCCGGAGATTCCCTACCGCGCCCCCCTGCGCGAGCTCGCGCTCCTGCTCGACATCATCGGGGCGTTCTTCAACCTCGACGACCCGCTGGACCCCGCCATCCGCGAGGCGCTCTACCCCGGGCGTTCCGGTGACGATTTCGACCGCGATCACGACGGTGAATTCGATGTCGCGGACGTGGATCTCGCGATCCAGCAGTTCAACCACGACCTCGTCGATCGGGACGCCGACGGGCTGCGCGGCCTGATCGAGGTCGATTGCCGGCTCGCGCCCTCGGGGCTCATTCTGGATCCCGACGACGCGACGACGGTGCCCGGTCGCCACGACGGGACCCACGACTGCGACCTCGACGGGCTGCAGAACGCGGTCGAGGTGGCCAACGGCATGAACGCGCTCGCCGCGGCCGACGCCGACATGGACCGCGACGGCGACGGCATCACCAACCGGGTCGAGGTGGAAAACGGCTTTGACATCGACGCGCCGCAGGACGGGCTCTCCGACGACGACGCCGACGGGCTGACGAACGCGCAGGAACTCAACCACCGGATGAACCCGAACAACGCCTTCGACGCGACGCTCGATTTCGACGTCGACGGGCTCAACAACCGGGTCGAGATTCTCAACGGCCTCAACCCCCGCGACGGCAACGACGCGGACGCGGACCCGGATGGCGACGGCCTGACCTCGCGGCAGGAGATCGCCCGGGGCCGCAATCCGCTCGTCGCCGACTGCGCGGCGGACGTGCAGGAGTTCGCGCAACGCAACGACACGGCCGAGCGGGCGCAGAACCTCGGCAACGGCAACCACACGGTCGTGGGCGACGGTCGTTTGTGCGCCGGCGTCGGCGGCCCGCCGGACGAGGACTGGTACCGCTTCGAGGTGGAAGAGCCGAGCGCCCGAGTCGTCGTGACGCTCGCCTTCGACGCCGGCGAAGCCAACCTCGACCTGCGCCTCTACGACGCGGCCGACGGTGTGCAACTTGCCCGAAGCAGCACCGCGTACGGGACGGAGTTCGTCTTCGTCCCCCGCGGAGAGCGCGGGCCGGGCGCCTACTTCGCCCGCGTCTACTCGCCGGACGGCGACGAGTCGCCCTACGCGCTCGACGTGCGCGTTCTGCCCACGGCCCGGCCGTGCACGGCCGACCCCTACGAGGGCGCGGCGGGCAACAACGTGCAGGCCAACGCCCTGCCCGTCGGCCCCTCGGCCGTGCGGCAGGCCGACGCGTGGATCTGCGCCGACGAGCGTCGGACGGGCGATTGGTACCGGATCGTCGCCGACCAGCGAGACCTGACGATTCACCTGGCCTACGACCGCGCGACGGACGGTCAGCTCCGGCTCGCGGCCACGACCCAGGATCTTCAGATCTTCGAGGAGAGCCTGGAAGCACAGACGTCGGTGCAGTGCATCAACGTGCGTGCCTCCGGGGTCGCCACGCCGGTCTTCGTGAACGTCGTGGCGTCTTCCGTCTTTTCGGACGGCGACGACCGGGTCGACTACGTGATGCAGATCATCGAGACGGATTTGCAGGCGAGCCCGCGAGGGGCCTGCGATACGCTCAGCGGTGGCCAGTTCGGATTCGTGACCTGGCCCATCCTGGACCTCTGACGCCCGGCCGGCCACGGCCGGCCCCGACGCCAATGACCTGATTCGAGGGGGAGACGCGATGCGTGCGACAACGAGGGGTGTGAGGCGGCTGCTCGGCGGCGTCCTGATGGCGGCGGTGCTGGCGACACCGGCGCTCGGGCAGGTGCGGCAACGGGGGCAGGAGTTCCGCGATCTGCAGGCGCTCTTGCAGATCATCTTCGCGGTCTTCGACCTCGACAACGACATCGACACCCCGCAGGGACTCGCCGCGTTCAACCAGCTCCACGGGCGCAACGATCCGTTCTCGCTTTTCGACCGCGACCGCAACGGGTCGTTCTCCAACGACGGCGGCGTGACCGACGTCGATCTGGCCATCCAGCAGTTCAACCACGACCTCGTCGACTTCGACGGCGACGGCGTCAGCGGGTTCGTCGAGCTCGAGTGCGCGTTCGCCGGGGGACCCGAACTCCAGCCGGACGACCCCACGACCATCGGCATCGTCCCCGACGCACAGCAGGACTGCGACGGCGACGGCATGACCAACGGGTACGAGATCACCGGCGGTCTCGATCCCCTGAACGGGAACGACGGCGCCCTCGACCCGGATCAGGACGGCCTGACGAATACGCAGGAGTTCGCCGCGGGCACCAACCCCACCCGCGCGGACAGCGACACCGACGGCATCCCCGACGGCGTCGAGGTCGGTCCCAACCCCAACAACCCGCTGAACACGGACGGCAACGGGCCCATCGACGCCCTCGACACGGACGCCGACGACGACGGGACGCTCGACGGCGCCGACAACTGCCGCACCCTCGCCAACCCCGATCAGGCCAACGCCGATCAGGACGCGACCGGCGACGCCTGTGACGCCGACGACGACAACGACGGTCGCGCCGACGGCCAGGACAACTGCCCCCTCGACGCCAACGCGGATCAGGCCAACAACGAAGGCGATGCCCAGGGCGACGTCTGCGACACCGACGACGACAACGACACGGTGGGCGACGCGCAGGACAACTGCCCCACGACGGCCAACCAGAACCAGGCGGATCTCGACAACGATGGCGCCGGCGACGCCTGCGACGCCGATCGCGATGGCGACGGCCGCGCGAACGGCCAGGACAACTGCCCCGATTTGGCCAACGCGGGCCAGGAGAACCTCGACAACGACGCGCAGGGCAACGCATGCGACCCGGACGACGACAACGACACGGTGGCCGACGCGCAGGACAACTGCCCGGTGAACGCCAACCAGAACCAGGCGGACGGCGACGGCGACGGCGTCGGTGACGCCTGCGACCAGAACAGCGACACGGACGGTGACGGGCGTGACGACGGCGTCGACAACTGCCCGAACGTCGCCAACGCCAATCAGCTCGACTCGGACGGCGACGGGCAGGGCGACGCCTGCGATCTCGACGACGACGGGGACACGGTCGCCGACGCGCAGGACAACTGCCCGCTGCTCGCCAACGCCGGCCAGGGCAACGTCGATCAGGACCTCTTCGGCGATGCCTGCGACGACGACATCGACGGCGACGGCGATCTGAACGCGGCGGACAACTGCCCGACGGACGCCAACGCCGATCAGGCCGATCTCGATCAGGACGGCGATGGCGACCTGTGTGACGCGGACATCGACGGTGACGGCCTCGCGAACGCCCAGGACAACTGCCCCAATGCGTCGAACCCCGGTCAGCAGAACCTGGACAACGACGCGGCCGGCGACGCCTGCGACGGCGACGACGACGGCGACGGCATCGCCGACGTCGAGGACAACTGCCCGCTGAACGTCAACGCCAACCAGGCCAACCTCGACAACGACGCGCAGGGCGACGTCTGCGACGCGGACGACGACGGGGACGGCATCGCCGACGTCGGCGACAACTGCCCGTCCATCCCCAACGCCCAGCAGGAGAACCTCGACAACGACGCGCAGGGTGATGCCTGCGACCCCGACCGCGACGGGGACACGGTCGCCAACGGCCAGGACAACTGCCCCGATCTCGCCAACCAGAACCAGGCCGATCAAGACGCCGACGGCGTGGGCGATGCCTGCGACCAGAACGTGGACACGGACGGCGACGGTGTCGACAACGGCGTGGACAACTGCCCGGACAACGCCAACGCCAATCAGGCCGACGCCGACGACGACGGGATCGGCGACGTCTGCGATCCGGACGTCGATGGCGACGGGTTCGCGAACAACGCCGACAACTGCCCGTCCATCCCCAACGGGAACCAGGCCAACCTCGACAATGACGCCCAGGGCGATGCCTGCGACCTCGACCGCGATGGCGACGGCGCGCCGAACCTCGGCGACAACTGCGCCGATGTCGCCAACGCCAACCAGGCCGACAACGACCAGGATGGACAGGGGGACGTCTGCGACGGCGACGACGACAACGACGGCCGCGCCGACGGCCAGGACAACTGCCCCAACGACACGAACGCCAACCAGGCCGACAACGAGGGCGACGGCATCGGCGACGCCTGTGACAACGACGACGACAACGACGGCCGCGCGGACGGCATCGACAACTGCCCGGTGCTCGCCAACGCGGGTCAGGCCGATGCGGACGGCGACGGCGTCGGCGATCTCTGTGATCCGGATCGCGACGGCGACGGCGACGCGAATGCGGCCGACAACTGCCCGGACGCGGCCAACGCCGACCAGGCCGACGGCGACGACGACGGCATCGGCGACGTCTGCGATGACGACGCCGACAACGACACGATCGTCGACGGCCTCGACAACTGCCCGGCCGTGGCGAATCAGAACCAGGCGGACGCCGACGACGACGGCGTCGGCGACGCGTGCGACCAGAACAGCGACGACGACGGCGACGGCGTCGATGGCGGGGTCGACAACTGCCCGAACGCCGCGAACGCCAATCAGCTCGACACCGACAACGACGGCGAAGGCGACGCCTGCGACAGCGATGACGACAACGACGGCCTCGCCGATGGTCAGGACAATTGCCCGCTGAACGCCAACGCCGGTCAGGCCGACGGCGACGGGGACGGGGCCGGCGACGCCTGCGACAGCGATCAGGACGGCGACGGCGTGCTCAACGCGCAGGACAACTGCCCGGCGGTCGCAAACGCCGGTCAGCTCGACGCCGACGCCGATGGCACGGGCGATGCGTGTGATACCGACGCGGACGGGGACGGCGTTCTCGACGCCCAGGACAACTGCCCGGACGCCTCGAACCCCGGTCAGCAGAACCAGGACAACGACGCCGCCGGCGACGCCTGCGACTCGGACGATGATGGCGACACCATCGCGGACGGCCTCGACAACTGCCCGCTGGTGGCCAACGGCAATCAGGCCGACGCCGACGCCGATGGTCTCGGCGATGCCTGCGACGCGGACGACGACGGCGACGGGGTCGACGAGCCGGGCGACAACTGCCCCGGGCTCGCCAACGCCGATCAGGCCAATCTGGACGGGGACGGTGCAGGCGACGCCTGCGACGGCGACCGCGACGGCGACACCATCGC
Source organism: Myxococcota bacterium (assembly GCA_023150895.1). Classification (GTDB taxonomy): domain Bacteria; phylum Myxococcota_A; class Bradymonadia; order UBA7976; family UBA1532; genus CAINDO01. Next base: position 1,875 of record JAKLJY010000121.1, on the reverse strand, counting down.
CAACGCGCAGGACAACTGCCCGAACGACCCCAACCAGAACCAGGCGGATGCCGACAACGACGGCGTCGGCAATGTCTGCGATCAGAACAGCGACCGCGACGGCGACGGTCGCGACGACGGCGTCGACAACTGCCCGAACGTGGCCAACGCCGACCAGGCGGACCAGGACGGGGACGGCGAGGGCGATGCCTGCGATGCCGACCGGGACGGCGATGGCGTGTCCAACGCGCAGGACAACTGCGCCAACACGGCCAATGCGGCCCAGGGCAACCTCGACGGCGACGCGTTCGGTGACGTCTGCGACCCGGATCGCGACGGCGATACGATCGCCAACGCGCAGGACAACTGCCCGGACGATGCCAACCAGAACCAGACCAACAGCGACAACGACGCCGCCGGCGACGTCTGCGACGGTGACGATGACGGCGACGCCGTCGCGGACGGTCTCGACAACTGTCCGCTCGTCGCCAACGCCAATCAGGCGGATCTCGACGCCGACGGCATCGGCGACGCCTGCGACGGCGACGACGACGGGGACGGCATCGCGGACGGCCAGGACAACTGCGGGGCGGTGCCGAACGCCAACCAGGCCAATGCCGACAACGACGGGCAGGGCGACGCCTGTGATGGCGACGACGACAACGACACCGTCGGTGACGGGGTCGACAACTGTCCGACGGTGTCGAACCTGAACCAGCTCGACGCGGACGGCGACGGTGACGGCGATGTCTGCGACCTCGACGACGATGCCGATGGCGTGCCGGACCTGCAGGACAACTGCGAGCTCGACGCCAACCCGAATCAGCTCGACACCGATGGGGACGCCGATGGCAACGTCTGCGACGGCGACGACGACAACGACACGGTGGCCGACGCGCAGGACAACTGCCCGCTCAACGCCAACCAGAACCAGGCCAACCTGGACAACGACGCGTTCGGCGACGTCTGCGACGGCGACCTCGACGGCGATACCGTGCCGAACGCGCAGGACAACTGCCCGAACGCACCCAACGCCAACCAGGCGAACGCGGACAACGATGCGTTCGGCGACGTCTGCGATCCGGACAACGTCGACACGGACGGTGACGGCCTGTTCGACGGCGTCGAGGTCGCCTGTGGCCTCAACCCGAACGTTCAGGATGCGGCGGGCGATCTCGACCACGACGGCACGGCCAACGGCGTGGAGTGCACGGGGGGCACCAACCTGCTGCCGGTGCTTTTCCTGACGACGTTCGACACGGGCAACCCCAACACCTACGGGGTCGTCGTGAACCTGCGCCAGCCGACGGCCGCGTTGCGCCCGCAGGCGGCCGAGGTCTTCATCGACTACGACGCGACGCGCCTGAACTTCAACGCGGGCGCCTCGGTCCGCGGGCAGTCGGCGGTGGCCGCCAACAAGGACTTCTTCGCGGCGGACTTCGACGACGACACGCTGCGGTTCACGCTGCTGGCGGCGAACCAGACGCGGATGGCGACCGGTGAACTCGCGCGGCTGGTCTTCGACCGCGTGGCGCCGGGGGCGGCCAACGTCCGGTTCGTGATCGACGGCGTCGACTCGACGGAGCTCGGGCCGGCGGCGGCCCTCGGTGCGCAGACCTTCGGCGTGGGTCACCCCGCCGAGGCCCTCGTGGTGACGGTGCAGTGATGGGGGAGACCAAGAACATGAAGCGCATGCGAACTCAGGCCATGCTCATCCTCTTCGCCGCCGGCCTCGGTGCGTGCGGCGACGGTGGGGGCGGTGGCGGCGGGTCGGTCGATGCGTCCGGTACGGGCACGACGATGGACGCCGGTGAGACCGGTGGAAGCGGCGGCGCCGGTGGCCAGGTCACCGGCGGCTCGGTCGGCGGAAACGGCGGCAGCGGCGGCGACGTCGGC
>JAKLJY010000120.1 GCA_023150895.1 Myxococcota bacterium | reverse complement strand
CTCGCGCGATGTCCCACCGGGACGACACAGGTGTTTCCCGAGCCAACTCGGCGAGCACTTCCAAGTGCTCTGCCGTCAGGATTCTCGGCCTGCCGACAGGCTTCTTCGCAATGGCTGGCGAACTCGAATCAGGTTCGAATCGAATGTTGTCCATGGCGGCCTCTGTTTTTCAGAGATTGCCGCGAAGCTTATATTATGTCAACACCCTCTAAAGGCCTTCGATGAAACCCCGGGCGCAATCGAGAAACCCGAGGTGGCGGGCCATCGCGCGGACGTGCCCAGCCTGAACGGCCGGAAACTTGCGTCGGCCGTGGTTGCCGAGCGGGAGTCGCGGGTACGTGATGCCATTGAAGCGCACGCACCAGTAATGCGTCGTCGCTTGGCGGCTGTGGCCTGGCGCGCAGTGCTCGAGCATGCGCCAGACCTCTTCGAGCGCGACCTCGCCGCCGGCGCCCACGGTCAGGCTGCGACCGAGGGCAGACTGTCGTCGCCCACCATGTTCTCGGTCGGCTGGAGCTGCAGGTTCAGAACGGCGACCCGCAAAGGACGATCCGACGTGTCTCGGGGCATCGGCTCGGCGGGCTCATGCCCTGCCCGCACAAGACGTCGCGCCTCCTCCCATTCCGCAACTGCTTCCGGGCTGGTCTCGAAAAAGTCCCGCTCCACCTCGGCCCGGAACTCGAGGAATGTGCGGGAGTCGACCGCGACGTCCACGAGATACCGGCGGTACATGAGCCGGAAGTTCGCAAACGCAGTCGACAGGTCCGGCCCGCCCTCGGCCATGGCGCCGGGGTAGACGCCGAAGATCCACACCGAGCCGTCGTCCTGCACTTCGGCGGTCGCGCGGCCGTCGACCCGGACGCCGGCGACAAAACCGTTGCCAAGCACCATCTCGTCGAACCGGAAGAAGAGCGGAAAGTGCTTCATGGGCAAAACCTACCACGGAGGCGACGGAGGGGGTCAAACCTTCGGTCCGCTCATGGGCCAAAACCGTGTCTCGTTCTGTCGATTTACGGTCGAAACGCCCTGAAAACGAAAACGGCGCGAAGTCCGAAACCCCGCGCCGTTCTTCGTTTTGCGTGTGCCCAGAGCCGGAATCGAACCAGCGACACGGGGATTTTCAGTCCCCTGCTCTACCTGCTGAGCTATCTGGGCGTTGGTGGCGCGGGATACTGCCCCTGGGGGAGGCGCGTGTCAAGCTGCGAAATCGAGCGGCCGCCCTTTTTTTCGAGAAGGGGCCAACGGCGGGCCGAAACGGGCTTCTCGGGGGTCGGAGGTTTCTCCGAACGGGGCAGATCGTTACACTTCACGCACTTGCGCGGGGCGTGGTCTCGTGCCCCGTCCGGTTCCGTCGTTGCCGTTCTTCGTGCTTCTGGAGGTTCTCCCCATGCCCACTCTCCGTTCCCTGGCCCCCTGGGCCGTGGCGCTGGCCCTGGCGGCCGGGCTCGGCGCACCCGCGCCGGCGACCGCCACGACGGTCCTCGACCAGAGCGTCTCCGACCTGACCGCCTCGGCCGAGCGGGTGGTCCTCGCGCGGGTCAACGACGTCCGGTCCTGGATGGACCGCTCGGCCGGCGTCCGCATCTCGACGGCCGTCTCCCTCGAGGTGCTCGAGTCGCTGAAGGGGCCCACCGAGCCGCGGCTCGTCGAACTCGTGCAGCCGGGCGGCACGGCGGGGGAGGGGTCGCAGCGCAAGACGCAGACCATCCCCGGCACCCCGCGCTGGGTCGAGGGCGAGACGGTGCTCGTCTTTCTGGAGAAGACGGACACCGGCCGCGTGGTCACCAGCGGCCTGTCGATGGGCAAGTATACGGTGGCGCCGGGGCCGGACGGTGAGCTCACCGCCCGCCGCGACGTGTCCGAACTGCACCGCCTCTATTCGCGTCGCGCCCCCGAACGGGTCGTGCTCGGCGCGGCGCCCTCCGAGGACGCGCTGGCCCTGTCGGCCCTTCGCCGTCTGATCAAGGGCGAGCGGGTGCTCGCGTTCCCGAAGGTCCTGCGACCCGCACGGACGCCGGCCGGTCGCGTGCCCGTGACACCAGGAGCCGTCGGCCCGACGGGGGGGGAGGTGCGCCAATGATTCGCCGCACGCTCATCGCCCGTCTCGCGCTCGGCGCGGCCTGCGTGGCGCCCGCCGTCGCTTCCGCCTACGACTTTCAGGGGGGCAAGTGGGCGCGGGAGGAGATTCCCGTGCCGTACTATGTCGCCAACACCCTCTCCGACGACGTGCCGGATCGCGACGCGCTCGAGGCCATCCAACTCGGCTACGAGACGTGGCATCAGCCGTGCGCGTACATGGCCTGGGAGTATCAGGGCCGCACCCCGAACGACACCTGGGGCGCGGGCGACGGTCAGAACATCTCCTCCTGGCGCGACGCGGACTGGGACCAGCCCTCCGTCGTTCTGGGGATTACCAGCACGATCACCAACTTCCAGGGCAACATCGAGGACGCCGACATCAAGTACAACGGCGTCGATCACCAGTGGGCCCACTACGACGACGCACCGGGGTTCGATCCGCGGGTCGACATCGCCAGCGTCGGCGCACACGAGTCCGGACACGCACTCGGTCTCGGTCACAGTCAGATCGAGGGCTCGACGATGTGGCCGAGCACCGGCCCGGGCGATACGAGCAATCGGTCGCTGGGGGCGGACGACATTCAGGGGGTCTGCGAGGTCTATCCCAACGGCGGCGAGGTGCCGGATCCGGGTGAGGAGCCCGAACCCCCGCGCGGCGAGGTCGGGTTTGGTGGCGACTGTTCGATGGCGCTGTGCAGCGAAGGTCTGTTCTGTGTCGGCGACGGCCGCGATCAGTACTGCTCGCGCACGTGCGAGCCGCTCGATCAGGACTGCGGCGACGGATACTACTGCGCCGTGCTGGCGGGCGGCGGCGGCGCCTGCGCCCGCGGCGAGGACCCCGGCAGCAACCTCGGCAACTTCGGCGAGTCGTGCGGTCGCGACCGCGGGTGTTCGCCGGGCTTCACCTGTGTCAATGACTCGGACGACTTCTATTGCACCGGACCGTGTGTGAACGAGATGTGTCCGGACGGCTACTTCTGCGCCGAACTGCAGGGCGGTGGCAGCGTCTGCGCGCGCGGCGAGGCCGGGGGCGGGGGCGGCGCGCAGGGCGAGGCGTGCGACGAGCGCGGGCTGTGTCGCCGCGGTCTGTTCTGTCTCAACGACGAGCTCTATCGTGATCCGAACACCAACGAGGTCGTGCCGTATTGCACGAGCAGCTGCGAGTCCGAGGCGTGTCCCGAGGGGTACCGTTGCATCGACGTGCCGCCGCTCGGCAAGGCCTGCCAGATCATCCCGTCTGCGGGGGATCGCGGGGTGGGCGAGGAGTGCTGGGTCAATCCCGAGCGCCCCTGGGACCCGCCGAGCTGCGGGACGACGCTCGTCTGCGTGAACTATCGTATCGAAGAGGACATGGTCGTCGAGAAGGGCTTCTGCACGAAGAACTGCGACCCGACGGACTGCTGTCCGGACGGCTGGGGCTGCGCCGCGCTCACGCCGGTCATCGGACAGTGCGTGCAGGGCCGCCGCGACGACGACGGCTTCGAGTGCGGCGGGAGCGGTGCGGGTGGTGGCGGTGGTGAAGGCGGCGCGGGGGGCAACGCCGAATTCGATGGCGGACTCACGAACGGTGGATCCGGGGGCGCCGGGCCCGAGCAGGACGGCGGTGGCGGCGGTGGCGGCGGGTGCACCGTCCACGGCCCGGTCGGTCGGGTCGTCGACCTCGCCCCCGTCGTGCTGCTGACGTTGCCGATGCTCCGGCGTCGGCGTCGCGCGGGTGTCGGCCGCTGAGCCGCGCCCGGCCCGAAAGTCTCACAAATATCGTTTGACGGCCCCGGCGAACGGCAGTAAAGGCCGCGCCGGGACTTGCCGACGCTTCGGGGAGGCCCGACACCCTCACCCTCAACCTCTTCTGGCTGGCGGGCGCGCGCGATGGCCAAGCTGACCCACATCGACGAGACCGGCGCCGCCCGCATGGTGAACGTGGGGGCGAAACCGCGGACGAACCGTCGGGCGGTCGCCAAGGGCGAGATCCGCCTCTCCGACGAAGCCTTCGCGCTGATGCTGGCGGGGGCCGCGCAGAAGGGGGACGTCCTCGGGGTGGCCCGGGTGGCCGGCATCATGGCCGCCAAGCGGACGAGCGAGCTCATCCCGTTGTGCCACAACGTGCCGCTCGCCTCCATCGTCGTCGACCTCGAACCCGAGCCCGATACGAACCGCGTGCTCATCTCGGCGGAGGTCGAGAACATCGACCGCACCGGCGTCGAGATGGAAGCGCTGACGGCGGTTTCGGTGGCCGCGCTCACCATCTACGACATGCTCAAGGCGGTCGATCGCCACATGACCATCGGGGAGATCCGCCTCGTCGAGAAGACCGGCGGCTCCCATGTCATCGCCGAGCACCCGGTCGTGGTCCCGGCGACGGCGAACCCGACCCCCGCGCCCGCGATCGCCGTCGTCCCGAAGGGCGCGACGATGCCGGGCCTGTTTCCGCCCCCCGAACTCCTCCGCTTGGAGCCGGCGCAGGCGCCCGTCGCCCCGGTGGCCCTGCCGGCACCCGTTGCGCAGCCGGTCCGCATCGAGGCGCGACCGCCCGAGGCGGAGTCGCCCCCGGTACCGCCGCTGCGGCCCCCCCCGGAGAGTGTGAAGCCCCGACCCGTGCAGTCCTCGACGGCGACGGCCGACGCGGCGCGGGTGCGGGAGTATGCACGGGCCGAGGTCGAGCGTCTGCACGGGTTTCTGGCGGCGGACCGCTTCTCGAACGCCTACCTGCTCGGTGACCTCGATACCCCCTTCGAGGATCAGTGCCGGTGGTTCGGTCTGCCGACCCCCGCCGGCGATGCACTCGCGGGGCTCGTGTTGTTCTACAACGGCCTGAGCATGCCGGCGGTGCTCACGGCGGGGCCGCCCGAGGCCATCGAGGCGCTGATGCTCGGCGCGCGGGCCCAGCTCCCGCGCCGCTTCTACGCGAACGTCCGTCTCGAGCACCGGGAGGCCGTCGAGACGCAGTACGTGCCCCGGGCGTGGACGGAGATGGTCCGCATGGGGTTGCACCGCGAGGACTGGCAGCCCGTCGAGGCGGACGGTCCCGTCGAGGCGCTGACACACCGGGACACCGCGGCGATCATGCACCTGTATCGCCACTATCCCGACAACTTCTTCGACCCCGCCCAGCTCGGCACCGGCCTGTATTTCGGCGTCCGCGAGGAGGGGGAGCTCGTCTCGGTGGCGGGCGTGCACGTCGTGAGCGCGACCTACGACGTCGCGGTGATCGGCAACATCGTGACCCACTCGGAGCACCGCGGGCGCGGCCTCGCGACGCGCTGCGTGGCGCGGGTGTTGTCCGCCCTGTTCGGGCAGGTCACCCACGTTGCGCTGAACGTACAGGCGACCAACGTCCCGGCGCTGGCGTGTTACCGCCGGTTCGGGTTCACCGAGCAGTCCAAGTGCCTCGAGGGCTGGGTTCAGGTCCGCTGACGCGCCCGCGTCGTTTGCCCCGGCTCAGGCCAAATTCGGGCGCCACAGCGTCTCGGGCGTGTCCGTCGCGTGGCAGACGAACCGGCTCCAGACGAAAAAGGCGTCGCTGAGCCGGTTGAGGTACGTGATCGCCACCGGGTCGACGCTCTGCAGGCGGGCGAGCCGGACGCAGAGGCGCTCGGCGCGGCGGCAGATGGTGCGGCACTGGTGGAGTTCGACGTTCGCCCGATTGCCCCCCGGCAGCACGAAACTGCGCAGGGTCGGCAATACCTCGTTGCGGCCATCCATGTCCGCCTCGAGCCACGCGACGTCCGTCGGCAGCACGCGGGGCTGCTGGGGGTGGAGGTCCTCGGGGAGCGTGGCGAGCAGCGAGCCGAGGTTGAACAGCGCGTGCTGGACGCGTTCGAGGACCGCCGCGAGCTCCTCGAGCCCGAGGGACCGGCAGGACAGGCCGGCGGCGCCGACGAAGGCGTTGAGCTCGTCGACGGTGCCGTAGGCCTCGATGCGCAGGTCGTCCTTGCCGACGGATTGCCCGCCGACGAGGCGGGTCTCTCCGCCGTCCCCGGCTCGGGTGTAGACCCGGTTGATGGTGACCTTGGGATCGCGGAAGCGGTGTTCGTCGCTCATGGTGGGGGGGCCTCGTCGGCGGTGCCGTCACAGTCTTCGTCGGCGCCGTTGGCGGGCAGCTCTTCCGCGGGCAGGACCGCACCGACACACGGCAAGAACAGGCCGTCTTTGCAGGTGCGCGTCCCGGCGCGGCAGAGCCCCACGCCCTGCGTCTCGGGCGGCGCGTCGTAACAGGCCTCGATGATGCCCTCGTCGACCTCCCCGTCGCAGTCGTCGTCGAGATCGTTGCAGATTTCGGCGGGCGGGGGGTCGAGGACACACGTGGCATCGCGCCCGTTGACGTCGCACGCGATGCGGCCGCTCCGCACGCAACCGTCCCGCTCGACGCTGCACGGGCCGCCGAGTCCGAAGTCCTCGTCCGTGGCGTCGTCGCAGTCGTCGTCGAGGCCGTTGCACAGCTCGGGCACGGGGCCGACCGCGTCGAGGCACGTCGGCGGGCGCCCGATCCCCGCGCAGACGGCCACACCGCGCCGACAGACACCCCGATCGGCCGTCGCCGGATCGGCGCCATCGGGGTAGCACAGCCGGTCGGGCTCGTCCTCGTCGATGTGCCCGTCGCAGTCGTTGTCGACCCCGTCACAGCGCTCCGGCGTCGCGGGGCCCGGCGCCGCGTCGCAGATCGAAACGCCGTCCGGGCCGCAGGCGCGCAGGCCGCCGCGGATGCACTCACCGGTGCCGACCGCACAGGGCGCGCCGAGGTCGTTGCCCTCGTCGATGAGGCCATCTCCGTCGTCGTCGAAGCCGTTGCAGGGCTCGATGCTGCCGTCCGGCGTCTGGGGCCGGGCGTCGGCAGCCGGGTCGGCGTCGGGCACCGCGTCGGGGATCGACGCGGCGTCCCGGGTCAGCGCATCGAGGGTCCCGTCGGGGCCGGCGGCGGCATCGCCCGCGATCGGCGCGACGTCCGGCATGGGCGCGGCGTCTGCACTCGACGCGGCGTCCGGTTCGGCGTCCACCGCCGGCAAACACCCGCCCTGCACACAACGGTTGCCCGCGGGACATTCGTCATTGGAGAAACATTCGGGGGGCACGCCACCCACACAACCACCGAGCGCCAGGGCGCCGAACAGGACCTTGATGCGCAAATCTGACCTCAGACCTCGGACCTCGCACTGCTTCTGGTTTCGTTCGCAAGATCGAGAGTTTAGTCCATGAATCGATTCGCCGACAGGTTCCGTTTGGCCCGGAGGACGCCGTGAGCGCCGCCGGCGACGACCCGCTCGCCCGCCGCCTCAAGGTCCTCTGGTACCGGATCTTCCACGGGCTGACGCCAACGCAGGCGGCGTTTCGCGTGTCGCAGTCCGAAGGACGAGGGCCGGCGCCGGGGGCCGCCGCGCGCGGGCCCGCGCCCGTCGAACGGTTTCACTGCGTCTGCGGGCAACTCCTCATCGCAGGCGACCGGACGTGCCCGGCGTGCGGGCGCCGGCAGTTCCTGCCGTTCGCGGTCCGGCGGATCGGGCGGGCGATGCGCGCGCTGTTGCCGGGGGAGCATCCGGCCGCGGTCCTGGTGCTCGGCCTCATCGTGCTCGGTTACGCCCTGCAGTGGCGCGCCGGCTCCGGCAGCCTCTTTCGCCCGGGGGGCACGCTGGCCAACCTGGATCTCGGCGCGTCGGTGCCGGCGCTCACACTGGGGCCCCAGCCCTGGCGCGCGGTCACGTACGCCTTTCTCCACGGCGGGCTGATGCACCTGGTCATGAACCTGGTGACGCTGGTGCAGATCGCGCCGCTCATCGAAGGCTACTTCGGCAGCGCGCGTTTCCTCGCGGGGTGGGTGCTGACCGGGGCCGCCGGCGTCATGCTGCCGCCCCTCGTTCTCGGGCCGCAGGTGGCCGTCACGCTCGGGGCCTCCGGTGCCATCTGCGGCCTGATCGGCATGGCGTGGATTGCGGCGCGACAGCACCCCGGTCCGGGCGCGTTGGCCGTGCGCCGCACGATGGAGCGATGGATGATCTACACGACGCTGCTGGGTCTGGCCCTGGAGTTCGGGGCCGGCGTGCGGGTCGCACACGGCGCCCACTTCGGGGGGGCGCTGGCGGGGGTGGCCTTCGGCTGGCTCGTGCCGCCCCCGATGACGGCCGGGCAACGTCGCGCGACCCCCTGGGTGGGGGCGCTGGGCGCCATGGTCCTGATCGCGGGGCTCGGCGCCCTCGTCGCGTGGCATCGCGCGGGGCGACCGATCCCGGAGGCCGGCGGAGGGTTCGCGACCGCGTGGTCCGTCGCCCGCGAAATGGCCGCCAAGGCGGGACCGCCATGACGCCGGTGCCGCCCCGCCTCACGCCGGCCGAGGTCGCAGCGGCCCTCGCCTCGCTCCCGGCGTGGCGGCGGGAGGGGGACGCCCTGGCGCGCGAGTACGTCTTCGGCGACTTCGGCGAGGCCTTCGCCTTCATGGCGCGGGTGGCCCTGCTCGCCGAGCGCCTCGACCATCACCCGGATTGGCGCAACGTGTGGTCGAGGGTCGAGGTGCGCCTGACGACGCACGACGCGGGGGGCATCACCGAACGGGACGTCGTCCTTGCGCGGGAGATGGACCGCGTCTCGGTCGGCCACCGGCCGCCATCATCGGCGAGGTCGCCGTAACGCCCGGTTCAGTGGTGCGCGTGGGCGTGCGTCGTGTGGCGCGCGCCGCGGCGGGGGGGCTCCCGGCGCGCGGTGCGGCGGGGAGACGGGCGGGGGGCCGGCTCGTCGTTGGCCTCGTCGGCTTGCGCGGCGCGGTCGTCCTCGCTGGGGCGCTGCGCCTCGACGAGGGCCATGAGCGCGCCGACGCCTTCGCGCAGCGAAGCGGCCTGGGCGTCGAGCTCGGCGGCCGCCGCCGCAGACTCCTCCGCGGTCGACGCGTTGGTCTGGGTGACCTGTTCCATCTGAGAGACGGCCGAGCCGATCTGACCGAGGCTTTCGGCCTGCTCGCGCGACGCCTGGGCGATGGCATCGACGAGCTCGTCGACGGCGCGGGCCTTGTCGGCGATGACGTGGAGCTGGTCGGCGACGCGGGCGGAGATGTCGACGCCGTTCTGACTCTTGGCGAGGGTGTCGGCGATCTTCGCCGAGGTCTCGCTCGCGGCCCGGGCAGCGCGCTGCGCGAGGTTGCGGACCTCGTCGGCGACCACCGAGAAGCTCGCGCCCGCCTCACCCGCCCGGGCGGCCTCGACGGCGGCATTCAGGGCGAGGATGTTGGTCTGGAACGCGATCTCGTCGATGGTCGAGATGATGTCGGCGATGCTGTCGCTCGAACTCTTGATGGCATGCATCGCGCTGACCATCTCCTCCATCTGGGCGGCCCCGGCCTCGGTCACGGTGCGGGCCTCGCGAGCGAGTCCGCGTGCCCTCTCGGCGCTGCTGGCGTTCTGCTCGGTGCGCAGGTTGACGTCCTGCAGCGTCGCGGCCGTCTCGACGAGTGCGGTGGCCTGTTCATTGGCGCCCTCGGCGAGGGACTGGCTCGCCGTGGAGATCTGGCTCGAGGCGGACGAAACGAGCGCCGAGGCGTCGTCGATGGTGTCGGCGACCCGGTGCAGCACGCGCTGGGTGGAGCGGATGATGAGCAGCGCCGTGACGACGGTCACGAGTGCGACGAGCGCGATGGCGAAGAGCAGACCGAGGCTCGTCCGCCGCGTCGTCTGCACGAGCAGGCCGGCCGACGCGTCGGCTTCCGTCCGTTCGAGATCGGCCAGGCTTTCCAGGTCATCGAAGTAGCTCGTCAGCAACGGATCGTATTCGGCGCGCAGCCGGGCCCAAAGCGTGGCCGACCCCTCGAGCGTCGTGTTCGCCCGGCTCAGGTCGAGCAGTTCTTTGCGCAGACCCCGCTGCGCCGCCTGCGTGGCGTTCACCGTGTCGAGCAGCTTCTTGGCGTCGGGGGAGATGTCGTGGGCCGAGTAGGCCTTCAGCGCGTCGGTGTTCTTGGCAGAGTTGGCGGCGAGCCGTGCCTCGAGCGCCTTCTTGTCGTCGAGGGAGAGGCTGTAGATGTGCTTGTACAGCAGCGCGCTATTCTCGGCGGCGTTGTGCTGCACCGAGGCGAGCCGCGCAAGCGCCGGCAGCGTCTGCGATTGCACCTCGGCCGCCTCGTTCTCGATCTCGACGAGCTGAAGGCGGGCGAAGAACGCCGTGGCGATGATCAGGGCGAGGACCGTCGCGAAACCGGTCACGACGCGGGCGCGGATGGTGCGGGATTTCATGGGATCGCCTCTCGGATTCCGACCGGAACCTGGGTGATCCTTCGGACGAGTCCGGCACGGCGTTGACTCGGGGGGGTACCGCGCGACGCGGCCCGCTCGGGGCGTCAGCGGACTGGAAGGCCGGCGTCGTCGACGCGCACGATGATGCGGGCGTCCCGCGAGGCGGGCGTGACGCGCACGCCGTCGAGGGGCGTGTAGATCAGGCGCTGCGCGGCCGGGCGCCCGTCGGCGTCGACGTAACCGCCGCCCTCGAAGTCCACCTCCGCCCAGCGTTCGCCCGGCGGCGGGGCGGGGAGGTCGACGCTGCGCGCCTCGCCCGCGGGATTGACGACGACGAAGCCGCGGGCGAAGTCGCGGACGTAGAGACCGGAGCAGGCGAATCGAGCGGCGTCTCCGGTGCACTGCGCGCCGATGTCGGCGGGGACGGGGTCGACGGGCGCGCCGAGGTCGACGTCGTACTCGGGCAGCCAGACCGGCGCGTCCACGTGATCCGTCCCGCGGGGGTAGAAGGCCGCAAAGCTCTGGCGCCCCTTGAACATCAGGAAGTTGCCGATGAGCCAGCGGCGCAGGCGTGCATTGCCGGAATCGTACCCCACCGGCTCCGCGATGAGCACCCGGTCGTTGCCGATGAGGCGGGTGATGCGCTCGGCGACGAGGTGCCAGTCCCGCTCGTTGGGGAAGTCGAAGAGATACATGAAGTGTTCGATCATCCCGCCGTCGAGCGGGGCCAGGTACGTGTTGTCGTCGGCCTCCGTCACCAGCGGACCGAAGTTCCCGATGGCGTAGAACCAGCGGTCCCCCCCGTGGAGCGTGGCGGCGAGGGCGCTGTAGTAGGTCAGCGCCGGTTCATGCCAGCAGCCGGGCAGGGCGTGGTACTCGGGGCCGCAGAAGCTCTGCCACCAGGTCGAAGGCGTCAGGCCGTCCCAGCGGACGTGCGCCGTGTCGAGAAAGACGCCGTCGAAGTCGTTCGTGGGCATGCGGCGCATCAGCTCGTCGATGTGCGCGCGCTGCCAGTCGCGGTTGCGAACGTCGGCGAGCCAGTAATTGTCGTCGTGGCGGACCCGGTGCGCCGGATCCGAGGACCCGGCGGGCACGTGGAGGTAGAAGGCTTCGCGCGTCTGTCGGGGATCTCCCGCGTTCGCGGCGTCGGTCGGCTCGATGGTGTCCCGGTCCCAGAGGTTCTCGCCGATGATGTTGTGCTCGGCCGAGAGCCCGAAGGCGAGGCGGTACTGGAGCACGACGAAGTCGGGGTTGGTCGCCCGGATGCGCGCCGAGACATTGCGGGTCACCTTCTGGGTGCCGGCGGCGCGGGTGGCCGCGAACGCGTACTGTGCGTCGCTGAGGCGGTTGCTGAGCTGATCGTAGAAGACGTGGATTCGGTCGCTGGTGTCCGGCAGCCGCCGCGTGAACCGCGCGTCGGCGCCGGGTCGAGCGGCCGGCGGGGGCGGGGCGTCCGCCGGCGGGGCGTCCGCCGGCTCGTCGGAGGGCGCTCCGGCGGGTGGCGCCTCGGCGGCGGGGGGCGGCGCGTCGGAGGGGGCTCCGGCGGGCGGCGCCTCGGCGGCGGGGGGCGACTCGTCATCGGAAGGCGCTCCGGCGGGCGCGGCGGGCGTCTCGTCGGACTCGGGGTCGGGGTTGGACTCGGATGCGGGGTCGGTTCCCGGCTCGGTCGAGTCGGCCGTGTCATCGGGGTTCGGCGACGCCGCGTCGAGGGGGGTCCCCGCGGCGAGGGTCGGCCCGGGCGTCCCGGCTGCGGGCGCGAGCGGCGAGGGACCCGTCGGAACGTTCACGGTCGTCCCGGCTGGCGGCCCCGCAAGATCGAGACCCGGGCGGGCCGGGCCGGGGAGGCCGCCGACCGTCGACCCCGCACCGGGACCGCCCCGGAGGTCGACCCCGGGGGCACGCGCGTCGCCGGAGCGGAGTGAGCCCTCTCCGCAGGCGGTGCAGAGCCCGGCGCCGGAAACAGTGAGGATGAAAAGATGCAGAGCTGCTGTCTTCACGGGGTCAACCTGCATGTTCCGGGGGATGTGTTCGTACCGATATCGGACGAAATCCGCCGTGACAAACCCCAAAATGCGACCGTGTCGCCCGCCCGTGAACGTCTGTCGGACCTTTGCAGGACTGCTGGATCGTCTCCCGTCGGATCACTCCGGAATCATTTGGAAAATGGCGCCGTCGCGGGGGCCGAGCACGAACTCGCCGGCCAGTGTCGATTTCTGCTCGATCCGGCCTGCCGGCGTCTGTCCGTCGGCGCCCACGAACCCGCCGCCGACGAAGTCGAGCGCGGCCCATCGGAACCCCATCGGCGCGGGGGGGAGCCGGCCGGTCCGCGGGGTGTCCGCGGGGTTGACGAAGACGTGCCCCCGGGCGAAGGCCCGCGCGTAGAGGCCCCCACAGGCGCGCGCGGAGGCGCGGGGGGGCCGACGTCGACCTCGTACTCGGGCAGCCAGACCGGCGCGGCGTTGGGCTCCACGAACGCGGGGTAGAACGCCGCGTACGAGCGCCGGCCCTGCAGCAGCAGGAAGTTGGCCGCAATCCAGCGGCGCGCGACGGGCGTGTCGGCGTACCCGACGGGCTGCGCGATCATGACCCGCTCGTTGCCGATGAGCCGCAGGATGCGGTCCACCGCGAGGTGCCAGTCGCGTTCGCCGATGGCCGTGCCCCCGACCCACATGAAGAGCTCCACCATGCCTCCGTCGAGGGGCGCGAGCTCTTCATTCGTATCCCAGCCGGTGATGAGCGGGCCGTAGTTGCCGATGGCATACGCGGGCGGCGTCGCGGCGTGCAGGCGCTCGACGAGGCGGGTGAAGTAGGCCTTCGCCGGGGCCGTCCAGCACGAGGGCAGCTTCGTCACGTCCGGGTCGCAGAAGCGGACGTGCCAGTCCGCGGGCGTGAACCCGTCGATGCGCAGATGCGCCGTATCCAGGAAGATGCCGTCGAACGCGTTGAGGGGCATCCGCCGCAGGATCTCGTCGATGTGCGCCTCGTGCCACGCCGGATTGCGCACGTCCGCCATGAAGTACGCGTCGACGTGCGACACACGCTGCGTGCTGCCGGGCGGATCGTGCAGGTAGTGCGCTTCGACCGTGCGGCGCGGATCGCCGGGAAAGCCGGGGGCCGTCGGCTCCACCGTGTCGACGTCCCACGTGTCCTCGCCGGTCAGGTTCGGCACCGTCGAGAGGCCCGTCGCGAGTCGGTACTGCAGGTTGATGAATCCCGGGTTGTGGCTGCGGATGCGCGCGGCGAGGGAGCGGATGAGCTTCTGACTGCCGACGTAGTGCTTCCCCACGAAGCGCACCTGCGCGTCGCTCATCGTCTGGGACAGCTGATCGGAGAAGACCAGCACGCGCCCCTCGCTGACGGGCAGGGGGCGCTCGAAGGCTTTGCCGGGGCCCGGCGTCGGCGGCCCGGGCGAGGCGGCCGGGCTCGCGTTCGGGCGTCCGGCAGCGGCGTTCGCGGCCCCGTCCTTGCTGCATGCGGGACCGAGGCCGGACAGCGCGAAGGACAGCGCGAGGGGCAGGGCGAGGGCGGAGGCGTGGCGTTTCATGTCCCGAATTTCGCACCCCGGCTCGGCCGACGCTATGCTGTCCGTATGCGCAATCGTCGCGAGTGCATCCGCTGTGCGCTGCTCGGGGTCACCCTGGAGCCCTCTCTGCACGCGGAGACGGTCGACGTCTCCGAGACCGGGCTCGCCTGGCGGTCACCCCATGCGCTCGTGCCGGGCGACGTCGTCACGATCGAAGCGCCGGCCTTTTTCGAGGCGCTCGGACTGCCCGCGCGCCGCGTGGACATGCAGGTGCGCGACCTTCACTTTCTCGGTGACGCGCAGTACCGGGTCGGGGCCCGCTTCATCGCACCGCCCGATGCGTTGACCGTTGCCCTCCGGCGGACGGTCCTCCGCCTGCAGCGTCAGGGGCAGGAACTCACGGACCACGTCGTCGACGTGTTGGTGATGCCTCACTCGTGAGGCGCGGCACGGGCGCCCGATCCGACGGCGGCCTCAGAGGAGCTTCGAGACGGCGTGCCGGAAGGCGAGACCGAGTTCGAGGTGGTGGTGTTCGAGCGCACGCTCGGTGGCCCGCACCCGCGCCTCGGCGTCCGCGCGCAGAAACTCGCGCTCGGCGAGTCGCGTCGTGCGCTCGGCTTCGAGGTTCAGCCGGCTCATCTCGAGCTGCGTGATCTGAAGCTGCAGATCGGCGATCTGCCGCATGAGCCGGACCGTGTCGGCCCGGTACTGATCGAGGGGGGCGACCTGCTCGGCGCGCTGCGCGTAGATCTCTGCGAGGCGCCGGAGCTTGGTATCGATGTCTTCCTGGAAGAGATCCCGGAAGTCGACGGCCTTCGTCCCGAGCGAGGCCGAGGAGTAGAGCGTCTGCTGGTGGTGCTCGATCTTCTCGTAGAGCGTCGCGTACTCGGCGTCGAGCACGCGCAGGCGGTCCTCCCGACGCGTCACGACGTCGAGCGCGTCGCGCAGTCGGGCCTCGAGGACGCCCTTGTCCTGGTTGAGGGCGCCGATGGCCCTCTCGAGGGGCGCGAGCCGGCCCTCGAGCGTGCGTGCGAGGTCGTCGGCGTCCGCCCGGCGAGCGCTCAGCTCCATCTGAAGCTCGCCGTGCGCCTCCTGGAGCGCGTCGATCTGAGCGCGGATGGCCGCGAGCTCGGGGGGCTGACGTTCCGCGGGGAAGACGCGGTCGAGCCCCTCGAGCAGGTTGCGCGAATAGCGCGCCATGTCTCCGCGGTTGCCGAGCGCCGGAAGACGCAGGTTGCCGACGACCGTCGCGGTGATGTCGTCGACGACCGTCTTGAGGCCCTCGGCGTTCGTGTCCCGCTCGGCGATGTCGTCGAGCGCGTCGGCGAGCTCGAGCATGTTCTGAAAGCGGCCCTCGGGCTCCTTGGCGAGGCAGCGGGCGACGATGCGGTCGAGCGCCTCGGGGATGTCCGGCCGGATCTTGCTGAGCGAGGGCGGCGCCTGGTGCAGGTGTTTCTGCATGACGCTGACCGGGTTCTTGCCCGTGAACGGGACGTCCCCGGCGAGCATCTCGAACAGCATGACGCCGACCTGATAGACGTCGCTGCGGGCGTCGATCGTGGCGGCCGTCGCCTGTTCGGGGCTCATGTATTCGGGCGTGCCGAGTGTCATGCCCGTGGCCGTCGCCGCCAGCTTGCTCGGATCCATGGCATCGAGCTTCGCGATGCCGAAGTCGACGATCTTGACGAAGTCCCGGTGGCGCTGGTCGTCGCAGATGAACACGTTGGCCGGCTTGATGTCGCGATGGTAGATGCCGCGCGCGTGCGCCGCCGCCAGGCCCTCGCAGACCTGCCGGGCGACGAAGGCCGCCCGGGGCGGTTCGAGTCGCTTCTCGGCATCGAGGAGGTCGGCGAGCGTCCGGCCGTGCAAGAGCTCCATGACGATGTAGGCGATGGACTCCTCGGCGGTGCCGTAGTCGAGGACGCGCACGATGTGCTCGTGCAGCAACGAGATGATGACGCGGCCTTCCTGCACGAGACGCGCGAGGGGGTCCACCGTCCGGCGGAGGTCCCGGCGCAGCACCTTGACGGCGGCGCGGGCCCCCGTCACCACGCTCTCCGCCTCGAAGACGGCGGCCATGCCGCCCGACGCGAGGAGGCGTTTGAGTCGGTAACCGCCGAGCTGGGTTTCGAGCAGGGAATCCATGGCGCGGACCTTAAGACGACCCCGGGCCGCGTCGCAACGGTGGCAACGGTAGCGGGGTGAGAGTAGGGTCCTCCCCCATGCAGCCTTCGCCCGGTGGAAGCCTGACCTTCAGGGAAGCAACGCTCGTCCCGCCCGGAGGGGCACCACCCTACATTGGAGACCTCGCGATCGAAGGGGGCCGCATCGTGGCCGTCGGCGTCGTCGAGCGCCCCGTCGGTGAGGTCATCGACGCGCGGGGGCACGTCCTCCTGCCGGGGGTGATCGACCCGCAGGTGCACTTCCGCGAGCCCGGGCCGACCCACAAGGAAGACCTCGAGACCGGCAGCCGGGCCGCGGCGGTCGGGGGGGTCACGGCGTTCCTCGAGATGCCCAATACGGCTCCGCCGACGACGGATCGGGCCACGCTCCTCGACAAGCATGCGCGCGCCGCGGGTCGCTGCCGGGCGCATTGGGGGTTCTTCCTGGGGGCGACGCCGGACAATCAGGACACGCTCGCGCGGGAGGACCTGACCGCCCTGGTCTGCGGCCTGAAAATCTTCATGGGCAGCTCGACGGGCACCTTGCTCGTCGACGACCCGGCGGCCCTCGAGGCGCACTTCGCCGTCCCGGACGCCGAGGCCCGTCGCGTCCCCATCGCGGTCCACGCCGAGGACGAGGCGCGCCTCGTGGCGAACAAGGCCCGGTACGCCGCGGAGGGCCGCGTCGCCACCGTGTCGGACCACCCGAAGCTGCGGGACGCCGAGGCGGCACTCCTGGCGACGCGGCGGGCCGTGGCGCTCGCCGAGAAGTACCGTCGCCGCCTGCACATCCTGCACCTGAGCACGGCCGACGAGGCCGCGTTCCTGGCCGGGCGCCCCCGCGACGGCCTCGTCACGAGCGAGACGCTGCCGCAGTACCTCTGGCTCGATGCCCGGGACTACGAACGGCTCGGGACCCGCGCTCAGATGAACCCGCCCGTCCGCGAGGCGCAGCACGGCGAGGCGCTGTGGGCCGCGCTGCACGCCGGGGTGATCGACTGCCTGGCGACGGACCACGCCCCCCATACCCTCGAGGAAAAGGCCCGTCCCTACGGACAGGCGCCGAGCGGGATGCCGGGCGTCGAGACGCTGCTGCCCCTGATGCTGCACGCCGTCGCGCTCGGCAAGTGCACGTTGTCCCAGCTCGCGACTTGGCTGTGCGAGGCGCCCGCGCGCTGTTACGGCCTGCGCGACAAGGGTCGGCTGGCGGTGGGGGCGGACGGCGACGTCGTGCTCGTCGATCCGGGGTTGCGCCGCACGCTGCGCGACGCGGACGTGGTCTCGCGCTGCGGCTGGACGCCCTTTGCGGGCTGGACGCTGACGGGCGCGCCCGTGATGACCGTGCTGCGCGGCCGGCCGGTGTATCGCGGCGGCCAGTTTCTGGACGGTGTGTACGGCGACAGTCTCGTTTTCGACCGCGGTGCACCGGCCCTCTGAGGCCAGTGCTGCCTCCGCGGCCGGTACGTCTTTTGCTTCTGTCGTGCCAATGGTGCGTTCCCGAAAGGAAAACCTGCGGTGAGAATCTCTGAGTACACGATTCGTAGCGTCTTGCTCTCGATCACGACCATGGCGGCCGTCGGGCTGATCCCCGCCTGCGACGTCGACGGCGACAAGGGCGACGGTCCCTCGCCGCTGCCGCCAAGTCTGATCGACCCGAACGCGCCGGCGCCGGGCTCGCTCTCGGCGTTACCGGCCGCGCCGGTGGTCCCGCCGGATCCGAAGGCGCCTCCGCTGGAGGTCGTCTCGATGCTCCCGCAGGGGGAGGTCGAGGGACCGGTCCACCCGGTCGTCACGTTCAGTCACCCGGTCGTCGCCCTCGGCACGCTGGCGCAGACGACGGCCCCGCCCATCGAGCTGACCCCGCCCGTGCCCGGCACCTGGCGCTGGCTCGGCAGCAGCGCCGCCGAGTTCGTGCCCGAGAAGCGGGTGCCCTTCGCCACGAAATTCGACGTGCGGGTGCCCGCCGGGCTGCTCGCGCTTTCGGGCGGCACGCTGAAGACGGACGTCCGCTACAGCTTCTCGACGCCGACGCTCCAGGCGCAGTACGGCGACCCGGTCAACCCCTACAACCGCTATGCCTGGGCGCGGCCCGACCAGAAGTTCTCGGTGACGTTCTCACAGCGCCCGACGGACGCCTCCTTGGCGTCGCAGGTCGTCGCAGTCGGCCCGGGCGGGGTCGAGACGCCGATGAAGGCGCTTCGCATCGAGACGGCGCGCGAGCACGAGCTCCGCAAGGCTCGCGAGCGCAACGCCGACGCGGAGACCATCGCCGCGCTGGAGGCGACGCCGCTCGAGGTCGAGGGCATCGCCGACCACCGGGTCATGGTCGAGCTGACCCCCGTGCGGCCCCTGCCGGTCGACACGGAGCACACCCTGACGTTCAAGGCCGGGCTCGCCAGCGTCGAGGGGCCCCTGACGACGACGGCGGCGACCTCGTGGCCGTTTCGCACCTACGGCCCGCTGCGCATCACCCTCGCCGGGTGCCACAAGTGGGGCGGCGGTTGCCCGACGGGTCCCCTCGGCATCGAGCTGACGAACCCGGTCAGCGCCCGCGCGCTGCAAGCGGCCCTGACGATCGAACCGGCAGTGCGCCTCGCCTGGCCGGACAACCTCGACACCGTGGAGAGCAGCTTCCTGCTCGACGGCGCGTTCAAGCCCACCACGACGTACCGCATCCGCATCGCCGAGACGCTGAAGGACGAGTTCGGACAAACGCTCGCCGCCGCGTGGGACGGTCCGTTCACGACCGGCAGCTTCGCCCCGAGCCTGACGACCCGCGGGGATCGCGCGCTGCTCGAAAAGGGCTTGCGCGCCGCCTGGCCGGTGAGCCACGTCAACGTCAAGACCATCGAGGTCGGTTTCGAGCGCCTCGATCCCACGTCGGTGCTGCCGTGGATGGAGAACACCTGGCGGTCGGACCGCAAGCCGACCTTCAAGACGCGCACGGTCGCGCTCGCCGGGGAACCGAACCAGTGGCGGCGAAGCCCCATCGACCTCGATCCGCTGTTCGCGGAGACCGGCGCCGCGCCGGGGCAGGGGCGGTTCGGGCTCGTGCAGGTTGCGCGCGGTCAGGGCAAGGAGCGCGAGGTCTCGACGGCCGTCGTTCAGGTCACGGACCTCGCCGGCCACATGAAACTCGGCGCCGCCCGCAGCGAGGTCTTCGTGTGGCGCCTGTCGAACGGGCAGCCCGTCGGGGACGCGGCGGTCACAATCGTCGACGCGGCGGGCAAGAAGCTGACCGAGGCCCGCACGGACGCGACCGGCATCGCAGGGCTGCCGGGTGTGGGCGAGCTGCCCATCCCGCAGAAGACGCCCGATGGGTACGCGCTGTGGGGCCCGCCGTTCCTGGCCGCGCGCATCGAGTCCGGCGACGATGTCGCCATCGTCAGCACGAGTGACGACAGCTGGGATCTCTCCCCGTACCGGTTCGACGCGATGGAGGCCTGGGAGTCGACGCCCCCGACGGCCGAGGGCCTCGTCTTCACCGAGCGCGGCATCTACCGGCCCGGGGAGCCCGTCTACGTCAAGGGCATCCTGCGTCAGCGCTCGCTCGGCAAGCTGCAGACGCCGGCCGGGCGGGGCGTCAACGTGAGCCTGCTGGACACGAAAGGCACCGTCGTCTCGACGCTCAGCCGCACGCTGTCTGCCTTCGGCGGGTTCGACGCCCGCTTCGACCTCCCGGCCGAGGGCGACCTGGGGTACTACCAGGTCAAGGTCGAGGAGCCCACGCAGACGCTGTCCTGGTACGCCGGGTTCCGGGTCGCCGAGTACCGCGCGCCCGAGTTCCTGGTCAAGGTGCACGCCCACGACGCCACCAAGCTCGCCGGCGACCCGGTCAAGGGCACGATCGAGGGCCGCTACCTCTTCGGCGCGGCCATGCCGGGCGCGCGCGTCGACTGGTCGCTCACCACCGCGATGGCGCGGTTCACGCCCGAGGATCCGCAGGGCTTCACCTTCGGCGAACAGGCGCCCTGGTGGGAGGAAGACGGCGGCTCGAGCGACGGCTCGCTCGTCGCGAGCGGCAAGGGCATGCTCGACCCCCGGGGCGAGCTCGCCGTCGAGGCCGGCAAGGCCAAGACGCCGAACAACCGGCCGCAGACCTACACGCTCGAGGCCTCGGTCACCGACGTCAATCGGCAGGTCGTCGCCGGGCGCAAGGCGTTCACCATTCACCCGGCCTCGTTCTACGTCGGCCTGCGCGGCCCGGACGGGTTTGCCGAGGTCGGCAAGCCGGTTTCCATCTCGGTCGTCGCCCTCGACGCCGAGAAGCAGGTGCGGGTCGCCGGCAGCGCCGTCAAGGTCGTGCTCAAGCGCCACGAGTGGAACACCGTCCAGAAACAGACGGTCAACGGCACGTTCGAGACGGTCAGCGAAGAGAGCGTCGTCGAGGCCGGCACCTGCACGGTGACGACCGCCAAGGACCCCGCACCGTGCACGTTCACGGTCGAGAAACCCGGCTACCACGAGGTCGTCGCCACCGCCAAGGACGCCGGCGGCCGCGAAACGGCGACGCGGGACGGCCTGTGGGTCGGCGGCCCGGGTTACGCCGCCTGGCTGCAGGACGACGACAACAAGGTCGAGGTCGTCTCCGACAAGGCCACCTACGACATCGGCGACAAGGCCCGATTCCTGGTGCAGAGCCCGTACCCCGAGGCCGAGGCCTGGGTCACCGTCGAACGCGAGGGCGTGCTGTCCCATCAGCGCCTGCGGCTCAAGGGCACCGCGACGCCCATCATCGTGCCCATCGACGAGTCGATGATCCCCAACGTCTACGTCGGTGTGGTCCTGGCGCGCGGTCGCGTCTCGCCCCCGGGCAAGGGCGCCGATCCCGGCCGGCCGTCGTTCCGGGTCGGCTACCGGGAAATCCGCGTCGTGCCGACGCAGAAGCGCCTGACGGTCACGCTGACGCCCGACGCCCCCGAGAAGCGGCCGGGCAGCGATCTCAAGATCGCCGTGCAGGTCGCGGACCGGGCGAAGAAGGGCGCACGCGCCGAGGTGACGGTGTGGGCGGTCGACGAGGGCGTGCTGGCCCTGACGGGGTACGAGGCCCCCGATCCCATCGACGTCCTCTTCCGCCGGCGGGGCCTCAGCGTCCGGCAGGCCACCAACGTCGCTTCGCTGGTGCCGCAGCTCGACTACGGCGAAAAGGGCAAGGAGCAGGGCGGTGGCGGCGGCGACGCCGAGGCCGAAGAGGTCCGCAGCAAGTTCGAAACGACGCCCATCTTCGTCGGCTCCGCGGTGACGGGCGACGATGGCCGGGCCACGGTCGACGGCAAGCTGCCGGACAACCTCACGACGTTTCGTCTGATGGCCGTCGCCGTGACGGATCAGGACCGCGGCGGCCGCGGGGCCTCGAAGGTCATCGTCAACAAGCCCCTGATGGCGCGTCCCGCATTGCCCCGCGCCGTGCGGGTGGGCGACCGCTTCGCCGCCGGCGTGGTGCTGCACTCGATGGGGTCGGCGCCGGTGACCGTGCAGGTCGAACCGACGGTGGTGGAAGGCGGCATCGCCCTGGCGGAAAAGGGTCCCCGCGAGGTCACGGTCAAGCCCGACAAGGGCACCGAGGTCCGATTCTCGTTCGAGGCGAATACGTCGGGCACGGCCCGCCTGCGGTTCTCGGCGAAGGCCGGCGAGGGCGCCTCGGACATCGTCGAGGTTCCGCTGAAGGTCACGCTCCCCGTCGTGCCCGAGGCCGTCGCCGTCCACGGCGAGGTCGAAGGCGGCGCGACGCGAACGGAGGGCCTGAAGATCCCGGCGCCGGATCAGGTCCGCGACGAAACCGGCGGGCTCACGGTCACGCTGGCGAGCTCGGCGCTCTCCGGCCTCGGCGACAACGCGACGCAACTGCTCGACTACCCCTAT
Organism: Myxococcota bacterium; assembly: GCA_023150895.1. GTDB lineage: Bacteria > Myxococcota_A > Bradymonadia > UBA7976 > UBA1532 > CAINDO01. The sequence continues at coordinate 2,641 of JAKLJY010000120.1, read as the reverse complement.
GGCTGCCTCGAGCAGCAGTCGAGCCGCCTCGTGCCCTTCGTGGCCCTGCACTCCCTGATGGAGCAGTACGGCAAACAGCTCGTCGGCGAGCGCGATCCGCGGCAGGTCGTCGCGACCGCCGTCAAGGAGATCACTCAGATGCAGCGGGGCGACGGCGGGTTCGCCTACTGGCCCGGCGGTACCTGCTCGTCGTACTTCGGCTCGGCGTACGCAACGCTCGCGCTGAGCGAGGCCGCCAAGGCCGGCTACCTGGTCGATCAGGGCATGCTCGAGCGTGCCCGCAAGTACCTTTCCGAGAGCTACACGACCGCGAGCCCCTGCGAGTGGGGGACGCGCTCCGACGACGAGCGAGCGCTGGCCCTGTACGTGCTGGCCCGTCAGGACGTTCCGCAGCGCGAGTGGGCGCGGCAGCTGTTCGAGCGGCGCAACGGCCTGGCGGTCTTCGGCAAGGCCTTGCTCGCCTCGGGGCTCGGACTGGCGAAGACGGACACCCCCGCCGCGCAGACGATGATCACCGAGCTCATGAACCTCGCCCGCGTCGAGCCCGGCAAGGTGCACTTCCAGGAGGCCGATCCGGACACCTACGCGCCGCTCTTCTCGACGGACGTCCGCACGACGGCGATCGTGCTGCAGGCGCTCCTGCACGTGCAGCCCGAGCACCCTTTCGTGCCGCAGATTGCGCACTTCATCGTCGGGGCGCGCGAGGGGGGCGAGTACGCCACCACGCAGGAGGCCGCGTTCAGTCTGCTCGCCCTCGCCGACTACGCCCGGTTGCGCGAGGCGCAAGCGCCCGATTACACCGCCACCCTGACCGTGGGCGGCAAGGCCCTCCTGACCGAGAAGTTCCAGGGGCGGTCGCTGGCGCTGAGCACGACGAAGCTCGACTGGGCCGGCCTGCGTGGTCTGCCGACGCCGGCGCCCATGGTCTTCGGGGCGCAGGGCACGGGCCGCCTCTACTACTCGGCCCTGCTGCGGTACGCCCCGCGGGCGATGCAGACCGATGCGCTCGACCGCGGGCTGGTCGTGCAGCGGTGGTACGAGCCCCTCGACCGGCCCGGCTCCGGGCAGCTCCGCTCCGTGACGGAGGGCGAGCTTCTGCGGGTGCGGGTGCGCCTCGCGACCGCGCAGATGCGGCACTTCGTGGCGCTCGAGGACCCCCTGCCCGGCGGCCTCGAGGCGGTCGACCAGAGCCTCGCGACGTCGGCGCGTCGGGGACCCTCGAACGGCGGCTCCCCGGCGGACACGGGAGAAGAGACGGACGCCGCCGAGCTCGACGGCGACGCGATCGATTGGTACTCCGCCTTCAACCGGGTGGAGATGCGCGACGACCGCGTGCTGCTCTTCTCGGACCACTTGCCCCCTGGTGTCCACGACTACAGCTACGTGGCCCGGGCCACGACGGCGGGCACGTTCATGCTCAAGCCGGCGACCGCCGAGGGCATGTACCAGCCGGCCGTCTTCGGGCGCAGCGACGGCGGCACGTTCTGGGTGCACCCCCGGATGGACGTGACGGCGCGCTGAGACGATGCGGCGCGTCTCGACGCTGCTCGCGACGACGCTGCTTGCGACGGCCGCCTGCGGCGGTCTGCGCCCCCGGACGCTCGACGACTGTCGCGCCGACACGCCGCGCCCGGGACCGACGCAGATCATGCCGGCCTGTGTCGACACCGTCCGCGGCGCCATGGCGGTCGAGACCGAGTACCTGCCGGGCGTCGTCGAGTGCGAGGTCGGCGGCTTTCGCAAGACGCCGGCGGTGCTCGAGGCGCAGGCCATCGTGGCGCGCACGTACCTGCTTGCCCACCTGACGCGGCAGGGGCCGGACGCCGTCGTCCGCCTCGACGGCCGCTTCCAGTGCTGGAAACCACCGACGTCGGTCGCCGTACGTCGCGCGGCCGAGGCCACGGCCGACGTCGTGCTCCACCGGGACGGCGACGTCCTCGACGCCAACTACGCGGCCGGCACCCCGAAGCGGCTCCCGGATTGCGCCCCGAAGCCTCCGCCCGAAGCCGGCTATCCGGAGTACGCGACGTGGGACGAGATGCGCGCCGCGTGGCAAGCGGCCCGCAGCGCCGGCCGCAAGCTCCGGTTCCCCGGGGTCGGCTGGACGGAGATTCTCACCACCCGAAACGAGGGCCGGGACGGCCTCGCGGTCGATCCGACACCCTTCGCCCCGAAACGTCCGACGAATCGCGGTGCGTTCGGCCAATGGGCGGCGGCGTGCCTGGCTGGACGCCACGGCTACACCCCCCCGGCGCTGATCCGGCACTTCTTCGGGGACGACGTCGGTTTTTCCCTTGACCTTGATCGTCCCGGCGAGGCCCGGCCTTGACTCGTCTCGGCCCGCGCGCCCAGAATCCGCGCACCGGACGCGGCACCACGGGGGGGTCGTCAGGCCGGACCGATTCGAAACGGAAGCGAAGGTTCATCCCATGTCCAAGAAGCTCTTGATGGCAGTCGCGGTGCTCGGCGCGTGTGTGGCGATCTCCGGCTGCGGCAGCGATGACGACGACGACAGCGGCAGCGGCAGCGGCAACGGCAGCGGTCTCGGCGGTCTGCTCGGCAAGCTCGGCGGCGACGGCTCGGGCACCGGGGACACCGGCGGCGGCGACACGGGCGGCGGCGACACGGGCGGCGGCGACAC
>JAKLJY010000011.1 GCA_023150895.1 Myxococcota bacterium | reverse complement strand
GGCAGGCCGCCGCCGGGGGCCTGGCTGGGCTGGCTCTGGTCGATCTGGAGCCGCACGGCGCCGGCCAGCTCGGTGGCCTGCCAGGTGCCGCGGTGCTCGACGATGCCCGACCACATGCACGTGGCGTCGGGCGGGCAGGGGCTGACCCGGTCCTGGCCCTGCCAGGTGCCGTCGGCGGACAGGGTCAGCACCCGGGCCCAGGCGCGCTCGCCGCAGGCGGCGCTGGTCCACGTGCCGACCAGGGCCTGGGCGGCGGCGGTGGCCAGGGTGGCGGCGGCTGGGGCGGCGGCGGCGAGCCGGGCCCCGGTCCCGGCTTCGAGGACGATCCCATCCCGTTCTGAACAGGCCCGGCGCCGGGCGCGCCGGCTTCAGAGACCGAGGGGCGACGCCGCCTGGGCGGGCTCCATCTCGGTCAGGCGCCAGTGATCACCGTCCCGGCGCCACCGCTGTCGATACACGACGGTGCGCAGTGTCATGTCCGGCACGCGGAACCCGCTGATGCGCACCATCACGCGCGCGTCGTCCCCCGGCGGGTCCTTCATTTCGATGTGCCCGAGCTCGAAATCCGAGATGCGACCGATCTGGGCCGTGAGCTGCGCCCAGGTCGGCCGGAACGTCGGATCGACCTGCTGCGCAGCCGGGCCGTAGTTCTCCCAGCGCAGGTGCTGGTGGTGGACCCGCAGCAGGTCGAGCAGGCCCGTCGCCCGCGTCTCCGGCCGGCCCGCGCACCCGGCGAGCAGGCAACCCGTGGCGACCGCGAGCCCGCAAAGCAGCGCGCGCCGCCTCACGCCGGTCCCCCGGCGGTCGGTTTCGCCCGTCGCCGCAGCACCCGGCCAAACCGGGCGCGATCCTCGCTCCCGATCTCGCCGGAGACGAGGATGCCGGCGATGAAGAGGACCAACACGAGGCCGGCCGTCCCGCCTGCGTACCCGAGGCCGACGAGGCGCGCCAGGCCGCCGCCCCCGGGCGCGATGGCCGCGACGACCACATCGGTCGCGGGGAGCAACCGGCCGAGAAGACCGAGGGCGAGCCCGAGCCCGAGCACTCGCAGGACGGTCGCCGGGGGGAATGGCCGGCCATAGGACATCCAGAGGCGTGCGCCAGCGGCCAGCAAGCCGAAGGTGAAGGGCACCGCCGTCGCCAACCCGGCCCGCGCGAGCAGCGCCGTCGGCTCGGTGACGCCGGGGAGGAAGACCTGATACGACGCGTAGGCCAGCGCCGCCGTGAGGACGTTGATGAACAGGGCCTCGGTGGCGCGTCCCGCGGCCGTCAGCATCGTCACCAGGATGTTGAAGATGGCGAACGCGGCATAGGCCGGCGCCAGCCACGTCAGCGCGATCGCAGTCGGTGCGTACTCGGGCTTCCAGACGCCTCGCACCAGGGGCTCGGGCACGGCCGCGAGCACGATGGCCGCGCCGCCGATCAGCAGGAGCGAATATCGGACCGTCTGCTGGATGTAGGTGCGCGTCCGCTCGGCGTCCTGCGCGAAGGTCGACTCGCTGAGCATCGGGAAGATGATGAACGTGATGGCCAGCGTACCCTGCCAGGGCAGACGCGCGAGCTGCGTCGCGAGTCCGTAGTGGCCGACCACCTCGTGCGCCTTCTCGGCGGCGGCCGCCGCGCTCAGGCCGTCGGACATGAAGCTCGCCGTGGCCATGGGCTGCAGGTAGAGGACGTCCTGCCGGAAGATGGCCTGGAAGACGAGCTGCGCGAGCAGGACCTGCGCCGCAAAGGCGTACAACGCCGGCTCGCCGGGCCCCCGGCCGAACTGCGGGAAGATGCGCCAGAACGACAGGGTCAGGATGGTGGCGGCAGCGAGCGCAAAGCCCCCGAAGGCGCCGGTGACGCTGTGGCCGAGAAACGCCGCCCCCCCGAGGATCAGGACCGTGCGGAGCGTCGTATACGTGCCGTCGAAAAGCGCCTGCTGCAGAAAGGCCTTCTTGCCGTTCAGCGCGCCGATGAAGACCGCGTACAGGCCATAGGCGAGGATGATCGCGGCGACGAAGCGGTAGGCCGTCGTCTGCTCGACGTTGCCGCGCGCCGCGGCGATCGCACCGGCGCCGAAGAAGACCGCGAGGGCCAGAAACCCGGCGATGCCACCGAAAAGCGCGAGGGCCTGCCGCACGATGCCCCCCGCCGCGTCCGGCCGCGCCGAGACGAAACGGGCCACGGCCTGCGTCACGCCCGTGACCATGACCATGCTGAGGAAGCCCAGATTGTTGTTGATGTCCGTGTACTGACCGTACTCGGCCACCGGCAACATGTAGGGCAGACCGAGCGAGATGAACGCGCCGCCCACCATGAACCAGAGCTTGGCCCCCGTGATGACCAGGAAGCCGCGGCCCGCCGTGACGGCGTCGTCCCGGCGGGGGGGCGGGGCGGGGGTGACCGGGGTCGAGTCTTCGGCCGCCATGTCAGCGCAGCTCGCCGGGGGTGCCGTCGCCGCCCTCGCCGTATCCGTCGCGCCCCTTCACCCAGTTCTCGCCGATGCGGTTGTCGCTCCCTGGGTCCTCGAGTTCGAGGGACTCGCCCGGCGCGCGGTCCGGCCAGGGGTCACCCGGCTCGTAGCGCACCTGATCGACGAGGCGATCGTCGGCGTCGAAGATGAGGACGCTGCCGAAACCGTTGGGCAAGAAGAGATCCCCCATCGGGAGGTCCGCGCGAACGCCGCCATTGGCGTCGCGGTTGGTGCTCGCTGCGAGCACCAGGAGGTCGCGCGCCGCGATCTCACCGGAAAGCGGGGCCCGGCGGCCGCCGCAGTCCTGCAACCACCAGCCGGTCAGGTCGATGGTCTCCCCCGTCGGGTTGTAGATCTCGACGAACTCGCGGTCCGAGTCGGCGCCACGAGGGTTGTTCTGGATTTCCGTCACCACGAGGGCGCCGGTCTCTTCCGCGTCGGGCGGCACGGGGCACTCGGCGGCTTCGCACTTGTCGGGCAAGCCTCCGCAGGCGATGGGGTCGAAGTCGGCGTTGCTGCGCGGCAGGATCTTGCGGTGTTCGAAGCTGACCGAGAGCACGCCGGTCAGGGTCCGCAGCACGTCGTCGCGCGCCGGTGCGAAGTCGAAGTCGGACTCGTTGCCCACCCAGAGGGTGTTCTCGAGTACGAAGTTGCCGAACTCGGAGGGGCAGTCGGGCGCGGTGCTGATGACCCGTTGATTCGTCAGCGTGACGAGGCGGGACTCGAGCGCCCGGGCCAGGTCACCGTCGTCCGCCACGCGGCTCGCGTCGATGATCGGTGTCGGCTCGGGGGCTGGCCCCGCGCCGAGGACCTCGATGCCACCGCCCCGCACGATGACCTCGTCGAGCTCGAAGAACCGGATCATCGTGCCCTCGACGCGCAGCCGCGTCCCGAGCAGGAGCTCGCCCACGTCGAAGCCGGCCTGGTTGTGAACCCAGATGGCGTTGAACGCGACGCCCTCGCGGTCTTGCACGGTGAAATCACCGTCGAAGATGCCCGTCACGACCACATCGTCGAAGACGACGTCGAGGCCGGGCGCCGCCTCGGGAGGGTCCTCGTACCGCGGGCAGGTGGGGTTGCGGAGGCCGCGGATGGTGTCCTCGTTGCGGCCCCCGCAGTCACCCACCCAGTCGAACGTGTCCACGCCCTGCAACGGCGGTCGCTCGATGCAGAGGGGGTCTCGCTCGTCCGGCGGGCGATCGGGCAAGGGATCGTAGTCCACCGGGGCCGGTCGAACGTCCGCGGGCGCAATCGAGGCGTCGAGCGGCGCGACGGCGTCGATGAAGGTCATCTCGGCGTCGGCCGTGCCTCCGGTCGGGCCGGCCTCGGGCGGACCGGCGTCGAAGAGGTCGATGGGTCGCTCGGCGTCCGGTCCGGCGGGTCCGGTCGAAGTGCCCTCGTTGCGGTCGACGCACCCCGCAAACGCAAGGACGAACGCGAGGGCCGAGGGCGGCAGAGACCGACGGGCGACAGTGCGACCGGCGGAGGAGGAGACGATTCGGTGGGCAGGCGTACGCACGCGCGGACCATAGGGAAACCGGCCGCGCCGTGCAAGTTGGCCCGCGGCGCCCGGTCCCTGCGAGACTGGCCCCATGCCCTGGGTCACTTTCCTGCCGGATGGCGCCCGCCTCGAGGTCCCCGTGGGGTGCACGCTGCTCGCCGCGGCGCTGCGAGCGGGGCGACCCATCGGATACGCGTGCCGGGGGCGCGGCGTGTGCGTCGCCTGTCGCCTGCGGGTCGAGGGCGAGGTCAGCCCGCCGACGCCCGGGGAGACCCGCCTGCTCGCCACCCTGCCCGCACCTGCGGCCTACCGCATCGCGTGTCTTTGCCGCATCGCCGGAGACTGCCGCGTTCGGGCCGACTACTGGTGAGGCCGCGCGGGCAACCCCGCCGTCCCGCCCTTCGGCCGACGCGCGCAGCGGTTGATGGTCTCCTGAACTTCGTGCACCGAGAACGGCTTGTGAATGACCGGGAGCCGGGTCGTCTGCAGGAACTCGCGGTACTTGTCGTCGTTGGCCCCGGCCGTCAGGATCACGAAGCGGTCGACGAGGTCGGGTCGGTGCTCGCAGACCCACTGATAGACCTCCATGCCGCTGACGCGGGGCATGAGCAGGTCGCAGAAGACCACGTCGACGTCCGGGTGCTCCTCGAGCAGGCGGATGCCCTCCTCGCCCCCTTGCGCGAGCCGGATCTGGGACGACTTGCCGAAGGCCCGCTTGAACGCGTTGAGGAGAAACCGCTCGTCGTCGATGAAGAGGGCCACCGCCGTCGGATCGTCCGGTGGGGCGTGCAGCTCGATGGAGGGCATCGGCCGGGTATCCCGGGCCGGGAGGCGGACGGTGAACGTCGTTCCCCGCCCCTCCTCGGTGTCCACCGTGATGCGACCGCCGTGTTGCCGGATGATCTCGTCGGTGATCGCGAGGCCGAGGCCCGTCCCACGGCCGACCGCCTTCGTCGTGAAGAACGGTTCGAAGATCTTGGCCCGCACGGTCGGCGGAATGCCCGTGCCGTTGTCCTCCACCTGGAAGACGACCTCGTTGCTCTCCATGAAGAGACGCACCCAAAGCCGCCCCTCGCGCCCCGTCGGGATGGCCTCGCTCGCGTTCACGATGAGGTTGAGGAAGACCTGATTGAGCTTGCCCCGGTCTCCCCGGACGCTGGAGACCGGCTGGATGTCCCGGTAGACGACGCAGCGCTGTTTCAGCTCGCCGCCGAGCAGGTTCAGCGTGCTCTCGACGGCGGACTGGACCTCGACCTCTTCGTAGGTGCCGGTGCCGCTGTGGGCGAAACTCTTGAGATTCTTGACGATTCCGTGGACGCGGTTGCTCCCCTCGAGGGACTCGGAGATCAGGCTCTCGAGGTCCGAGATCAGGAACTCGGGGTCGAGCGTCGAGGGGTGCGTGCCGTCGGAACGGACCTCGCGCCGATAGAAGCGCACGATCTGTGCCAGGTCGCGGGCGTACTCGCGCAGCACGTTCAGGTTGCTGATCACGAAGGCGAGCGGGTTGTTGATCTCGTGTGCGACACCCGCGGCGAGCTGCCCGATGCTGGCCATCTTCTCGGTATGAACGAGCGAGGCCTGGGCCTGCCGCAGTTTCTCGAGCGTCGCGGCGATCTCCTCGTGTGCCGCGGAGACCTTCGCGTACAGGCGCGCGTTTTCGAGCGGCGCGGCGAGCCGATCGGTCACCGCATCGAAGAGGCGGAGTTCGTCGTCGTCGAGGGGGTGCGTCGGCTCGATGGCCAGCCACACCCGGGGCCGCGGATTGGCACGCAGGACCCGGTGGATGAGCGGCCGCCCCACGCTCGGCGGCCAATCGACCGGGAGATGCTGGAGGGCCACTTCGTCCGGATGCAGGTTGGTCCGCAGCGCGCTCTGAGCGAGGTGCAGCAAGGTGTCGAGCCGCTCCCGGTCGATCTCGACCGGATCGACGCCGAAGCTCAGAAGCTGCGGTCGCTCCTGTTCGGAGAGGACGATCACGTACAGGGCCGAGACCTCGAACCGCCCGATGGCCCGCGCGGCCGTGGCGAGCAGGGCGTCCTCGGCCAGGGAGTTGGCGAGATCTTCGGCGACGCGGGCGAGATACGACTGCTCCTCGAACCGACGCGCGGCCAGATCGGCGAGCCGCTTGGCACGCAACGCGGCGGTGATTCGCAAGCGCAGGATCTCGCTCGGCGCCGACTTGTCGAGGAAGTCGTTCACACCGGCGGCCACCGCCGCGGCGCTGACGTCGAGCGAGGCGTCGTTGGTCAACAAGATGACCGGCAGGAACTCGTGATCCGGCAAGGCCCGGATGCGGCGGCAGATGTCGAGCCCCGACAATCCGGGCATCCGCTGATCGAGCAAGACGACGTCCGGCGTGGACCGCGCGAGTGCGTCGAGCGCCTTGAACGGGTCGCTCAGCGTCTGGATGCGGTGCCCCTGACCCGTCAGCTGCTGCGCGAGCAAGGCGAGGTGGTCCTCGTCGTCGTCGACAATCAGAATGGCGCCGGGCGCGACGCCGAGATCGATGCTCATGGTCGCAGTCTCTCCCCCGCCCGAGACGGTCGTCTGTGCCGCTGCGCGGTCATGTCGGCAACAACGCCACCTTGCCCCAATAAACGCTCAGATCGGCGATGACCTCGACGAATCGGGCGAAGTGGATCGGTTTGCAGACATACCCATTGGCCCCGTGTGCGTAAGCCGTCGCGACGTCTTCGGCCCGCGAGGACGTCGTGAGCATCAGCACGGGAATCGAGCGCAGGGTCGGATCGGCTTTGACCTCACGCAAGACGTCCATGCCGTTCACCTTCGGCAGGCTGATGTCGAGCAGCACCAGATTCGGACGCCGCTGTCGCTCGTACGGCGGCTTGTGCTGCAGATAGTCGAGCGCGGCCTGGCCGTCGCGCACGACCTCGATGCGGGCGGACATCGCGCTGCGGGCCAGGGCTCGCTCCGTGATGCGGATGTCGTTCTCGTCGTCCTCGACGAGGAGGATTTCGAACGCGCCGGGCAAGGGTTGGTATGGGCTCATGGCTCCCGGTGCGAGTGGAACGAGGCGAGCTGCCGATCGCCTTCGCGGAGCACCCGCGAGAGCGCGTCGACCATCCTGGATTCGTAGCGCCGACCCCGTTCCGCGTCCAGCACCCGCATCGCCTCCATCGGCGAAAACGGCCCGCGCCAAGGTCGGGGCGAGGTCAGGGCGTCCCAGGCGTCGCACACCGCCACGATGCGGGCAAGGACGGGAATGCGCTCACCGGCGAGGCCGTCCGGATACCCCGTGCCATCCCAGTTCTCGTGGTGGTGCCGGACGATCTCCCGTTCACGGTCGAGGCTCGGCAGCGCAGCGAGGGCACGGACCCCATTGAGGCAATGCCGCGGGAGGCGGCTGCGTTCCTCGTCCGAGAGCGGCCCGGGTTTGAGCCAGAGGGGCTCCGTCTCGGCGAGCCGCCCGACGTCGTGCAGCAGCGCGCCGGCCTGGAGGGCGTCGAGCGCCGCGCTTTCGAGACCCAGGACCCGCCCGACGGCGACCGCGAGCCGCGAGACCCGCTCTCCGTGCTCCCCGAATCCATCGTGGCGCTCGGCCATCCCGAGGAGCCCGGACAGCGTCGCGAGGAAGAGGCGCCGGACCTCGCCTTCGAACTCTCGGACCGCCGTCGTGACGGGTGCGAGGCCCAACGCCTCCGAGAGCGGTCCGCCGGCCGCCTCGATGGCCAGACAGACGCGGTTGCGCCCCGCTCGTTTCGCGCGGTAGAGGGCCGCGTCCGCCTGCTTGACGAGTGCGTTCTCCGTCGAGCACCGGGGATCGTCCGACGTAGCCACGCCGACGGAGAGGGTGACCGCGACGGTGACGCCATCGTGGCTCACGGGCTGATGACCGACCCGCTCGCAGATGCGCTCGGCCACAATCCGGGCGCCCGCCACGTCCGTGTTGGGCAGGACGAGCACGAACTCCTCGCCTCCGTAGCGGGCGACGATGTCCACCTTTCGCGCTTCCGCGACCAGGGTGTTGGCCACCTGCTTGAGGACCTCGTCGCCGAAGGGGTGCCCGTAGGTGTCGTTGATCTGCTTGAAGTGGTCGAGATCCACCATCAGGCAGGCAAGCACCTGACCGTAGCGCGCGCTCCGGGCAAACTCGGTGCGCAACAGCTCCTGAAAGTGCCGGTGGTTGAAGAGGCCGGTCAGCCCGTCCCGGATCGCCCAGTCGCGGAGGCGGTCGTTCGCACGCTGCACTTCGAGCAGCAGACGCGCGCGGTCCACTGCGTTGCGAACCGTGCGGTGCAAGACCGAGGCGTCGAGGTCGTCCTTGCGCAAGTAGTCGAATGCCCCCGCCTTCATCACCTCGACCGCCAATCGCTCGTCGCCCTGTCGCGTCAGCATGACGATGGGCAACTCCGGGACCGCGTCCTTCATCTGCCCGATGAGCTGCTCGCCACGGGTGTCCGGCAACTGCTGATCGACGAGGGCGACGTCGTATGCGCGCACCCGTGCCAGCTCCAGTGCCTCGCCGCCCGTGGCGGCCTGATCGATCCGGAAGTCCGCCCCGGCGCGGCGCACGAGCCGACGGATGATGTCGACATCGTCGGCATTATCCTCCACGAGCAGAATCGAGATCGACATGGGTGACGGCATTCCACACTCGGGCGACGGGAAAACAACGACCGGCCTCGGTCGCAGACTCGGCACCCTGACCCTGCGACCATAGACCAGTGGACGCCCGGAGGAAACTTCAGGGGCCCGGCCCGCCGCTGCCCGCCTCCCGCCCGTGCGCGAGCGCGTCCACCGTGTCGACCGTGAAGAGTCGGCCGTCCTCGAGTCGCAGCGCCGTCAGCCCACGCCCCCAGACCGCCCCCGTATCGAGGCACAGCACTCCGCGCCCGGCATAGAGGCCCAGCGCCGCCCAGTGGCCGAAGAAGATCGTCGTCCCTTGGCGCGGGCCCGCGTCGAAGTCGAACCAGGCCACATGGCCTGGTGGTCTGTCCGAGAGCGCGCCGGAATAGGTTGGATCCGGCGTCCCGTCGGGCTGACAGGTCCGGAGGTAGACGAACGCCTGCAGCGCGGCCCGCTGGCGGGCGCGGGTGTCCGTTCCGTCGCGCACGCGGCTCCAGGGAACGGGATGGCCCCGCAGCTCCCGGAGGAGCCCATCTACGCCGCCACCGCGCAAGCGCGCTTCGAGCGCCGCAGCCTCGGTCTGTGCTTCCTCGGGCGTCATGCCGGGTGGCCACCCCGCGTGGACGAGATGCCCGGCACTTGTACCGGGGTCCTGGACGAAGTGCCTGGCACCTCGGTCGGGGTCCTGGACGAAGTGCCTGGCACCTCGGTCGGGGTCCTGGACGAAGTGCCTGGCACCTCGGTCGGGGAGCGCGACCTCGAGGAGGAGGGGCCGATGCCGAAGCCAATCCAGCAGGGCGGCACGTTCCGGCGGGGGAGCGGTCAGGACGTCCCCGAGCGTGTCTCGGCGCTTCGCGTCCGAGAGGCCGCGCGCTCGGGCGAGCAGGTGCAAGTCGTGGTTGCCGAGGACGGCGTCGACCGCCGCGCCCTGCGCCATCATCCAGCGCAGGACGTCGGCGTTGTGCGGGCCTCGGTTGACGAGGTCGCCCACGAAGAGCATGCGGTCCCCCCTCGCCGGGTCGAACTCGACGGTGGCCGCGAGCGCCATCAAGGTTCGATGGCACCCTTGAACGTCTCCGACGACGTAGGTGGCCACGATGCGTCAGCCGGCGCGGTGGACGACGCCGGGGCGAGCCTCCGTCGCGCGGACGGGGGGGCCGCCGTCGACGACCACCTCGCCACCGTTGAGCACGAGGTCGATCCCGATGGGGTACTGCCGGGGCTCGGCCCACGTCGACCGATCGGCGATCAGGCTGGCATCGAAGACGACGATGTTGGCCCGCTTGCCGGGCTCGAGCGTGCCGAGGTCGCGAAGCCCGAACGCGCGCGCGGGGACCGCCGCCATCTTCCGGATGGCCTGAGGCAGCGTCGTGATGCCCCGCTCCCGCGTGAGCCAGGCGATCATGCGGGCGAAGGCACCATAGGTGCGGGGGTGCGGCTTGCCCCCGAGCAGACCGTCGGTGCAGCCGCCCACCCACTCGCGCGCCCAGAATCGGGCGACGACCTCGGCGTTCTGGTTGTGGCTGATCATGCCGACCCGCAGCGCCTCGTCGCGCAGCAGGTCGAGCGTGAACTCGAGCGCGTCCATCCCGATCGCGGCAGCCACGTCGCCGACGTCGCGCCCCACCCACTCGGGATGCCGTCCGCTGGGCAAGTCGCTGATGACCACCCCTTCCGGGCCGCTCCATGCCCAGAAGTTCTCCCAGGCATTGACGCCGTCGTGCAGCATCTCGGCCCGCATCCGGGCGCGCTGAGCCGGGTCGCCCAGACGCTCCACCGCGGCGGGCGCCCCGCCCTCGTGGACCCAGGGAGGCAGCAGCGCACCCATCATCGTGCTGCCGGCGGTGTAGGGGTACTGGTCACCCGTAATGGTCAGTCCGTTTGTCCGCGCCTCTTCGATCGCGTCGAGCATGGCGTCGAGCTTGAGCCAGTTGCGTTTGCCCGCGACCTTGATGTGGCTGAAGTGCAGGGGGCAGCCCGTCTGGCGGCCGACATCGAGGAACTCCTCGACGGCCTCGATGAGTTGGTCGCCCTCGCTGCGCAGGTGAGCCACGAGCGGACGACCGAACCGTGCGAGGACCTCCCCGAGGGCGAGGAGTTCGCGCGTGTCCGCAAAACAGCACGGCGGATAAATGAGTCCGGTGCTCGCCCCGACGGCCCCGTGTTCGAGCGCTTCGCGCGTGACCGCCTGGAATCGCTCGAGCTCGGCATCGGTCATGAACCGGTCCTCGTCGCCGCAGACCTCCCGGCGCAACTGCCCGTGCGGCACCAGGTAGCAGCAATCCAGGCTGCGCGGGTGGCGCTCGAGTCGGCCGAGGTAGTCGGAGACCGTCCGCCAGTCCCAGACGAGCTCGGGGGGGTCACCGTCCAGGCCCGCCAGCGCCTGCCGGACGCGGGCGACGTCCTGCGGGCGAACCGGTGCCGCCGAGACGCCGTCCTGTCCGAAGACCTCGCAGCCGACGCCTTGCGCCGTCTTCATCAGCAACGTCGGATCGGCGAAAATGCCGAGATCGCTGTGGCAGTGTGCGTCGATGAAGGCCGGCGCCACCACGCGACCCGTCACGTCGATGACCTGAGCGCCGCCGACGGGCAGATTCGGGGCGATCGCGGCGATGCGCCCCCCAGACAAGCCGACGTCCAGGCATTCACCCGGCCCGCCTCGGCCGTCGATCACCAAGCCACCTCTCAGGACCCGCTCCAGCATACGTCTTCTCCGCCGGCCTCGCCGACTCATCGACCTCGGGTTCACTCACCGCGCCGCAGCGCCAGGCGGCGTCAGCGCGACTGCACTTCGATTCGCGGATCGAGCCGGGCGGCGTCGCCGTCCAGCCAGGGTCGATACGCCGCCTCCCCCTTGAGGAACACCTGGAAGAACGCGACCATCGTCGTCCGGCTGAAGTCCCGGGTGAAGGCCGGGTCATCTCCCGCCGCGCACGCGAGACAGGCCAGACCGCACTCGTCGAGGAAGTCCATGTGCCCGCTCCCGGCGACGAGCCATGCGAAGGCCGGGCTCGGTGCGGCGGCGAAGTAGTCGTCCCAGTTGTCCTCGCCGGGGGCGCACGCGACGGCGCCTTCGGGTCCGCGCTCGGAGCCGACGACCCCCGTCGGAATGGTGAGCTCACCAATCCGCTCGGGCGCGAGGCTCGGAAATGCGTTCGGGTCGAACGCGAATGGCGGGCCGCTGTCCACGGGATCGAGCCCGAAGACCGCGTCGATGCGCGCGTCGATGAGCGCAGCGAAGAAGCTCTGCTTGCCCCCCCGCGAGTGGCCCGCTGCGCCGATGTGCTCGGCGTCGATCCAGTGAAAAAGGTCGCTGCCCATTGCCTGGTTCTGTTCGAGCGCCCAGTTCACGACGTCGACGACATCGTCCGCCAGTTCGACGTGCGTCCGAGAGGCAAGGCCGCCGTCGTAGGTCGGGGCGATGACCACGAAGCCGTGGGTCGCGAGGCGATCGGCGAAGCTGGCGTAGTCCCGCCCGGCGCCCTGAAATCCATGGCTCAGGACGACGAGGGGATAGGGCGCCCCGGCCGGCTCGGCCGGTCGGCGAATGAGGAGGTCGACCCGACGGGGGAGAACCCCCCCCGGGAGTTCGAGCTGCGTGTCGGCCTCGTGCGAACCGGCGGGCCCGTCCGCGGCCGGATCACCCGCCGGCGGGGGCGGCGGAGGGGGCGGCGGGACAATGCTGGTGTCCGGCGCGGCTCCCCCTCCATCGGTCTGCGGGGGGGGAACGGCGCCATCGGCGACCGGCGCCGGACCGCCGTCGTCCACCGGGCTCGACCCCAGGTCGGGCTTCGACGGGTCGCCCCCCGAAGGCGGAGACACCCCACCGGTCGCCTGCCCGCCGGTGCCGCCCGTGCCACCCGAGCCGCCGCCGCTCTCGTCGCCGGGGGTACCGTTGCCACCGGGGGCGCCGCCGCCCATCCCGCCCGCGACGCCGCCCAGCGGCGGTTCGCGGACACCGAGATCGGCGCCACCTGCACCGTCGGCCGAAGCGGCCGAATCGTCACCACAGGCGGCCAGCGCGGTCGCCATCAGGACGGCTCCGAGCGCTGCGCTAGAGCGCCACCCGAATGCCGAGGCCTGCGCCCTGCAGAGTGTCCGTCTCACGTGCGTGTTCATAACCTACCGGGTCCTTTCCCGCAGTCTCTTCGTCGTCGAAGGCCTGCTTCTGTGACGACGCGCCGGCGAACTCGAGACGATGCCGGGCGAAGTAAACGTCCATCAGCGCGGTGAACCGTCGGCTGAGGCGCCATCCCACGCCGAGGCCGAGCTCGTAGCCCCCCCCGCTCTCCAGGTCTCCGGAGTCGGCGGGCGACTGCGAGATCGACAACGGCACGCAATAGCCGCCCCGACCGGTGAGTTCGAGGCCGGGTCCGAATGTGACCCCGGCGGCCCCGCCGAGCGCAGCCGACCACAGCGTGCTCGTCAGGAACAGCGGGTATCCCGCCGTCTCCTGGAAGTTCTGTCGGAACAGGCGCAGACCCCCGTAGGCCCCGATCCACGCCTGACCGACGGGGTAACGCCCCAGGGCGTCGAGCCCGGCGCGCCAACCGGAGATGGCGAGCGTCACCGGCCGTTCGAACCCCAGCGCCGGGTTCCTCGGGATGTCCGTCGAGCCGAAGAACGACCCGTCGAAGCGGGCGCCCAATCGCAGATACTTCAGCGGGTCCCAATCGAGACCCAACACCACCGACATGCCCGAAGGCTGCGCCGTCTGGTGTGCCAAGGGCGAAGGTTTGGCGATGTCGCTGTCGAACGCGCGGCGAACCTGACCGAGACCCAACGCCGCATAGGGCGCGAGGCGCAGTCTGGACGAAGTGCCTGGCACCTCGGCGGGGACCTCGTCGGACGAAGTGCCTGGCACCTCGTCGGGCACCTCGTCGGACGAAGTGCCTGGCACCCCGTCGGTCCCCTCGCCCGAGCCGAACGGCGTGCCGTCGGGGCGCAGGCGACGACCCCGATCATCGTAGCCGTAGTTCGTCCGGCGGCGGTCTCGGCCGGCGTCGAGCGCGCCCCCGGCGCCCCGCACTTCGGCGCCGCGTTGAATCTCCAGGTAGCGAGCCCGGACCCAGCCGCGCAGGCCGTTGATCTCCACCTCCAGCCAGTCGCCCGCGTCGTTGCGGCGGAGAATCTGGACGCGATCGTTCTGGTACACGCGCCCGCGACCGATGTATGCGGCCCCGGGTCCGGCCATGACCTCGGCGAACTCCGTGCGGATGCGGCCGACGAAGCGGCGATCGTCTCCGGTGCGCTCCGGAATGCCCTCGACGCCGAGCCCCGCACCGGGCGCGTTCGACGGCGTTCGTTCGATGATCTCCTCGCCCTCTTCGGTCAGCGTCGGGGCGTCCGGAGAGACCTCGTTCGCCGGGGGCGCCACATCCCGGGTGTCGTCCTGAGCGCGTGCCGGCGCGACGAGCGCCAGGGTCAAGAGGCAAACGGAGGTGTGCAGGACTGCGGATCGCGACATCGGGCGTGGAGTGTGCCCGACTCGGGGGTCACGCGGAAAGGGCCGTCGGGGGGCGCTCTCACGCCCCGTCTTGGCCCGCGAATCGGGACGGCCCGGCCAACGCGGTCAGCAGCGCCTCGGCCTCGGCCCGCCGCACCCCGTCGAGGCGGATGCGCGTCCCCTCGCCGCCATCGAGAACGAGCTGCGATTGGCCCCGCAGCCGGCCCGTGAGCCGGAAGAGAAGCAGGTCCACCACGAGGCCGGCACAGACGAGGCCGGACGCGAGGAGGAAGAACGGCCAGTACCCGGAGCGGAACCCGTCGAGCATCCAGAGCGTCCCGACGAACGCCGTCCCGGCCGCAGCCGCCAGGCCGAGGAGCAGCGTCCCGACGTTGTGGCGGCGATCGAGGCGGGCCGCCATCGACTCCATGGGAATGGCGACGGTTCTCCGGCGAGCCGCCCGGCCCAGCATCCAGAGCGTCTCGTCGTAGACGAGCCCCTTGCGGGTCAGGCGCAGATGTCCCTCCCTTCGAATGCCGAGGAAGACGGCGCCGAGCGCCTGCACGCCGCGTTCGGCGAGGGCCCACCCCGTCAGCCGTGCCAGCAGGCGCCGTCCCGAGGACCGAACCGGCACCGCACGCCCGCTCACTTCGAAAGCCTCGGCGGTGGCGTCTGCCGCGGCGGGCATCGCGGCGGGGGCCGGGAGCTGGCCCGGGTCCAGCGTCGCCTTTCCCGACGGCGAGTCGACGGAGTCCGCCGAGTCCGCGTCGCCGCCGTCGGGCGTCTCCCAGAACTCGGGATCGATCTCCGGTTCGGGCCCCTCGAGGAGCGCGAGCTCGTCCACCGGTCCGTCGGTGCCACGGGGCGGCAGCACCGCGCGGGCGAGCAGGTCCGCGTCCGCGACGGGATCGAGCAAACCGACCAGCGTCAGTCGTCCGGCACCGGTCAGCCCGCCACCGAGCAACGTGCGCGCGACGAGGAGGCGATCGTTGCGCGGCGCCAGCGCGAACAAGGAGACCCAGCGCATCAGCCCGCCGGCGAGGTCTACCCCGGGCACGGTCTGCTCCCGGGCCAGGGCGAGCACGGTACCGCCGAGGAGGTCCCAGAGCATCTGCCGCTCGTCCGCCCCCAGGATCTCGACGTTGGCGAGCACCCGGGTCCCAAAGACCCCCGAGAGAAAGTCCAGCGTTTCACGGAGCTGCATCAACGTCCGCTGGCGAAGGGGTCCGCGTGCCTTCTGCAGGCGCCCCTTGAGTCCGAGCGCGAAGTAGAAACAAAGAATCTCGCGGTCTTCGGCCGTCTGCGCGCCCTGCCCGGCGATGGTGGCGAGGTTGCCCCCCAACGTGTCGCAGTCCTCCATGCGCACGCCGAGCTCCTCCATGCGGCGCCGCACGGGCAGTTCGCCGAGCGCCAGCGCGCGGGTGACGGCCATGTCGTGCAGGAGGACGAAGACCAGGTCACCGGTGCGGTTGACCGGCCGGGCGTCGACGATCTCGGGCTCGAGCTCGGCCGGGCGAAGGCGGAAATATTCCATCGCGACAGAGACCCCACGGCCCGCCGAGCCGCCGTATCGGTGGCCCTCGCGAGCGAAGCCGGATGCTCTCCGGCGAAGCGAGAGCGTCTCGGACGGCCGCCCGAAACGCGGGTTTCGCTGCAGTCTACGGCGAGAACGCGAGGACCGCGAAATCGGCGACGACGGGGCGATGATCCGAGCCGACGTCGGGTCCGAGCCGACGGTCGACGACGGCCACTGCGTCGTCGTGGAGCAGGTGATCGATGGGGATGGCGAACAGGACATCCGCCACACCGAGGCCGTTGGGCCACGAGGTCTGCAACCCGAAGCCCGCCCGGCTGTCGCGCAGGCCCGTCCCGCGGCGGAGGTCGACCAGAACGGGCGACCAGGGCGTCGCGTTCAGGTCCCCGGCCAGGATGCGCGGCGGGGGGGCGCGAAGCAGCGTGGCCGCGCAGGCGACGATCTGTGCGTCGCGCTCGAACGCCCGGGCCGCACCGATGGGCGGGATGGGGTGCGTCGCGACCATGGTCACGACGGTCCCTTCGACGGGCTGCCGAACCCGAAGCGACGGCACGTCCGACGGTCCGCAGTCGATGAACTCGACGGTCGCATGGGGATTCAGGGCGAGCGCCCCGACCCCGAAGTTGTCCTCCCGCGGGGCGAAGCGGCGCAGCGGGTAGAGATCCGCGAGGGTCTCGAGCGCCTCCGCCCAGTCGCGTCCGACCTCCAGCGCGAGCACGACGTCGGGGCGCTCCGCGCGAATCCAGGAGAGAAAGGCGGCGTGCTCGGTGTTCGTGGTCAGGAGGTTGGCCGACACGACACGCACGCGCGGCAGACCGTCGGGTACCGGCTCCGGGGCGAAGGCGACCTCGGGTGCGAGGGCAGAAAGGTGCGGCCCGGCGGCCAGCGCGCAGGCCAGCGCCCGGCCCGGCCGACGAAATGCGAGCCAGGCGATGACCAGCCCGCCGGCGGCGACGGCGCCCTGCACGGCGAAGTGCGCGAACAGCTCGCAGATCCAGTGGAGGCGAGCGCCGAGGCCGAGGAGGCTGGCCGCCAGCAGTCCGAGGGTCAGCGCGCCGAAGAGCGTCGCGATCGCCCCGCGGAGCCGCCCGGGCTCACGGCTCATGGGGCGTCGGCGGGCCGCTCAGCGGGGCGTCCGCCACCGGCCCGCGCAGGCTCAGGTGCTCGGCCCGAAAACGCTCGAGCGCCGCACGCATCCGCAACGCCGGCTCCGGATCGGAACGGTAGCGGTCCCGCTTTTCCGCCGGATCGTCGGCGAGGTCGAAGAGCTGGTAGAGGTCCCCCTCGGCGTCCCAAAGGAGCTTCCACGGGGCTTCCAGGTAAGCCGCGCGCTCCGGGTTGTAGGGTCCACGGGGCGTCTCGGCGTAGACCGGCACCGCCGTCAGCTCGGACCCGCGCAGCGCCGGCACCAGACTGCGGCCGCGCAGGCCGACGGCGGCGTCCGGGGTGATCCGCAACAATTCCAGCACCGTCGGAACCACGTCCACCAGGCTGACCGGCACATCAATGGCACGGTGGAATACTTCTGGAATTCGAACGATCAGTGGCACCCGGAGTTGGTGCTCGTGGAGGCCGAAGCCATGATACTTGTACCCGTGTTCTCCAAAGGCTTCCCCATGGTCGGAAGTCAGCACGACCGATGTCCTGTTCCAGTCCGCTCGTTTGCGGAGGGTATCGAGCAGCTGGCCTATCCAGGTATCGACGTATCTGATTTCGTGGTCGTAGCGATCGATGGGCTCTGCCGCGTCACCGAAAGTGGGTACGCCTTCGTGGTCGATGTAGTTCTTGTGCGGATCCAGCAAGTGAACCCACAGAAAGAACGGTCGCTCCGAGTTTGGCGTGAGCACGTTCTCCAGATGTTTCAGGACCGCCACCACAACTGGCTCGGCCGTGGGAACCTTCTCCATCTTTCTTTCGCTGACCATGTAGGGTTGCCAGGTCTCGAATCCCTGTCCGAGTCCGTACCGAGCCAGGAAGTACCAGTGACTCGGGTACGCCGAGGTCGCATAGCCCTTTTCATGCAGGATCTCGGCAAGAAAGACGTTTTCGGCTCCATAGGTCGTGAAATGTTCGCCATCGCGCAAGAGTTCGCCCGGGTATCGACCCGTCAGCAGCGAAGGCATCGCCGTCGGCGTCTTCGACGACGTGCTGTAGGCCCGGGTGAACACGACCGACTCGGCGGCCAGCGCATCGATGGCCGGTGAGGTCTCTCGGGTGTAACCGGCATATTTCAAGTGGTCGACCCGGAGGGAATCCACCGTGATCAGTACCAGGTTGAACCGCTCACCGCCCACGGGGGGCCCATCGGACTCCGCAGGCGCGCGTTTTCCGCCGGGTGTGCCAGCCGGCCGGGGGGGCGCATCCACACCGTCGCAGTCCTCGTCGCGGCCGTTGCCGGGCACCTCGACCGCGCCCGGCCGGATGCCCGCTTCCGTGTCGTCGCAATCACCGCCGCCGAGGATGGCCGCAAACCCGTCGCCGTCGCGGTCGAAGGGCGCGCGCACGGCCTTCAGGATGAGCCGCGTCGAGCCCGTCGCCGTCCCGAGCGCGTTGAGGGAGTGCTCCGTCCCGAGCCCCCACGCCAGCGCCGCCGACGCAAGGGCCGGACCCGCGAGGAGCACGCCGAACACGTGGACGCGACGGACATCGGGCGCCCGCCTCGACAGCCAGGCGCCCAGACCGAACATCGCGGCAGCGAGCAGCGCCAGGGCCGCCGGGGCACGCAGGTCGAGCGCGTCCCAGGTCTCCGCCTCTCGACTGCGCCAGGCGAAGAACCTCAGCGCCCCCGACAGGCCCACCACCGCCAGCGCCGTCAAGGGGTGGAACACGGGCGACAGCCTCGGGAAGCGCCGCACGAAGCGCTCGATGGCGCGTCCCATGACCGCACGCAGCGGCGCGGCCACGGCGATGCCGCCCGTCGCCGCCAGGAGGGTCGCCACCGTGACCAGCAGGGCGAGCAGGGTCGCGGACTGGATGCGGGAGAGGGCCACCTCCGCGAACCGGGTCAACGCCGTGAACGAGACGACGAAGAGGCCGAAAACCGTCACGACCGTCGCCACGGTGAACGCCCGCTCCTGCAAAGGACCATCGGCGCCCGGCCAGAAGCGTCGACGCACCGTCGTCAGTAACCCGACGACCGACAGCGTCTCGGGCAAACCGGGCGCCAGCAGACCGCAGATGCTGCCCACGACCAGCCCCAGCAGGGCATGCGCCCCGGCGGCGCCGGACAGGAGCCGCAAGAACGCCCCGCCTCCGCCGGCGTCCGTCGTCGCCGCGAACGCGTCGTATCCGCCGGCCACGAGGCCGCCGATCAGACCGCAGAGCGCGAAGGCGAAGACGTGAAGTGTGGGGCGCATCGGGGCCGTAGGTAACATGACGCGACGGCGCCGACAGCACCTCTCGTCGCAGCCGGCGCAACACCGAAGCCGCCCTGCACGGGGCCTCTTTTGCACCGTCTCGGGGTCTGCTAGGCTGCCGTCCCTGGATGGGTGCCCGGTCCAGCCACGTCGGCCCTTCGACGTGTTCGAGGCCGACCGGGCGTCACAACAGTCGGGGAGACTTCATGCTGCGTGGGCTCGCGTTCGCCGGTCGTGTTCTGCTCAGTGGTCTCGCGTTCACGGCCGCCGTGCCGCAGGCCGCCGTCGCCGCCCCGGGCAAGAAGCCCGAGGACGCGCTCAAGGGCCGAATCATCCTGAGCGAGCGCCCCTTCCCGGCCAGTTTCCGGAGCGACGCGAGTTTCATCGCTCACATGAAGAAGGCGGACACCAAGGGCTTCAAATACGGCGGGCGCGACAAGATCCCCGTCGAGTTCATGGCGTTCTTCGCCCAGCCCGTCAACGTCACGCAGCTGCAGGGCACACTCTACGACGTGACCGAGCGCCTCGAGATGCGGGAGAACTTCCCCATCTACCCCGGCACCAAGGGGGGCCGCGTCCTGGCGAGCTACTTCGAGATGCGCAAGGAGACCATCGAGGCCGAGCGACGCTACAAGCTCGTCATTACCTCGGGGTTCCGCGGCGTCGTGCTCGCCGAGGCCGACTTCGCCGTCAAGGCGGACTGAGCACCGGGCCGCCCCGGCGGCGGTAGGCCGGGAGGCCGCGGCGCGGGGGCGACTCAGCCGTCGCCGGGCTTGGCCTTCGCATAGAGGGCTTCGATGCGGTCCGCGTACTTGCTCGACACGGTCTTGCGCTTGACCTTGAGGCTGGCGGTGAGCTCGCCGCCGTCGACCGTCAACGGCCCGGGCAGGACGTCGAAGTACTTCACCGTCTCGAAGCTCGCGAGCGTCTTGTTGACCTCGGTGACGTGGGCCTGAAGCGTCTCGCGGACCTTGGGGTGCCCGGGATCGGCCGGGATGCCTTCGCGCGCAGCCCACTCGCCGAGCGTCTCGGGATCGCAGGAGAAGAGCGCAACGCAGAAGTTGCGGGCGTCGCCGATGAGCACGGCCTCCTGAACGAACGGCACGGCCTTCAGACGGGCTTCGATCTTGACCGGCGCGATGTACTTGCCACCGGAGGTCTTGAAGAGCTCCTTCTTCCGGCCGGTAATGAAGACGAAACCATCGGCGTCCATCGAGCCGAGATCGCCGGTGTGGAACCAGCCTTCGTCGTCGAAGGCTTCGCCGGTGGCGTCGGCGCGGTTCAGATAGCCCTGAGTGATGTTGGGTCCCTTCGCCAGGATCTCGCCGTCCTCGGCGATGCGGATCGTCACGCCCTTGAACGGGATGCCGACGCTGCCGATCTTGATCTTGCCCGGGCGGTTGGCCGTGAGTCCGGGGCACGTCTCCGTCAGGCCGTACGCCTCGATCAGCAACAAGCCCAACGCCATGAAGAACTCGTGGACGTCGGAACGCAGCGGCGCCGAGCCGGAGAGCAGAACGGCCGCCCGGTCGAAGCCGAGCCGGGCCCGGACCTTGGAGAAAACGAGCTTGTCCGCGATGCGGTGTTTGAACGCGAGCATGCCCGGAATCGGTCGACCCGTGGTCACGTAGGGGACCGTCTCCTTGCCGACGCCGATGGCCCAGCGGAAGATCTTCTGGCGCAGCGGGGGCGAGGAGGCCACGCCGTTTTCGATCTTGCCCTTCATCTTCTCGAAGACGCGCGGCGCGCCCGGGAAGAAACCGGGGCGGGACAGACCGAGGTCGGCCGCCAGCGTCGGCACCGAGGAGATGACGAGTGGCGTCTGATAGAACGGCCCGGCGAGCTCAATCAGGCGGCCGAAGCTGTGGGCGAGGGGCAAGAACAGGAAGAGACCGCCCTCGCGCACCTTGTCGCCGAACAGATCGATCTCCTCGATGTTCTCGAGCAGCGACAGCATGTTGTCGTGCGTCTGGATGACGGCCTTGGGGGGCCCCGTCGTGCCCGAGGTATAGGTGAAGGTCGCGATGTCCGAGCGCTTGACCTTGTCGAGTCGGCGCTTCATCTCGCCTTGCAGCTTCTCGAGGCTCGCCCTGCCGCGCGCCTCGACGTCCGCGAGGCTCTCCCAGTCGTCGGCGGGCGCGAGACCCGCCGGATCGACCACGATGATCTTGCCCTTCAGCGGCATGTCCGCCGGGGTGTACTCGATGTCGAAGAAGCGGAAGCCGCCCCGCATCGCCCGGACCTTGGCCACCTGACCGGCGTTCTCGGCGACGATGAGCTCGACCTTGGGATCGGCGTGCATGAAGCCGACCTCCTCCGGGAGGAGGCTGGCGTAGACGGGGACAGTCTGCAGGCCGACGGACATCGCGGCGAAGTCGAGGATCACCCAGTCCATCGACGTGTTGCCGATGATGCTGACCCGGGCGCCGTCCGTGAGATCGGCGGCCGTCAACAAGCCGGCCGCGATGTGTTGAATGCGGGGCAGGACCTCGCTCCAGGGGACGTCGATGTACTGGTCACCCCGGCGGACCCGGAAGGCCGTGGCCGCGCGATTGCGATTCGCGCGGTCGGCCACCATGGCGGCAATGTGCTGGTCGGGCATGTTCACGCTCCTCTGAATCGTCCGTCACTCACTGGGACGGGATGGTCGCGGCGCCGCGGTGGTCGCGCGGACTTCCCCCTTCGGGCCCGCGGCGCGAGGAATATCCCCTATGTGCGCGCCGCGCCCAAGTCCCTGCGCGCGCTTTTTTGGCGAATTCGAGGCGCCCCGGGTCGCCTCACCGGACGCAGCGGAAGCCGACCTCGGGGCGGCGGTCCCGGGCCCCCATCAGCGCACCGAAACCGCGGTAGGTGATCGTCGAGAAGGCGGCCTGCGTCTCGTAGGCGCCGCCGCGGACGCTGATCACGTCGCGGTCGCCGCGCATGTCGGGCGGCTGCGGGTCCATCTGCCCGTCCCGCAGGGTGCCGTACCACGTGGCGGAGTAGTACCCGCTCGTCATTTCCTTGATGTTTCCGCCGAGATCCTTGACGCCCTGCGGCGTGACATCGCCCGGTCGGGTGCCGACCCGTTCCGTACCCGGGCGGCAGCGGGCGAGGTTCGAGCGCGCACAGTCGGGCTCGGCATCCCCCCACGGATACCGGTGCGGCTCGAGCGGCGTGCTGCCCCGGGCGGCGCGCTCCCACTCGGCCTCCGTCGGCAGACGGCGACCCGCAAACGCACAGTAGGTGGCCGCCTGGCCTTGGCTCACGAAAACGACCGGGTGGTCGGCATAGGCCGGATCCTCGTGGTGGAGGCTCGTGGGCAGGCTCTCGTTGCGATAGGGCGGCGAGCATCGGCCCAGGCTGACGCAGTAGGCGTATTGCCGGTGGGTGACCTCGGTGGCCTCGATTTCGAACGGGCTGAGCACGATGGTTCGTTGTGGCAGCTCGTCACAATTTTCATCGCGCATCGCGGGATCCCCCGCGCAGTCGGCCGGGACCGCGTCGGTGCTGCCGAGCAGCGTCTCGCCGCCGGGGATGGCGATGAGGGCGCTGCGGACATCGGACGGGCAGCCATCGTTCGGGAACCCGTTGCAGTCGTTGTCGACCGCGCCGTCGCAGCTTTCCTCGGCACCGGGGTAGCTGGTGGGATCGGCGTCGTCGCAGTCGCCCATCAGGCCGGTGAACCCGTCCATGTCGGTGTCGACGTTTCCGTCACACGCGTCGCCCCGGCCATTGTCGTCTGCGTCCGCCTGATCGGGATTGCGGGCCTCGAGGCAGTTGTCGCAGAAGTCCCCCACCCCATCCCCGTCGAGGTCGGACTGCAGCGCGTCGGCGATGTCGGGGCAGACGTCGACGGTGTCGTCGATGCCGTCGGCGTCGCGGTCGGCGTCGGGGCACAGGGGGTCTTCGCCGTCACAGTCGTCGTCGTTGCCGTCGCCGCAGCGTTCGGGCGCACCGGGGTAGACGAAGGGCTTGGCGTCGTCGCAGTCGCCCTCGGCCACGGACCATTGGTCTCCGTCGTTGTCGACGGCGTCGCAGGCGAGGTCCGCGCCGTCGCAGTCCTGATCGACCCCGTCGTCACACGTCTCGAGCGCCTCCGGGTTGATCGACCACTCCGTGTCGTCGCAGTCGCCATCGGCCTCGCTGAAGCCGTCGCGGTCGTCGTCACAGGGCGGATCGTCGCCGTCGCAGTTCTGATCGACCCCATCCCCGCAGATTTCGCGCTGCTCCGGGTGAACCCGCGCCGTGGTGTCGTCGCAGTCTCCGTCGTCGACGCTGTAGCCGTCGCGATCCTGATCGGTCGCCCCGGCGCCGCCCGCGCCGCCCTCGCCCGTCGAGGCGTCCGCCACGGGAGTGGTCGTCGAGGACTCCTCTGCCTGGCATGCGAAGGAGAGACCCACGATGGCGGCGAGAACCGCCAGCCGGCGGCGACCGGGCCGGCTCGATAGTGTGCGCACGATGTCAGTCCTCCAGGATCACCTTCTTGATCTTCTCCATTTTGTCCGACGCGTGCGTCTTGAGGGCCTCTTGGTAGGCCTTCAGGAGTTCCTCGGGGTTCTGCACGAGCTCGTCGTTGCGGTGCTTGACGCCGACGTAGAAGCCGCCCGCGAAGGCACCGCCCACCACCACCAGAAGTCCGATCAGTCTGAGCATGGCCGATACCCTACCGGCGGCAGGGTCCGGACCGCAATCGCATTGACCCCGGGGCGTTCGTCTCCCCAAGATGCGGCGCCATGCTCGCCCTTTGCCGCCCGCCGTATCGCGTTCTGCCCCAGGCCTGGCTCCTGGCGGTCGCGGTCGCGCTCGGCGTGTTCGGCGTGCCGAGCGGCGTGCAGGCCGGATACGGGCCGTTCGAGTGGGGCGAGAGCCTGCGCGCGGTCACCAAGAAGCTCGGCAAGATCCGCGTCGCTCCGAGGACCGACGCCGAGCCCGTCCTCTTCGAAGCGAAGGTCCTCCGCGCCGAGCGGGACGAAAAGGTGCGCCTCGCGCGGTTGAAGAAGAAGCCCGCCGCCGACATCCGGCGTCTGTCGAGGGCGAAGCCCTCCAAGGCTCGCCTGTCCGCCCACTTCTACTGGGTCGAGCTCGGCCCGCTGGACGCCAAGGTCGTGCTGCACTTTCTCGATGAGAGACTCACCGGCGCCGAGGTCGGCGTTTTGTTCGCGGCATCGGACCGCGAGGCGGCCGGCGAGCTGCTCGACCTCCTGGCGGAAAAGTACGGGCCGGCCAAGCGCAGGCGAGGGGCCGACGCGCCGAACGCCCCCATCGTCGACGTCTTCGAAGCACCGGGGACGGACATCGAGGCCTATCAGCAGCCCGCCACCGGAGGACAGAGCGGGTTTCTGCGCCTCGTCTATCACGGACGTGAGCAGAAGGAGCGCGTCGACGCGTACCTCAAGTCGCTCGCCGAGCGCGCGGCGGCCCTCGAGGAGGCCCGACGTTCGAAGGGCCCCTCCCCCGAAGAGCGCGAGGCGGCCCGCAAGGCCGCGCTCCGGCAGCACCTCTGACGCGAACGGAAGCAGACCGTGGAATTCCTCACCCACTACCTCGAAGAGTTCTCATACGTCGGCATCGCCGTCTGGTTGATGCTCGCCGGCCTCGGCGTGCCGCTCCCGGAGGACATCCCGCTCATCTTCGGCGGCGCCATGGCCGGCGCCGGGAAGATCGACGTCTATGTGCACTTCTTCCTCAGCATGGCGTTCATCCTGATCGGCGACTCGTGCCTGTTCTTCATCGGGCGCCGGATCGGGACGGCCACCGAGGTCAGCCCGCGCTGGTCGAAGCTCATCACCCACGAACGACGCGAGAAGGTCCATGCCTTCTTCGAGAAGTACGGCATGTGGACGGTCTTCTTCGGTCGATTCGTGGCCGGCATCCGCGGCGCGGTGTTCCTCTCGGCGGGGATCGCCAACTACTCCTTCAGCAAGTTCCTCTTGATGGACTTTCTCGCCGCGCTCATCTCGGTGCCCGTATGGATCTACCTGGGCTGGATTTTCGGCGAGAACTGGCACGACATTCTCGAGATTGCCAAGGAGTACCAGACCTGGGTCCTGGCGATCTCGGCCGCCATCGTCGTGGTGGGCCTGCTGGCCTGGAACCACCTCAAGAAGCGCCGAGCCACTCGCCAGGCCGCGGTCGGCGACGGACCGCAGCCCCCCGCGTGACCGCGACGGCGGCCGCGCGCCATCGACCGCGCACGAGCGCCGGCCTCGTCGCCACCGCGGCGACGATCGGCCTCATCGTGCTGACGGGCTGCGCCGGCGCCCCGCCGCCCAGGGCGCCCGAGGGCCCGTTCATCGCGCCGGCCGGTCTGCTCGTCGAAGGGGACGAGGACGCCTACGACGTCGACGGAGAGAGCATCGAAGCCCTTCGCCGTGCGATCGATGCCGCGGGTCCGGTCATCGACGGCGAGCGTTTCGTCGGGCGGACCCGCTGGCACCTCGACTGGCGCTTCACATACGCGAACGACGTCCGGGGGTGCCGCGTGGCGACCGCCCAGACCCGGGTCACCCTGCGCACGACTTATCCCCGATGGGTGAGGGCGCACGCTGCGCCACCGGAGGTGACCGCGCGGTGGCAACGGTTCATGACGGCGCTGCGCCGGCATGAGGAGACCCATCGGCGACACGGACTCGAGGCGGGCGCCGCCATCCAGCGGCGGCTGACCCAGCTCCTGCCGCAGCCCGACTGCACCGCCACGGAGCGCGTCGCCAACCGCATGGCACACGGCATCGTCGCCCTCTGGCGAGCCGCCGACCGGGACTTCGACGCGCGAACGCGCCACGGCGCGACCGAGGGTGCGTCGCTGCGGTGAATACGCCTGCCCGGTCGACCGTCGGAGTCTTCGGTCGGGGCGAGTTCGGACCCGCAGCCCCGTTCGATGCGCAGGCACCCTTTCACCCTGCAAAAGGAACGCCCGATGAGATCTTTCTGCGTCCTCCTGATGACGACCGCGATGATCCCGATCACGACCGGCTGCGGGGGCGACGACGACACCGAGGGTGATGGCGGCGCGGGGAGCGGCAGCGCGGCCGCCGCCCCGGCGAACTACACCGCCAGTACCGGCGTCGAGGGGTCCAAGGCCATCAAGGACCTGAGCAGCGACGAGAGGCAGGCGCTCTGCGACGCCGGCAAGGAGCATCTCCTCGCTGAGCTCGGCGACGCCGAGACGCAGGCGGCCCTCTGCACGCTCTCCGGGCTACTCCTCGCAGCATTTACGGGCAACACGACCCCGGAGGCCTGCGAAGAGGGCGCCGCGGAGTGCAAGGCCAGCGGCGGATTCGAGGTCGAAGACGGCGACTGTGCTCTGCAAAGCGCGGACGCAGACTGCGCCGTCACGGTCGACGAGCTCGAGGCCTGCGCCGACGAGACGATCGCCGGGGTCAAGTCGCTCGTGGGCACGCTGCGGGACGGATGCGCGCTCGCGGACGATCAGGACGCACTGCAGGCACTGTTCGCCGGGCAGCAGTCCAAGCCGCCGGCCTGCGCGGCCATCGACACGAAGTGCCCCGGCATCAGCGGCAACGACTGAGGGTCGAGCCTGGTCCGACCGCGGCGACGGCGCTCAGCGCGCGGCCGGTCCGAGCACGGCCGAAAGGTAGAACGCGTTGACTGGCCGGTCGGTGAAATCCGTGTAGTCCGCCGTTCGATTTCCCGAGATCGGGTCGTGCGGGCGGGTGTTGACCAACGTCACGTGGAGGCACATCCGACCGCCCGGGGCGCAGCCACTCGCACGGGCGTCATGCGTCAGGTGGAGCGCGTCCGGGAACCGATGTGCCCCCTCGGCCATGCTCGGCGCGTTCAATGAGACCCCATGCGGTCCCCGCGCGTCGACGAACGCCAATTGGTGGAGTTGCCCGACGGCGGCCTCGTCGAGACACCCCTGCGCGCCGTCGAGGTTGAAATAGACCACCCGATCGACGGCGATCCGCTCGGGATCGAAATCCCCGAGAAAGAGCTGCTCGAAGAGCTCACAGGCGACGAACGCACCCGAAGAGTGGGCCGCGACGAGCACCGGCCGCTCGCTCGCCGCCATGCGCGGCAAGAGGTCCTCGACGAGCGACGAGTTCGCGAGCTCGCGCGCATCGTAGCCCACGTCCGCGGGTCCGCGCACGGCGTAGACGTACCGGACCCCCCGGGCAGCCAGCTCGGTCTCATAAAGCGCCGTCACCCACGCCCGAACCTCGTCGTCGGTGACGCCGTAGCCGGCGTAGCCGATGAAGACCCCGTCCGCGTCCCGGCGGCGGCTGTCCTTCAGGGCGACGCCCAACCCGAGGTGCCACCACGGCCTCCGGCGAAAGGGTTTGATCGAGGTGCCAGGCACTTCGTCCGCCACGTCACCCGCGTCCGAGGTGCCAGGCACTTCGTCTGCCGAGGTGCCAGGCACTTCGTCCGGACCGCTGTCTCGTGCACCTCGGTGCTGCGGTCCACACGCGGCGGCCGCCGACACTGCGAGCGCCGCGAACACGAAGGGACGCAATGGGGTGGGCATGACGCCAATGATAGCGCCTTTTTCCCGGTGCATCTTCTCGCGCGGTGGCCGGTCAGGCGATGCTCTCCACATGCCCTTGCCACTTCCAGCGGTCCTCGTCGTGAGCTTGTTGGGTCTACCCGATGCCGCGACCTGTCTCGTCCAGAGCTACCCCGAAGTCCTGTGCGGATTCGAGGCGCCCAACTCACTGGTTCTGTGCAACGGGGATCGGATTCCGTGGGATGACGGGCGTTCCAAGACGATCGACGAACGGTTCTACGAGCCCGATCCGGAGGACATGTTCGTCTGGCCATACCCGAGCGCGAGCGAATGGCCCCCCTTCCCGACGACGGATCCCGGGCGCATTCGATTCGAGCGCCTGTTCGAGGCCGCCTACGGCGACGCCCCGGCCAAGGTCACCGAGCATCTGGTCACGGTCCGCTGGTTCGGGCGAAACGTCCGCGTGTCGCGTCGAAACGGAGTGGCGCGACACCTTCAGGCCGTCGCGACCGATCTCGACCGACTCCCCCGCCGTTTCCGGCGGTACTTCACCCACACATCGGGCACCTATAATTGGAGAACCATCAAGGGTTCGGCGGTGCGGAGTCTTCACAGCTACGGGATCGCCATCGACGTCGGAATCGAATTCTCGAACTATTGGCGATGGGTTCCGGGTGCGACCCGCGACGCGGCGCCACCGCCGTACGAGAATCGCTTTCCGCGCGAGGTCGTCGAGGTCTTCGAGCGCCACGGCTTCATCTGGGGGGGCCGATGGGCCCACTTCGACACGATGCACTTCGAGTACCGCCCGGAGTTGCTGTGCGCCCGCAGCCCGCCCCGGTGAGCGATTCAGCGCCGAGCAGCGACCCGAATGGCAGCCGCGAAACGAGCGACCATATCGTCGATGTTCCAGCCGGTCGCCACCGTCTCCCGGGCTCCCATTGCGAGGCGTGCACGGCGCTCCGGCGTCTCGCAGATCTCCTGGAGAACGCGGGCGAGCGCAGAGGCGTCTCCGCGAGGGAAGACCTCGCCGTTGACGCCGGGACGCAACGCGGCGAACTCCGGCATCTGCGCGTTCGGATCCGAGTGCGTCACGACCGGGACGCCGTATCCGAACGCGTGGAGGATCGAGAGGCCGATGCCGCCTGGGTAGGCGAACACGTCGGCCAAGGCGAACCAGGGGGCAAGCGCTCGCTCGGCGTACACGGGTCCAATCATGCGAACCCGCGCTTCGAGCCGCCGCTCCGCCACATGGGCCTGGACGACCGGGGTATCCTCGCCCCCGCCGATGAAGACGGCGACATAGTCCGGTGGGAGGCGCTCGATCGCGTCGATGAGGACGGTGGCCTCCGTCTTTGCGGTCAACCGCCCGACGCACAGGACAATCCGTCGCCCATCGAGACCGTGGGCCTCGCGCAAGGTGCCAACCACTTCGGCAGACGTGTTCGCAGCCGCCTCGCGGATCGGACCTTGGTCGAGTGCATTGTTCATTGCCGTGATGCGGTCGGCCGGAAACCCACGGTCGACGTACGCATCGACCTCGGTCTGGGTATACAAGACGGCGTGTTGGCAGAGGCGGGCCGCCAAGTGCCTCGCGGCGACCCGCAGCGCTGATGCCCCCACGCCAAAGCCCTGACTGAACCAGAGCACCGAGGCGCCGCGAGCCCGCGCTTCGGTGGCGAGCGGAAAGCTGCGAATGAAGCGTGGCGCCCCCGGTAGAACGAAGACGTCGCCTCGACCGAAGCGCCGGGGCAGCCAAAGGTCGGCCTGCCAGAACAGGCGCCCTCCCGCAAGGGCTGAGCAGCGGTGCATGTGACAGGGGAAGGGAGAGCGATCGAGGCACTCCGCCGCGGTTGTGAGGCTTTGCCCGGGAACGACGGGGCTGGCGTGAACTTCGAGTTCGAAGCCGGGGCAGGCGGCCAGGCGGGTGAAGAACGGCACCCGATAGTGGGGAACGAGACCTTGAAGGAAGTAGACCAGCATCAGGCACATAGCCTTCTGTAGAGCGCCACGAGTGGCCCGGCCGCCGCTTCGGGCGTGTGGAACGCGAGGTAGCGGGCGCGAGCAGCGGCGCCTCGGCGGGCGCGGTCTTCGGGTGCGGAGCGCAGGTGCGCATCGAGCGCAGCCGCGAGCGCCGCCGCATCTGCTCGCGGAACGAATCGCGTGAACTCCGCGGCCGGGTCGACGGCGAGAATGCCGGCGAGGGTGGTTGCGACGACGGGCAGACCACACGCCATCGCCTCCAGGACCGCGCGAGGCGATCCTTCCGTATAGGACGGAAAGACGAATGCATCGCTGCTGGAGAGCAGAAGCGGAACTTTGTCCCGGGGACACTTTCCCAGGAATCGCACGCGATCCTCGATCCCGAGCCGGGCGGGCTCGGCCCGCAACGCCGCGTCCTCCTCGTCGTGGATGTTCCCGACAAGGAGGAGACGTGCGTTCGGGTGCGCGTCTGTGATCATCGCGAACGCGCGCAAGAGTTCCCAAGTCCCCTTGTAGATGAACTGGTTGCCGACGTTGATGAGCACCCTCGTTCCGCGCGGAAATCCCGTGGCGGCGACGTCCGGCGGATAGGGCCGGAAGATGGCGGGGTCACAGCAATTCGGTAGGCTGTGAAGCCGCGACTCAGGCACCCCGTGGCTGCGTGCAACCCGTTCGACGTGTCCTTGACCGAACACCGTCACCGCGTCGGCAAGCCGACAAATCGCCCGCTCTTGCAGGAAACTCGTCCAGCGCACCCGGGAGTAGTACGCCGACTCGTAGGGAAACTGGCGGCGCAACTCCTCATGCCACTCGTAACCTGCCGTGAAGCTCGATGAAAGCAAGTGCGGACGCCGGGGAAGCAGGCGAAGCAGTGCGAATGCTGCGAGCAGGTGAGCGGCCGTGTCGTGGACGACATCGACTCCGCCGCTCGCCGTCCGCGCGAGTACGGCGCGGAGAATGAGCGGTTCCCGTTGCCACCTCGGCAATGGGCGTTCCGCGAGCGGCGACAGCGTGAAGTGCCGCGTGCTCAATTCGTCGACGAGCCCGGGCGGCGCCCAGCCGAGCAGCACCTCGATGTGACCGACCTCAGGCGCCGCGGCTCGCAGCATGAGCAGGCGGTCCCGATAGACCACGGGGTCAATGTAGAACGTCAGTACGCGCATTTGCTCTCGTCAGGGGAGCCCGGATGAGCATTCAATCGAGAGGGTCGCCGCCGAGGTGCCTGGCACTTCGTCCGGGCACTTGGTCCGGGAAGGTCGCCGCCGAAGTGCCTGGCACTTCGTCCGGGCACTTCCTCCCGCCGAAGTGCTTGGCACCTCATCGTGGGTCGCGTAGCCACGGGTGCTCAGACGCCGGAGTCGAGCAGCAACCCCAGAAAGTGCGGTGCCGCCCCCAGAAACGACTGTCCGGGCGTCGCGCGATGCGCGACTCGCATCCCGAGAAGCACCACGAGCAACGTCATGGCCATGGAAACAGGCGCTCCCACCCCCGGCAGCAGCGCGAGCAGGGAGCAGGTGCCGGCGTAGGCATAGATCCGGAAGGTCGCCTCGTAGTTCCGTTGCGTCGCTCCCACCGCCTTCAGGATGAAGTGCGCCATCGCGCTGGTCACGTAGAGCCGCAACACGAGTCCGAGGGGGACGGTCATGAGTGACAACAGGGCACCCGCGACCGGAGAAACGCCATATTCTGCAAAGCGAGGCCCGAGGACCGCGTCGACGTCGGCGAAAATGAACGCCGTCGACAAGATCCCGACATGCCCGAGGATGCCGGACGTCACGCAGAGCACCAACGGAGCGACGAAGTCCTGTCGATTCCACGGAATTCGGGCCACCGCAAGAAGCGGGTTCTTCAGAATCGCGACAAGTGTCAGCCACATCGCGAGGCCGGAGCTGTAACGATCTGCTTGCTCCCAGGGGATGGGCTCGAGCGCGTCGCGGACATCGAAGGGAAGCGCGCCAGCGGCGATCTGCGGCGATTCCGGGGGGGGATGCGAGCGCGAAGCGTCGTCGGCCGACGACGGCGACTCGACACGCATCGGTCTACGAGACAGATCGAGGCACGCGGAGCAACGCGAAAGCGCGTCGTGACCCACATGTCTGCAAGCGCCACACAGTCGTCGCTCGCAATCGACACAAAGCGCAATGGCGGCGCGTTCGGGATGCGTCTCGCATGCGACCTCTGAGGCCGAAAGGGACTCGGCCATCGCTACTTCTTCTTGCGTTGCTGCTTGCGACTGGCCTTCGCGGCCTTCTGCTTCTTGCGTTCCGCTTCCTTCTTGGCCTGGGTGCTCGCCGTGTTCTTCCGCGGCGCCCCAGGCATGCCGGGAGGCAGGTAGCCTTTCGGCAGCCCTGGAAGCATCTCGCGCAGCTGTTCGGCCGTGGGCATCCCGCCCCCCATGCCTGGCAGCCCGCCCATGCCCCCCATGCCCGGAAGACCCAGCTTTCCGAGGCCACCTGCGCCGCCGAGGTCTCCGAGTACGCTCCCGAGGTCCATGTTCTTCAGCTGAGAGAGCTGAGACATCTGCTTGAAGCCCGGCAGGCGACTCAAGAGCCCCCCACCGCCCGGTGACCCGATGGCGCCCATGATCTTCCGCATCGCTTTGAATCGCTGGACGAGTTCGACGATCTCCTGCGCCGGGATGCCCGACCCTTTCCCAATCCGCAGCGCACGCCGCGGCTGCTTCTCGATCAGCTCGGGCCTGTCGCGCTCCTGCGCCGTCATCGACTGGATCATCGCCTCGATGCGGGTCAGTGCCTTGTCATCGATATTGACGCCCTCGGGGAGGCTGTCGGCAAAGAAAGGCAGCTTCTCGAGGAGGTCCTTGAGGGGACCCATCTTGCGGATCGTCCGGATCTGCTCGAGGAAGTCCCACATGTTGAACTTGCCTGAGAGCAGTTTGCGGGCGTCGGCTTCCGCCGTCTCCTCGTCGACGACCTTCTGGAAGTCGGTCATCAGCCCGACGACATCGCCGAAGCCCATGATGCGTCCGGCGAGGCCCTCGGGCCGGAATTCCTCGAGCGCGTCGAGGTTCTCGCCCATGCCGAGGAACTTGATCGGCTTACCCGTCACCGCTTTGATCGACAACGCTGCGCCGCCGCGGGCGTCACCGTCGAGCTTCGTCATGATGAAGCCGGAGATCCCGATTCGCTCGTCGAACGTCTTCGCCGTTCGGACCGCGTCCTGCCCGATCATCGAGTCGACGACGAGCAGGATGTTGTCGGGGCGCGTCCGCTTCTTGATGTCGTCGAGCTCAGTCATGAGCTCTTCGTCGATTGCGAGTCGGCCGGCTGTGTCGAAGATCACGACGTCTCGACCCTTGGCCCGTGCGAAGTCCACAGCGGCTTGGCAGATATGGGGCGGCTTCTGGTTGGGCTCGTGATAGACCGGGACGCCGAGGCGCTGACCGAGCACCTTGAGCTGATCCACTGCAGCGGGCCGATAGATGTCCGCCGCGACGAGCAGGGGCTTGCGGCCCTTCTCGATGAGCATGCGGGCGAGTTTCCCCGTCGTGGTCGTCTTGCCCGAACCCTGAAGGCCGACCATCATGACCTTCGTGACACCCGCCCCGAACTTCAGGGTGGTATCCACCGGGCCCATCAGGCCCTGAAGCTCCTCATGGCAGAGGTGGATGAAGTGGTCACCGGGGTTGACCTTGATCTTCTCGCCGGTACCGGTCTTCGCTTCAATCCGCACGACCTCGCCGACAGCCTTCTCCTTGACGGCCGCGACGAACTGCCGCACGACCTTGAAGTCGACGTCCGCCTCGAGGAGCGACACCCGGATGTCGCGCAACGCCTCCTCGATGTTCTCGGGCGTCAGCTCCCGCTTCCCCTGGAAGCGGTGCTTGACCGAACGGAAGCCTTTGCTGATGGTCTCGAGCATGCGGGGATTCCTCGACGGTGGAGCGCGACAAAAGGCGCGAAAAGATAGGGCCCGAGGGGTGGGGCGTCAAGGTGGGGTTCCGCCACCCCGGTGAAGGCTCCTCGGGCACCGGCCCCTCGACAGGTCATTCATCATGAACCGACCAGGGCCATGACCGGCGGAACGAGCACGCCGCCTCCCGGCAACGTACTCAGCGAGGCCCCGTCCCGAACCCCTGGCGTCCGAGACCTCCACGCGGCGACGAACGAGCGGTACGCCTCCATCCAGCTCTCGCGTACCGCTGCGCACGTCGCATGAACCCAGGGCGCCACCCGACGCACCGAACGCTCCGGCCGACGGTGCGGATCCTGGCGGAGAATCGCGTCGACCCCGACCGCCGGTCGCGCGGTTCCGCTGACCGTAGTCGCCCCGTACGGCATCGGAGAGGGCACGCCGTCGGTCTTCACAACAATGTCGTCGACGATGGCCTGGAACCGCGCAGCACGTTCCTCCGGCGGCAAGTCCGCCCAGATCGGCAATGGGTCCAGCTTGACCACCTTCTCCTCGCCAAAGTCCTCGAGCATCGGGCGGGGCGTGGCGCCTGGTTCCTTGCGGCGCGCCCAGCAGCGCGCCCGGTGGTAGTAGTCCGTACGGCGATACCAGACTCCGACGAGCTGCTCCCCCGCCGTCAACGCCCGGACCCAGGCGGGCCCAGGCCAGTCCTCAGGCCGCGCGACCAGCCCTTCCTTGACGCCATGCGCAAGGAAGTAGCGAACCCGATCCAGGAGTGCGGCGTCGTCGAGCACCGGGATGTCGCGCGCGCGACGACCGAACAGGTGCTCGGTCCATCCATGGAGGTCGCCGAGTTCCTTGGAAAGGTTGGTCTTCACGTGCGCTTTGAATCGGGCACGCCAAGCGGCATCCCTGGACGAGATGAGGAAGTGCAGATGATTCGAGGTGCCAGCAACCATGTGGACACGGACATGCTCGCCGTACAGCTCCTGGGCCCGACCGAGGACGCCGAGCACCCGACGGTTCGATTCGGCACTCGGCGTCAACAGGAACCGGCCGTGGATACACCGCGTGGTCACCTCGAAGACCTGCCACGGCTCCGACTGAAACGAAAGAGGACGCGCCATCTGCGACTCCGGCGTTGCGTGGTCTACTATTGAGATCTTCGGCCGCTTGGCGGCGATGTCGCACAGAAACTGGAGAAAGCGCTGCCGAGGTGCCTGCCGAGATGCCCTGCCGAGATGCCCGGCACCTGTTCTGCCCCGCCGAAGTGCCCGGCACCTGTTCTGCACCTGTTCTGTCTTGCCGAGGTGCCCGGCACCTGTCCCGGCACCTGTCCCGAGCCGAAGTGCCTGGCACCTGTCCCGAGCCGAAGTGCCTGGCACCTGTCCCGGTCCCGAGCCGAAGTGCTTGGCACCTGTCCCGAGCCGAAGTGCCTGGCACCGGTCCTGGCCGCCCACCTCAGCGGGCTCCGAGGTGGACCTTCCGATTCCGAATGCCGCGCCAACGGCACGTAGCTGCGCCGAGGCAAGCCTTCTATGATGGCGCCATGCGATGTGCCTCGATCTATCCGGTTTCCGTAGTCACGTTTGCGGCCCTCACCGCGATATCGGGGTGCTCGTCGTGTGAGCGACCGAAGTCGCCCGCGACCGCGACGGGTGCGTCCCAGGCCGCACGTCCCAGCGTCTTGCCGGCGGTCCCGCCGCTGGGCCCTTTGGAGGACGGACGACCGATTCTGAGCCGCGCCGCCGCATTCGTCCCGGCAGACGCCGAACTGGTCGTGGTCTTTCGGGCGTGGCGGGAGGCCGTCGAGTCCCTCGGGCTGAGGGCCGCGCTTTCGACCCCGGCAGGCCAAGCCCTCGCGCGCGCCTGGAACATCGCAGACGTGCCGCTCACCGACCTGCCCGGCCTGGATCGAATCGGAATGGACGTCGACCAGAGCATGGTCGTCGCCTTGCTTCCTGGCGACCTCGTCATCGCGGTCGTCGCCAGCCGGGAGCCGCGCGCGCTCGCAGAGCTCCTCGAACGCAGCACCGGAGTCCCCGGCAAGACCGTTTCGCTACAGGGTCGCGAAGCGAGGTCCCTGGTGACAGAGGCCGCGCGATTTACGGTCGTGCTGCATCCTGCACACCTGCAGGTCGTCATCTCGCGGCCGGACACCCCCGCGGAGGTCATCGACAATCAGCTTCAGGCCGGCTTCGATGGAGCGCCCGTGTGGATTCAGCGTGCCCGGGCACTTCCCACGCCGCGATCGGCGAGCGTCGTTATGTGGAAGCCGGGTGCTTCGGCGGGGGCGGACGCCCGGAACATCGCGCCGGACCGACCTCTTTCAACGTTGCTCGGCGCCGTGGGGCCCGCTTGGCATGCCGGTGAGTCCGTTGCGTCCGTCAGCGCGGTCGGGGATACCGCTCGCCTCGACGTCGTTTCGCGCGTCGTCGATGAGCCGGACTTGCGGGCACGGAGCACAGACACGGTGAGTCTCGAGGAACTCTTCGCAGTCGTGCCCGCGGGAACCAGCTTCACGGCGTCGGCACCCATCTCGAGGAGAGGCCTCGAGATGGTGGCACACATGGCGCGTCGATTGAGCGAGAGCAGGGCGGCCTCGTGGCCCGAGAACGTCACCCGTGCCCTCGAAACTCACCTGATTCCCGTCATGTTCGAGACTGAAGGGTCCCTCCGCAGCGTGCTGGTTGCCGGATATCCGGCGCCTGCGGGTGGTGTTGGTGGGGCGAGCGCGGTCTTGACTCTGGTCGATCTCGGAACACGCGGCGCATCACGGATTGCGGTTCCGGAGTTGCTTGCGACCCTGAACGGTGTCGACTCTGCGTCCAAAGCGGTCGTCGACACGGGTAGCTGCAGCGGCGTCCCGTGCTGGCGTCTCGAGACACCGGAAAGGCTGGCATGCGCCGTCGTCCAGCAGCTTCTCCTTTGCGGGACCGGTGATGCTCCGTTGAGCGCTGCGTTGGAGTTGGCGCGCCGTCGAGGAACGGTGCCACGATCCGACGAGCTCACGACGATCATTGGACATGCCGAGGGTCCAGTTGCCGAAGTGCCTGGCACCTCGGCAGCCGAGGTGCCTGGCACTTCGGCGGACGACCTCTGGCCGGCCTTTGTCCGGGCATTGGTCTCGGGCTTGGCCACGGACGTGAGAACCGTGACCGTGGTCGAGCGCGTCGGGCCAGGGCAAGCCCATCTGGTGCTCCACATCGGCGGCGCGGGACGACCGATCTTGCCGTCGCTCGTGCCTCACTTGGCCGAGTCGTTGCAGCCGGTCTTGCCCCTGTTGGAATGACGCCTCGGCTGGATGTAGGCTCCCCGCCGATGTCGACCTCAGTCTACCGAACCTTCGCCTTCGCCGTCGTGCTCCCAACCGTCGCGCTGCTCGCGACCAGCGCGTCGGCCAGTCAGCCCGAAACCCACGACGGTTTCTTCGCCAATGCCCGCTTCGGCATCACCTATGGGCGCCTGACCTCGGCCCCCTTGCTCATCCAGGGCGAGGGCACCGTCTTCAATGCGGCGTTCGGATACTCCCTCGACCAGCGTCTGGCCGTCTATGCGGAGTTGGGAGAGACAGCCCTCTGGGCGCCGAGTTTCCATCCGAACGGCGCGTATGCCGATGCAGACTTCGACGTCAGCGCCCGCCTCTCGTCGGCCGGAGCGGGCACGCGCTGGACGTTCCTCGAGGAGAACCTCTACGTGAGCCTGGCGTTCGCGGCTGTTTGGGCATCCGTGCAGGAGCAGAGGCGCGATCACGAGAGAGGCGCACACACCCCGTTCCGGACGGATGTCGGCTTCGGGGGCACCCTCACGCTCGGAAAAGAATGGTGGATCGCGCCCGAGTGGGGCATCGGCATCGCCGCCAACGCCCACTTCAGCAGGATCCAGGATCAGGACGACATCACATGGCACAATGGCACCTTCGGGCTTCAATGCACCGCGACCTGGAACTGACCGAGTTCGGCCCCCGCGGCCCTCGGGAAGACGGCACGCGTTGAGCTGAGTCGTCTCCGCCCCTTTGCGCCAGGACAGGTGAGGCGACGGCCCACCGATCGCCCGTGTGGCGAGTTTCTCCGGCAGAACGGGTCAGTCTGGTACGCCGCCATCGATGAGGTGACGTGCCGAGGCCGTCGCCATGCCAGCGTCGTTCACTCCTTCTGGTAGACCGCCCAGTAGGGAATGTGATTGCCAGACTCGATACTTTGCCCCGGCAGCCAGAATGCCGGCGCCGACGGGTCGCTCCCAGGCGGGGCGTCCGGGTCGATTCCCGTGACCCAGAGTTGCGGTTTCGGCTCACCGCCTTGGCGCAACTTGTTCCCGTAACTTCGGAAACTCGAGAACGCGAGCCACAAACGCCCACCGCCATTTGCGGGCGCCCACTTCGGCCAGCTATTGCCCATGTTCAGGGCCATGTTTGCGCGCGCCAGTTCCACAGGTGCACCGCCCCCTGCGGCTGGGATAATCCACAGCGAATTGCCCGCGTTGCCCATCGCTTGTCCCTGCATCTGCGCGACCCCCGTGCGCTGGAACGCGATGAACGCCCCGTCGGGCGAAAACGCCGGGCGATCATTCCCCTCATCCCCTTCCCGCTCGACGAGGACCTCGGGTTCGCTCCAGACCCCGTTGTTCTTCACCCAGCGAGCGATCGCGCCCAGGTTGATACCTGCGTCCGGGAGAGGATTGGACAGCCCGCCCTCTCCGTAGGCGGCCACGATCGTGTCGGATTGCCAGGCCCAATCCGGGGAGCCGCCAACGTGGCCTTGCGGCATGGGCAGTCGCTCGATCTCTTCTCCGCTGAGAACATCGGTGACGACCAGCTGGCCTCCGTTCCCGGCTACGAGTTGATCGCTCGCCGGGTTGAAGCTCGGGAAGTAGCCGACCTTGTTCACAGGGTTGTAGAAGGGCGAGCGCGGCTCGTTCACGGCCGACACGAAAAGGAAACCGAACGGCGGAAACGTCGTCTGGGTCAGCGCAATGCGCTGGCCATCACGGGAGAGCGCGTGACAGGCCGGGCAGTTGATCTCAGGCGCGGTGGCGGGATTCAGGAACGGCTCGGGCACGAGGTCCCCAATGGGAATGCGCATGATCCCGAAGTCCGTCGTCGACCAGTAGTACACCGCGCCGGTCATCTGCGAGATGTCGACCTCAATCGGTAGTTCGTCACTCGGACAGGCCTGATCGCCAGCCCCACCGAGTCCGGTAACGGTCATGCGAACTGGCTGACCCGCCGCCGTGCGCAAGAGATTCGTCCAGTTGTCTCCCGACGGTGTGAGTTCCGGTTCTTCCGTGAACCAGTCGACCCGCGCGCCGGCGCCCTGACCGACCTGAAAGGTCACTCGAAAGAGGTCATGCCCCTCGGCATCCCACTGCAACGTGAAGCCGATGAGGTTGCTCGGGATGACCGTACCCGACTCAGGATAGACCCAACGCGGGCCGCACGCCTGTCCCTCCGGCGCCGCGTCGAAACGAACCGGTGCATCTGCGGGCACTCCTGGTTCGAGCACCGAGCCGAGTTGAACGAGCCGCACCCGCGCTTCCGCCTGTTGACCCCCAACGACTGCCACCACGGACGCCTCGCCGGCCAACTCCCCTGCAGTGAAAAGGCCAGAGGTGTCGATTTCGCCGAGCGTGTTGGGCACGACCGCCCAAAGCGCCTCGGTTGCTGGGACCGGATCGACGCCGTTGGGCCCGATTCGGGTGAGACTGAACTGCTGCGTCGGCGTCACCCCCGTCGAAAGGAGGAGCGTGGCCTCGCTCGGCTCGATTCGGAGTCGACGCCCCTGGGGCTGTTCGCCACCGGCGCCGCCGTTCTGCCCTCCACCACCGCCCCCGCCAGAGGGGAGTCCGAGATCGAGGTACGGCACGCCTCCGGCCGCGTCGCCGCCGCCTCCCCCCGCCCCGCCATCCGCGCCGCCCTGCCCAACGGCTCCGCCAGGCAGCGAGCCGCCCAAGCCGACGACGCCGGGCACTCCGCCGCCGGCGTCGGTTCGGTCACCGCCGCCGTCCGCGTCTCCGCAAGCGGTGGCGAAAAGCCAGAAGACGGAGATGATGGAAAACACTCGCGTCGGGCGAGGGCGCATGGCTGACTCCAGGAGGGGCGACTGTGCGTGGAGGTTTCCACAAAGTACTGCCTGATGCCAACCCGACCTGACGAAGTGGTTGGCACCTCGACCCGCCGAAGTGGTTGGCACCTCGACCCGCCGAAGTGGTTGTCACCTCGACCCGGACGAAGTGGTTGGCACCTCGACCCGCCGAAGTGGTTGGCACCTCGACCCGCCGAAGTGGTTGGCACCTCGACCCGCACCTCGA
This sequence comes from Myxococcota bacterium, assembly GCA_023150895.1. Taxonomy (GTDB): domain Bacteria; phylum Myxococcota_A; class Bradymonadia; order UBA7976; family UBA1532; genus CAINDO01. Next base: position 60,635 of record JAKLJY010000011.1, on the reverse strand, counting down.
CCTGCTCAGGGCGCTCCAGGGACGCGCGGCACCAGATCGAGGCCCGCGGCGAGACCGTATGAGACCGCCTGGGCGTACCCGATCGCCACGAGTCCGAAGGGCGCCTCACCGACGAGCGCGTGTGGGCCGGGTTCAACGGGCACCCACGCGAATTCGTAATCTCCGGCACCGATCGGAGCGAACCCGACGTCGGCAACCGGCTCCCCGTCGAGGAAGACGGTCTGCCCGGCCGGGCGGAGGACCGTCAGCCAGTTCTCCGAGTAGTCGGCGGGTGTCAGCACCAGATAGCTACGTCGGAACTGCTCCACGGGCACGGCCATGATCAGGGCCGGATCGCCGATGAAATCGACCGTCGTTTCCTGGCTGGCCAAGTACTGCGCGACCGAGATCGGCTTGTCGGCCAGAATCTCGAACGAATCCGTTGCCGGGATTTCGATCCATTGGCCAGCGTCGAGCGTCACGTTGCTCGCGCCGGCTTGGGGGGGATCCGTCGAAATCGTGGTCGCGCCCTCGTGGGCCAGGATGCGCCAGACATCGGTCGAGCCGCCGCGGGGCTCGGAGTGTGCGGCCAGATAGTGCATCCCCCAGGTGTTGACGGGGTAGAGTTGGTGCTCGAGGTGCTCGGCGCAGCATCCGTCCCCCACCACTGCCTCTTCGTGCCCGCCGAAGACCGCAACGGGCTGCGAGGCGACGATGTGCGAGCCGGTCAGATCCCAGTTCCCCGCGGCGAGACTGCTGCCATCCGCCTCGATGTTGAGCGCCTGCCCGCGCTGCAGGACGAACGTCGCCGTCTCCCCCTCGGCCATCGCGGGCACGCCGGGCCCCTCGGCGACCGCGGCGGCCACCGTGATGGTGACCTGAGTCTCGCCCTCGCGCGTGGCGACGATGGTGAAGTAGCCATGCTGAGACGGGATTCCGAGGGCTGCGAGCGGGGAGGTCGGCCAGCTGAAGGCGTAGTACTCGCTCCCCAGCGCCTCGTCGGGCAGCAGCACCGTTCCATCGTTGCTCGCCACCCCGACGTTGTTGAGCGGGTTGAACTGATACGCGACGACGGGCCAGTCGCTTTGGATCTCGAAGGCCCGGTCACTGATGCCGGTGCCGTCGACGTCGAATCGGGGGAAGGTGTAGACCCGAAGCTCACCCGCGGGAATCGAGAACTGCGCACCGGGCAGAGGCGGCCCGCCCGCGGGGCCCGTGATCGTCACGGTCGCCTGCGCCGCGCTGGCGTTCGCGATGACGACGGCGTGCGGAATGGCCGAAGGGTCGCCGAAGGGGTCGGGGTAGTTGTCGAGGTCGAGGCTCCAGTAAGAGCAGCCGATGTATGCGGGGTACTTCCCCTCGATCTGGCACTCGGAGACGCACTCGCCTGCTCGACAGGCTGCCCCGGCGGGACACGCGACGCTCACGAACGACGTGCCGCCCTCGGCACAGACCCGCTGCGTCGTCCGATCGGCGCAATCCGCGGGGATGCCGGGGGCACAGACAATGGCGGCGTCGGATTCCGGTGCCGACCGGGCATCTGGCAGGACGTCGAGTCCGGCGTCGGCGGCGGGCCCTTCGACATCCTGGCCAGGTCGCGCGTCGTTGACGAGTGCGCCCCCGGGGCCGGGGCCACCGCTTCCATCCGGGATGGCGGTCGAGCCACCCGAGCCATCGAGGTGCCCCGTGGCGGCGTCCGGTGGGTCCGAAGCGCCCGCGTCCGGGTCACACGCGAGCGCGGCGGGCAAGGTCAGAGCGAGGAGCGTGCACGAAATGCGCATGGGGGGACCGCCTTCTGCGCGGGCGGCGCCGCCCGGCGGCGAGATGATACCCGAGTGTGAGCGCGGTGAACGTGATCGGGAGCATGCCAATAGACGCAGACGAAGGACGCACGGCCCCGCAGCCCGCTGCATCGCCTGACCCCGGACCGGGGGCGGCGAGCACCGCACCGACGCTTGCATCCCCGCGCGTCTCGCCTTCCGCCACCGGATCCGAGGCGCCGGCGTCGAACGTCACCAACCCGGCCTCGCCCCCAAAGTGAATCCAGGCCGACGTGCAGGTGGCACTCAACTCCCCGTCGACGGGACACTCGGGATCGACGCCGCGAAGTACGTCGAGAGCGAAGAAGGGCTCGACGGCGGGCTCCGCGCCATCGGCAACCCATCGAAGGCGAACCAGGTCGCGGTCGAGGCATGCAAGCGGGGCATCACCTCGAGCAGAAAGGCAGGTCGGCGCGACGCCGGGTGCGGGTCGGAACCCGACGACGCCAGCCGTTTGGTGGACCAACACGCCATCGAGCACGGCGAGAAGTCCTCGCCCGAAGGGCACCGGGCCGTGCAGACGTTCGCGCCCGCGAAGCACCACCTCGGCGGTGAGCCCACCGTCGAACGACTCGGCAGCCGCCTGCCCGTCGTCCGTCGGACCTCCGATCACGAGGTGTCGCGCGTCCCTCTCGTCGACGAAACGAAACGTCAGCGCGTGGAAGCCCTCGTCGAGGCCGCTGATGGCCCATGAGTCATTTCCCCGTCCGCCCCGCCGGACGACCATCGGGCGCGGACGCGCAGCGAGGGCGAGGAAGCCACCTCCCGGGGACGGTGCGAGATCATCCACGCGAACCTCCGGAAGCAACTCCCGCTCGCCGAAGACGACTGATCCGTCCGTGGCGTCATCCTCGAGGCCGTAAAGCCAGAGCGTCGACCCCGCGTTCGACCGCTTCGCCACGACGATCGAGATGGGCGGGCCCGGGACGACCACCACCGCAACCGGGGTCTCGTCCGCGAACTCCGGCGCGCCGACGGCCTCGAACCGGCACCCCGAGGCGTCCCCGACCCACAGCGCATCCGCCGCGGCGATGACGATGCGTCCGTCGGACAGACGCGCCGCCGCGGGCACGTGATCTTCCACGCCGAATGCGGCAGGGCAAAGATACCGATACCGGTCCTGCCCCTCGGCCGACCAGGGGGTCGCGAGCCCGAAGCCGAGCCGGATGACCGGGTCCGCGAGATCGTCGCCGATGACACCCAGGGCGGCCGGGGCGGCTCCGTGGGCCTCGACTCGGTCGGGGACGGTCGCGCCCGCAAGCGCGAGCGCGCCGACGACCGCCCGTGCCCACGAGGTCACCGAGCGATCCCGCACTCGGCCAGGCCATCGTCACAGGCGCCGTCGCTGATCGCCATGTCCATGCAGGCGGCCAATGCCGCGTAGTTCTCCGGGCACGTCGTCGTCATGCAGTCCACGACCCCCTCGCCGCTCGCCACGGCCCCCAGGCAGCCGCGCAAACATTCGCCAGCAGCCGCCAGAGGTGCCAGGCATGTCGTCCGGGCGCAGCCCCCTTCGCCGAAGACGTTGGGAAGGACGCACTGCGCGCAGCCGAGATCGGCCTGTCCACAATTCAAGGCGCACTCGAACGCATCCGGGTTCGCGCAGGCGGCGCGGCACATGTCGTAGCCCGCGCACTGCCCTGCCGAGGTGCCAGGCACATAGGCACGCCGCATCGTGATGTAGTTGAGGCACATCTCGTCCAGCGTGCCCTCGCCCCAGGTGACGTCCCTCGGACTGAGCTGCTCGCCGTTGATCACCGGCTGGTTGGCCGCCGAATTGTCGTAAACGCAGGTCAGGCGCAGACGACCGCCGGGGGGGACCGTGACGGATTCGCCGTCGCGGAAGCGGTAGCTCTGCTGCCAGTTGAAATCCCACGCGGGGATGTCCACCAGGCAAGCGTCCGGCGCGCCCTCGCCGTCGAGGCGCTCGACCTTGATGCGCTTGCCGAGCTTGTGCATGTGCGGACCCGTCGCGACGATCTCCCAGGTGTCGGCCGTGGGATTGCGGAACTCGCGCGTCTGAACCGACTCGGCCTCGCCCGCCGGAATCTCGATGTCCAGGTGAGCGAGTGGTCGTGTGACGATTTCGAAGCCCGGGACCTCGGGGCGCGTCCAGAGGTGGACCTCGGTCTGGTCCGGCAGGGGGGCCGTCGCCAACGTGTTGTAGTGCACCTGCATGACCAATCGCGCGCCCGCCGGGACGATCTGGGCATGATCGGGCGCGAGAAGGTTCGGCTGATACCCCGGGACCCAGGCCGCCATCGGCCCCGCGTTCCCGACGCCGGGACCGCCGTAACACGTATAGCCGACGCCCTCCTCGGCCGCGTCGGCGGCCTCGAGTTCGGCGACCTGGTCGGGCGAGACGACGTAGACGAGCACGTGGTGAACAATGGCCTTCTCGCCCGGCCAGACGTCATTGCCGACGACGTAGGTATCCGCCTCGAAGCGCGCATCGAGGGGGAAGCACCGGTAGTCGTCGGGCCGGGCCGGATCGGGCACGTAGGGGCTCTCGGCCCGGGTCACGAGGTCAGGCGCGGCGAGATTGACCGCCGGGGTCGGCGGCTCGGCACGCACGCCGGCGCGCCCCTCGGGCATTTCGGCGGCAACCCAGGCGGCGAACCGCGCCACGTCTGCCGGGGCGACGAGGCGCTCTCGTTCGTAATGGCGGCACTCGGGATCCGCCTGCCAGGGCGGCATGCGCCCCGCCTCCAAGGCGGCGAGGGACGCCGCGCCCATCGACTTGACCTGCTCGTACGTTTGCAGGGCGAACGGCGCGGCACCGCCCTCGAGGTGGCAGGCAGAACAATGCGCGCCCACGAACGGTGCGATGTCGTCCGCGAACGTGGGTCCACCGGCCGTTGCCATCCCGCCATTGCCGCCGTCGACGACCGGCTCGCCTCCGCCCCCCTCGCGACCACCGGAGCCCGCGGCGGCGCCCGCATCTGGTCCCGCGGTCGACGCCTCATCTTCGGCGCCGCAGCCGAGGAGGAGGCTCGTCACGAGCAGGACCGCCTGTGAACGACCGTGTCGAAGAGGATCGGGCCATCGAGCAGCCATGGGAACTCCTTTCGGACGACGCGGCGGCGTTGCTGCCGGACTGCGTCCGTGATCGACGGTTGAGGGGATCGGGTCCGGGAAGCGTACCAGAGCCTCAACCCGAAAGGGGTGAGAGGGTTGCGGACGAGGTGCCCGGACGAGGTGCCAGGCACTTCGGCTGCGGACGAGGTGCCAGGCACTTCGGCAGACGAGGTGCCCAGACGAGGTGCCAGGCACTTCGGCAGACGGGGTGCCCAGACGGGGTGCCAGGCACTTCGGCAGACGAGGTGCAGACGAGGTGCCCGGACGAGGTGCCAGCCACTTCGGCGAAGGCACCCACTTCGGCGAAGGCACCCGGACGAGGTGCCAGGCACTTCGGCGAAGGCACTTCCGGACGAGGTGCCAGGCACTTCGGCGAGGACGAGGTGTCAGCCACTTCGGCGAAGCCACCTGGACCAAGACGAGGTGCCAGGCACTTCGGCGAAGGCACTTCGGCGAAGCCGACGAGGTGCCAGCCACTTCGGCGAAGGCACCCGTGCGATCCGGTCAGATCTTTCGGCGCTTCGGGGCGCGACGCCCGCCCTCCGCGGCATCGTCGCGGCCGAAGCCGGGGGTGGCATCCCGTTCAGTCTGCTCCGCGCCGCCCTCGTCCGACCGACGCGGCGGTGCGTCGGGTCGCCATGGGGTGGCGCGGAGTTGCCGGCGGGCGACCCAGGTGCGTTGCATGGCCTCGATCACGTGGCTCGGCGCGTCGGCGGGCAGTTCGATGAGGCTGAAGAAGTCACGGATCTCCAGGCGGCCCATGACGCGGCTGGGAATCCCGGCCTCGTTGGCCAATGCACCGATGACATTGCGGGGCTCGACGCCATGTTTCCAGCCCACTTCGAGGCGCCATACGGTCATCGCGCCGGCGGGGCCCCGGCCCTCACGCGGCTCTCGCGAACCGCGGTCGCCGCGTTCGGCCCGATCGGCCCGAACGGGCGGGGCGGCGGGCGCCGGAGCGGAGACGACCGGCGCGACGCCGAGTTCCGCGCTCGAATCCCGCGTGCGGGCACGAGGTGGAGGCAGGACGTCCCGGGGCGTCGGGGCCGGGGCGTCGGGCGGCAGCAAGAACGGTGTTTCTCCGTGCACGAGGCATGCAAGCGCCGCTGCGATCTCGGTGATCTCGAGGTTGCTGACGCGCACCATCGCGTCGACCTGCGCACGGAAGACGGCCAGGTTTGCCGGCTGCATCGCGACGACCTGCGCGATGCGTTCCTGGAACCGGGCGACGCGCGCCACGTTGACCGTGTCTGCGGACGGCAGCACGAGTCGATCGATGAGCGAGCGAGTGCCCCGCTCGATCATGTTGAGCATGGCCCGCTCGCGGGGCGTGGCAAAGAGGATGGCCTCACCGCTGCGCCCGGCGCGGCCCGTTCGGCCGATGCGGTGGACGTAACTCTCGACGTCCGTGGGCAGGTCGAAGTTGACGACGTGCGTGATGCGGTCGACGTCGAGCCCGCGGGCGGCGACGTCGGTGGCGACGACGACGGAGATTCGACCCTCGCGCAAGGCCTCGACGACCTTCTCGCGATCGCGCTGATGGATGTCGCCGTGAAGCGCGGCCGCCGTGAACCCGCGCGCGCCGAGCGCGGCGACGAGTTCATCGGCGGTGACGCGGGTGCGGACGAACACGAGCATCGCCTCGAAGGGTTCGCCCTCCAGCAGCCGAGTGAGCGCGTCGAGTTTGTCGAGGCCGCCGCCGGTAATCCAGCCACGGGCCCGGATGGTCGGGGCGGTCGTCGTCCGGCCGGCGAGGGTGATCTCTTGCGGCGACCGCAGGTAGCTCTGGGCGAGGCGTCGGATCGGAGGCGGCATCGTGGCCGAAAACAGCGCAATCTGTCGCTCCGCGGGCGAGGCTTTCAGCACGGCCTCGACGTCGTCGATGAAGCCCATGCGGAGCATCTCGTCGGCTTCGTCGAGCACCAGCAGGCGCAAATTCGACAGATTCAGCGTCCCGCGCTCCATATGATCGAGCACTCGGCCCGGTGTGCCGACGACGATGGCCGGGCCGCGGGCGAGTCCGCGGAGTTGGTCGGCATACCCGGTGCCGCCGTAGACGGCGAGCACACGCACCCCGCGCAGGTGACGGGCGTACTGTTCGATGGCCTCGGCGACCTGGAGCGCGAGTTCGCGCGTGGGCGCGAGCACGAGGGCCTGCGGGGCCGCCGCGTCCGCCTGCAATCGGGCGAGCATCGGCAGCGCAAACGCGGCCGTCTTGCCGGTGCCCGTCTGGGCCTGCCCGATGACGTCGTGGCCGTTGAGCAACGAGGGGATCGTCGCCGCCTGGATGGGCGTCGGCGTCTCGTAACCGAGCTCGGTGAGCGTGGTGGTCAGGCTCTCGGGGAGACCGAGCGCGAGGAAGGGCGAGAGGGCGGGCGCGACGGCTGCGACGGCCTCGGTGGTGACCGGGGGGGCGCCTTCGGCAACGGGAGCGGGGGGCGCCGGCGACACCGATTCAGCGGTGTCCGCGGCGGGACGTTCTTCGGACATGGAGAAAAAGGGAGCTTTCAGGTGTTCAGGACGGGCAGCGCGTCCGGGTTGGCCGTGCGCAAGAGCGAGGAGAGAACGGTCGCGGTCGGCTCGGGCCCCTGCCCGCCGGCTTCGTTCAGCCGGGCGATCAGGCCAAAGTCGAGCAGGTGGCTCGGCCGGACATTCTGGAGCGCGGCGAGCATCACGTTGCGGACGTCGGGAATGTCTTTGGAGAGCGAATCGAGCAGGCGGGTCATGGCCTCGCGCTTGAGGCCGTCCTGGCTGCCGCACAGGTTGCAGGGCAGGATGGGGTAGCCGGTCAGCCGCGCATGCTCGGCGATGTCGGCCTCGGCACACTCAATCAGAGGCCGAACGACCTGAAACTTGCCATCGTCGGTCGTGTACATGGCCGGCATGGCCTGAAGTTTGCCCGCGAAAAAAAAATTCATCAGGAACGTCTCGAGCGCATCATCCCGGTGGTGACCGAGGGCGATCTTGTTGCAGCCGAGTCGCTCGGCGGCCCCATAGAGCGTGCCACGCCGCAGACGGGAGCAGGGCGCGCAGTAGGTGTCGCCCTCCTTCACCAGCGACATGACGATGCTGTAAGTGTCCTTGTGCAGAATCTCGAACGGGGCCGGAAAGGCTTCGAGCCAGGTGCGCAGCGGCCCGCCGTCGTAGCCCGGCTGCCCCTGGTCGAGGTGGACGGCTACGAGGTCGTACTTCACGGGGGCCCGCTGCTTGTGCTCCCACAGAAGATCCAGCAGCGCGTAGCTGTCCTTGCCGCCCGAGACGCAGACCATGACCTTGTCGCCGTCGTTCAGCAGTCCGTAGTCGCGGATGGTCGTCCCCATCTTGCGGCCGAGTTTGCGGCGCAGCAGTGCGGCTTCGGAACGGGGGGCGGGCGGCGTCATCGGTACTCCTTCGGCGGCGCAGGGTCCCGATCGGCGGGGCATCTGTCAAGGCGACGGCCGCGACGTCAGTGCCCCGAGTCGCCTCCGAAGCGCAGCCCGGTGCTCGAAAACGTACCGCCAGTGGTCTTCACGAGCGTCACCACCTGCTCCATCCCGTCGATGAACGTCGCCTCGTCGAGTGCCGCGAAGGGGTGCATGAAGGCCGCGAACAGCGTTCCCCGCCAGATGCAGTAGCGGGCGTCGAGCGCCGTCTCGAAGTTGGCCCTCAGGAGGCGGTAGAGCAGTTCGCCGTCGTTGAGATCGGCGCCCGAAACCGGCGCGAAAATGCGGATGCGGTCGACCGGAGGATCACTGATGATGTGGATGGGGAGGTCGCCGTACTGAAGCGACCAGAGACCGTCCCGATCGACGAAGTCGTCGACGAGCTTTCGAAGGGCGTCGTTGATGTCGGCGTTCGTCACGGGCGTGCTCCATCTCGACGATACCGCGCGACCGCCGCCGGGGCTATGCTGCCGCGCATGCCGTACCTGACCCATCTGACCTGCTCGCTTTGCGGTCGTCGACACGACGACACGCCCGATACCTACTTCTGCGCGGACTGCGGCCTGACGGGCATCCTGGAGGTCCACTACGACCTCGAAGCCGTCCGGCCGGGCTTCCGCGAGCGCCTCGCACGGGCGCCGCGCGGCATCTGGCGCTACATTGATCTCCTCCCGCTGAATCCCTCGCCCCTGCCGGCGCTGACCCCGGGCGACACCCCTCAGTTCGACTTCCCTGCCCTGGCGGCGCGCCACGGACTCCGGGGGCTGCGTGTCAAGGACGAGGGCCGAAACCCGAGCGCGAGTTTCAAGGACCGCGCCTCGGCGGTCGGCGTCGTGCGTGCGATGCAGCACGGCAAGACCCGCATCGCGTGCGCATCCACCGGCAATGCGGCCTCGTCGACGGCCTGTTTCGCCGCGCACCTCGGCCTGCCGGCGACGATCTTCGTACCCGCCACGGCCCCGGAGGCCAAGGTCGCACAGTTGCGGGTCTTCGGGGCACAGGTGCTCCTCGTCGAAGGCGACTATGAGAAGACCTGGGATCTCTGCCAGGTCATCAGCACACGCATGGGCTGGTACAATCGCAACTGCGCCGTGAATCCCTATCTCGTCGAGGGCAAGAAGACGGGCGGCCTCGAACTCGCCGAGCAGTGGGGGGACGACGTCCCGGACTGGCTGGCGATCTCCGTCGGCGACGGCTGCACGCTGGCAGGCATCTGGAAGGGCCTGCGCGAGATGCACGCCCTCGGGGTCATCCCACGCGTCCCGCGGCTCCTGGCCGTGCAAGCGGACGGCGCCCGACCGCTGTGCGACAGCTTCGAGCGCGGCGACGAGCGAGTGATCTTCGGCCCGGCGAACAGCCTCGCGGACAGCATCGCCGTGGGCGCGCCGCGCAATGGGGTGCGGGCGCTGCGCGCGGTCCGCGAGAGCGGGGGCGTGTTCGTCGCCGTGTCGGACGCGGCCATCGCCGAGGCCGGGTTCGAGTTGGCCTCCCGGACGGGCATCTTCGGCGAACCCGCCGGTGTCGCCGCCTTCGCCGGCGTGCTCGCCGCGCGCACGAGCGGCGCCATCACCGGGGCCGAGACGGTCTGTGTCATGGTCACCGGCAGCGGCCTCAAAGACGTGCGAGGGGGCACGGCCGCTGCCCCGCCCGCGCGCCGGGTCAGCGCCGATCCGGAGCAGTTCGCGCCGTGACGCCGGGGCCGCCCGAGGGCGCGCCGACGCCGGGGGCCCCGACCGCGACGCCCGCGGCCCCCGTTCCGGCCGCGGTCCCCGAGTCGACGGGTCCGGGGCGATTCGTTCGTCTTCGGCGGTTGCTGCCCTTCTTCACGCTGGGCTGGGCACTGACGAGCGCGACGCTGATGAAACGCACACCCGAGCGGGCGTGGCTGGTCGCCGTGGCGGTCGCCGCCGGCTGGCTCTTCCTGGCCGGCGCCGTCTTGCTCGCGCGGCGGCGCGCGGCGGCCGCCGAGGTCGGACTTCGGCATCGCGTGGTGACCTTTGGGGCGACGGCCGGCACGCAGAGCCTCATGCAGCTCACGTTGTTCTTCGTGCTGCCGTTTTACTGGCTGTCGGCGGCGCCTTTACTCCCCCACTGGCTGTTTCTGGGATTCGCGGCGCTCCTGGCCGGTCTGACGCTCTGGGATCCGCTGTTCAACCGGGTCTTCCGGGTGCCCACCACCGCCGTGGCATTGAAAGGCGCGACGAGCTTCGTGGGGCTCTCGGCCGCGCTCCCGTTTCTGGGTCTGTCGCACGCAACGAGCCTGTGGATGGCCGCACTCGGATCCGCGGCGGGCGTGCCACTGGTGGCGCTGGCGACCGCTGCCCCGGCCGACCGGGCGCGCGCATTGCGGGCCGCGGCCATCGTCGCTGCGCTCCTGCCGCTCGGTGTGTTCCTGGGGGCGGCCCGCTGGATGCCGCCGGCCCCGCTGCGTCTCACCGAGTCGGGGCTCGGCACCGACGTCAATCGCTCGACACGGACCCTCGTCGGCCAGGCGACGGCGTTCCCGCGCGGGACCGATCGCCTGCACTGCTTCACGGCCATCTATGCCCCGCTGGGCCTGCGCGAGGCCATCTTCCACGTCTGGACGCGCGACGATGCCCCGCTCTACCGCGCGACACTCGACGTCGGCGGCAACCGAAAAGGGGCGTGGCGTACCTGGTCCAATGTCAACGCTTCTCGGCCCGGCCACTACCGTTGTGAGGTCGTGACGAGTACGGGTCAGCTCCTGGGCCGTCTCGACGCCGCGGTCGGGCCGTGAGGGATCGATCCAGTCCTCGGCGGTGGGCGCGCGCGGCGGTCCTGGCGGCGCTCGCGGCTCTCGGCTGCCGGGAGAACCCGGCCCCGGCGAGGGGGGGCGCCCGCGAGTCGCGTCTCGAAGTCGAGGTCGCCGGCTGCGCGACACTCCGTGTGGCGGACGACGCTCCGATCTGCGGACTCGCTTCGGACCGACGCCTTCGGTTCGTGCTCCCGGCGGACGCGGGCGCCGCGGGGCTCACCGGCGCAAAGGGCGTCCTGACCGCCGGGCAGGCGGCGGTGATCGTCGTCGATGAAGGCGCCTCCGAGGTCTCCGTCGTCGCCGACACGGCCCGGTTCGTGTTGCGCGTCGAGCGTCCGGTCCCCGAGTCCACCCTCGACGAACTCACGGCGCTGCGCAAGGCACGCCGGCTCGACGAGGCGCGTCAGCGGGTGGAGGCCCTGCTCGCCGCCCCTCCACCGGAGCTCGCGGGGCGCCTTCACGGACACGCCGCGCGCATCGCCCTGGCCGCGGGAGACCCCGAGCGGGCCGCGCAGCACTTCACGGCGGCCGCGCCGCTGCACGCGGCGGCGGGGCGCCTCTCCGAGAGAGTCAACGACGCGCTGGCGCTCGCCTTCGTGCAGATTCATCAGCTCCGGGACTTCCCGGGCGCCCGGCGCACGTTGGGCGATGCCGCTCCGTATGCCCGCTTCGACCCCGAGGGCGCCGCCGCCCTGCGCGTCCACCACGCCCGACTCGCCCTCGAGACCGGTGACGTCCGCAGCGCGCTCCATGCGCTCGACGATGCCGAGCCCCGACTCGCGCGCCTCGACGCCGGACTTCGACTCAGCGTTGCACGGCAGGCTCGGGCCGAGGCCCTGCAGGCCGCCGGACGCCACGCGGAGGCGGTCGACCTGTTGCGTTCGATGCACGCGGCCGCCGCTGACTCTCCCTGTGCCCGCGCCTCCATCGAGAACGACCTCGGGTGGGCACTGCTGCTCCTGGCCGGAGAAGCGCCCCCTGCCGAGCCGACGGCCGTCGACGCGTTGTTCACCGGCGTCGTCCGGGCGTTCGCGCCGGACGGGGAGTGCCCGCAACCCGCCTACGTGGCCGGCGCCCATCTGAACCGCGCACTGCTGGCCCTCCGCCTCGGAGACGCCGCCGCAGCCCGGGCCGCGCTCGCAGCCGGGCAGGCTGCGTTGCCGACGCCCGACGCCCGGCTCGCGCTGTGGTGGCCGGACGTCGAGGGTCGCGCCGCGCTGCTGGCCGGAGACCCTCGTGGGGCCCGCCGCCACTTCGAACGACTCCGCGCCCTCGGCGCCGCGACGGCCTCGGCCGAAGCCGTGTGGCGAGGCACCATCGGACTTGCCCGTGCAGCAAGAGCGGCCGGCGAGGACGCCGGTCCCGCCTTTGCCGACGCCTTCGAACAGTTGGCCGATCAGGCGATGCGCATCCCGCTCGCCGAGGGGCGTGAGTCGTTCCTCGCCGAACGCGACGCCGGGACGCGGGATCACGTCGACTTCCTGATCGAACGGGGACGCACGGCCGAGGCCATGACGGTGGTCCGCCGGGCCCGCGCGCGTTTCCTGGCCGCCCTCCGGCAAGCCGAGCGGCTCCCCGCGCTGACGCCGGCGGCGCGCGCGCGCTGGGAGACCGCCCTCGCCGATCACCGCCGAGCGCGGGCCGCCCTCGACGCCGAAGCGGCCGACGACTGGAAACGCCCGGCCGATGCGCTCGCCCAGGCACGCGCAGCCCGAGGGGAAAGGCAGCGGGCGCTGCGCATCGCACTCGACGCCGCCTTCGCCGTCCTGGCGGAGCCCGCGGCGGAACGCGCGGGGGCGGCCCCGAGTCCACCGACGCCGCCTGCCCCTGGAGAGCTCGTGCTCACCTGGTTGGCCGGTCCCGACGGGACCCTGGCGTTCGCCGCCGATGTGGTCGGCACCTCGGCCGTGCGAATCGCCGCGACGCCGGGGGGGATCGGCGCCCCGCGTGCGCCGAGCACGGCCGCCGAAGCGCTGCTCGCACCGTTCTCCGATCGCATCCGTGCCGCGCGGAAGCTCCGCGTGCTGCCCCACGGCCCGGCCCGAGGGCTCGACCTCCACGCGGCGATGCTCGACGGCGCCCCCGTCCTGGCCCGGCTTCCGGTCGTCTACGGACTCGACCTGCCCCCGCGCCCTCCGACCTCGGCGGACGACGCCCGAACGCTCCTCGTCGCCGATCCCCGCGGCGACCTGCCCGGGGCGCGTCTGGAGGGCGACGCCGTTGCGGCGGCGCTTGGCGCAACCCCCCTGACCCGCCTCGTCGGGGAGGCCGCGACGGGAGACGCCGTCCGCCGCGCGCTGGGTGCAACCGGGCGGTTCCACTATGCCGGTCACGGTCGCTTCGGTGGACCGACGGGATGGGAGAGCACGCTGCCGCTCGCGGCGGACGGCGCGCTGACGCTCGACGACATTCTCGCCCTCCCGAACGTGCCGGCCCTCGTCGTGCTCTCGGGCTGCGAAACGGCGCGTCAGGCCGACGCCGCCCGACTCGAACAGCTCGGCCTCGCGCAGGCGTTTCTGGCGGCCGGGGCCCATGCAGCCGTCGCTGCGACTCGACCGGTCGCCGATACACTCGCCACCGCACTCTCGACCGCATTCTACGGGGCGCTGGCACACGCCCCGCCCGAAGAAGCCCTGCAAACCGCCCAACTCACCCTGCGCGCCCGGTCCGAGGCCCAAGATTGGGCCACATTCCGGATTCTGGTACGCTGACGACGTCCACACACTGAATCGCCGACTCCGCGGCCGCGTCCCCAGATGCCGGCCACGCACTTCGGCGCGGCACTGTGTCTCGCGTTCCCGGAGGGAGTTCAATGCAGCGTTCAGTCTCGAGGTGGGTGGCCGCCACCCTGGCCTCGTCATGGCTCGTCGTCGCGGCCGGATGCAGCCCGTCCGCCGAAGTGGTCGGCACCTCGGCAGGCACCTCGGCAGATGCCGAGCCCGGTGCCGGCGGCGGTCCGGGCGCTGCGGGTGGCAGTCCGGACGCCGCCGAAGTGGTTGGCACCTCGGCAGATGCCGACGTCGAGCCCGACGCCGACGCCCGTCCGAGCGTCGACCGCGCCGCCCGCCGGCCCACCTGCCCGGTCGCCGATGCGACGTGCGTGGCGATGACCCCCGCCGTCGACGTGCGGGATGCATGCCTCGGTGTCCGGTGGGTCGCCCGCCTTCGGGACGCCCGGGCCGAGTGCCCGGTCGCGGATCGCCTGCCCGCGGGCGGCGGTACCTGGCGTGTCGAGCGGCTCTTCGGCGACGACGCCCCCCCGGGTCTGCGAGGGTATTGCACCTACAGCTGGGAGCCCCCAGCCGGCGGTGACCCGAACCTCGTGCCGGCGAAGGGCACGGACTATCTCGAAGGCTTCGGAGGACGCCTGAGTCAGGGCTCCGATACCGTCGAGGCGGTCTCGAAGGACTGCCTCGCCGTGGGTGTGCAGGACACGGACGTGACTCAAACGGTCGGCCGCGTCGCCGAAACGGCCTACTACGCGGCCGTCGATCAAGTTCACCCGCTCCCCGATGGGGCGAACGGGGGGCCCGCCGCCATCCGCGTGGCCGTCGTCGACTCCACACCGCGTGGCTACGACGAGGGCGTCGCGATGGACGGCCGGTCCGATCATGGTCTGAACGTGGGCCGGATCGTGCGCAAGATCGCGTGCCCCGGGGATGGCGCCGGCGTCAACTGCGTCGGGTTCGTCGCCCACAACCTCGCCCTGCCCATGGTCACGCCGACCATCGCCACGCCCGCGCTCGGCGGCTTCTTCGGCTACCAGAGCCAGCTCGCGGCCTCGCTGCGAACAGCCGTCTCCGACTGGAAGGCCCACAACGCCGGGGCCGCCGCAGCCGACGAGACGCCGCACGAGCGCCTCGTCATCAACGTCAGCCTGGGTTGGGAGCCGGTTTATGGGGGCGTCGTCCCGGCAGCCGGCCCCACCGGCCTGGCGCCCGCGGTGCGGGCCGTCTACGACGCGCTCCAGCACGCCGCCTGCAATGGGGCGCTCGTCTTCGCTGCCGCCGGCAACGATCCCGGCGGGCCGACCCCGGTCGGTGGCGCGATGTACCCCGCCGCATGGGAGCAGCGCCCCGCCCCGACCTTCGCGCAGTGCGCCGCCCTCGAAGACGCGGGTTACGCCGAGAACCCGTCGCGTCCCATCTACCCGCTGCCCGGCGCGAACGCTTACCGACCGCTCATTTACGGTGTCGCCGGGGTCAACCACAACGACTTCCCGCTCGCCAACGCCCGCCCGGGCAGTTCCGGTCGTCTCGTCGCGACGGCGCAACTCGCCGCGACCCGCTACGAGGTCAGTCCCGGCGTCTGGGACCACACCCAGGCCATCTCGGGTTCATCCGCCGCCGCCGCTGCCACCTCGGGCGCCGCTGCCGCCGTGTGGGGCTACCGGCCCGAACTGCGCCCCTACGAGATCGCGCAGCGGCTCTACGACAGCGCAGTCTCACTGAGTCCGGACTTCTACGGCACCGCGCGCCGGGCCAAGGTCTGCCAGAGTGGCTTCAACTGCGGGACGATGAACGTCAAGAGGCTCGACGTCTGTGCCGCGCTCACGGCGGCCTGCGCGGGGGCACCGTCCCTCTGTTTCGCGGCGGCCGCCGCGCCGGCGTGTGCGACCCCGGCAAAGTACACGGGCTCCGGCCCCGATCTGTCCAGCGTCGACGCCGACTACGCCGCCCGTCTCGATGGAACGTTCGACGCCAGCACGCTGTCCTCCGGCCTACCCGGGCTGACCGCCTGCGGACATACCACGGGCGCGGTGCTCTATCGCACTCGCCCGAACGCCGGCGCCTATCCCGCCGACGCCTGTCCGACGCGACAGTTGTACGGCGAGGGCATGTTGCCGTTCGTCGGCCCACAGCCGACCGCCCCCATTTGCGCGGAGTGCAAGCTCGGGAGCGGCTTCAAGCTCTCGAAGACCGCTTACCCGAAAACCGACGGGGTCCTCGACGTACGGCTCGACTCGTCCTATGCCACCTCGACCATCACCAACGGGCTCGTCGAATTCCTCGACGCGACGGGCAAGGTGCAGCAGAGCAACTACCTGCGCGATCTCGGCCTTCCGGCCACGATGACCGCCGGATACGCCTACCGGGTGACGGCGATGACGGTCACCAAGGCCCCGGTCTCGGTGCGCATGTCGTTCACCGTCGCGGACTGCGCGCTCTGCAGCAGTTACTCACGTTCCAGCGTCGTGACGCTCTACTGACCGAGCCCATGACCCCCTCGCCCAACCGGCGCAGCGTCCTGCGCGCATTGGGCGCCGGCACGCTCTGCCTCGCGGCCGGCACGGCGTTCGCCGGCGGCATACCGGCCGGGCTCGCCTGGCGCCTGCGCGGCGGTCGGGTGTTCACGCAGGGCCGCCTCGAAGACCGCGACGTCGGCATCGACGGCGACGGCCGTATCGTGCTCGATGACCTCACGGCCGCCACTGTCGCCGAAGTGGTCGACTGCACGGGCCGAATCGTCGCTCCGGGCTTCATCGACGCGCTCGCCGACCGGGCCGGTGGGGACTCGCGCGTCTACGAAGAGTACAAACTCGCCGATGGCGTCACCACCGCGCTCGAACTCCACGGCGGGGTCGCCGATCCAGGTGCCTACCACTTCGGCGAATCGCGGCGGCCGCACCGGATCAACCACGGCGTCGGCGCAAAGGTCATGGCGGTGCGGGCCCTCCATTCCAGCGTCGACGCTCGCAGCCGCCAGATCGAGCGCGCCCTCGACGGCGGCGCCCTGAGCGTCTCTCACAGCATCGAGTACCAGCCCGTCGGATTCCCCGAGCTCCTCGCCTACGCTCGGATTGCCGCTCGGCGCACCCGCCCCGTGGTGCTGCACCTCAGATACTCGAGCGCCGCGCTCGAACTCGAGGGGGTCCGTGAGGCCGTGCGGCTCGCCCGCGAAAGCGGCGCCCATGTCCACATTGCACACCTGAACTCGACGGGCGGGACCTTCGCGCCCGAGGCTGCCCTCGACCTGCTGCGCGCCGGTCGGGCCGAAGGACTCGCACTCACCTGCTGCGTCTACCCCTACGGCTTCTGGGCGACGTACCTGCGCTCCCGGCGCTTCGACTACGGCTGGCGCGAACGCTATGGCCTGGACTTCTCCGATCTCGAAGTGGTCGGCACGGGCGAGCGCCTCACGGCCCGGAGTTTCGCGCACTACCGGCAGACGGGCGGCGTCATCGTCGCCGTGCCCGACGGAACGATGGACATCCGCCGCACGGTCGACCTGCCTCTGCGGGAGCCGTTCTGTCTCGTCGGCAGCGACGGCGGCATGAAGCGTGCGAGCGGTCCGAATACGCATCCGCGTGGCAGCGGCACCTTTGCGACCGCGGTCCGGCGAGCGATCGATACCGGACTCGGCCTCGAGTACATCCTCGGCGTCCTGACCGAGCGCCCGCGCGCGCTGATCGGACGCCCCCTCGACGACCGAGGCCGCATCGCCGCCGGCGCCCGAGCGGATGTCGTCGTCTTCGACCCCGCGACGATTCGCAACCTCGGGACGGCGGCCGACCCCGTGAAGCACTCCGAGGGCATCGACGCCGTCTTCGTCAATGGGCGGCCGGCCTACCGCGCGGGCGTGCTCGAAGTCGCCGGCGTCGGGATCCGAGGCGGGTGAACACTCGCCGAAGTGCCTTCGCCGAAGTGCCTGGCACCTCGGTCGGAAGTGCCTTCGCCGAAGTGCCTGGCACCTCGGTCGGCGATCAGTCGATCTCACCGTCGACGTAGACCCAGTGTCCGGTATCCGCCGCTCGGGAAAAGCGGCTGCGCTCCGTCTGTTCGTACTTCCGCCCCCCCTGGCGCAGAATCGCGCGGAACGCGACGACTCCGGTCGGATCCGCCGGCCCGCCGCCCTCCGTCTTCAGGATCTCCAGCCGCACCAGCCGGATCGCCTTGCAGTGTTCGGTGAGCGCGACGCGGTCGAGCGACTCGCGCGCTGCGCCCCCGGTCGTGCGGACGAGGTAATCCACAGCGCCCTCGCCGTAGGCGGTGAACCGGCTGCGCATGAGCTCGACGGCCGTCGAAGGGGCCTGACCGCCGTCGATGAAGCGGCCACAACACGTCTCGTACGTCAGCTTTCGTCCGCAGGGGCAAGGTCGGGCCATGGGCGCAGATTGAAGCAGCCCCGGGCGGCTGCTACAAGCGGTGCATGAGCGCTCCCCCCCACCCACCCGGCACAGACGACACCGACGGCAGCGACGATGCGGACGACCTCCCGGATCTGACCCCGAGGGAACGCTGGGAGCGGTATGAACGCTACCCGTACCTGCTGGCGCGGGGTGTCGTCTATGGCGGGGCGCTCGCCGCCGTTGGCTTGATCCTCTGGTCCGTGCGCAGCACATTGACGGTGCTGCTCGTGGCGTTCTTCTTCGCGTACCTGGTCGATCCACTCGTCGGTTGGTTACAACGCCGGGGCCTGAAGCGCGGTCTGGCCATCGGCGCGCTCGTCGGCGGTGGCACGTTGAGCGCCGGTCTGCTGATCGCGCTGCTCGTGCCCTTCATCAGCGCCGATCTCCGAGAACTCGGCGAACGCCTGCCCGCGCGGCTGCACCACCTGGCCGAGGTCGCCCCGGGGTTCATCGAGCAGACCTTCGGCGTGCGACCGCCCGACGACCTCCAGGCGGCCCTTGCGGACGTGGCCCGGCGGGTCCGCACGGCCGCCCCCGGGCTGGCGAGCAGCCTGGGACAACAGCTCGCCGGCGTCGCGAAGGGGGCCGCGAGCGCGATCGGCACGCTCGTCAGCCTGG
Source organism: Myxococcota bacterium (assembly GCA_023150895.1). Taxonomy (GTDB): domain Bacteria; phylum Myxococcota_A; class Bradymonadia; order UBA7976; family UBA1532; genus CAINDO01. Next base: position 41,813 of record JAKLJY010000011.1, on the reverse strand, counting down.
CCTTGATTCCCCTGTTCGCGTTCTACCTGCTGCGCGACTTCGGAGACACCAAACGCCGCCTGATCACGGAACTCGTACCGCCCCGCAAGCGTCGCCGTTTCGCCGCGCGCCTCGATCGCATCGACGATGCGCTCGGCGGCTTCGTCCGCGGGCAACTCACCGTCTGCGCGTGTCTTGCCGTCGTCTACACCACCGGATTGCTCATCGGCGGCGTTCCGCTGGCCTTCGTCGTCGGACCGCTGGCCGGGTTGGCCACCCTGGTGCCTTTCCTGGGGGTGACGGTCTTCACCGTGCTCGGCTTGCTCACCGCCGCCCTCGAGGCGCAGGGCACCGGTCCGCTCATCGCGGTGGGCGTGACCCTGGCCGTCGCGCAGACACTCGAGGGCCTCGTCCTGACCCCGAACATCGTCGGTAGCCGTGTCGGACTCTCTGCCTTCGGCGTCCTGGTCTCCATCGCGGCTTTCGGCGAGATGCTCGGATTCGTCGGCGTGCTGCTCGCCGTGCCCCTCGGTGCGACGCTCAAGATCCTCTGGCCGGACATCCGAGCGCTGTGGCGGGGGACACGCGTCTTCTCCGGGAAGGTCGACGAGGGCTGACCTGCGACATTCTCGTTTCTTGAACATGGCTCCCGTTTTCGAGAATCCGTCTTGACCGGCTCTACGACGCGGACCTAGTCTCGGCCGTGGAGGTTCCCATGTCCGACGCCATCCGCTGGCACGCCGACAACGCCGTTTCGATCGGGCGCACACCGCTCGTCCGTCTCAACCGCATCACGCAGGGCCTCGATGCCACGGTGCTCGCCAAGATCGAGGGCCGCAACCCCGCATATTCAGTGAAGTGTCGCATCGGCGCGGCCATGATCTGGGATGCCGAGAAGAGAGGCCTCCTCGGCCCCGGACGCGAACTCATCGAGCCGACGAGTGGCAATACCGGCATCGCGCTGGCGATGGCCGCCGCCGTGCGGGGTGTGCCCATCACACTCACGATGCCCGAGACCATGAGCCTCGAACGCCGAAAGCTGCTGACCGCGTTCGGGGCGAAACTCGTCCTGACCGAGGGCGCTCGGGGCATGAAAGGCGCCGTCGCGCGAGCCGAGGAGATTGCTGCGTCCGACCCGGCGCGCTACGTCCTGCTTCAGCAGTTCGAGAACCCCGCCAACCCGGCGATCCACGAGACCACGACGGGACCCGAGATCTGGCACGACACCGCGGGTATCGTGCACACGTTCGTCGCGGGCGTCGGCACCGGCGGCACGATCACCGGCGTGTCGCGCTACCTCAAGCATCACCGCGGCCTGTCCGTGCGCAGCATCGCGGTCGAACCAGCGGGCAGCCCCGTCTTGTCGCAGACGCGCGCCGGCGAGGCCATCGTCCCGGGCCCACACAAGATCCAGGGCATCGGCGCCGGGTTCGTCCCGAAGGTGCTCGATCTCTCACTCGTCGACGAAATCGCGACGGTCGACAATGCCGAGGCCATCGAGACGGCCCGCCGACTCGCGCGGGAAGAAGGCATCCTCGGTGGGATCTCCTGTGGGGCGGCCGCTGCCGTGGCCCTGCGCGTCGCCGCGCGCCCCGAGAGCCGGGGCCAGACCATCGTGGTGATTCTGCCGGACTCCGGTGAGCGCTACCTGAGTTCCGTCCTGTTCGACGGCGTGTTCGACGCCGACGGTCTCTCGATCTGAAGACGCGCTCTCCGAGGTCGCACACCATGAGCAAGAATCCCAAGGACAAAACCAAGACCGAAAAGGCGCGGCTCGCCGCTCCGAAAGACAAGCCGAAGAAGCGGGCGAAACGCGAGGTCTTCGTCGGCCCCGGCCCGGTCGCCGGACAAACGCTCGCCGAGGTGCCGACCACTTCGGCAGAGGTGCCGGCCGAGGTGCCGGCCGAGGTGCCGGCCGAGGTGCCGACCACTTCGGCAGAGGTGCCGGCCACTTCGGCCATTCAACTGCCCACCGAGGTGGTCCCCGCCGAGGTGTCGACCACTTCGGCGGAAACCGCCGACCTCGGAGAGCGTCTCTCCTCCAATCTCCGCGCCCTCCGCAAAGCGCGGGGTCTCTCGCTCGAGGCCCTTGCGCAGGCCAGCGGCGTCAGCCGGGCGGCGCTCTCCCAGATTGAGACGGGCAAGAGCAACCCGTCGATTGGCGCCGTCTGGAAGATTGCGACCGGTCTCGGCGTCCAGTTCGGCGAGCTCATTGGCGAGGATCGGCGGGGCGCGGACGTCCTCCGTCGCGGAGAGGCGCCGAGGATCCGGTCGGCGGACGGTGCCATGGAGAGTCGGGTGCTCGTGCGATCCGGTGCGGTTTCCCCGCTCGAGGCGTACGCCCTGACGCTGACGCCCGGCGGACGCCACACCTCGGAGGCCCACGCGGCCGGCACGCGTGAGCTGCTCGTCGTCGTCGACGGGCGGGTCCGGTTGACCGTCGGCCACCGCACCTACGAACTCGAATCGGGCGATTCGGTGGTGTTCGCCGCCGACGTTCCGCACGTCTACGAGAATCCGGGCGCCGGCGCCGCCGTCCTGCACGACGTGCTGCTCTACGCCCGCTGACGGGCCGGGCTCATTCGCGCCGCCAGCGGTTCGCCCCTCGCTCCGCCGTCAGCGTGACGCCTTGCATCTCGGGTGCACCGGGCGTCAGGATGTCGGTGTACCAGACCTCGGCGGTGAGGGCTTCGGGCGTCAGTTCGACGATGCCGTACCCGTGGTCGAGCAGCTCGAAGAACCGGGCGTGCGGGTTCAACGTCATCAGCATGTTCCGGATGTTGTCGAAGATCCGGTCGGACGCGGCACCACATGGGCCGTTGCAGAGCGACTCGTCGAAGTTGCCGCGCGTGAATCCGGTCGCCAGCAGCTCGACGCCGACGGAACCGTTGCCCGTGACGGGGTCGTATGGGTTGCCCTCGTCGAGGGGGTCGGCCACCACATCGGTCGCAATCGTGAAATGCAGGTCGCCCGTCAGAAGGACGTTGTCGCCGTGCGGCGCCAAGGCATCGACGAGGCGGCGTCTGCTCTCGGGGTACTCGTCCCAGTCCGACGCCTCGGGAAGATTCACCGGCGGGTATTTCAGCGTGTCGAAGAGCTTCTGGCTGCCCAGGACCCGCCACATGGTGTCCGTCGCAGCGAGGCGCTCTTCGACGAACGTCCACTGGGCCGGGCCCAGGATGTCCCCGGGCGTCTCCCCATCCGGCGGAGTCCGATGCAGCAGCACGTCGATGAGCACGATCTCCGCGAGGTTTCCGAGTTTGATGGCCCGGTACGCGACCGCGGGATTCCCGGACGGATCGGGTCGGCGCATCGGCACGTACTCTCGGAAGACCGCCGTCGTCGCCCGCACGGTTTCGGGTGAGGAACGGTCGAGATCATGGTTGTCCCACATCACGAAGAACGCATGGGCGCGGCGCGCAGCGCGCAGATCCGGGTCGCCGAGATACAGACGGAAGCGGTCCCGCCACCCGTCGGCATCCGTCGGCTCGACCGGCTCCGGCGACGGAACGCGGATGCGTTCGTTTTCGTCGACGAAGTCGTAGATGAAGTCACCGAGGTGGACGACGAGGTCGAGGTCATCCCGCGCGGCGAGGTGCGCGTAGGCGGTGAAGTAGCCCGAAAATAGACTGCTACAGGAGCCGACCGCGAGGCGGGCGCGTGCGACGTCACCGACGGGCAGCGTGCGGGTGCGCCCGGTGGTCGAGAACTCGGGCGCGGGGGCGACCGTCTCGAACCGGTAGTACCAGGTCGTCCCAGGGGCGAGGCCGACAACCTCGACCGACACGGTATGATCCGACGCGGCCGCCGCTTCGGCTCGACCCTCGGCGACGACGTCGTCGAGGTGCCGATCGGTGGCGACGACCCACCGCAGCGTGACCGGCGACCCATCCGGGGGTGGAGCAACCCGGGTCCAGAGCAGCACACCCTCCGGCGTCGGATCGCCGGACGCCACGCCCCACGCGAACGAGCCGCAGTCGGGTGCCAATCCGATGGCGAGGTCAGCCGGCTCGCCCGCCGGGAGAATCCTCACGTGCGCCACGGCCGCCGGTTCCACGTCTTCGGCCGATCTTCGGACCTCGACCTGAAGGTCGGTTTCTCGGGCCACGGACGGTGCACGCATCGAGAGCCCGCGACCGTCCCGGGCCAGATCGAAATCGACCCAAGCGGTGCCGGTCACGCGCCAATCCGGGTTCGGGCCGAGGTCACCGGACAAAGTGAAGACTTGCCGGTCGCACGCCCCGACCGTTTCCGGCCCGGTGATCGTCGCGGACGAGGTGCCAGGCACTTCGGCGGAAACCGCGTCCGCCGAGGTGCCAGGCACTTCGGCAGAAGTCGCGTCCGCCGAGGTGCCAGGCACTTCGGCGGAAACCCCGCCCTTCGAGGGCTCGTTGCAGGCGATCAGGGCGGCGAGCAGCGCCGGGCCGAGCAGTGCGGCGAGGCCTGAACGGCGGGCGACGAGCACGTTGAACATGCGTCCTCCGGGGCTTCTGCGTGGCGTGATGGAAGGGCTGGAAGGGTCGGCGTTCGGAGCGTAGCAGAGGCGCCGTATCTCAGCGCACCGGCGCCACCAACAGGCCTTTGCGGGTGAGCGCGGCGACCCCGGCCAGGCCGATGGCGCAAAGCAGGGTGGCCAGCGCGAAGTGGCCGGCGAAGCCGAGAGAGCGCGCCGAGAAGCCGCTCGTCGCGCCGAAGACGCCCGTGGCGATGACCACGACACACGCCTGAACGGTGTAGTCGGTGCCTGCGTGCTGCGGTTCGCTGGCGTCCATCATGGCGGTGAACAGGGCGACGGTGGCCATGCTGCCGGCGAAGTGCTCGAAGATGCTCACGGCATACAGGACTCCGCGGTCGACCTCGGGGGTGAGTGCCGGGAGGAGCCAGACGGCCACGGAGAGCAGTTGCAGAACACCGAATCCGAGGAGGGCCCCGCGTCTCGGCAGGCGCACGAGCAGGGCGCCGCCGGCCGCCGCCCCGAGCAGCGCGGCGGTCGATCCGGCCGTCCCGAGCAGCCACCCGACGTCGCCGAGCGCCAGCCCGAGGTCGACCAGAAAAGGGCGAATCATGGACGACGCGAAGGCGTCGCCGGCCTTGTAGAGGCAGAGCGCCCCCAGCCAGGCAGCCATCCCCGGGCGGCGCAGGAATCGCCCGAACGCAGCGCCGAGCGCGGGCGTCGGCGCGGCGGCCGGCGGCTGAGCCACGCTTGCCGGCTCACGGAAGATCCAGACGGGAAGCGAGACGAGTGCCATCAGTCCGGCCATGATCGCGAACGAACCCGACCACCCCGTTTGCGTGAACAGCACGAGCAAGAAGCCGCCACCGACGATCATCCCGAGGCGGTATCCCCCCACCTGAACGCCGTTGCCGAGGCCCCGTTCTCCGCCGCGCAACAAATTGACCGCGAGGGCGTCGGTGGCGATGTCCTGCGTCGCCGCGACGACGTTGAGGCCGAGAAACGCGACGCCAATCCAGAACAGGCTGCCATTGTTGTTTGTCGGTGCGGCGGCGAGGAACAGCAGAATGAGCAGCGAGGCGACTTGCAGGGGGACGATCCAGCCGCGCCGCGGGCCGAGCGGGGAGCCCTGCCAGCGGTCGACGAGGGGCGACCACAGGAACTTCAGCGCCCATGGCAGGTTGAGCAACCCGACGAGGCCGATCTCGGCGAGATCGTGTCCGCGCTGACGGAGGATGACCGGGAACGCTTGCGTGAAGAAGCCGAAGGGCAGCCCCTGCGCGAAGTAGAGAGACGTCAGCAGTACGATGCGCGCAGCGCGATGATCCGGCAGGGAGGGCATCGGGCGATGGTCGTCAATTCAGTCCGCCAGTGGTAGTTTCCCGTGGCATGGATGCCACGAACTCGACCTTTACCCTCCGCGGCGGGCGGCGAGCCGACCGGGGATTCGTCGCTGCCGATCTGCACGTCGCCCATGGACGCATCGTGGCCGCTCCCCCGCTCGGGGCACCGGAGGTGGACGCCCGCGGTTGCCTCGTACTCCCCGGGCTCGTGCTCGGGCACACGCACCTCTATAGCGCGCTGTCCTGCGGTATGCCGGCCCCGCCCGAACGCCCGTGCGATTTTCCGGACATCCTTCGCCTCGTCTGGTGGCGCCTCGATCGCGCCCTCGATCTCGAACTCTGCGAGACGAGCGCAGCGGTCGGCGCATGGCTCGCGGTGCGATGCGGCGTGACGACGCTCGTCGACCATCACGCTTCGCCGGCGGCCATCGGGGGTAGCCTCGAGGCCGTGACGCGGGGGGTCGAGCGCGCCGGTCTCCGCGGAGTGTTGTGCTACGAGATCACGGACCGGAACGGACCCGAGGGTGCGGCGGCAGGCCTCGCCGAGACGGATCACTTCCTGACGGCGCTGCGAGACGGACGTCACCCGCTCATCCGAGGGCTCGTCGGCGGTCATGCGCCGTTTACGCTCGGCGACGACACGTTGCGGGCGGTCGCCGACCTCTGTGACAAACACGACGTCGGCTTCCACGTTCACGTGAGCGAAGACACGACCGACGACCGGCGGGCGCGCGCCGACTACGGCCGCTCCCCGCTCACGCGGCTCGATGACGCCGGGCTCCTGCGCCGGGGTACGATCATCGGTCACGGCGTACACCTGAGCGGGTTCGAGCGGTCTCGCCTCGCCGAGCGGGGCGTCTTCGTCGCCCACAACCCGCGCAGCAACCAGAACAATCACGTCGGATACGCCGTCCCGGGGACACAAGGCCCGAACGTCATGCTCGGCACGGACGGTATCGGCGCCGATCTCTTCGCCGAGGGGCAGGCCGCTTTCTACGCAGGCCGCGCGCACGACCGGGACTTCGACGCCGCGCGGGTTCAACAGATGCTCGAGACCTCGAGGCGTTACGCAGCGGAGCGGTTCGGCGAGCCCCTCCTCGGCACCCTGGAGCCCGGCGCGCCCGCCGACGTCGTGGTGCTCGACGACCGCTCGCCGACGCCGGTGACCGCCGGAAACTGGCCGTGGCAGTTCATCTTCACGCAGTCAGCAAGCGCCGTGCGGGACGTCTACGTGGCCGGTCGTCCGCGTCTCCTCAATCGTGTGGCCGCGCCGGACGTCCGCGAGGCCGAGTTGCTCGCGACGGCTCGGGACGCCGCTCCCAGACTCTGGGCCCGCCTCGAGGCCATTCCCCCGGGGTGACGCGCGGGCGGAGTGACCTCGAGGCGACGTCGGCGAAACAGGCGCAGCATCGCCCGTGGCGCCACCCGGATGACGCCGGGGCGGGGGCGCGAGGCGCGGCAGTCCCCCCCCGCGTCGCTGGCCGGCGCGACGCCGTATGCGTCCGGCCAGCCGCTGAACGAAGGCGTGACGCTGTGGGCCGCCCGCAGCTCGACCGCCTCTGCGATGTGGGTCTCACCCCGACCACTCCCGAAGATGGCGATCGTGCCGACGTCGTGGTGGACATCGTCGACCATCCAGGCGGAGGCCTGCGCGCCGAGCGTGATCGACGGCGCGTTGCCCACTACGGCAAGCAGTCCGAGGGCACGCCCGTCGTCGTCGGCGATCGGCGTGCAGTCCCGTGTGTCGCACCCGCGACCGACCAGCGCGGAGGAGCAGAGGGTCCGCCCTGAAACCCGTACACGGGAACCGTCGCGATGGGATCGCCGGAGAGGCAGGGGCCGGAGGGGTCGGGGTCGGTCGACTCGTCGCTCACCGTGACCCGCACGGCCACCTCGCACAGACGCGGCCGCTTCAGACGGACCAGGATGTCGCCCGCCGCGGCGACCAGGAGCTGCGCGCGAAACGTCTCTCCGGCGACGCCGTTTCCATCCGTGTCCTCGCCGGCTCGCTCGGCTCGGAGGAGGTCTCCGGCGAATTCGCCCCGGGGTCCGGTCGTCACCGTGCCGGCGCTCGCGACGTCGTTGACGCCCTCGATGTCGACGGACGCCTCGGCAGAATGCTCTCGTCGACGACTTTGCCGTCCACGTCCACGAGCCACCCCGCGCCATGCGGACCCACTGACCCTGGTCGCGGTCGACGCTGTACATCGACAGAACGACGCAGTCGTCGCCCGGGACGAGATCCGGCAGCGTCGCCCAGGCCCGCCGCGAGATGGCCATCCGGACCGTGCCGGGTGCGTCGAGCGCGCACGCCGATGCCGTTCGATGAGTCCCGTTCATGGGGCCCACCCCTCATCAGCTTCAACCGTCCGAGCCGAACCCGAGGTCAACTCCGGCGAACGGATCAAGCGCCCGCGGCCGGTGTCTCCGTCGCCGCCGCGAAGGTCGAACTTGTTTATAAACGACGCGTCGGTTATAAATGCGCCATGCCTCGCCCCAAGCGATTCTCCGACGATGACGTGCTCGACGCGACCCGCCGGGCGGTGCTGCGCCACGGCCCGTCGACGTTCACCCTCGCCGACGTCGCGGCCGAGGTCGGCCTGGCGCGGTCCACCTTGATCCAGCGGTTCGAGAGCCGGGCGGGTCTGCCGCGCGGCCTCGTCGCGCGCGATACGGATCGGCTCCCCGACGGCCTCGCCGCCTTGCCCGGTGGCCGCGGCCCTCAGGCCCTCTGGCGCTTCCTGCGCGCCTTGGTGTCGGTGCTCCGCGGCGAGCGCATCGGCGAGTACCTCTCGATGGTCTCCGCGGAGATGGCCGATCCGCAGTTGACCGTGCACGCGCGGCGGGGGTTGGCTCACATCCGCGACGCCATCGCGCTGCGTCTGCCGGCGACGACGCGAGCGCCCGAGGAGATCGCCCGCCACCTTCAGGCGGTCATGCAGGGGGCCTCGATGCAGTGGGCCATCGAACGGGAGGGAGAGCTGTCGTGGTTTGTGGCGACACGGCTCCGCTGCGCCCTCGCGATCCTGTTCCCCGACGAAGAGTTCGACGAGCCGACGGACGTCCGCGCGGCCGGCGAACGAGGAGGCGTTCCATGACGCTCGAGGCGCTCCATCGGTACCACAACCCCAGGCCGCTCGACGCAGCGGACCGGGCGGCGCTTTCGGCGAAGGGGGTGGCCGCCGCCGTGGCGGTCGCCTCGCGGCACGGCATCCGGGTGACGGATCCGCACGTCCTCGCCGACCGATACGCCCTTCGCGTCCACCTGCGCCCCGCCCCCCTCGTTGCCCGGGTCAGCACGCTCACGGCCGTTCTCCGGCACCCCGTCGACGCGTGGCTGGCCCGGGAGCTCGACGTCGCGGGGTTCCTCGGCGGGGTCGGCGCACCCGTCGTCCCGCCGACCGCGCTCATGCCCCCGGGCCCGCACTTGCAGGATGGCTTCGCGCTGAGCTTCTGGACCTACGAGGCGCCGGTCACCGATACGCCGCCCGGGCCCGAGGTCGCCGGGCGCATGCTCGCCGAACTTCACGCCGCCCTGCGCGCCTACCCGGGCGAATTGCCGCTGCTCGCGCCACCGCTCAACGACATTCCACGCGGGCTCGCGAGACTCGAAACCCTGCCCGACGTGGTCCCGCCGAGCGAGGTCGCCATGCTTCGCCGGGTCGCCGACCGACTCCTGCCCCTCGCGACGCGCCTGGAGGCGCCGCACCAGCCGCTGCACGGGGACGCGCACGCCTACAACCTGCTCCCATCGGCGCGCGGTCCGCTCTGGAACGACTTCGAGGACGTCTGCTCGGGGCCGATCGCCTGGGATATCAGCACCCTCTCCGATCCGGAGGGCACGATGCTCGCCGCATACGCAGACGCCCCGCCGGCGGAGGACCTCGTGACGCTGCGCCGGCTGCGACTGTTGCACGGGGCCGTGTGGGTCCTCGCGCTTCAGCCGGAGTTGGACGAATGGGCGGTCCACGCGCGGGCCATGCTCGACGCGCTCCGACCCTGGGCGTAGCCGCCTCGGGCGGGGACCGATGTCAATCCCTCGGGCCATCCTCTGGACCGCCTTCCTCGACGCCCTGACCTTCGGCATGGTCCTCCCGGTCCTGCCGTCGGCCGTGGCCCGCCACGTCGACGATCCGGAGGCCGTCGCGCCCGTATTCGGCGCTTTCCTGGCCGCAGGCGCGGTCGCCGGGTTCATCGCCGCCCCCGTCCTGGGTGACTTCTCGGACCATTTCGGTCGCCGCGCGGTTCTGAGAACGTCGATCGCCTGCGCCGCCATCGACTTGCTGCTGATGGCCTGCGCGCCGACCTTGACGCTCGTCTTTGCGGGGCATGTGCTTGCCGGGCTCACGGGCGCGACCCTCGCCGTCGCGCACGCGGCGATCGCGGACGTCTCGGATGCCGCGAGCCGACCGGGATACTTCAGCCGGCTGGCTGCGGCCGTGGCCGCGGGCATCGTCGTGGGGCCCGGGCCGGGCGGGGCACTCGCTCGCCTCGATCCGTCGATGCCGTTTCTCGCGGCGGTGGGCATCTCGCTCGTCAACCTGTCCCTGGCATTCCGGGCCATGCCGGAAACGCTCCCGCCCGGCGCGCGCCGCCCGCTCGACCCCGCTCGCTGGCACCCGCTGGCCTCTTTGCGCCCGCTCTGGCGTCCGACCCCCCGCGCCCGCCCGCTGCGGGTGGTCTTGCTGGTATGTCTGGCCGGGCGCGCATCCTCGAGCACCTGGGCCCTCCTCACGGAGCGCCGCTTCGGGTGGAATGCCGCAGAGATCGGCATCTCGTTCGCGACGATGGGCCTGGCCACCGTCTTGGCACAGGGCGTGATCTCGCCCGCCCTCGAGCGTCGACTGGGGCTCGAGCACACGGTCGGCCTCGCGTTGCTGTGGAGCGCCGCGACGGCGGCGGGCATCGCTTTTGCTCCGGCGGGGTGGGTCCTGCACGTCCTCGCCGCCGCTTCGGGGCTCGCGAGCATCGCAGGGCCGCTTCTGTCCGCGCGAATGTCCCGCGCAGTGCCGCCCTCGGAGCAAGGCGAGCTGCAGGGCAGCCTGGCCGCGATCGCCGCCCTCAGCGCGATCGTCGGCCCGCTCGTCTACACCCCTACCCTGACCGCGGTCGGATCGAACCCCGAGCGTCTGCTCGCGACCGGCACGCCCTTTGTTGCCGCGGCCGCGCTGTCGCTCCTCGCGCGCTGCATCCTCGGGCGCCCGGGGCGCGACCCGCCGTTCGAGCCGGCGCCACGACGCGCGGCCGTCGATTCGGGGAGGCCCGATTCGCCGGTCGGCGCCGGCGGGGAAGCCGAACGTCCGCCGGCCCCTCCACGCTGAGGGCATCGACGATCGCGAACTCCGGGCATCACCGGCGGATCGTCGCGCAGTCGTCCGGGCCGACGGGCCGAAGAGGCGGGCTCAGGCGAGGTCGTCAGGCGCTCGGCCCGACGGATGGCCACCGCCCCGCGCAGCACACCCGCCTCGAGAGGGCCCGGTGTCAGCCCGGCGTCCTCGGTCCGGCGCCGGGCCGCGGCAACGTCGGCGACTCGGGGGTCCCGCCCGCGGCGGGGTCTTCGATCGCGAGGACCAGCTTGCCCGTCGTCCGACCGCTCGAGAGCGCGCGGTGCGCATCGGCCGCGCGCGCGAATGGGAAGACCGTCACTTCGGGCGGCCCGAGGCGTCCATCGGCGATCCAGCGGCGCAGATCCGCCATCGCGACGGTCAACAAGTCGGTCCGATCGAAAAGATAAGACAAATTGAAGGCCAGCAGGCTCTTGTTCGCTCCCGTCAGGTCCAACGGATTGAACCGTGGCATCCGCAGCCATCCCCAGACGAGACGCCCCCAGTTCGGGCGTCCTCGGCCCCGTTCGAACATCGAATGGAACCCGTAGACGACGAGCTTGCCCCCGGGCCCCAACAGACGAAAGCTCATGGCCAGCGTCTCGTGACCCGTGGCATCGAGGACGACGTCGAAGCCCCCCGGCCTCGATGCCCTGAGGCGATCTTCGAGCCCGGGCCCGGCGATTTCGACACGGTTCGCCCCCGCGCGATGGGCGGCCTCGACTTTCGTCGCCGATCCGACCACCCCCGTGACCTCGGCCCCGGCGATCCGTCCCAGCGCGCACAGAGCCTGCCCGACCCCGCCCGCGGCCGAGTGCACGAGCAGGTGCGCACCCGGACGAGGATGCGCGAGCTCGAAGAGCGCCCACCACGCCGTCAGATGAACCGCCGGAAAGCCGGCGGCCTCGGTGTCCGTCCAGCCCGACGGTCGTGGGAAGACCTGCGCCGTCGGTAGCACGAGGCGGGTCGTGTATCCGCCGAACCGCGTCACGCCGATGACCGGATCCCCGATTCGCGGCGTCTCGACCGCCGCGCCCACCCGACGCACCACACCGGCGACCTCGAAGCCCGGGGTGATCGGCCAGCCGACGTACTTCTCGGCGCTGGCGTACAGGCCCATCCGGACCACACAGTCGGCGAAGTTCACGCCGCACGCCCGAACTTCGATCTCCACCGCGTCCGACGCGAGCGGCTCCGAAGGCGAGGGCTCCGGGTGCGTCTCGAGGATGAGGCGGTCGTAGCTGCCCGGGCGGTGGACGACATGACACTGCATCGGGCGACGACGATAACACGCCGGTGCCGCCCCGTGACCGAGAGCGTCCGCCATCGACACTCCGGCGGGCGTCTGGCAGTCTCACACCATGCTCGAACACATCTGCGAAGACGTCCACGGGGTTCGCGGCAGCTTGCGGATGGCCACCGGCGTCGTGTTTCCCCTGCGATCGACGGTGGTGAGGCTACCGGGCGGCGAGTTGCTGCTGCACTCCCCCATCCGCTTCTCCGATGCGGAGGCCAGCGCGATCGACGCGCTCGGCCCCGTACGGTATGTCGTTGCGCCCAACGGATTTCACCACTTGTACGCCGGGCACGCCCTGAAGCGCTGGCCGGGGGCGCAGCTCGCAAAGTCGCCCGCGCTCGTCGTGAAACGGCCTGATCTCGCCGCGACACACGTCCTGGGCCAGGGCGCGCCGCCGTGGGCCGCCACCGCCCTGGAAGCCTTGCCCATCGAGGGCGCGCCGGCGATCGGCGAGTTCTGCTTCTTTCACGTGCCGAGCGGCAGCCTGTTGCTCACCGACGCCGCCTTCAACATCGCCGAACCGGCAAACCTGATGTCCGCCCTGGTCTTCCGCCTCGGGGGCACCTACAAGAGATTCCGGCAGAGCCGCCTCTTCGGGATGGGAATCAAGGACCGCGCCGCCGCCGCCGCCAGCGCGCGTCGCATCCTCGAGCGACCGATCCGCCGCGTCATCCCCTGCCACGGCGAGGTCGTCGCCCCCCCGACCGACGCTCGCGCCGCGCTCGAGGACGCCTGGGCGCCGATGCTGCGCTGACGACTACGCGGAGGGCGTTTCGCCGAAGTGCCTGGCACCTCGTCCGGGCACCTCGTCCGAACACGTTTCGCCGAAGTGCCTGGCACCTCGTCCGGGCACCTCGTCCGAAGGGGTTTCGCCGAAGTGCCTGGCACCTCGTCCGGTCCCCTCGTCCGGGCACTTACTCCTCGACGCGGAACGTCGCCATCATGCCCAGCTCGGCGTGCTCGAGGATGTGGCAGTGCATCATCCAGTCACCGGGGTTGTCCATGTAGGCCCGAAGGCGCACGGTGGCTTGTCCCGGGAGCAGAACGACGTCCTTCAGCCCGGGCTGCGCGCGCCAGTGGTCGCTGTCGGGGTAGATCTCGAAGAACTGGCCGTGCAGGTGGAACGGGTGCTCCGGCCCGGCGAGGTTGCGCAGGGTCATCTCGACCACCTCGCCCTTGCGGAAGGTGAAGAGCGGCGCGTGCGCGTGCGCCTCGCCGTTGATGAGCCACTCCAGACCATGCGCCGTATTCACCCCGTCGAGCTCGAGGACGACCTGCCGCTCGGGACGGCGGGCCGGCGCGCGCGTCGGGGGCACGAAACGCCAGTCGGCCGGCGCGGCCGCCTCACCCTCGCCCGGGACGCCCTCGAAGAGCGGGAACGGCTCGGTGACCACGTCGCCCGCGGCGTTCACCGTGTCTACCAGGCTGTCGAGTGCGACGGGGCCTGTGCCGTCGGCGCGCACCTCCAGCTCGAAGCGCTGCCCCGGGCTGATCTCCAGGAAGTCGGGCGTGTAAGGCTCCGGCAGCGGGCCGCCGTCCGTGGCGATCACCCGGAACTCCGCGCCCCGCACCCGCAGCCGTTGCGTGCGGGCGTTGGCCGCGTTGACCAGGTGCCACCGTTCCACCGTTCCCGGGGCGACGGTGTCTTGTTGCAGCTGAAAGGCCCCGTTGGTCAGCAGCGCGTTGCCGAACCGGCCGTGCATCTCCTCCATGTGGTCCGCCAGGAACGGAGCGAAGTCGCCGCCCCGCAGCAGAATGTCGTCCAGCACGAACATGCGCGCGCGGTCCCACGTCGGCTCGTCGACGGTGCGCACGATGAGCGGCGCGTAGAGCCCTCGTTCGAGCTGCTCGTTCGCTTTGACGTGCGGGTGATACCAGTAGGTGCCCGCCTCGGGCACGACGAAGTCGTAGTCGAACGACTCGCCCGGCTGCACCGGGCGCTGAATCCGCGGGCTGCCGTCCATCGCGTCGGGAATCCGCAGGCCGTGCCAGTGGATGGTCGTTTCCTGCGGCAACTCGTTGCGGAAGTGGATCAGCACCCGGTCGCCGGCGCGGACGTCGATGCGCGGACCGGGGAATTGCCCGTTGTAGAGCCACATCTCCAGCTCGGTGCCGTCGTCGAGCGTGACGGGGTGGACCCCGGCGACCACCGTGGCTTCGAAGACGCCGGGCGCCGGGTTCTCGTCCGCGAGGAGCGGGGCGCCCCAGACCTCGGGCGGTGCCGCCTCCGGGACGGGGGCGGCCGCGTCCGGCAGGGCATCGCCCGGGCCGGCGTCCACGACGGCGGGCTCACCCGCGCCCCCGCCCGCGCCGCCGGCCGCGCCGCCTTCACCGGCCGCACCGCCGCCCGCCGCCGCCGCACCGCCGCCGGCGTCCATCGTCGGGGCGCCCGCCGCGCCCTCACCCTCGGTGGCGCCACCCCCGTCCGAGCAGGCCGCGGTCAAGGCCAGCACGGCGGCCCAGGGTGAAAGCGTCCGGGAAGCGGGGTGGCGAAGGCGGCGAGCGAGCATCGGGGGACTCCTCGATCGGTCACGTGTGACCGTGAAGGTGACAGTCTTCGGGGCCGGCACGGCCTGAAAGGTCGCGCGGCGGGGTCGAAACCCTGAAAACATGCACGTTTCGCGCCAACGACGGCGCGGCGGGGACGTGCCGTGCATTTCGCCGCGTCGTCCCGGCCCGGGTATGCTGCGGGGATGATCACCCTTCGACGAGAAGCTCGTGGAACGCGCTGCGTCGCTGCCGCCCTGGCGCTGACCGCGATCTGCGCCGCCTGCGGTGGCGGTGCCGGTGGCGAGGCGGGACCCGGATCGGGCGACGCCGCCTCGCAGCCGCGCGCAGACATGGGTCCGACCGACGCCCGAGACGCGGCGGAAGCGCCGGATCGCGGGGGACGCGACGGCCCGGTGCCCCCGACGGACGGCGGCCCGAGCGACGGACCCGCGCCGATGGAGGGTGGTCCCGACGCGTTGACCGACGCGGCGCCCGATGCGACCTTCACACCCGACGTCGGCCCCGCGGGGGACGCGAGCCCGCCGATTGCGGACGCGTTCGTGCCCCCTCCCGACGCCGCCCCCCCGCCTCCGCCGCCGCTGATCACCGAGTTCATGGCGCTCAACGAGGACACGCTCGCGGACGAGGACGGCGATCACCCGGACTACATCGAGCTCTACAACCCGGGGGACGCGCCGTTCTTTCTCGGGGGCTGGCACCTGACCGACGATCCGGAAGATCCGCGCAAGTGGATCCTGCCGGGGGTGACGCTCGACGCGCACCGCTACCTCGTCGTCTTCGCGTCGGGCAAGGACCGCCGCCCGGCGGAGGGGCCACTGCACACGAACTTCCGCCTCGACGGCGACGGCGAGTATCTGGCGCTCGTTTCACCGGACGGGGTGGTGGTGCAAGCCTTCGAGGACGTGCCCGCGCAGCGGGAAGACGTCGCCTTCGGCTTGCCGGCCGAGGTCGACCGCTTCCCCCTCGTCAGCGCGGACGCCCCTGCCCGGCTCGGATTCGGTCCGCAACCCGGCCTGGAGCAACCGGAGGCCGACGACGCGACGTTCACGGACGTCCGCGCCGCGGTCGGTTACGACCGCACCCGTCTCCCGGAGGCACCGTTCGTCCTGACGGACTCGGTCGCGAGCTTCGGCGACGTCCAGGGCGACGGCGGCTGGACGTACGGCTATCGCGATCTGAACACCGGCCCGGACTATGCTTTCATCCCCTTCGCGCCGGGCATGTTCAACGGGAACGTCTGGCACCTGCCGGGCGATCCGCCGCATACCGAGCTGAGCCGCATGGGGGGACACCCGAACGGTCGCCTGCAAGGCGGCGTGCACTGGGCGATCCGCCGGTGGACAGCCAGCGGGCCGGGTCGCGTGCGTGTCCGAGGTCTCATGGGCACCTATGGCATCGGGGGCGACGGGGTCGTCTGCCGGGTGTTGGTCGACGGCGTCGAGGTGGTCGCCAAGCGTGTCGAGAACGAGCGCAAGCGATACGAAGTGGTCGTCGACGCCGTGCCGGGGACGACGGTCGATCTCGCGATCGACCCCGGGATCGACGGGGACGCGGCCTCCGATCGCACGCTCTTCACCGGCCGGGTGGAACTCTGGGATGCGGCGGCCGACGATCCGGGCGGCAAGGTCGCCGACAGCGCCACCGAATGGTCGGCGACGGGCACGCAGGGCGCCCTCGACTGGTTCCTGGGGTACTGGCAGCGGGGCGGCGACGCCGACGGGGTCTACGCCGTGTGGCCCGAGGACGAATTCGTCGCTTTCCCCCGAGACGAGGGGGCCTTCGGTCCGAGCGACTTCTGGACGGGCACGGGCTGGGACTGGCCGAGCGGCGACCCGCCCTGGACGATGGCCGAGCTCGAGTTCATGCACCCCAACGGGGACGATACGCCGATGGGCGAGCAGTGGGTGATTCGTCGATGGCGCAGCCCGGTGGCCGGCGACCTGCTCATCCGGTGGCGGGTGAACAAGATCCAGAACGGCGGCTCGGGGGTCACCGGTCACGTCCTGCACAACGGTACGCCGCTCGACAGCGCGACGATCACCGGCGCGGACATTTCGGGGACGGAGCGGTTCGTCGTGGCCTATGGCGTGATGGGGGGCGACGTCCTCGACTTCGCGCTCGATCCCACCGGCCGAAACGGGTCACACGACGCGGGCGGCGATCTGTCTCAGATCTCGGCGGAAGTCTGGCCACTCGGCTCACCCGGCCCCTACATCCGCACGGACGTCGGTCGCGCCGCCGGCGACGCCTCGGAGGCCGTCCTGCGCATTCCGTTCGAGGTCGACGATCCGACTGCGTTCGACCACCTGCGCCTGTCAGTACGCTACGACGACGGCTTCGAAGCGTTCCTCAACGGACGGTCGGCCGCGCGCGACAACCTGCCGGCAGTCACCGATCGAGACGCCGAGGATGCCCTCGAGCCGCGTGTCTTCGATCTCACGGACGGCCTGCCCGCGCTGCAGGCCGGACCGAACCTGCTCGCGTTCCGTCTGGCTCAGGGTCCCGTGGACGATGGTCGCATGCTGCTCGCGCCGACGCTCGAGGGCATCCGGGTACGCATGAATCCGGCGACGGCGGGGTTCCTGGCGTTGCCGACCCCGGGGGCCGACAACCTGGCGCCGGACGTCGATCTGCCGCCCTACATCGAGGTCCTCGATCCGTGGCCGGCGGTGCGGGCGGGCGATCCCATCACAATCCGCGCCCGCGTCGAGCCGGGCACCGCGCCGGTCGAGCGCGTGACCGTGACGACACGGGTGATGTTCGGTCCGGAGGAGACGAGCGATCTGTTCGACGTCGGCGACGGTACCTGGCAGGGCGTCGTGTTTCCGCCGGCCTTCCCAGGGGATCTCGTGCGGTTCCGGGTCGAGGTGGTCGACGGGCTCGGTCAGCGTGCGCGCGCCCCGCGCTTCGAAGACTCTCTCGAGAGCGAACCCTGGTTCGGCACGGTGATCGAAGATCTCGGCGTCGAGACGAACCTGCCGGTGCTGCACTGGTACACGGGCCGCCTCGATGCCGCGGCGAGCGATCAGGGCACGCGGGGCGTCGTGTACTGGAATGGCGAGCTGTACTCGAACGTGGCGTTCTCGCTGCACGGGCAGTCGAGCCGCGGGTTTCCGAAACACAGCTACAACCTGGACTTCTCCAGCGACCACCGCTTCCGCGTGCGAGGCGAGTTCGGACGCGTGAAGGACGTGAACCTCCTGTCGAACTACGCGGACAAGTCGAAGCTGCGCAATACCCTCGCCTGGGAGACCTACCGCGACGCCGACGCCGACCACCACCTGGCCTTCCCCGTTCGCGTGCAGCTCAACGGGCAGTTCTTCGGGGTCTACGACATGGTCGAGGACGCCGACGACCGGTGGCTCGAGCGCCTCGGCCGCAATCCCGAGGGTGCGCTCTACAAAATGTACGACAACTTCCAGAACCCGGCCGCCGCCGAAAAGAAGACGCGCAAGGACGAGGGCAAGGCCGATCTCGAAGCCTTCATGGCCGGGCTGAACGCCGGTGGCGACGACCTCCGGCGGTTTCTGTACGACGAGGTGAACATCGCGGCGATGGTGAACTTCCTGGCGGCGATGATCCTGACGTCGAGCACGGACTGTTGTCACAAGAACTACTACGCTTACCGGGACACGGGGGTCACGGACCAGTGGTGGTTCATGATCTGGGACCTGGATCTGAGCTTTGGCCGCAACTGGACGGGCAACTACTTCGACGACCGCATGTATCCGCAGAACCCCATGTTCGTCGGGGGCAATAGCCGCCTGACGGGCGCGCTGTTTGCGCTGCCCGAGTTTCAGGAGATGTATTACCGGCGTCTCCGCACGCTGATGGACACGCTCCTGCAGCCCCCGGACACACCGCCGGAGCTACTTCACTACGAGACCCGGATCGACGCATTGGTCGAAGAGATCGGCGCCGACGGAGATCTGGATACGAATACCTGGCCATCGTGGGGCGAGCCGCAGACCTTCGCGCAAGCAGTGCGCGCGCTCCGGGAGGACTACCTCGCGCAGCGGCGCGCCTTCGTCTACGGCACCTGGATGCAGGAGGTCGGGGGGCCTTTGCCGATGCCCGTGGAGCCCGCCGTGCTGATCGATGAGGCCGATCCCTCGCCCGACGCCCCGGAGCGTGCGTATCTTCGGCTCTCGAACCTCACCGGCAGCCCGGTGGACGTGTCGAACTGGCGGGTCTCCGGCGCGGGCGTTTCGATGCACCTCGAGCCGGGCGCGGTCATCCCGACCGGCGGGGCGCTCTACCTCGTGGCCGATGTACCGGCCTTCAAGGAACGCGAAGCCCCGCCGCACGGTGGCATGGGTCTGTTCGTTCTGGGGAACTGGACTGGCGTGCTCTCCCCGGACGGCGAGCTGCCGACCATCACCGATCCGACGGGTTTTCAGGTCTTCCCGTGAAGAAACATGCTCGGCCGCTCCCGGACGTGCCCCCGGACTTCCCGCGCCCGCTGCTCCATGCCCTGCATCTGTTGACGCGCGATGGCGCTCTGAACGCCGACGCGCGCCGCAAGCTCAAGCAGATCGAACACCTGCTGACGCTGCTGACGCCGGCCGTCACGGACGTCCTGCAGCGCTTCGCCGATCCACAGTTCGTCGACGCCGGGGCCGGCAAGGCATACCTCGGCCTGATGCTCGCGCAGAAGTGGCTGCGCGGCGTCGATAAGGGTCGTCTCTTCGCCGTCGAGAGCCGCGCCGACCTGGCCGCCCGCGCAGAGACCATTGCGCGCGACGCCGGACTCGAGCGGGTGACGTTCGTCCCGACGACGATCGAGGCGGCGCCCCTGCCGGAGCGATTGCACCTCGTCTGCGCGTTGCACGCCTGCGACACGGCAACGGACGACGCGCTCGCCCTGGCGATCCGTCGCGGCGCGGACTACGTGGCCGTCGTGCCCTGCTGTCAAGCCGAGGTCGCGCGGCTGCTCGCCGCACAGGGCCCCGGTGATCCGATTCGCACCGAAGCCGTCGCACCGCTGTACCGACATGCCTGGCACCGGCGCGAGTTCGGCGCCCATCTGACCAACGTGATTCGCGCGCTGACGCTCGAGGCGCACGGATATCAGGTCACCGTCACCGAGCTCGCCGGTTGGGAACACAGCCTGAAAAACGAACTCATCCTCGGGCGCAGGGTCCACCGCGAGAACCGCCCGGCCCGAGCCCGGCTCGACGAACTCCTCGCAGCATTCGGTGTCCGGCCCGCCCTCGTGCGGCTGCTCGACGCATCGGTTGAAACGGCGGCGGCCTCGTCGACATCAGAGGGGACACTCGAACACCCGGAGTCCCCATGAACCTGCCGACCGCGCTGCGCCGCGGCCTCTTCACCTTGACGTTCGTCCTCCCGATGGCCGCGCAGAGCGCCGAGCCGGGCGCACGGTATGCGGCCTACGTGTCGGCCGAGGCGCATGCCGACGACGAGCGACCGCTGCACGGCGTCTTGCTGCTCGCCTACGATCGCCGCCTCGGCGAGCACGGGGGGGCTGGCCGCTTCGGCGCCGAATTCAACACCGATACGCTGCGGTTCGGCCTCGCCGAGGTGCCCGTCGACGAGCACACGACGCTCAACGCCCGCCTCACGGGCGAACTCTACATCGCCGGCCTCTCGACGGACTACTGGCAGGACCTCGAACATCGCAGCGAGCGCACCTTCCGGTCGAGCTACGTGCAGGCGCAGGGTTTCACCAAGACCCGGATCGGCGCCGCGCACTACGTCGAGGTCGAACTCGGCGTGCGGCGGTGGTTCTTCGACGAGAACGGCGACGAGACCGGACCCGAGTTCGTCCTGCCGCCCGAGGTCACCGTCCTCGAGCCCCGCCTGCGGTACACGTTCTGGGGGCTCGCCGACGACGCCGCCTGGCGCGAGCGCCATCGCTTGTACCCGCGCCTGCGCGGCTTCGCCGCCGGTGTCGAAGGCGGCGTGGACCTTCGCACCGACGCGACCCGATGGGGCGATCCGGGCGATACGCGCAACCGCCCGCGGAAGGGCATTGCCCGGCTTCGGCCGTGGGCGATGGGCGGCACGGACATCGCAGGGCCCCTGCGCTGGCAAGGGACGCTCGAGGCCGGCGCGGCGGCCGGGGACGACGACCTCGGTCGCCGACGGGTCGGCGGGCTTACGCCCTACGTCGCCCCCATCCCGGGCGTCTTCTGGGCGCACACGTTGAGCGATCGATACGCGCACGCGCAGGTGGCGCTGCCGGTCCGGGCCTTCGGCGAGGCCGAGATTGGACCCATCGCGGCGGCCGCCGTCGTGAACGACCGCGGCCGGACCGGGCGCAGCGAAGCGTACGACGAGGAGTGGGGGGTCGGACTCGCCGCCGATCTCCGCCTCGGTCACTGGCAGGTCGACGTGCGCGGGGGGTACTCGCCCTCGCTCTCCGCTCGTGCGTCCCGACCGGCCGCCACCGCGCTGCTCGGCGTCGGCTGGTCCAACGCGCCCTAAGTCGTCGATATTCTTGCCAAAGGCCCACGGATCTGACCGAATCGCCAAAGCGTTTTCGGGGGGATCGTCGTGCAGTTCAGAATCGCCGTCGTCGGCCATCGACACTGGGATGCGGCCACCACCGAGGCGCTCCTCACCGAGGTCGCCCACGCCACTCAGGTCGACCGCGGCAAGCTCGAGGCCCGTCTCGCCGAGTCCTCGCCCTGGCTCGTCGACCTCGAGTCGCCCGACGACGCCGAGACCCTTCGCCAGCGCTGGGAGGCACGGCACGAAGGCGTGCACCTGACGGTCTTTCCGCTGCGCACGCCGATCGAGCCCGTCCCGACACCGGCCGGCCCATGGGCCGAGCCGACGGTGCTCCTCGCCGAGGTGCCCACCACTTCGTCCGCCGAGGTGCCCACCCCTTCGTCCGCCGAGGTGCCCACCCCTTCGTCCGCCGAGGTGCCCACCACTTCGTCCGCCGAGGTGCCCGGCACTTCGACCACTTCGTCCGCCGAGGTGCCCACCACTTCGTCCGCCGCCCCCGCTCCGCTCCCGTCGCCGCGGGGCGCCGCCCCCCGCCCGCCGGTCATGCTCCGACCGGGCCGGGTGCTCGACATGCGCATCGAGGCGCCGCCGAAGCGGACGTCGTGGCTGTTCGTCGTCTTCCTGATCGTCGGCGGTCTCGCCGTGGTGCAGAGCTGGCGCGATTGGTACAACGAGCGCCCTGCCGGCGAGTTGCAGGGCACACCGGGCCCGCACTGTGCGGAGAGCCCCGGCCACTACACCCTCGAGGTCGAGGGCAATCCTCAGCGCTACGAACGGGGAGACGAGACGGGGCGCTGCGTCGGGGATCCGGCACGCAACCCGATGGGGTGTGCACCGCCGGCGCTGCTCAACGGGGTGCGCACGCTGGCGCTCGGGCTGACGGCGGGGCTCGATCTGGTGCTCACGTTGCCGTCGGGCGCCGAAGCGACGCTCGAGCCGGGGACCTACGACGTCGCCGGCATCAGCGACGACGCGCCGATGGCGACATCGAACAAGCCGATGTGCGGGGCGTGGACGGGCACCATCACGATTGACGCCCTCACGTGGCGCAATCGCCCGCGCGCGACCGCGCATGCTCGCTGGGATCCGCAGGAGGTCTCGGTGCAGTGGGACCTGCGTTGTCAGCACGGGCAACCGGCGAAGTTCCGCGGCTGCTGGGTGTACGGGGCCGCGGGCACCCCGTAGGCTCGGACGCTCAGTCGACGGGTGTCTCGGCCGTCGCTTTCGGCGTGAAGACGATCTTCGCGTTCGCCCGCGCCTGCGTCTCGATGGCCGCCTGCCGTTCCGCGGCTCGCTCGCCGCGCATCCGCTCCTGAATGCCCGCCGAGAGGGACTCGAACGTCACGCTCGCGGCTGGTCGTTTTCCCAGGACCTGCAGAATCCAGAATCGGTTGCCCGGCCCTTCGATGACGCGCGAGTGTTTGCCCTCGGGCACATCGAAGACGACGGGGAGCCACTGCGGGGCCATCTGGCTGAATCGCAGGAACCCGAGGTCCCACGGCGCCTTCGACCCGACCTCGATGCCCGGCAGGAGGGTCCGCGCCACGTCGTCGAAGGGCGTGCCGGCCTCGAGCTGCGCGTGCAGGGCGTCCGCTTGCGCACGCGTCTTGGCCATGAGCTGCTTGACGTGCACCTCGGTCGCGACGCGGTCTTTGTTGGCGTCGAACCAGGCACGCGCCTCGGCCTCCGTCACCTGTGCGGCGGCGAGTTCAGCCCGCAGGAGCGCCTGGGGAAGCTCACCGCGCTCGAAGGCGCGAATCTGCGCGTCGAGCGCGATGCGGCGTTGCAGGTACTCCGGCTGCGTGTCGAGACCGCGGGCGAGCGCCTGCTGCCGCAGCAACTCGCGCTTGACGAGCAATTCGATGATGGCCTTGCGCTTGCCCTCGTCCGGCAACGCCCCGTGAACGTCGCCTTTCGTCTCCTGCCGGATGTCGGCCTCGGTGATGGGCACGCCGTTGACCGTCACGACGGTGTCGGCCGGCAGCGCCCCCTGTGCCGGCGGGCTCGCGGATGGTCGCGCCGCGGAGGGTGCCGCGGGGGCGACGGCGGGCGTACCCGCCGGGTCACGCTGGCAAGCCGGCGTCAGGCAGGAGAGGCCGAGGGGAAGGAGAAGGAGGGCGGCGGAGGGGGGAAAAGGGCGGCGGGGATTCATCGAGGCGGGAGGTTAACACCATCCCGGCTTCAGTGGCAGGCGGTGCAGGACTCTTCTTCGTCGCCGCTCCAGGGCTGACCCGGGGTGGGATCGAAGGTCTGGAGCCGCATGTGGGCCATGCTGGCGTCGGAGTCGTGGCAGCCGCTGCAGGCGAGGCGATTGGCGTTGGTGGCCCAGCTGCCGCTCGTGTTCTCGGCCTTGTGGCAGGTCTCGCAGTTGCGGACGTCCTGCGGGTAGGTGATGTTCCAGTTGCGTCCCGCGATGGGGTCGCCGTTGCTGTAGTCGACGGTGCTGAGCGGGTAGTTCAGCGACGAGCCGAAGTGGATGCCGTGGACGCGGCGGCTCATGGGCTTCGAGCCGTTCCAGGCCATCGGGTTGGCGGGGTCGACCACCGCGCCGGGCTGGTAGTCGTGGCAGGCGCCGCACTGATCCATCGCGCTGTCGTCGAAGATCTTGTAGTGCCGCGCGTAGTCGAGCACGAAGCCGGTGCCGCTGTTGTTCTGGTGGCAGTCACCGCAGTTGCCGGCCGGGGGCAGCTCTTCCTCGGCCTGCTTCACGTTGAAGGTCACCTTGGCGACGGAGGGCGTGCGGTAGTTCACGCCGTCGATGCGGCCGCGGTCACCGAACTCGAGGCTGGCGACGTAGGTGCCGGGACGGAGGTCGTCCACCGGGTCGAGGGTGTAGAGGATCTCGTCGGCGTTCCAGGTGATCTTCGGGTCGTTGTTGGCCGGGACGGCCTGCTTGGTCAGGGCATTGCTCAGCGTGAAGCCGCCCTGCACCTTGACCGCCGTGTCGTTGTTGAACACGGTCTGGGTGATGGGGCCGGCGCCGAGCTGCACGGAGTACAGCTTGCCGAGGTTGCGGCTGCGGATGGACAGGCGGCCGTCGGTTTCGAGGTACGCGATGGCGCGGCGCGCGAAGTTCGCGTTGCCGTTCAGCCAGGCGGCCAGGTCGGACGGGGTCGTCGTCGCCGCGGCGGGGACGGACGTCGCGGGGGTGAAGGGCACGTTGATGACGCCGGCGGCGACCATGTCGCGCCCGAAGTCGTCGAAGTACCGGAGGCTGACGCCCTGATCGAGGGTGATCGTGAAGTTCGTGTTCGCCGGCACGGCGCTCAGGTCGAAGGGCCCGATGCCGTTGCTGGTGATCTTCACGCGGGCCTTGGTCGTCAGCACGGGCTGGCGATCGGCGCGGGGGCCGTGAACGAAGAACGGCGCGTTGTAGCGGCCGTCGCCATCGGGGCAGCCGGCCTCGAGGCAGCCCTCGTTGCCGTTGTTCGTCTCGGCGTTGACCTGGGTGTGATCGATGGGCGCGCCGTTGGAACCGTCCGCATTGCGGTTGAAGACCCGGATGTGGACCACCGGGGCCTCGCCGGCCATGAAGTACTCGCCGTTGGCCGCGCCGGTCACCGTCATCTCGACGTTGAACTCGGGCACGTTGCGGGGATCGCGGTTCATCCAGTCGTGGGCCGGGATGATCGGCGAGAGGCCCGCGTTGGGCTGGTGGCAGCCGGCGCACATCGCGTCGTTGGCCTGCGGGCCGGCGGCGTGGTTCGCGCCGCTCGCAAAGTCCACGTCGTCGTGGCAGGAGCTGCAGGCCGCGCGGCTCGGCTTGGTGTTCCAGTTCGCGGCGTCGGCGCCATCACCCGTGTGGCACTTGGTGCAGTTCGAGATCAGGGCGGGGAAGCCGACGTGCGAGAAGTCGGCGGAGCCGCGCTGCGTGTACATGATGTACGGGTCGTTGTCGGCGGACTCGTCGGCGGGCGTCGCGGGGTTGTCCCAGTAGAAGCCGTCGGGGCCCTGCACGCTCGGCAGATCGGAACCGGCGTGGATCCGGTGGATCATGACCTTCGTGTCGAGGCTGTCGCCGCCGCGGGCCTCGGTCGAGTAGTCGTTGTGGCAGGTGACGCAACCCTCGAGGGTGAGGCGGTCGCCGCCGTGACCGTGGAACTCGAGACCGTGGCAAGCGCGGCACGTCTCGGTCTGCATGATGTCGCGGGTATCGAGCGGCGTGACGCCGTCCGGCACCCAGTCGAGGTGCGCGTCGCCCGTGGCGCCGGAGTGGCCGCCGAAGGACAGGTACACGCGGTGCGTCGCGGCCGGCTCGTACCCGACGGGCTCTTCCGCAGCGCCATCCACGCAGGTCGGCATGGTGACCGTCTGGAGGTTGATGCGGAAGGTGTAGGTGTAGGTGCCGTCACCGTGGTTGGTGAGGGTGCCGTTGGTCGCGCCGGCGCCGCTGCTCTCGCGGTAGCCCTGAATGGCGCAGCCCGCGTCGCCCCACGCGCCCGCCGGGGCCGTCTGCTTGCGGTTGTTGTAGGTGACCCACTTCATCGAGGCGTCGTCGGAGACGAGCTTCGCGACCACCGCGTTCACGGCGGCGAGGGCCGCGTAGGGCTCGCCGGCGCCGTCGAAGACGCTGAAGTCCACGCTCAGGGAGCCGTCGGCGCCCACGGTCGCGCCGGTGATCTCGGCGTCGGCGTAGAACTTGTCGGCCTCGAGGAACTCGCCGGTGGAGAGCAGGAAGGCCTCGCCGTGGTGGTACTGAACCTCGACGTTGCCGCCGGCGGGGCCGGGGTCACCCTGCTCGCCCTGCGCGCCGGTCTCGCCCTGCGCGCCGGTCTC
Source organism: Myxococcota bacterium (assembly GCA_023150895.1). Classification (GTDB taxonomy): domain Bacteria; phylum Myxococcota_A; class Bradymonadia; order UBA7976; family UBA1532; genus CAINDO01. The sequence goes on along the minus strand of JAKLJY010000011.1, from coordinate 15,653 downwards.
GCCCTGGGGGCCCTGCTCGCCGTCGACGCCGTCCGCGCCGTTCTGCCCGTCCTGGCCGTTCTGCCCGTCCTGGCCGTCCTGCCCGGCGGGGCCTTCGGGACCGGCGGGTCCCGGGGGTCCGTCGGAGCCCGGTGCGCCCGGCGCGCCGTCGGAGCCCGGCGCCCCCGGTGCACCCGGTGCGCCCGGCGCGCCGTCGGAGCCCGGCGCCCCCGGTTCACCCGGCGCGCCCGGTTCGCCCTGTTCACCCGGCTCGCCCTGTTCACCCGGCTCGCCCTGGGGCCCTTCGGCGCCGGCATCACCCGCCGGACCGGCGGTCCCCGGATCGCCCTTTTCGCCCTTGGCGCCGGCGGGGCCTTCGCACCCCATGGCCAGGAGGCCACTGCCGAGCAACGCGACTGTCAAAAGTTTCCCGGTCATCATCGCTTGTTTCCCCGGTGTTGTCCGTCTCGACGAGGTCCGGATGACCTTCGTCCAGGCGGGCGCCGGAGCAATTCGCAGGCCAAGCCCGCCGCGCCCCGTCGCCGAGCGCACGAGACGCCCCCTCGACGGCCGCGGGAGGGCCCAGCCTGCGGACCCTGGCCAGTGCAGGACTTTACAGACAAAAACATCCACTATTCTGCAAACTTCGCGCGCCGTTTCCGATCCGTATTTTCCGGCCGGCGACCGGTTTCCGAATCGAAACATCCCAAACCCCACGGTCCGCCATGACCCGCCCGGCTTGCCTTCGGGCCCCATTGACCCGTCACCGACGGTCGTGGCACACCGCGCCCGATCGCCCTGTGCCCTGCACGACGACGAGGAGTCCCCCATGAAACCCTTCAGCGACTGGAAGTCGCGCGCGGTCTCGCCCGCCGACGCGCTCTCGGTCATCAACTCCGGCGACCGCGTCTATATCCACGGTGCCGCCGCGACCCCCACGACGCTCCTCGACGCCCTCGTCGAGCGGACCGAGCTCGAGAACGTCAGGCTCTATCACCTTCACCTCGAAGGGGAGGTGAAGTTCCTCCGTCCGGAGCACGACGGCCGCTTCTTCTCGATTTCGATGTTCACCGGGCCGGCGGCCCGGGTCCCGGTCGCCGAGGGCCGGGCCGACTTCATGCCGATCTTCCTGAAGGACATCCCCGGGCTGTTTCGCAACCGGATTGTCCCGCTCGACGTCGCGCTGATTCAGGTCTCGCCCCCGGATCACAACGGCGTCTGCACGCTCGGCACCTCGGTCGATGCCACCCTCGCCGCGACGGACGCCGCGCTCGTCGTCATCGCCGAGATCAACGAGCAGATGCCGCGAACGCACGGGCACGCGCAGATTCCGTTCTCGCGCATCACGGCCTTCGTGGCGACGGATCGTCCGCTGCCGAGTCATCCGGCCACGGATCCTTCCCCCGAGGAGGCGCTCATCGGCGAGCACATCGCCGCCCTCGTCGAGGACGGTGCGACGCTGCAAATGGGCATCGGGGCCATCCCCAACGCGGTCCTCGCCCGGCTCGGCAACAAGTTCGACCTCGGCATTCACACCGAGATGTTCTCGGACGGTCTGATTCCGCTGGTCGAGAACGGGGTGATCACCAACCGGCACAAGAAGATCCACCCCGGTCGCATCGTCACGAGCTTCGTCAATGGCAGCCGACGGCTCTACGACTTCGTGGACGACAACCTGATGGTCGAGTTCCACCCCTGCGACCGCACGAACGACACCGCGCTCATCCGCAAGAATGACAAGGTGACGGCCATCAACTCGGCGCTCGAGATCGATCTCACGGGGCAGGTGTGCGCCGACTCCATCGGCCATCGCATCTACTCGGGCATCGGCGGGCAGATGGACTTCATCCACGGCGCGGCGCTGTCCAAGGGGGGCAAGCCCATCCTGGCGCTCCCGGCCACCGCCGCCAAGGGCACCGTTTCGCGCATCGCCCCCGCCCTCAAGTCCGGCGCGGGTGTCGTGACGAGCCGCGGCCACGTCCACTGGGTCGTGACGGAGTACGGCGCCGTCAACCTGCACGGCAAGACGCTGCGCGAGCGAGCCGAGGCCCTGATCGGCATCGCGCACCCGGATTTTCGGGCCGAGCTCCGTCGCAGCTTCGCCGAGGTCCGTCACTTCGTGCTGCCGGGTGGCTGAGCGACGCCCGCCGACTTGACCGGGGTCAAAGCAGGGGGGGTCTTACCGGCCTCCCATCCGAGTCGGCGCCGACCCGCATCCGGGATTTTCCCGATGTCCGCCCGATGACAGCCCTGCACGATAGGCTGTTCCCGCAACGCCAGTGTGACGCCGCAGGACGGGAAGCGACCCGCCATGACCCTCGACCCCCAGTCGACGCTCGATCTCCCGACGGCCCGCGAGCGCCTGCGAACCGCCGAGGCCATCCTCGAGGGCACGCACATCGGCACCTGGGTGTGGAACGTCCAGACGGGCGAGACGCACTTCGACGCCCGCTGGGCCGAGATCGTCGGCTACACCCTCGACGAGCTCGCCCCCATCTCCATCGACACGTGGGTGCGGCTCGCGCACCCGGACGACCTCGCGGAGAGCGGCCGGCGGCTCGACGCACACTTCGAGGGCGAGTCCGAGTACTACGAGTTCGAGTCCCGCATGCGGCACAAAGCCGGCCACTGGATCTGGGTTCAGGACCGCGGCCGCGTCGCCACCCGGACGCCCGACGGCAGGCCGTGGATGATGTACGGCAGCCACCAGGACGTGACGGCGCGCAAGCGGCTCGAGGACGAACTCCGCCACCGGGTCGCCTTCGAGGACCTGCTCGTGGACGCGACGGCGGCCTTCTTCCGCGCCGACGAGACCGAACATGACCGTTTGTTCGAAGACGTCCTGCTCCGCGTCGGGACCTTCTCCGGCGTCGACCGCGCGTACATCTTCCGCTGGTCGGACGACCGCGCGTCGATGACCAACACCCACGAATGGTGCGCGCCGGGCATCTCGCCGGAGAAAGACAACCTGCAAGACCTGCCCGTCAGCGTGGTCCCGACGTGGTCGGAGACGCTCTTTCGGGGCGAGAGCATCTACATCCCCCGGGTGAGCGCCCTGCCCGAGACGTGGGCCCTCGAACGCGCGGTGCTGGCGCCCCAGGGCATTCAGTCGCTCATCGTGCTCCCCATCCGGTTCGAGGGGGTCGACCTCGGGTTCATCGGCTTCGACTCCGTGCGCAACGAACGACCGTGGTCCGAGGGTGACCAGCGCCTGCTGCAGTTCCTCGCCGACAACGTCGGCGCGACGATGCGACGCAACGCCCAGAGCCGCGCGCTGCGCGAGGCCATGGAAGACGCCCGGCGGTTTGCGGCCGAAAAAGAGAAGGCCAGCCGCGCGAAGAGCGAGTTCCTGGCCAACATGAGCCACGAGATTCGCACGCCCATGAACGCGGTCCTCGGCTTCGCGCAGCTCCTGGCCCGCGACCCGTCGCTGGGGCCGACGCAGGCCCGTCAGATCGACACCATCCTGCGCAACGGCCACCACCTGCTGCGCCTGATCGACGACGTCCTCGACATGTCGGCCATCGAGTCGGGGCGGGTCGCGTTGGCGCGCGAGATCTTCGACCTGCGGGCGCTCGTCGACGACCTGGCGGCGCTCTTCGAGTCGCGAGCGCACGGTCAGGGCCTGAGCCTCGCGGTCGAGCGCGACGACGCCGTTCCGGCGCGCGTGCGCGGCGACGGGGGCAAGCTGCGGCAGGTGCTCGTCAACCTGCTCGGCAATGCGCTCAAGTTCACGAAACGGGGCGGCGTGACGCTCCGGGTCCTCTCCCGCGACCCGGCGGTCCCCGCAGGCGCCCCCGAGTCCGTCGCGCGCTCGCAGATCCGCCTGCGGTTCGAGGTGACGGACACCGGCCCCGGCATCCCCGAGGCCGATCTCGAGCGCATCTTCGGTGCGTTCCAGCAGGCGCGCGCCGGCGTCGAGGCGGGGGGTGGCACCGGCCTCGGCCTGACCATCAGCCGTCGTTTCGTCGAGCTCATGGGCGGGCGCCTCGCGGTCGAGAGCATCGAAGGGGTCGGCAGCACCTTCAGTTTCGAGGTCGCTTTCGAACCGGTGGCCCTGCGCGAGGCCGATACGACCGCCCCGCGGGAGCGGGCGTTCATGGGCCTGGCCGCCGACTCGCCGCGTCCCCGGGTGCTCGTCGTCGACGACATCGCCGACAACCGGACACTCATCCGCGAGCTGCTCGTCCCGCTCGGCATGGAGGTCGCGGAGGCCACGGACGGGGCGGCCGCGCTCCAGGCCGTCGCGGAGTTCGGGCCGTCCGTCGTGCTGATGGACATGCGCATGCCCGGGATGGATGGGTACGAGGCGACCCGCCGCCTCCGCGCCCGACCCGAGAGCGCCCACCTGCCGGTGATCGCCGTGACGGCCAGCGCGTTCGACGAGGACGTCGAACGGGTTCGTGCGAGCGGGGTCACGGCCTACGTCCGAAAGCCGTTTCGACCCTACGAGCTCATCGAGGCCATCGGCGAGGTGCTGGGGCTGCGCTACGTCTATGCAGACCATCCGCCGGCGGCCATCGCCGGGCCCGGGGCCGACCGGACGAGCGGGCTGCCCCCGCCCGAGGTCCGCGCCCTTCCGGACGGCCTGCGCGCCCGCCTCAGGGACGCCGTGGAGGCGGGCGACATGAGCTCGTTCGCCACGGGGCTCGTCGAGGCCCGCGGCGTCGCCCCCGGGGCGGCGGACGCCCTCGCCGAGCTGGCCGCCCGATACGACTATCCGCGACTCGAACGCTGGCTTCGACCCGATGGGGAGGCCGATCCGTGAGCACCGACGCCTCTTTCGAGACCATCATGCTGGTCGACGACACCCCGGCCAACCTCGACCTCCTCGGCGAGATGCTGCGCAGCCGGGGCTACCGGGTGGTGGCCTTCCCGTCCGGTCCGCTGGCCCTCGCCGCGGCAAACCGTCACCCGCCGGACCTCATCCTGCTCGACATCGACATGCCGGAAATGAACGGGTTCGAGGTCTGCGAGCGTTTGAAATCGGCCCCCTCGCCGGCGGTCCGCGATGTCCCGGTGATCTTCCTCAGCGCGCTGACGGAGACCGCGGACAAACTGCGGGCGTTCGGCCTCGGGGGCGTCGACTACATCACCAAGCCGTTCCAGTTCGACGAGGCGGCGGCGCGCGTGCGCACGCACCTGCAACTGCGCGCGCAGCAGCGGGCCCTGGCGGCGGCCAACGAGCGCCTGCGCCACCTCGAGGAGACGCGCGACGCGCTGGTCCACATGGTCGTCCACGACATGCGCTCGCCCCTGACGGTCGTGATGAGCAACCTGGAGTGGCTCGAGGAGGTGCCCCACGATCCGGACGTCGTGCAGGCCCTCGCCGACAGCAGCGCCGCCTGCCGCGGGCTCGCCGCGATGATCAACTCCCTGCTGGACGTCAGCCGGCTCGAAGCGGCACAGCTCCCGGTCGAGTCCGTGCCCACCGACGTCCGGAGCCTCGCCCTGCAGGTCTGGCATGACGTGCACGCCCGCCGCGACAGCCGCACGGTGGAGCTCGCGCTGCCCGAATCGCTCGACCCGGTGCGCTGTGATCCGGCGCTCGTCCGGCGGGTCCTGGGCAACCTGCTGGACAACGCGCTGAAATTCACGGGTGAACGGGGCCTCGTTCGGCTCCATGTCGTGCGACCCCCGGAGGGCGCCGCGGTGCGCTTCGAGGTCGAGGACGACGGGCCGGGCATCCCGCCGGCCCTGCACGCCCGCATCTTCGACAAGTTCTTCCAGGTCGACGCCCGTAAACAGGGCGTGAAGCGCTCGACGGGCCTGGGCTTGACGTTCTGCAAGCTCGCGGTCGAGGCGCAGGGCGGGCGGATCGGGGTCGACAGCGACACGGGGCGCGGCAGCCGGTTCTGGTTCGAGCTGCCCGCGTAACTCGCCGCCGAGGCGTCCCCGCGCCGCTTGAACGGCGACCCCGGGGAGCGCAGAGTCCGGGCGTCGCTTGGATGCGGCGATCGCCCGATGGCTCTCCGGAGGCTACCGATGCAGACCCCCGATTCGACTCAGACCCCACCGCCCGACCGCCACTGGCTCGACGCCGGCGGCGGCTATCAGCTCGCCCTCGACGGCGAGAAACTCGTGTGCCGCAACGCCAAGGGCAAGGTGCTGGCCTCCCTGCCGAAAGAGGTGCGGGACGGCGAGCTCGCCGAGTCGCTGTCGGCGCTGACCGAGTGGCTCGCGCAACACGCCGCGGAGTGCCGCGAGACGGTCGAGGCCTGGATGCTGCGCTCCCTGCCCGTGCCGCGGGGGGTGATCGCCCTTGTCTTTGCCGATCCGGCGTGGCGCTCGCAGCTCGAGAACGCCGTACTCGCCCCCGTCGGCGCCGACGGCACGCCCGATCTGCTCTCGGCGGGCTTTCTGCGCACGGTGGACGCGACTCGCGGCCTCGGCATCGTGGACCTCGACGGTGAGACGCGCTGGCTCTCGACCGAGAGCGTGGCCCTGCCGCACCCGATTCTGCTCGGCGATCTGGCCGACTTCCGCGCCCTGGCCGGTGAGCTCGGGCTCCGTCAGGGGCTCTCGCAGCTCTACCGCGAGACATTCGCGCCGGGCACGGTCGCCGGGAAGCCCGTGCGTCCCGACCGCGAGAGCATCGACGCCTTCGAGGGCGGCGAGTTCGAGCAACTGCTGCACGTCCTCGGCCACTGCCGCCGCCTGGGCTATCGCGTGCGCGGCGGCCACGCCCTCTGCCGCGTGTACGAAGCCGGTGCCATCGTCGAGGCCCGCTTCTGGGTCGGCGACGGTGATCCGCAGTGGGAGACCTCGACGGGTGATCTGACCTGGGTGGACGCGCAGGACCGCGCGGTCGAAATCGGACGCCTCGGTCCCATCGCGTGGTCCGAAGGCGTGCGAATGGCGGCGGCGATTCACGCGCTGCGCAAGGTCGACGAACAGGAGAACAACGACGATGCGTGACGCGAGCGCCCTGTTGCAGGCCGGGGGCATCGTCCCCCCGAACGCCGCCCTCCCCGCCGGTGAGCCCACGGATGCCGTGGTGGCCCGGACATACGCCCACCCCGCGCTCGGCGAGCGCCGCGTCGTGCGTCTCGTCGCCGAGAGCCTCGTGCCCGGCGCCGACGCCGAGGCCTCGGCCCTCGGTTTCGGACCGCCCGCGCCCGGCCCCGTCGTCGGTCGGCAACGTCGACGCGCCCCCGGCTTCCCCGGGTGGGCGCTGCTCAACGACCCGAAGAACGCCCGCTACGCCCTCGAAATCGTGCAGGACCTCAAGAAGGCGCAGCGCACCGCGCAGAGCAAGCCGGGACACGCCCGCGATGCCCTGATCGCGCTCGGCGCCAAGCTCGCCCGCACCGCGCCTCACTTTCTGCCGTCGTTCTGGGAAGAGTGCGGGCGCCTCTTCCTCGGCGTCGGGAATCACACTTACGCCGCGCAGAGCTTCGAGAAGGCCCGCGAGGCCGAGCGTCAGTTCTCGCTGCCCGTCGACGAGGCCGTGCGCGCCGAGGCGTTCCTCGAGTTCGCGTTGTCCGGCGCCCTGGCCGCCAAGTCCCTGGTCGCCTACGCGCGCTCCCTCGGCGAGAGCAAGGACAAACCGCGCGCCTACGGCCTCTTCTACGACCTGTGCCTGCGCCGCACCCTCGGCGGCGTCGCGCCGTTCACGGGCATGGCCAAGGAGCTGCGCACGCTCGCCAAGGCCGGCGGCCTCGATCCGGCGGCGGAGGAGCGCCGGTTCCTGAAGGACGCCCTGCCCTCACCGGCCATGCAGAAGTGCGCCGCGGAGTCGTGGAAGACCTGGCGCCCCTCCCTCATCGCCCTCGCCAAGGCCGAGCCGGCGACGGCGTCGCGGCTGCTCGACCTCTTCCCGACGCCTTCGTCCGGTTTCGACGACGACTTCAAACAGGCCTGGATCGACCTGCTGACGGCCTCCGGGGCCTTGACGCTGCTCACGGCGCCCGCCGACGGGCCGGGCGCGGACGCCGGCCGGGCCGCGCGCTGGGTCCACACGCTGCTCGGCTGGCTCGACGATCCCCACGCCGTCGCGGTGACGCTCATCGAAACCCTCGCCCCGCGCCTGATCGCCGACGCCGTGCCCGTGAATCTCGTGCGCCCGGAGTCCTGGCGCGAGGAGATCGACCCGCTGCTGCTGGAGCGGGCCCTGGCGCTGGGCGTGCCCCTCGTCACCCCGACGGAGGACGACACGCTGGATCTGAGCCACTGGGCGCAGGGCGGCGCCGACGCGCCCGATCTCGTCCGGATTGCCGCCGACGCGCGGTACGCCCCCCTGATTGCCCGGTCGCTGGAGCGCGTCTTCGGCGACGAGGACTTCGAGACGGCCGCCCGCGGCAAACCCTCGCTGCGGGCGGCGCGCCGCGCGTGGCTGCTCGAGCACGTCGACGGGCTGGTCAAGCACGGCCTGCCCGACGTCTTCGACGCGCTGGAGTCGCTGGAGAGCAGCACGGCGCCGGCCATCTACGCCGAGTTCCCCGAGGCCCTCGCCCGCATGAACGCGGTCGACGTGACGCCCGTCCTGCGCGCGACCCTCAACGCCGGCGTCTTCGATGAGCTCGGCTGGCCGGCGCTGGAAAAGGCCTACGCCGAGCTGCGCGGCACCGGGCCGAAACCCGCAGACGTCTCCCTCTCCGGCGTCTACCCCTGGCTCGTGCTGTACACCGACCGCAAGGCAGTCGTACTCGGCGCCGACGGGGTCGTTTTCGCGCACGACCTCAAGCTCCCGAAGGGCGCGGATCCCATGGGATTCCGCTGGTCCGGCGGGCAGCTGCTGGTCATCTACCGGGACGACGCGTACCAGGGCAAAGGCTACTGGAGCGGTCGGCCGGCCGAGGTCTTCGACGTCGCCAACGTGTACGCCTTCGGCTGGCGCGCACGCGGCGGCCAGCCCTTGCCCGACGGGCGGGTGGTCGAGGGGCGGCGGCCCCTCAGCCCCGGGGACACCACCGTCGGCGCCGCCGAGAACACCTTCGGGGACGGCACGCTCGTCTACACGGTCCGGGACGAGGACGACGACGAGAACGCCCAGGACGCGGCGACCCGCGCGGGCGGGGACGCGCCGCCCCCCCGCGGCCCCGACTTCCGAAAGGTCGACCTCGCGACCGGCAAACTCGGGCCCGCAGCGACGCCGGCCTTCTTCGCCGCGTTCGTCGCCGACCGGCCGGACCGCGTGCTCGGGCCCATCGAGGCGTTGTCGCTCGCGCCGGCGCCCCCCGGCCTGACGGCTTCGCCGCTCGGCCTGCGCGACGGCCTGGTGGGCCAGCGGGCGCGCACCTCGCTGCCGCCGGTGGCAGCCCCCGGGCAGGACGAAGACGACCTCCCCGGGCCGGACATTCTCGAGGTCGAGGGCATCGACGGCCGGACGTGGACGGGCTTCGTGGACGGCGAGGCCCCCGACGCGTTGATCGCGCTCCCGGGGGCCGGCGCCGGAAACGGGCCGTTCCTGGCTGCGGTGGGCGGTCGCTGGCGCAGCGAGCACGCGCTCTGGCGCCGCGCGGAGGCCGGCGATGCGGCCGAGTCCTGGCGCGTGGCGGTGATCGACGACGAGGACGAGGCCCTGCCGGCCGGGACGCCGGTGCTGCCGCGGCTGGACTTCTGGCACCACTTCGCCCCGCGCGATCCGGCCGGGAGCGCCGCGCTGCGCACGCTGACGGACGAGAAGGCCCGGGCACTGCTGGACGCCGCCGTGGCGCACGCGACGGCCCTCGAGGCGGCAGAAACCGCCGCCCGCGCCAGCAAGGCGCGCAAGAAGTCCCAGGAAGACGATCCCCAGGCGGCCCTGCCCCTCGCGGCCGTCCGGGACATCCTGCCCGAGCTGACCCACCCGGGGCTCATCGCCGGCGTGGCGCAACAGGCCGCGCGGGCGGCGGACGTCGTGCGGCGGGTCGGGAAGCTGACCGGCGCGGCGAGCGGGGCAGTCGAAGCCGCGCCCGTGGTGGCCGATCCGGACGCCTTCGACGACGAACACGTCCACACCGCCCTCGGCCGCACGCTGAGCGGGCAGTGGTACGCGTCCGGGGAGCTCTCCGCACACATCGCCGCCGTCGCCGCCGCCTTCGCGACGCCGGCCACCGAGGCCTTTGCGGTGCCGGCGAGCGATCTGCCCTGGCTCTCGTGGTTGCCGAACGCCGGCGCCCTGGCGTTTCTGGCCTGCGGACCCCGCGTGGCGACGGACGAAGAGGCCGACGTCCGCGGGGCCCTGCCGAAGCTGCTCGCCCGCCTGGCCGACACGCCCTGGGCCGCCGCGCCCGAGCGTTTCCGGGTCGCGACGCTCACGTTCGAGAGCGAGAAGTCCCCCGCGGTCGTGCTGGACCCCGAGATGGATCCGGACGACTACGAGGAGGACGACGATCTGCCCGTGGCCGCGGCGTGGGTGTTCTCACACGGTGGCTTCACCTGGGCCTTCCAGCGCGTCTCGGACGATACCGACCGTCCCATCGAGGTCCGCGCGCTGACGGACGCCCCGGCGGAGGTTCTGCCGCCGTTCGCGACGTCCACCGGCAGCCGACCGCTCGGCCCCACCGCCGGCGCCGACTTCCTGCGCCGCGCCGCCGAGGTCGCCCGGACGGCCCCGCTGTCCCGCCTCCCCGACGGCCTCGGGGCACATATCGCGGGCGTGACGGGCCTCTCGGCGAGCGAGGCGACCCTGGTGTACGCCGGCGTGCCCGTCCTGCACCGCCACAAGAACGACGCGGTCGGCAAGCCCCTGCGCGAGGCGCTCGGTCTCGAACTCGAAGAAGCGCGGGTCGGGCTCGAGGGCGTGGACGACCTCAAACCGGAGGGGCTCTTCGAGGTCTTCTCCCGCGCGGCGGGCATCGACCCCGCAGGGCTTTCGGCGCCGCTCGATCCGCCGGGCGACTCGGCCGCCGATCGGTTCGCGGCGGCGTTCCGGGAGGTCTTCGGTCCGCGCATTCCGCTGCCCGAAGAACTCGTTGCGGCCGTCAGCAAGGTCAGCGCGCTGCCGATGGACACCCGCACGTTCCTGTACGCGGTCGCCGCGCCGGAGAACGCGACGATCTACACGCACGATGGCAAGTACGCCCTCGACGCGTATGGCGACGTCGAGCGCACCGACGACGGGCGCGAAGTGCCGCCCTGTTTCGACGGCGAGGCGGCCATCTCCCTGGCGGCGTACCTGATGTTCGCCGTGCCCGGGCTGCCGGCGGGAGATCCCTTCCGGCGCTCGCTGCCGACGCTGCTCGCCCTGGCCCGGACCCGTCTCGAGAACCCCGACCTTCTCGTCGCGATCGGGTGCTGGTATCCGGAGAGCAAGAAGGTCGAGAAGGCGCAGAAGGCGTGGTTCGACAGCCTCGGGGGCACGCATTGGGCACCGCCCCCGCGCCGGGCGCGGCGGGGGGAGACCGAAGAACCGAACCCGCCGGAGCGGGGCCGGGACACGGGCCTGCTCGTCGTGTATTGCGACGAGGACGGCAGCCCCAACGCCGCCTGGCGGCCCGCGCAGGCCCGCTCCGCGGCCGACCTCGAGACCGTGCAGCGCACGCACGTCCTCTTCGGCGAAGACGACACGAATGCGTTCGTCCAGGCCGTGGCGTTCCTGCGCAGCGAGGCGGCACAGGCCCTCGCCGACCGCGCCGCCCACTCGCCCCTGCCCGCCGGACGGTGGGAGAACGACCCCCGCGCCACCGCCCCGGAGACGGTGACCGCCGCGGCCGCCGCCCTCGGCCTCGATCCGGACGCCGCGGCGCTGTACCTGCAGATCCTGGCCCTGCCGCAGCCCACGCAGCGCAGCGTCCTGCAGTGGAACGACTGGAAACCGGCGGCGTACAAGAAGGCCGCCGCCACCCTGACCGAGAAGGGCCTGGTGGTCGAGGGCAAGCGCCCCCGCGCCGGTCGCGAACACTTCCTGCCCGGCGGGTGGGACGAGCTCGCGGCCCCGGACCTGCCCCTCGAAACCTGGAAAGCCCCGCTCTACGGGCTGACCCGGGGCGAGAACGGCAAGCTGCGCGCCCCGCTCGGTCAAGTCCTCGTCGCCGAGTGCCCCGGTGATCTCTTCGCCCGGGCCTGGGCCCGCGTGGCCGCCGGCGATCGCCCGGCCCTCGAGGTCATCAAGACGGGCCGCGCCGCCAAGGCTGACGCCAAGACGCCGCGCGCCGGCAAGAAGGCGGCGCCATGAGCGAGCCAAACGCGCAGATGCAGGCCCCGCCGCCCGAGATCGTCCATGCCCGCGAGCTGGCGTTCCTGGCCTTGTACGACACCGGCCCGCGCCCGCCCGGCTGGCGCCTGACGCCCCGGGCCGTCGTCACGTTCATCGTGGGCAGCGGCGGCGAGACGCTGCGGCTGCCGAAGGGCACGCGCCCCCCCGAGAGCGTCCCGCTCGCGCTCGCCATCGAGGAGAAATACGTCGGCGAGCGGGCGCTGGTGGAGCGCTGCGTGGTCACGCTGGCCGGCGAGCGCGGCCTCATGCTGGTCGGCGAGCCCGGCACGGCCAAGTCCATGCTGTCGGAGCTGCTCGCCGCCGCCATCAGCGGGACGAGCGCCCTGACCGTGCAGGGCACGGCGGGCACGCAGGAAGAGGCCCTGCGCTATGGCTGGAACTATGCGCTCCTGCTCGCCCGCGGCCCGTCGCCGGAGGCCCTGGTGCCGTCGCCGGTGCTCGTGGCCATGCGGCAGGGCGGCCTGGCCCGGGTCGAGGAGGTCACCCGCTGCCTGCCCGAGGTGCAGGACGCGCTGATCTCCCTGATGTCCGACCGCCGCCTGCAAGTGCCCGAGCTGACGGACGACGCCGCCGTCGAGCACGCGCGGCCGGGCTTCAACGTCATCGCCACCGCCAACCTGCGCGACCGCGGCGTCTCGGAGATGTCCGCCGCCCTCAAGCGGCGCTTCAACTTCGAGACGGTCCCCCCCATCGCGGAGGCCGCGCGCGAGGTCGCCCTGGTGCGCAAACAGGCGCAGGCGGCCCTGGCCCGGGTCGGCGAGCCCCTCGCCGTGGACGACGCCGTCATCGAGGCGCTCGTGACGGCTTTCCGGGATTTGCGCAACGGGCGCACCGACGAAGGACACGTCGTCGAGAAGCCGGCGACGGTGATGAGCGTCGCGGAGGCGGTGAGCGTGGCCTCTGCGCTCGGTCTGCAGCGGGCCTACTTTCCCGAAGCGGAGCCCGCGCGGCTCTTGCCGGGGTACCTGCTCGGCGTCGTCGAGAAGGACGACCCGAAGGACCGCGGACGCCTGCTGGCGTACTGGGACGGCCCCGTCAAGCGCCGGTCCGAAGGGGCCGGCGGCCTGACCCCCGAGCGGGCGGCGCTGTGGCGGACGCTGTTCGAGCTGCGTCGCGTTCTCGAAGGCACAGCCTGACAGCCTGACGGCCTGACGCGTGGGCCGCGTCCCGGCGGCTTCCCATTGCGCGCGCCGGCGCGGGGTCCATACTGCCGGACATGGCACGCCTCGACCCCCACTCGTACTTCGACGACACCCAGGCCCGCGTCCGCGCCCTCGACTGGCACGTGACGGTCGACTTCGACCGCCGCGTGCTGCGCGGCAGCGCGGCGCTGCACTTCGTCACGCCGACGGCGGCGCCCGGCCCCCTCGACCTCGACACGCGGGACCTCCGCATTCACGCGGTCGCCACCCTCGACGGGCGACCCGTGGCGTTCTCGCTCGACCCGGCCGATCCGGTGCTCGGGGCGCGCCTGCGCCTCGATGTCCCGGCCGAGGCGGCGGGCGTGCGGCTGACCTACGAGACCTCGCCCGATGCGTCGGCGTTGCAGTGGCTGACGCCCCGCCAGACGGACGGCGGGCGGCACCCCTTCCTGTTCAGTCAGTGTCAGGCCATTCACGCGCGGTCGGTCCTGCCGGTGCAGGACACCCCCCGCGTGCGCATCACCTACACGGCCGAGGTCTTCGTGCCCGCGCCCCTGCGCGTCCTCATGGCAGCCGCCTTCGACGGCCGCGAGGTCCGGGGCGAGGTGGCCATCGAGCGCTGGCACATGCCGCAGCCGATTCCCCCGTACCTCTTCGCGTTCGCGGTGGGCGAGCTGGAGAGCCGCGAACTCGGCCCGCGCTCCCGCGTCTGGGCGGAGCCCGGCGTGGTCGAGCGCGCCGCGGCCGAGTTCGCCGACGTCGACGCGATGCTGCTCGCCGCCGAGGGTCTGTTCGGGCCCTACCCGTGGGATCGCTTCGACGTGCTGACGATGCCGCCGTCTTTCCCCTACGGCGGCATGGAGAACCCCCGCCTGACGTTCGTGACCCCCACGCTGCTGGCCGGCGACCGCTCGCTGGTCAACGTCGTGGCGCACGAGCTCGCCCACTCCTGGACGGGCAACCTGGTGACGAACGCCGACGCGGAGCACTTCTGGCTCAACGAGGGCTTCACGGTCTACGCGGAGCGCCGCATTCAGGAGCGCCTGGAGGGCTTTGAGATCACCGCGCTGCACGCCGCCCTCGGCCGCGCCGCGCTCGACGAGGCCATCGCGGAGTTCGGCGACCAGCCCGCCCTGACGCACCTGCGCACGCATCTCTGGGAGGTCGACCCCGATCAGGCGTACTCCGTCGTGCCCTATGAAAAGGGCTATCTCTTCCTGGTGACGCTCGAGGCCCACCTCGGGCGACCGGCCTTCGACGCCCTGCTCAGGCGCTACATCGAGACCTTCGGGTTTCAGTCCATCACCACGGACGACTTCACGGCGTTCATGCAGCAGCACGCCCCCGGCGCGCTCGCGGCCGTCCATGCCAAGGCGTGGATTGACGGCCCCGGCGTGCCGGAGAACGCCCCCGCCCCCCGTTCGCTCCGCCTTGATCGACTCCGAGCCCTCGGCGCTACGTTGCCCGAGCCGGCCGTCGCCGCCGCGTGGACGCCCGCCGAGTGGCAGCTCTACCTGCAGGGTCTGCTCGACGCGGCCGCGGCGGCGCCCTGTGAGGCCCTCGACGCCCGCTGGCGGCTCACCGACAGCCGCAACTACGAGGTCCTCGTCGCCTGGCTCGAACTCGGGTTGCGCGCGGGATACGCGCCGGCGGTCGATCGGACGGTCGCCGTCCTCGGCGAGGTCGGCCGGATGAAATACCTCAAGCCCCTGTACCGCGCGCTGTCGGCCCACCCGGAGACGAAGGCCGTGGCGCGCGCGACGTTCGAGCGCAACGCCGCCGGTTACCACCCCATCGCCCGCCAGGTCATCGCCGGGCTGCTCGGGGTCGCCCCATGAGGCCGTCCGCGCGCCTCGTCGGTGCGGTGCTCACCTTCGCGCTCGGGGGCTGTGGCGGTGGTCCGGGCAGCACGCTCGACGCGGGCGGCACCGGCCCGACCTCGGACTCGGGTCGCCCGGGCGATGCGGCGGCCACCGACGCCGGTGATGCTTCCGGGGCCGTCGAGCAGGACGCCCGCCGGCCCGACGACGGATTCACGCCCGATGCGCGGGTCTCGACGGATACGGGGGCATCGCCGGATGTCTCGACCGATGCCTCGGCCGACGCGGCACGCCCCGATGCCCGTCTCGACGATCTCGGCCGGCCCGACCCGGATGCAGCCGTGCCGGACGCCGCGCCACCACCCGAGCCCG
The DNA here is from genome assembly GCA_023150895.1 of Myxococcota bacterium. Taxonomy (GTDB): domain Bacteria; phylum Myxococcota_A; class Bradymonadia; order UBA7976; family UBA1532; genus CAINDO01. The sequence continues at coordinate 198 of JAKLJY010000011.1, read as the reverse complement.
ACGCCCGCGTGGCCACCCCCGACGCCCGCGTGGCCGATCCCGACGCCGCGCTACCACCCGGGCCTGACGCCCGCGTGGCCACCCCCGATGCCCGTGTGGCCATCCCCGATGCCGCGCCGCCGCCCGACCCCGACGCCCGCGTGGCCATCCCCGACGCCGCGCCGCCACCCGAGCCCGACGCCCGCGTGGCCGTCCCCG
>JAKLJY010000119.1 GCA_023150895.1 Myxococcota bacterium | reverse complement strand
GGCGGGGCTGCTTCCGTCGCGGCCGGCGGCGGCGTCGGCGACGCGAACGGGTGTTCAGTGATGCGCGGAATGTGCTGGCGGGTCAGGCGCTCGATGTCGACGAGATAGGGACGCTCCTCCATCTCGCAGAACGAGACGGCCGCGCCGCTCGCACCCGCCCGCGCCGTGCGGCCGATGCGGTGCACGTAAGTTTCGGGCTCGTTCGGCAGGTCGAAGTTGATGACGTGCGAGACGTCGTCGATGTCGAGGCCGCGCGCCGCGATGTCCGTGGCGACGAGCACCCGGTTCGCCCCCGAGCGGAAGTGCTCGAGCGCGCGCTCGCGGGCGTTCTGCGACTTGTTGCCGTGGATGGCCGCCGCGCCGACGCCCGTCTTCTCGAGGTGCTCGGCGACGCGATTCGCGCCGTGTTTGGTCCGCGTGAAGACCAGCGTGCGGCTGAAGTCCGGGTCCTCGAGCAGCCAGGACAGCAGGCGGCGCTTGTCGTTCTTCTCCACGAAGAACAGCACCTGATCGACCTTCTCGGCCGTCGTCGCGACCGGGGTCACCTCGACGCGCAGCGGGTCGCGCAGGATCGTCTGCGCGAGGTTCATGATCTCGGCCGGCATGGTCGCGCTGAACAGCAGCGTCTGCCGCACCGGCGGGACGGCGGCGATGATCTTGCGGACGTCGTGGATGAACCCCATGTCGAGCATGCGGTCGGCCTCGTCGAGGATGAAGACCTCGACGTGTTCGAGCGCGACGTGCCCGTCGCCCATGAGGTCGAGCAGACGCCCGGGCGTGGCCACCAGGATGTCGACCCCCCGGCGCAGCGCGTCGATCTGCGGCTGCTTGCCGACGCCGCCGAAGATGACCGTCACCCGCTGCGCGGGGTGCAGGAAGTGGCCGTAGGCGGTGAAGCGCTCGCCGATCTGGGCGGCGAGCTCGCGCGTCGGGGCGAGCACGAGCGTCCGGATCGGGCGGCGACCGCGCGTAGCGGGCTCGGTCGCGAGGTGCTGCAGGACCGGGAGGGCGAAGGCCGCGGTCTTGCCGGTGCCGGTCTGTGCACAGCCGAAGAGGTCGCGCCCGCCGAGCAGGTGCGGGATGGCCTGCACCTGGATGGGGGTGGGGTGGTCGTACCCTTCGGCCTCGAGGGCGCGCAGAAGGGCGGGGAGAAGTCCGAGTTCTTCGAATCGCATGGGGCGCGCACCCTTCGGGGTAGGGCGCCGAAAGTCAAGCGATTCAGCGCAGGATGCGCAGGACGGGGGCGTAATCGTCCGTGAAGAGCACCGGCTCGTCCGCGCCCGGCAGAGACGGCAGGTTCAGGCCCGGGGCGAAACCGAGGGAGTCGCCCTGGAACGCCAGAAACGCCCAATCACTGCGGTAGGCGTCGAGCGGCGAGCCGGTGAGCGCCGTGAGGCCGCCGACCGCCATGCCGGTGCGGGCGGCGTGCGCATGCACGACCCGACCGAGCGCCGCATGCCGATTGGAGACGTTGATGGCGAGCACGCCGTCCGACGCGAGGCGGGCTCGATACAGGTCGACGGCCTCGGTGGTGATCAGATGCACGGGGATGGCATCCCCGCTGAAGGCATCGACGACGATGATGTCGAATGCGCCTTCGGTTGCTGCCAAGGCGAGCCGCGCATCGCCCTCGACAATCCGGATCTCGGCCGCGCTGTCGCGCAGAAACGTGAAGGGCCCGCGGGCTACCTCGATGACGGCCGGGTTGATCTCGTAGAAGGTGAAGCGGTCACCGCGGCGTCCGTAAGCGGCGAGCGTCCCGACGCCGAGCCCCAGGACCGCGACCGCCCGGGGTGGCCCCGGCTGCGAGAGCAGGCGACCGATGCCCGTCTCGCGGGCGAAGTAGGCCGTCGGCTCCCGGCGCCGTTCGGGCGCCTGGTACTGGAAGCCGTGGCTGATGCGCCCGTCGAGCAGGTGGCGAACGGCCTCGTCGCCCCGGCCGTAGGACTTGATCTGCAGCGCGCCGAAGACGCTGCGGACCCACGTCGCGTCCCCCCGAAGCCGCCGCCAGGCGGCATGCCCGTACCCCGCAAAGAGGGCGGCCGTCGTCAGCACCACCAGTGCCCGCAAGGGGGTCTGGGGCCGCAACGGGTGACGCTCGCGGTCTTCGGCGAACAGCGGCGCCGGCAACGACAGCCACAGGGCGAGGCCGGCCAGCGGCAGCTCGAGCGGAACGGGCGAAATCGCCGGCAGCACGTGGCCGAACACGAGCGTGCCGAGCGCCCCCCCGGCCGCGGTGTAGAGGTAGAAGCGGGGCAGGTCCGTGCTCGGTGGGCGCCGGCGCACCATCTCCGCGTGTGCGGCAAACGCACCGCCCGAGAGCACCACCAGGTAGCCCCCGAGCTGGAGCGTCCAGGGCAGCCGCCAGTCGGCACGCAGGAGCGCGACGGTCAGCAGAAGGGCCAGGGCGGCGCCGGTCGTCGTCGCGGCGCGCGAGGGGAGGGTGCTTCGGCCGAAGGCCACGATGAGCGTCACGAGATACGCCGCCAGGGGCAGCACCCAGAGCAGCGGCGTCGCGCTCAGATCCTGCGCGAGGGCGGCCGAGGTCGTGCACAGAAGCCCGGTTCCGAGCCCCGCGTACCCGAGCCACGCCCGGCCGTCCGTGGAGGCCGGTGCGCCCGGCGCGGGCGCTTTCGTCTCCGCGGTGAGCCCGCCCGCACCTGCGCGTCGCAGCAGCCGATGGACGCCCACGGCCCAGAGTGCGAACAGCGCCAGAAAGAGCCAACGTTGCGCCGCGGTCCCCCAGAGCGGTCCCTGGAGCAGCGGCCCGGCGAAGAGGCCGACGAGCGAGCCCGCGTTGGAGTAGGCGTAGAGCCGATGATCCGCCCCCGTCGCCCGTGTCACGAGCGGCGTCGTCGCGGACAACAGCAAGTACGGCAACCCGGCGTCCACCGTGAGCGCGAGCACCATGCGCAGGGTCGGGGCGTCGGGGCCGGCGAAGGCCGCCGGGCCGGGCGAGACGACCGCGAGCGCCAGCGCTGCCGTCGCGAGCAGCGGAAAAGCCCGTCGCCAGCGATCGGCCGTCCATCGCCAGGCCAGCGCATATCCGAGAAGCAGCAACGACTGGAAGACCAGAAGCCCGGCCGCGAAGACCGCCGGCCCGCCCCCGAACGCCGGCAGCGCCCGGGCCGCTGCGAGCGGCTGCGTCAGAAACACGAGGGCGGCGCCGAGAAAGACGAGGGCGGACATCGCCGCGACCATAGCCCAGGGCCGATTGCGCCCGCGCGTCGATTCTTCTACCGTGCCAGCCGATGCATCGCGTGCGCGCGACGCGTCCACGGGGCGCCATCGGACGCCGCGTGCCCGCTGTGCTCGTCTTTGGCCGAGGTGCGCGCGATGCAGACGGAAGAAATCCTGACGGGCACGGCGGCGGCCTCGTCCCAGGACGAGAAGGCCGGGGCGGTCGTTGCGCCGGACGAGGCGGCCCCGGGCGCCGGTGACGGCGCGCCGACCGAACCGGCCGTCGGGCAGAGCGCAGAGATCGCCGCCCTGTTGAAGCAGCAGCAAAGCCCGGCGACGAAGGCCGCCAAGGGCAAACCGTCGGACACCGGCACCGCGGAGGGGGCGCCTGGCGCGCCGGCCCCGGCGGCGGGCGAAAAACCGAAGAAGCCGAAGAAGCCGGACGCCGCGAAGCCGACCAAGGCGCCCAAGGCGCCCAAGCAGGCGAAGGCCCCTGCGACGGGTGCCAAAGACGCGGCCCCCGCGACGGACGGCAAAGAGCCCGCCCCCTCGACGGACGGCAAAGACGCCGCCCCCGCGACGGACGGCAAAGACGCGGCGCCCGCGACGGACGGCAAAGACGCGGCGCCCGCGGCGGACGGCAAAGACGCGGCCCCCGCGAAGGACGGCAAAGAGTCCGCCCCCGCGGCGGATGGCAAAGACGCGGCGCCCGCGGCGGACGGCAAAGACGCGGCCCCCGCGGCGGACGCGACCGCACCCGCCGTGACGCCCGCCCCCGCGCCCCCGGCGCCGAAGGGCGGGGCGGTCGACTGGGACTCCGAGGTCGCCTGGCACGATCACTTTCAGCAGTTCAAGGGCGCAGGCGGCGGGGCGGCCGCCGGTGGGGGGGGCGGGGCGGCGAGCGCGGCGCCGGCCGCGGCGCCACTCGACCGCGGGCAGATGGTGCTCGACGCGCTGAAGGGCGGTGCGGGCGAGGGCCTGAAAGAGGGCGCGACCGCCTTCCTGATCGAGTCCGTCGTCAACGCGGCGGCGAGCAAGATCCCCATGGCCGCGTCGGTCCTCGAGACCGGGCGGCTCATCAAGACGCTTGCGCAGGGCGGTCCCCAGGCCTGGCTCGAGCAGAGCATCACCGGCCAGAACGCCATCGTCGGCAAGTGGGGCGACGCCTTCACCAAGCTGTCGAAGGGTGGCATCGTCGACAAGATCGAGGGCGTGGTGAACCTGCTGGAGGGCGCCTCCAGCCTGATCGGCACCCTCAACTCGATCCTGTGGATCGTCGCCGGGGTCGGGTTCCTGGCGAGCCTGGCCTTCCCGGCGCTGCTGCCCTTCGTCGTCCTCGCGTCGCAGTGGGCGATGACGCTCAGCAAGGTCAGCACGATCATCGACGTCTTCACCACGTTGCTGCGCCTGGTCGTCATGGCCGGACGCTCGCTCGAAATCCTTTACTCCGATGCCTCGCCGGACGAGCTGCTCAAGAAGCAGGAGAGCCTGAAGGGACAGACGAAGGACTTCACGAAAGAGGCCTCCGCCCGCGCGCTGGCCTCCGGGCGAGAGCGCGTCCAGGACAAAGTCAAGGCCCGTCGTGCGGCGGCCGCGGCCCCTCCGGCGCCCGCGCCCGCGCCGGCGCCCCCATCGGCCGCCCCGAAGCCGAGCATGTCGTCGCGCATTCTCAACGTCCTCGGCATGGCGGCCGGCGACTTCCGCGGCGCCGATGCCGAAGGGAACCGCGGCCTCGGGCGCGACATGGCTGAAGCGAAGCAGGAGTCGGGTCGCGCGCTCGACGTCAGCCGGGCCTTCGGCAGCAAGGCGGACACCGCCACGAAGCTCGACAAGATGGAGCAGGCCGGGGCGACGGTCTTTCTCAACGAACGGCACGAGAAGCACGTCGACGAGGGGCTGCGCGCGTCCGGCCAGAAGGGAACGGTCCGGCTCGAGGAGCAACGGGCCAAGGCCAGCCTGGCGGCCGCCACGGCGGAGGCCCGGCGGGTCGAGGCGGCGGCCAACGCGGAGCGCGACCGCCTCGCGGCGGCGGCGGAGACCCGCAAGGCTGCCGAGGACCGCCTCGACGAGGCCCGCGCGGCCCAACGACCGGCGATCGCCGAGGCCGAGGCCGTCGCCAACGCCCGCCGCGGGGAGCTCGTCGCGCTCGACGCCGAGGTGCGTCGCACCCAGACGCAGCTCGAACAGGAGCATGAGATCCTGACGCAGGCGCAGTACTGCCAGGCGCACGACCAGGCGGGCGCGAAGTCGGGCCACTACGACGACATCGTCGCGAATGCGCGCGCCAACGTCACCGAGCTCGAGGGCCGCCTCTCCGACGCGCAGCGGGCGGTCGCCCTGCAGCGGGTGAGCGTGCAACAGGCCGAGGCGCAGGTCGGTGAGCGACGGGCGGCGCTGCAGGCCATCGAGGCGGACGCCGCGGCCGCCGCGCAGGCCGAGCGTGCCGCGGCCACCAAGGTCGCCGCCGCGAATCAGGCGCAGCAGGGGGCCGCCGCGGATCGGGCCGCCGAGCAGCAGCGGTTCGACGGCCGCGATGCCGCGCGCGCCGGCGCCGCGGAGAAGAAGGGCCAGGAGAACGCGACGGCCGCGAGCACCCATCGGGCGTGGCTCGCGTTCGACGGCGCCGGCCCGACGCGGCTCCACGGCCCGGAGAACAGCGCCGGCCGTTCGGCCATCGACATCCTCGATGGGACGCACAAGCCCGGCGAGAAGACGGCGGTCGGCGCGATCGAGTCCCTCGCGGGGGGCGTCGACGCCGTCGATCAATCCATGTCCGGGAAATCCGGCGCGAGCGGTCAGAATCCGTCGCCCATCGCCGATCAGGTCCGGGCCCGGCTCGCCCGCCTCGCCGAGGAGCTGCCGGCACCGCCGATGCAAGCCCGGGCAGAGGGGCAATCCGCGGCCGCACGTTTGAACGCCCTCGACCAGGAAGAAGAAGACCTCCGCAACAAGCGCCTCTCGGTCTCGACGATGAAGGGCCAGATGCGGCAGGAGACGGCGGCGCTCGGCACGCTCGCGGGGGCCGCGAAGGCCGGTCAGGCGGCGACGGGCGCCCAGGCGAAGCAGGCCGAGACACTCTCCCAGAAGCAGGACAAGGCGGGGCAACAGGTCGCTCAGGACGCAGCCAAGGGCGGCGAGGCGGCGGGCAAGGGGTCCGAAGCCCAGGGCCTGATGAACCCGATCGTCGGTGGCATGCTCAAGCTCATGGGGCTCATCCCGTCCAAGGTCACGAGCAAGGGCGCACAGGGCGCCGCCGCCACGCAGCAGCTCGCGAGCGGCCTGAAAGATCAGGGGGCGGCCACGAAGGGCGCCCAGGGCATGTCCGATCAGGCGAAGGCGGACCTCGGTCAGATGAAGCAGGAGACGGCCGGGGCCGGCGGCGAGGCACAGGCCCTCGGTCAGGAGCTCGCGACGACCGAGCAGGCCCTGACGGCGAAACAGGCGGAGACGACGCAGCTCGACGGGCAGCTCGGCGAGGCCGACGCGGCCGGTGCGCAGCGATTGCAGGCCATCGCCACCGAGCGCCAGCAACTCGCGCAACTTCAGACTGGCGCGCTCGCCCGCGCGGACGAGTGGGTGCAGACGCACGCGGGCGTCCGGACCAAGGGCGTCGCCGAGGCCGAGGCGCTCGCGGCGCAGGCCGGCGCCGGCCGCGGGGCGAAGCCGTGAACCCGGAGTGGCAGACGCGCGTTCGCGCGGCCGAATCCCATGCCGCGCAGCTGATGAGTGACGGCGAGCCGCTCGCCGCCGCCGAGGCGCTCGCCGAGAAGGCCTCGCTCGAGGCCGCGGTCCGTCGGTACGACCTCGCGGTGGTCACGCTCGGCGAGTGCGCGGCGCTGGCGCAGGCCGCCAACGCGCCGGGCCCGCGGGCCGAGTACCTCCACGCGCAGGGGCTCCTGCTCGCCCGCGTCCCCGGTCGGGAGGGCGAGGCGTCGCAGGCGTTCAAGGTTTCGGCGGCCCTGGCGCGGGTGGCCAACGACGCCGCCCTGGAGGTCCGCGGCCTGCAGCGTCAGGCCGAGCTCGACCTCAATCGACGGGACGTGGCGGGCGCCGTCTCGCGGCTCGATGTCGCCGTCTCCCGCGCGGCCGAGGCGAAACTCGAGGAGACGTTGCCCGCCCTGCTCCGCGTTCGGGCCGTGTACCTGCAGGCGCAGGGGCGCATGGGGGCCGCGCTCGCGGACCTGGAAGCGGCCGTGAAGCACCTCGAAGGTCTGGCCGACCGCGATGATCACTTGCTGTTGCAACTGCGCCTCGAGCGCCGGGTGCTGGCCGATCTCGTGGCCGGCGGCCGCCGCGGCGAGTCGTTCGAGGCGCTCGCGGCCGCCGCCGAAGCCGCAGGCGCGGCCGACGTCGCCCTCGACGTGCAGCTCCAGGCCGGGGCCGAGCGCATCCGCGCCGGCGAGGTCACCGCCGGTCATGCGTTGGCCGAATCGGCCAAGCAGGGGGCGCTGGAGACGAACGACGCCTACCGCTACACCTTGGCCTGCATGCTGCTCGCCGAGGCCAAGGAGCGGCTCGGCGACCGGGCCGGGGTCATCGGGGTGCTACTCGGCTGCAAGATTACGCTCGAGCAACAGGTCGGCCCCGAGGCCGGGCAGGGGGTGAAGGCCATCCTGCAGTCGCTGGAGCAGCGTTGGGGGGCGGCCGGTGTCCAGGCCGCGCTCGCGGAGCACCGCGCCCGCATGCAGGCGCCGCCCGCCGGGAACGCGTAGGACGGCCGTTGCGCGAGTACCTCGACCGGCTCCGGGGCGTTCTCGGCTTTCTGGTGCTGCTGATCACGGTCGGCACGGCGCTGCTGGCGTGGCTCCCGACGCCGACGTTCGGCCTCTGGATCGCCCACTTCATCGCGGTCGAGCTCGGGCGCGGGCTCTTCTTCTGCGGGGTCGCTGCGGCGCTGGCCGTCCGGCGCCCGCGGTGGCGCATCGTGGCATTGCTGGCCGGCGTCGCGGTGGCCATCCCCGGGGAGCGCACGCGCCTCTACGTGTCGGCGCACCCGGCGGAGAGCCCGCCGCCCGAAGCCCTGGCGGGCGTGACGGTGGCGTCGGACGTCGAACTGAGTCCGACGGTCTCGGCCGATCTCTATCATCCCGCCGGGGCGTCCGACGCAAAGCGGCCGCTGGTCGTCGTCGTCCACGGGGGCTCGTGGCGGGCGGGCGACAAGGGCGAGGTGCCGCACGTGAGCCGCGCGTTGGCCGCCGCCGGCGCCCGGGTCGCCGACCTCCGCTACCGCCTCGCGCCCGATCACCCCCACCCCGCGGCGCTGGCGGACGTGAAGTGCGCCATCGGACGACTCCGCGCGCGGGCGGACGTCGACGATGACCGGGTGTTCCTTCTCGGGCGTTCCGCCGGGGGCCACCTGGCGTTGCTCGCCGCGCTGACGGCGGGCCTGCCCGAGCTGCCGCCGGCCTGTCCGGTGGTCGACCGCCCGGTGGCCGGCGTGGCGGGTCTGTATCCGACGACGGACCTCGTCTTCGGAGACGCCGCACCGCCGAGCCCCGACCCCATCGACAATCGAGGCGCCCTTCGCGACTTCCTCGGCTTCAGTCCCGGGGAGGATGCGGTGCGTGCGGCCGCCGCGTCGCCGGTCAAGTATGCGGACCGGGCGGCCGGGTTGCGGGTCCTGCTCATCCACGGTGAGGCCGACCGCCTCGTCCCGGCCGCGCACAGCGAGCGGCTCGCGGCGGCCCTGCGCAGCGCCGGTCACCCGCCGGAGCTGCACCTCGTGCCCGGCGCGGACCACGCGTTCGACCACCACCCGGGCGGTCCCGCGGATGCCTTCGCCACCGGTCGGATTCTGGCGCTCGTTTTCGGCGCGACGCCGGACGGACCTCCATGAGCGGTTATCGAAGCGCCGCCGGGCGGGTGGCCGCTCTCGTGCGGAGCGCGTGGGTGTCTGCCCTGCTTCTGCCCGGCCTCGCGTCCGCCACCGAGGACCGAGGGGCGCGCATCGAGTTCATGACGGCCTCGACCCTCTACGGCGCCGGCGTGGGCACGCTGGCCGCGCTGGAGTTCGACCTGAACCCCCGCCCGGCCGCCTGGATCGCCGCAGGCCTGGGCGGCGGCATGCTGTACGGGTCGTACCGACTGTCCAACGACCTCGCCTTCACGACGGCCAACGTCCGGTACATCGAAACGGCCGGCCTCTGGACGGGCGTCGACGGGGCGCTGCTGGCGGCGGCCCTCGACGTCGACGCGAGCCCGGTGGTCTGGACCGGCCTCGGGGCGGCGGCCGTCGGCGCCGGAGTCGCCTTCGGGACGCGGGGCGGCGTGGGGGCGAGCGAGGGTCAACTCTCGCTCGTCAACTCCGGGGGCGTCTGGGGGCCCGCGGTGGGCGTCTTGACCGGGCTGACGTTTCACCTCGGCACGGGTGAGCACCTGTTTCGCGATCTGCTCGTGCTGAACCTCGCCGGCCTCGGCGCCGGCATCGGTCTCGCACAGGTCTACGATCCGACCCGCGAGCAGGTCCTGTACCTCGACGGCGGGATGCTCGCCGGTGGCCTCTGTGGCGGACTCGTGGGTGCCATGACGGCGGTGTTCGTCGACGCCTGGGAGCCCATCACCGGCCTCGCCCTGGTGGGCATGGGGGTGGGCGGCTGGCTCGTCGTCAGGGAGTACGGCTTCGACCGCAAGGGCACGCGCCGGAGCAGCGCAACGGCCGAGGCCGGTGGTGGCCTGTCGTTTTTCGTGCCCCTCGCCGGGGGGGCCTTCTGATGGTGCGGCGCACCCTGCTCGCGCTCGCCGGACTCACGGGTCTCGCCGTCGCGACGGCGCCCGGCGAAACGGCGGCCGCGAAACCCCAGACCGGTCGGGCCGAGGCGCTGATTTTCGCCACGACGTTCGGCTTCTATCAGGGCATCGCGACGACGATTCTCTTGAACGAGTACGACATCTTCGACAGCGGCGACGACGTCATCCTCGGTGGCTCGGCGCTGACCCTGGCGACCACGGCGGGCACGTATTTCGGCGCCGCCGCCGTGACCGACCGCTACGGCGTCAACGAGGCGCAGGCCTCGATGTTCAACTCGAGCCTGTTCTGGGCGGTGCTCAACGGGGTCGGCGGCGCGGTCGCGGCCGACGTCGAGACCGACTCGCTTCTGTGGTCGACCCTGGCGACGGGCTGGACGGGCCAGGCCATCGGCATCCTGACCGCCGCCAACGTGGACCGCACCGCCGGTCAGGTCGGGCTGATGAACACGGTGGGCACCTGGACGGGCGCCGAGGCGCTGCTGCTGCTCGGGGCCTTCGGCGCCGAAGAGGGCTACTCGTTCTGGGGCACGCTGGCCGTCGACGCCGGTCTCGTCGCGGGCGCGATCGTCTCCTCGAAGTCCATCCTGGGGCGCGGCATCAGTCAGGAGCGCACCCGCCTGCTGGACCTCGGCGCGTTCGCCGGCGGCCTGGCGGGCCCCGCCGCGCTCTTCATGGTCTGGGGCCCCGAGGAAGACCTCCGCGCCTGGTACCTCTCGGCGGTGGCCATCGGCATCCCCATCGGCCTCGGGACGGCGTGGTACCTCACACGGGACTACGACCGCGTCGACCCGGAGGCCACGACCGCCGACACGACGCCCATCATGGTCCCGCTGGCGGCCGGCGCGTTCTGAGAACCGCCGCGGCGCGGGTTGTCAGTCGCAACGCGCCTGCGGTACAACGCATCGGAAGATGCAAAGTCGCCCATTCCGACCGGATGGGTATGATTAAAACCGTCGCCCGCGCACAGGAGCACTCCATGGCCCGCATCTACGCCGACAACAGCCAGAGCATCGGCAACACCCCGCTGGTGCAGCTCAACCACGTCACGAAAGGCCTGCCGGCCCGCGTCCTGGCCAAGATCGAGGGGCGCAACCCGGCCTACTCGGTCAAGTGCCGCATCGGGGCGGCGATGATCTGGGCCGCCGAGAAGGAGGGCAAACTGACGCCCGGTAGCAAGGCGGTCACCATCGTCGAGCCGACCTCCGGCAATACCGGTATCGCGCTGGCCTTCGTCGCCGCCGCGCGCGGGTATCCCATCACCCTGACCATGCCCGAGACGATGTCGCTGGAGCGTCGCCGAATGCTCAAGGCGTTCGGGGCCAATCTGGTCCTGACGGACGGGGCGCTCGGCATGAAGGGCGCCGTCGCCAAGGCCGAGGAGATCGCCGCGAGCGACCCGGCGGCGTACTTTCTGCCACAGCAGTTCAAGAACCCGGCCAACCCGAAGATTCACCGCGAGACGACGGGGCCGGAAATCTGGAACGACACCGACGGTGAGACCCACGTTTTCGTCGCCGGGGTCGGCACGGGCGGCACCATCACGGGCGTCAGTCAGTACTTCAAGCTCGACCGCAAGGTGAAGCTGCACAGCGTCGCCGTCGAGCCCACGACGTCTCAGGTCCTGCTCCCGCTGAAGCAGGGCGAGGCCCCCAAGCCCGGTCCCCACAAGATCCAGGGCCTCGGTGCGGGCTTCAAGCCGGACATCCTCGACCTCGACCTCGTCGACGAGATCCAGCAGGTCTCGTCGGAGGAGGCCATCGAGATGGGCCGTCGCCTCCACAAGGACGAGGGCATCAGCGGCGGCATCTCGTGCGGTGCGGCGACGGTCGCCGCGCTGCGCGTCGCGGGTCGTCCGGAGTTCGAGGGCAAGACGGTCGTCGTGGTGCTGCCCGACGCCGGCGATCGCTACCACTCGTCGCTCTTGTTCAGCGACATCGAGGTCTGAGACGACCGCCGAGGGGCGTCAGCCCGTCTCGTCCCCCTCGAGCGCCGCGTCGTGCATTGCGCGGCCGAGTTGGCGCAAGGCGTCGGCGAGGGGAGACCGGGGCCGCCACACCAGGGCGATGGTGCGGAACGGTGCCGGCGCGGCCAGCTCCCGCAGGGCCAGCTCGGCGCGGCGGGCCTCCGTGGGCACGGCCAGTTTCGGCAGCAGCGTGACGCCGGCACCGCCCGCGACCATCTGCGCGAGCGTGCCGAGGCTCGTGGCCCTGAACGACATCTCGTGGGCTTCGGCCCGACTGCAGAAGGCCAGCGCCTGCGTCCGGAAGCAGTGGCCCTCGTCGAGCAGCAGCACCGACTCGCCGGCGAGTTCGCTCTCCCGGACGGGTTTGCGCCCGTGGGCGAGCGCGTGTCCCGACGGCGTCGCCAGCACGAAGGGGTCCCGCGCGACGACCTCGTGCTCGACGTCGCCGAGCTCGGCCTCGAGGGCCAGGACGGCGGCGTCCAGCGTGCCCGCGCCGAGGCGGGCCATCAGCACCGGCGTCTTCTCCTCCGTCCAGATGGTGGTCAGCTTCGGGAAGCGGTGTCGGAACGCCGGGGTCAGGCGTGGCAAGAGGTAGGGTGAAATCGTCGGGATGACGCCGAGGCGCAACGTGCCCGTGAACGGGTCGCCCGCCCGGCGCGAGGCGTCGAGCAGCGCGTCGGCGTCCACCAGGAGGCGGCGCATCGATGCGATCATCGCCGCCCCGGCGGGGGTGGGCAGCACCCGACGGCGGTCGCGCTCGAACAGCGACAGCCCGAGCATGTCCTCGAGCTGCGAGACCTGGGCGCTGAGCGCGGGTTGCGAGACGTGGCAGTGCTCCGCGGCCTTGCGGAAACTGAGGAGATCCGCGACGGCGACGACGTATTGCAGCTGCCGCAGCGTGAAGGGGTGGGGGGCGAGGTTCATGATAACCTGCCCCTATCACAGTATTCCGATCCTTGTAATGGCAACCGAATCGCCCGGGGCGCATCTTCTGCCCTGCGAGCCGCGAAGAACGCGGCCCCGTGAAACCCAGGAACCCCGAACCGGACCGACTCAAAGAGGAGCAATCGAACATGGGCGTCATCAACACCACCATCAAGCCCTTCAAGGCGCAGGCCTACCTCAACGGCAAGTTCGTCGAGGTCACCGACACCTCCGTCAAGGGCAAGTGGTCCGTCTTCTTCTTCTACCCCGCCGACTTCACCTTCGTCTGCCCGACCGAGCTCGGCGACATGGCCGACCTCTACGGCAAGTTCCAGGAGATCGGCTGCGAGGTCTACTCGGTCTCCACCGATACGCACTTCGTCCACAAGGCCTGGGCCGACGCCTCCGAGACGATCAAGAAGATCAAGTACCCGATGATCGGCGACCCGACCGGCGCCATCACCCGCGGCTTCGACGTCATGATCGAGGAGTCCGGCCTCGCGCTGCGTGGCACGTTCGTCGTCAACCCCGAGGGCGTGATCAAGGTCGCCGAGATCCACGACCTCGGCATCGGCCGCAACGCCGCCGAGCTGCTCCGCAAGGTGCAGGCGGCGCAGTACGTCGCCACGCACAACGGCGAGGTCTGCCCCGCGAAGTGGACGCCCGGCAACGAGACGCTCAAGCCGTCGATCGATCTCGTCGGCAAGATCTGAGGTCGTCTTCCGGCCCGGGGTCGTGTGTCGCCGACACATGTTCCCCGGGTCCGTGTCATCCCGTGTGATGTGTTCTGAAAGGGCCGAGCCATGCTCGATGATGCCATCAAAGCTCAGGTAAAGACCTACATGGAACGCCTCGAAGGCCCCATCGAGCTGGTCGCCGCCCTCGACGACAGCGCCGGCGCATCCGAGATGCGCGCGCTTCTCGCCGATCTCGATGGCCTGTCGCCGAAGCTGACGCTGCGCCCCGAGGCCACCCTGCCGGCGGACCTTCGTCGGCCGTCCTTCGGCATCGCCCGTCGGGGCGAGGCGCCGCGCGTATGGTTCGCCGGCGTGCCGATGGGACACGAGTTCACGTCGCTCATCCTGGCCCTGCTGCAGGTCAGCGGTTACCCGCCGAAGGTCGACGCCGCGCTCGTCGACGCCGCCCGCAACCTGTCCGGGCCGTTGCACTTCGTGACCTACGCTTCGCTGACCTGCCAGAACTGTCCGGACGTCGTCCAGGCGCTGAACCTCATCGCGGCCGTCAACCCGGGCGTGACGCATGTCATGGTCGACGGCGCGCTGTATCAGAGCGAGGTCGAGCGGCGACAGATCATGGCCGTGCCGAACGTGTATCTCAACGATGCCCCCTTCGCGCAGGGGCGCATGACGCTCGAAGAGGTCATCCAGAAGCTCGACACCGGGGCGGAGGCGCGCGCGGCCGCCAAACTGGCCGGCAAAGCGCCCTACGACGTCCTGGTGGTGGGTGGCGGGCCGGCCGGCGCGTCGGCGGCCATCTACGCCGCCCGCAAGGGGATTCGTACGGGGCTCGTCGCCGAGCGTTTCGGCGGGCAGGTCGGCGACACCCTCGGCATCGAGAACTTCATCTCGGTCGAATACACCGAGGGACCGAAGCTCGTCGCGGCGCTCGAGGCGCATGTCCGCAGCTACGGCGTCGACGTCGTGGATCTTCAGCGCGCCACGCGACTCGTCCCGGCGGGAGACGACGGTCTCCATTCGGTGACGCTGGCCAACGGCGCGACGTTGCGCGCCCGTGCGGTCATCCTGGCCCCGGGTGCCCGCTGGCGCGAGATGAAGGTGCCCGGCGAGGCCGAGTATCGGACGAAGGGCGTCGCCTTCTGCCCGCACTGCGACGGGCCGCTCTTCAAAGGCAAGCGCGTCGCCGTCATCGGCGGCGGCAACTCCGGCGTCGAGGCGGCCATCGACCTCGCCGGCGTGGTCGGGCACGTGACGCTGCTCGAGTTCGACTCGAAGCTGCGCGCCGACGCCGTGCTGCAGTCGAAACTGCGCAGCCTGCCCAACGTGGACATCCGCGTGAACGCGCAGACGACCGAGGTCACCGGCGACGGCAAGACGGTCGACGGTCTGTTCTACACCGACCGCGCGTCCGGCGAGCGCGTGCGCCTCGACGTCGCGGGCATCTTCGTTCAGATCGGGCTTCTCCCCAATACCGACTGGCTGCGAGAGACCGTGTCCCTCACCCGCTTCGGCGAGATCGAGGTCGACGCGAAGGGGCAGACGAGCGTGCCGGGTGTTTTCGCCGCGGGCGATGCGACGACGGTGCCCTTCAAACAGATCGTCATCGCCCTCGGCGACGGCGCCAAGGCCAGCCTCGGGGCGTTCGAGCACCTGATCCGCAGCTCGGCGCCGGCCTGAAACGCCGACCGCACCCGGTCAGAACACCCCGAACGCGCCGAGGGTGAGGCCGCCGTCCGGCGTCGGGCTGATCAACAGATTGGCCTGTGCCGACGCCGCGGGCGTCGGTTGCGGATCACTCGGCCGGCGGTCCGGTGGCATGTCCGCCGTCAGCCACGTGGCCAGTGCCAGGCCGCCGACCATACCCGCCGCCGTGAGCGCACCGAAGGCGCGGCCGTCGCTGTCCTTGTCGGCGATCGTCAGGTACAGAAGCCCCGTGCCCAGGCCGCCGCTCACGCCGCCGAGCTGAATGTACCGCACGCGGGCCACGCCGGGGGACCAGCGCTGACCGAGCAAGTACCCCCCGACGAGGCCGACGTTGGCGGCGACGGCGGCGCTCAACAGGACGACCTCGTCCGCCTCGTGATCGTCGTCGACGATGGAGGACACGGTCAGCCCGGTCACGGCGGCGCCGTACCCCCCGGCTGCGGCGAGCAGCTCTGCGCGGCCGGGCGTGGTGCCCACCTTCTCGCCGAGGACGCCCCCCGCCAGCGCCCCGAGCGTCGTTGGTACCCAGACGAGCGTGGCGGCCGTCTTGACGCTGACTTCGTCCACCCGGTCGGCCTGCGCCTGATACCACGAGGTCCAGAGCGCGCCCTCGAGCGCCCCGACCGCGAGGCCGGCCGAGATCGCGCTCGGTGTGCCGTACCGGAAAGGCGACGCGCGATCGACCAGGTAGACGGCGAGGGGCATGGCGGCGCCCATCACCAGCAGGGGAACGGTGACCCCCGAGATGCTGTCGGGTTCGGCCAGCACGGCCAGATAGCCGCCGGTGCCCAGGCCATAGGAGACCGCGGCGAGGTACAGGGTGGCAATCTCCCCGCTGCTGCGGCGATCGACCGCTTTGGCCGAGAAGTCGCCCTCGCCGACGGCCGCCTGCTCGACGAGCGTCAGCCCCCGTGCGGCCCAGGCCGAAGCGAGCTGTCGCAGTTCGGCGCAGACGGCCCTTTCCCCCGGGCCCGGCGCGGTGGCCTCGAGCTCGGCGAAGGCGGCTGCGGCCTCCGCGAAGCGACCCGTTTGGAGGTTCATCCGCGCCGTCGCGAAGTTCGCGAACCACGGCGCAGGCGCAGGCGCGGGGGGCGGGGGCGAGGCGGGGTTCGTCGCCGCGGTCTCCGGGGACGCCTCCGTGGCGCGGACGGCCGCCGGGATGACGGCGACCATCGCCGCCAGCGTCGCCGCGACGGAAACCTTGCCCCGCCGTGTCACGGTTCGTCCCCGAAACAGATGCCGAGGTCGCGGCCGGTCTGCACGGTGTCGCAGTCCGGCGGTACGGCCTTCATGCGGCCGGCGACCTCCTCGAGCGGGACGTACATCACGTTGGGGTGGTGCAGCGCGACCATCACGCCGGAGTGCCCTTCCTCGAGGGCACGCACCGCGGCGGCGCCGAACCGGAGGGCCGCGAGGCGGTCGAACGTCGTCGGGCTGCCGCCCCGGAGCAGGTGGCCGAGGACGACGGTGCGCGTGTCCTTGCCGGTCATGTGGTGGAGGGTGCGCGAGAGGCGCTCGCCGATGCCGCCGAGGCGCTCGGCCTGCCCGACCTCCGCGCGCTCGACGATCTCGCGGTGCCCGTCCTTGGGCTGGGCGCCCTCGGCCACCACGACGATGGTGTAGAAGCGCCCCTGGGACTCTCGCTCGCGGATCTTGTTGGCGAGCCGCTCGATCTCGAACGGGATCTCGGGGATGAGAATGGCGTGCGCACCGCCGCTGATGCCGGCGTGCAGGGCGATCCACCCCGCGTAGCGGCCCATGACCTCGACGACCATGACTCGCTGATGGCTCTCCGCCGTGCTGTGCAGGCGGTCGAGGCTCTCCGTGGCGAAAGCGACGGCCGTATCGAAGCCGAACGTCGTGCTCGTCTTGTCGAGGTCGTTGTCGATCGTCTTCGGCACGCCGACGACGCGCATGCCCTTCTGCGCGAGTGCATGGGCGATGGTCAGGCTGCCGTCGCCGCCGATCGAGACGAGCGCGTCGATCTCGTGCTTGGCGAAATACGAGACGATCTCGTCCGTGCGGTCGACCTCGCGGATCGAGCCGTCCGGCATGCGCAGCGGGTAGTTGAGCGGATTGCCCTTGTTCGTCGTGCCGAGGATGGTGCCGCCGAGGTGCGTGATGCCGCGGACGCGGTCCCGGTTCAGGCGGATGATGCCGCCATCGGGGTATCGCTCGGGGAAGAGCACCCCGTTGAAGCCTTCGCGGATGCCGTAACACTCCCAACCGCGGTTGAGCGCGCTCACGACGACGGCGCGAATGACGGCGTTGAGGCCGGGCGCGTCGCCGCCGCCGGTGCTGATGGCGATGCGTCGGATGGTGTTGTTCGAGTTCATGGAAACAAGCTCCGGGGGGCGTGACGGATCGGTCCGTCGTCGGGGGCATGCTATGCCTGCGGCGGCCGGCGCGACAGATTCTCCAGCCGCCACATCGGAAATCCTCGGCTCAGGCCGTCGTGGGCACCGAACGACGTCGGCGGCGCAGCGTATCGCCGACGAAGAGGGCGACGAGCAGGCCCGCGGTGGCCAGGCTGACGAGCAGGCCGCGATCGAGCAGGGGGTGCCGGTACTCGAACCGCACGACGCTGCGGCCGGCGGGCACCGCGACCGCACGACCGACGTAGTCCGCCGGGATGACGTCCGTCGGCGTGCCGTCCACCGTAGCCCGCCAGCCCGGCGCCAGCGCGTCGCTCAGTACGAGCAGCCCGGGACCCGGCCCCGTCGTTTCGACCACGACCGTCTCGGTGCCGTCCTCGGTCAGACGGGTCGCGGCCGGATCGGGCGGGGGGGCATCCGGGGCGAAGATCGGCAGCGCGGGCGGCGCCTCGGCGGGCTGCAGACGCCCGTCGCGCAGGACCGTCTCCGGGTGCAGGACGGTCGTCGCGGTGAAGTCGAAGTCCGCGGCGAGGCGCGTCCGCAGGGCCTCGACGGTGCGCGGTTCGATCAGCGCCCGGGAGACCCGCCGCGCCCGCGGCAGCGCGCGCGTGTCCTCGAAGAGGGCGGCCCGCAGTGCGGGGTAGGCACCGCGGTCGACGAGGCGGCCGCTCGCCACGCCGGCCGCGAACCAGGCCGGCGGCTGGTGGTCGGCCGCAATGTAGAACCGCGTGGCCAGCAGGCCCCCGCCCGCCAGTGGCTGCGGGCCTTCCAGCGCCTCGGTCAGAAGTGCGCCCTCACTGCGCGAGATGGGCGGACCGTGAATGTGCACCTGCCGGGCCTCGCCGATGAGCGCATGGAGCGCGCCGGTCACGCGGGCCCGCACCTGATTCTGGACGTACCCCGCCGCGTCGGCGTGGATGGCCAGGCGCGCGTAGTCGGGGACGCGTCGGTAGCGCGCGGTGGGATCCTGCGCGCGCATCCGTTCGACCAGGGGCCCGCTCTCGGTCGATGCCTCGATGGGCGCCGTGACCACCAGCGGCAGGTTGACGCGTGCCGCCTCGGCGCCGGCCACGAGGGCGATGCCCGCCACGACGAATGGGACGGCGCGGGGGGCCGCCTCGCCGCGCCGGGCGAGGAAGAGCAGACCACCACCGATCGCCATGGCCACGACGACGAGGTGCAGGCCGGCCGCCGTGATCACCGACACGGCCCCTGCCACGAGCGCCGGGGCGGGGAAGAGCGCCGTTTCGGCGATGGCGGTGTGCAGCGTGGGGGCGAGCGCGAGCGCGGCCAACCCGACGGCCAGCCCGATGAGCGCCGGCACCGGCACCCGCGGTGGCGCCCGCAGCGCCCGCTCCAGGCCCAGCGCGCCCAGGAGGATCAACGGCAGAAGCGCCGGGACGGCCCACTTCTCCGGGTATCGGAACATCTGCAGCCCCGGCAACACGGCGTCGACGAGCGGGTAGACGGGCCCGAACCGACCGAGGCCCATGGCCAGGAAGAAGAGCAGAAGACCCGCGAGCGCCCACGCGAGGCCCCGTCCGGTCCCGCGCCGCAGCGCGTAGGGCAGGCACAGCAGCGTCCAGGCGCCGACGAAGAACGACATCACCCAGGTGCGATAGTGTTGCGTCAGGCCCGTCGCCCAGAGGGTGTTCTCGGGGAAGGGCGTCCCCGTGAAGTCCGGCAGGAGCAGCGACAGATACCGCAGCGGGTGCACCGAGAACGAGAGCCGCACGCCCAGGCCCTCGCCCTGCCCCCGAGCGGAGTCGCGCAGGCCCGCCAGCGTCGCCGCCGACTGCGCCGCGGACAACAGCACCGCCAGCAGGACGACCACCGAAAGCGCCACCACCACCCGGCCGAGCGCCCGTGGCCGCGTGCCCGCGGGCGTGGCTTCGCCGAGCGCGTGACCCAGCCCCGCGGCGAGCAGGGTGAACACGAAGAAGTACCAGACCTGCGGCTCGCCGCCGTAGAGCATGAGCGCCATGCAGGTCGCGGCGCCCGCCACCGGCCAGCGGCGCCCCGTCTCCAGAAACCGCAGCCAGGCCAAGAGCCCGAGGGGCAGCCAGGTCAGGCCGAAGACGTGGTACGGATTCTCTTGCGCGTACGAGAGCAGCGGGCCGGCGAACGCGAAGGAAAGTCCCCCGGCCAGGGCGACGAGGGGTCGACACCCGCGTGACCGCAGGAGCAGGTACGTGAACGTGCCCCCGAGCGCGAGGTGCAGCACGATCAGCCGGTGCAGGCCGACCATGCCGCCCCCCAGGGGAAAGGCGGCCAGCGCGTTGAGCGGGTACAGGGGCGCCGCGGCGGAGTTGAAGACGAGTGGTCCCCCGACGCCGACGAAAGGGTCCCAGCCCGGCAGGCGGCCGGCCGCCCAGGCGGCGTCGACCTGCATGCGGGTCGGCGCGAACCACGAGAGGAAGTCCTCGTAGACGAACGTCTCCGCCCCCGCGACCACCCCGAGGTGCGCGCAAACGACGATCGCCCACAGCGACGTGAGGGCCAGCGCCGTGCGCCGGAGCGCGTCGTGCGGCGGCGGACCGGCGGGGGCGGGCGCGGGGTCGTCGATGTGCATGCCGGTGTTTTGCCCGAGGCCGGCGACGTCGGCAACTCCGCGGGCGCGACAGCGGGGCCGGCGTGGGCTACAGTCGGCCCCGGACCCGTCGGCCAGTGGAGGCCCAGGTGAAACGACACATCGAAAAGATCAGCAAGATCCGAGAGTTGATGGACGTGACGATCTGGGACGTCAACACGGACGCACTGCCGCTGCGGACGCGGGCGCAGTACGTCACGCTGCGGGTGCTCTCCATCCTCAAGACCGACTACGGGCGCAACAAGCTCGGCCTCAAAGCCGCTGCGCTCACCAACATCACCCTCATGTCCATCGTGCCCGTGCTGGCGTTCATCGTCGCGCTCGCGAAGGGCATGGGCTTGTACGCGCGGCTGATGGGGCCGGTCGAAGCGTCGCTCAACGACACGACGTCGGAAATGCCCAAGGGCGTCGCGGAGATCCTGCTGACGCTGCTCGCGTTCATTCAGAAGTCGGACATCAGCGCCCTCGGCCCCGTGGCCGTGCTCATCACGCTCTGGACGATCGTGAGCGTCATCGGGAGCATCGAGACCGCCTTCAATGACATCTGGGGCATCGAGCGGGGGCGCGATCTGATGACGCGCTTCAAAGACTACCTGCTCCTGATCTTTCTCTTGCCGGTGGCCTTCGCCGTCACGACGTCGGTGACCGCCGCGATGCGGATGGAGAGCGCGCAGACGTTTCTGGCCGAGCACCTCGGCGAGGCGGGGCGCCTGATCTCCATCGGGGTCAGCCTGGGCGTCTCGGTGCTGTTGCTCGCCCTGGCGCTCACGTACATGTACCGATTCCTGCCGAACACCCGGGTCCGGTTCTTACCCGCGTTCGTCGGCGCACTGATGACCACGATCGCCTGGCTGGCCGTGCAGCGGCTTTACGTCGTCTTCCAGATCGGGGTGGCGAGCGCCAACAGCATCTACGGCGCGTTCGCGTCCTTGCCGCTCTTCCTGAGCTGGCTCTACATCTCGTGGCTCGTGGTGCTCTTCGGCGGTGTGTTGACCTACGCGCTGCAGTGCCACCGCGACTACGAGCTCGACGACCCCGAAAAGGAACCCGCCCCCGGTGTCGTCGAGGATGCGTGTGTCATGGTCATGGGCGATGTCGCCGAGCACTTCCGGCGCGGGGCGGTCTGGAGCCTGGGCGACGCGCTCTCGCGGCTGCGCATCTCCAACCGGGTCATCCGGCGCGCGGTCTTCCTCCTCGAGCGGGCCAAGCTCCTCGTCGCGACCCGCGACCTCGACTGTTACGTCCCCTCCGAGAACACCCACCACCTGACGCTCTCCGACGTGCAGCAGGCCTTCACGCGAGAGCGGCTCCAGCTGAAGTACGTGCCCGAAGGCCGCGCCCGCGAGCTCCTGCAGCAGTTTCAGGGGGCGCTGGGAGAGCAGTCCAAGCGCTTCGAGGACGCGCGGATCACCGAGACCTGACGCGGCCCGGAGGCGGCACCACCCCGTTCTGGGCGTGGGTGGTGCTCGAGTTCGCGTGCGGCCGCGCCGTGGGCAGCGGACGGGCGGGCGGAAAGACGGCCGTCGCGCAGCGGATCAGGCCGGAGCGCTCGAAAAGGCCTCCGGTGTCGACGAGCTGCGCCTCGTAGCCGCGCCGTTTGAAAAAAGCGACCCAGTCCCGTTCGTAGCTCCGAAGCAGCCGCTCGAACGCGGGCGAACGCGGACCGAAGCGGTGGGCCGCGACCGCCGGGAGCAGCACCTGACGGGACCGCTCCGTGGCCAGCAGGAGGGCGTTCGTCGGGCTGTCGTAGACCGGCTGCGGACCACCGCCCGGGGCGCGGCCGGGGATGAACGCCGGGCCGACCATGGGCAGCCGTTCGACGAGCTGTCCGCGGCCCTGGAGGGTCGCGGCGATGCCATCGAGGAACGCCGCCGCCCGGAGCGCCAGCGTGCGCTCGGCCCCCTCGGCGGCGAGGCGCACGGCCTCGGCCCGGATATGCGGGACGAGCAGCGTGTCGGCATCGAGGGCCATGAGGTACATGTCGACGTGGCGCGATTGGTCGCCCGGCATCGAGGGCAGCACGACGATCTCGTCGGGGCGGCGGTGGAGCGCGTCGCCGACGAGTCGCAACAGTGTGTCCGACGTGCGCGGCGCGAAGCCCGTCCCCGTCGGATCGAAGCCGCGGTTCGGCGTGCGGTTGCGCTCGAGGAGCAGGTCGGTCGTGTAGACCCGCCGCCCATCGGTGACGAAGTTGCCGTTCTCGTGCAGGATGGGGAGTGGCGCGAGGCGGGCCCGGCCGAGGTCGACGAGCTCGCGGATGGGGTGAGACGCGCGCCGGGCGGCCTGCGTCGGGTAGAGTGAGCGGTTGGGATTCGGTGAGAGGTAGGTCAGCAACGAGTACCGACCGTCGGCCTCCTCCACGACGACGGGGGCGTAGTCCCGCACCCAGAGCATCATCCCGTCGGAGGGCCAGCGGTCGCAGGCGACGCCGGGCTCCCGCCCGCAAGGATCCGTGCGGTCCACCACATAGTGGGGCCCCAGCGCGCGCCGCAGCGCGTGATCGACGGCCGGCGCGAGCTCGGCGAGGCGGGCGTGCGCAACGACCGAGCCGATGGGGGCGAAGTCCGGCATCGGTCCCGCGGCCGCGCGGGCGGCGCCGGGCGTCAGGAGGCCGAGGCAGAGGGCGACCCGCACGAAGGCGGGCGCGAGGCGGCGAGCGGCGAAGGCGAGCAGACGAGTCTCCGAGTGGGGCCGCTGGCGGCCGTAGACTTCGGTCGAACCCTACGCAAGCCCCGTGCCGTCGGGATCGCGCACCGCGCCCGCTCTCTCTGTGTCATGTTGTGCCGAACTGAGCCCGAGGTTCTCCAATATGTGCGAAAGGACCGGATCGGGCGTGCGTGCCCACTGAAAGTGATGGAGGCACGCGGCCGGGACCTCGGCCGGGCCCAGGTGAACGCGTCGCACGGCCGCGCCGGCGAGTTTGTCGACCAGATGGTCTGCGGCGGCGCGGGGCGTGTAGGTGTCCCCCTCGAACGTGTACGAGAAGACGGAGCAGCGGACGCGGGCGAGGGCGGCCTCGTAGTCGAGATCCGGGCCGCGCGGCCGGAAGCGTCCGTGCCGGCCGAGGGCGGCCCAGTCGAGCATCTCGCGGCGAGCCTGCCTGTCCGCGAAGCCCAGGCGGCGCCCGGGAAAATACCCGAGCGTCCGCGCGATGAGTCCGCCGAGCTGCATCTGCAGAAGGAGCGTGTAGCGACGTGGCACGGGCCAGTTGCGGTGCCAGGTCGTCCCGCTCGCGACGAGGACGAGGCCGGCGGCGGCGTCGGGGCGCAGCGCCAGGAAGAGGGCGCCCAGGTGCCCGCCCAGGCTGTGGCCGAGCAGGTAGACCGGGTGTCCGGGGAACCTCGCCCGGGCGGCGTCGAGCATGGCCGGCAGGTCGAAGACGACCGCCTCGTGGTAGCCCCAGTCGACCCGGCGGCCGGCGCGGAGGTTGCTTTTGCCCTGGCCCCGGAGTTCGGCGACGACGGCGGCCTGCCCGGCCCGCGCGAGCGCGAGCCCGAGCGGGTCGTAGTAGCTTGCACGGACCCCCATCGCCGGGAGAACCAGGAAGACCGCGGCGGGCGTCCGGGGGGGCTCGAACAGGCGCAGCTCGAAGCGGTGGTCGTCGGGCGTTCGCACCGGGATCACGGTCGGGGAGGGGGCGTCGGGGTCACTCTCCATGACGCGCATCTTGGAGGCTCATCCCTCGATTTGCACCCGCGACGAGCGGGCCGTGTCCGCGGGGGACGGCGAGCGTCTTCCCGGGACGCGGCCGCCTCGTCTCAACCCACCCCCAAGGGCGAAGGACCGCACCATTGCTCGGTTTTCGCGACGGCACGCGCGCTGCAATCCCGGCCTGCACACCCCAGAACGGAAAGTTGAGGTCCACCCCATGCGCTTGCCCCACTTCGTCACCACGCTCGTGCCCGTCCTGCTCGGCGCTTCCCTCTCCGGCGCGTTCGCCCAGCGGCTCCCGGCCGGCGAGCCGATCATCGACTCGGCGCCCTGCGCCGCGGAAGCAGCCGCCCTCGCGTCGGCCGACGCGGCCCTCGCCGAGGCCGATGTAACCGTGTCTGCCGCCGAGGCGGCGAGCCTCGTCGCTCAAGAGGCCTACGAGCAGGCCCGCGACGGCTACGAGGCCGCGTTTCGAGACTACGAGTCCGCCTGGAACGCGCTCATGGGTTACCTGCAGGGCGTGGCAGCGTCGCCCCACGTCGCCGTGGGCGTCAACGACGACCGCCTTCCTTCGTCGGAGTCATTCGGTGCGCCCGGCGCGGACAACGCCTACCGGATGTATGTCTACTTCGACAACCTGGGGCTCGAGCTGCTTGGCGAGGTGATGTCGACCGACGCGTTCTCGGTAGCCGAGGCGGCGTTCGAGGCCGCCGCCGTGGCCGCGCTGGAGGCGGACGAGCGCCTCGAAGCGGCGCGTCTCGCCCTGCGCGACGCCGAGGCGGCGTTCGAGGCCGCCGCGGCGGCGCGGGCGGCGGCCGAGGCCCACCGCGCGTCAGCCGAGGCCGCCTACCTCCGCTGTCTGGAAGCGACCCCCACGCCGGTTCCGCCACCGGAGGCGGCCCCGGAAGCGCCCATCGCCCCCGCACCGAGCCAGCCCCCTCGCCCGGCCTGCGTCGAGGGCGCGCAGCGGAACGAGCGGTCGGCGGTGACCACCGGGCGTGTGCAGCGCGTCTTCGGCATCGAGGGACCCCGGTTGGGGCGATTTCGGACCGCCCGTGGTGCCGCCCTGCCCGAGGCCACGCTCCCGGGCATCGCCGGGTACTGCGATGGCGGGGTGGACGTCCTGACGCCCCGGCTCGCGGCGACCGCAAACGCGACGGCGTTCACCCCGAACGACGGGCGCGTGGTGATCTTCGACGGTGTCGCCGAGTGTCGGGATCTCCAGCTCGCCGCCCGGGACGAGCTCCACGACGCCCTCGCCGGGGAAGGGTACGACGCCGCGCGACAGGCCCGCTACGTCTACTGGCTCGAAATCGAGCACGACGGGGCCTGGTCTCGCGATTTCCGGACGGACCGCGAAGACACGACCTGGGAGATCTGCCTCGACGGCACTTGGCAGGCGCAGTCGCGCACGGCGTACACCCACGTCGACCTCGGTTGCCAGCCGGTCAAGGCCGACAACCCGATGAAGGTCACGATCGACTCGTTCGGCACCCTCGCCGACCACGCCTCCGCCGCGCTCGACGCGGTCATTTCCCGGAAGGGGTGGGTCGTCGGCCCCTGTCAGGGCTGCCCCTGAGGGGCTGGGGGCTCGTCGGCGCGCAGCGCGGCGAGGGCGGGGGGCAGCGGCTCGCCGATGCTCTCGAGCAGCGAGATGGCCCGGGCGACTTCGCGGCGCAGCGCCCGGTGGTGGTTGCGGTTTCGCAGCAGCTCTCCGAGGCCGAGGGTCCGGAACGCCGCATCGCGGCCTCCCGTGACGGCGATGGCCTCGGCCAGCGCCAGGCCGAGCAGACCCCCGGAGACGAGCGCGTCGTCGCCCTCGGCGAGGGCGGTGAGCTCGAGCTTCTGAACCAGGCCTCGGAGCGCCGCTGCGAGCGCTGCCGAGACCGACGCGGGGCGGGCCTGACCGGGCGCGGGCGGCCCCGCGAGCGACAGGTGCTCGACGCCAATCGTCACCGGCTGGCCGGGCGCGACCCCCAGGCCGGCCAGGGTCGAGGCCCGCCGGAGCAGGTGA
>JAKLJY010000118.1 GCA_023150895.1 Myxococcota bacterium | reverse complement strand
CGGCGCAGGCGCCGGCCCAACCATTTTGTTGTGCGACGACAACGACGCCGTTCGCCGGCGTGTCGGCGAGACCCTGCGGGCGGCCGGCTATCGCGTGCTCGAGGCCGACGACGGCGATGCCGGGCTCGCCATGATCCAGGCCGGCACGCCGACGGTGGACGCCCTGGTCACCGACGTCGTCATGCCGCGCATGGACGGCCCCACGCTGGCTCGTCGGGCGCGCGCGCTGCGGCCTGAACTGCCGGTCGTGTTCATCACCGGGTACGCCGCCGATGCGCTCGACGACGTCCCCGAGGCGGGGACGCAGGTCTTGCACAAGCCCTTCGCTGCCGAGGACTTGCTCGCGGCGCTGCGATCACTCCTGGCGGGAGGGCCGGCGACGCCCGACGCGAGGTAGCCTTCGGCCGGCCCACGCGGCGGCGGGCCTTACGGCGCGTCCGGCAAGAAGGCCACGACGCTGTTGAACGAGACGACCAGCCCGCCGGGGGCGTCGGCCATGTCCCAGGGGGCGGCGCCGAGGTTGCCGACGAAGACGCGGGCGTCGTCGTCCAGGGCCTGCGCAAAGAGGCCCCCGCTCCGGTCGCCGATGAAGACGTAGCCCGCGTGCTCGGCGAGGAAGTGCGGGGCCGACAGACCGCTTGCGAAGACGGTCGGGCGACCGCCGGGCTCCAGGCGCATCACCTGGCGCGCAAACTGATCGACCCAGAACACGGAGCCGCTCGGACCCACGTCGAGATCGTACGGCGCTTGACGCGCGGCAACGATCTCGGGGGCGTCGCCCGGGGCGGCGTCCCTCGGCAGCCGGCGCACCCCGGACTGCACGTCGCTCGGACCGAAGTAGACATGCGTGGCGTCGACGTCGAGACCCGACATGCCGTCGAGGCCGGCCGCAATGACTTCGACGGCGCCGCCGGCCAGGGGCACCCGGCTCAGTTGGGCGCTCCACATCTCGGCGAGCCACGCGTGCGTGCCGTCGAGCGCGACGTTGTGCGGGCCGCTCAGGCCCGTGGCCACGCGGACCGGCATGCCGCCGGCTTTCGGGGCCGAGACGAGCTCGCCCTGTCCGAGCCCGAAGCTCTCGTTGGTCCAGTAGACCGTGGTCGCGTCGATCGCGACGGCGTAGGGCCTGGCCTGACCATTGGCCACCAGCTCGGAGGCACCCCCGCCGAGCGGCGCGCGGCGCACCTCGCCGGTGGTCCAGTCGGCCCAGTAGGCGTGCGTCTCGTCGGCGGCCACGCCGTAGATGGCGCCCGCGGTCGTGTCGAGGGTGCGCAGCGGGCCGAACGGAAGGTCGACGAAGGTCAGCTCGACCGCCGCGCCCGCCCCGCCCGCGCCGGGCGGGTTCTCGTAGCGCAGGCTGTGGACACCGGGCACGGCCACGACCGCCCCGGGAATCACCCCGGCGACACCGCCCGGGTGAAAGAACTCGGTTGCGAGGGGGATACCGTCGAGGGTCAGGACGCCGGCGGGGTCGAAGTTCATGCCGGAGACGTTGAGGCGCGTGTTCCCCGCCCCGGTGAAGATGCGCGACGGCACGACGGCCTGGATGGGGGGGCCGGCGGGCAGGGCGTCCCCCACGGTCAGGACGAGCGCGTTGCTCAGGCCCCCGACGTCCGTCACCGTCACGCTGCGCTCGCCGGGCATTGCCAGGAGCGCCGCCGGCACGACGATCGCGAGCGCCTCGTCCGAGACGAACCCCGTCCCGACGTTTTGCCCGTCGACGGCGGCCACGGCCGCGGCGGTGAACCCGCCGCCCTGCACCTGAACCTGCGTGTCGGCGCTGCCGGCGGCCACGCGGTCGGGTGCGAGGCGCACGAGCACCGGGGCGCCGCCGCCCGTCACGGTGAACGCGAGGGGCCCGGCGATGCCCACGCCCGGTCGTTCGACGGTGACCTCGCGACCGCCCGGGGCCTGGAGCAACAGCGCGTCGAGCGTCGCCGTCAGCGACGCGTCCGACACGAAGGCGGTCTGCAGGGGCTCGCCGTCGAATCGGATGAGGTCGCCGGGCGCGAAGCCCATGCCCTGAATTTCCAGTTCGAGCGGCCCGCTGCCCGCCGCCGCCGTGTCGGGCACGAGCGCCGTGACGAGGGGCAGGGGCTCGCGCGTGATCTGCAACGAGAGAACCGACTCCACGGCGGCGCCCGCCGCATCCGCCGCGCGCACCTGCAAGACGGGCGAGGCCGTGTCGCGCGGCGTCCCGGACAGGAGGCCGTCGGGCGTCAGCTCGAGCCCGAACGGCAGTGACCCACCGGTCAGTGACCACAGGTAGGGCGGCGTACCGCCGGTCGCCGAGAGCGCGACCGGCCCGTAGGGCACGTCGACCACCCCCGGCGGAAGGGCCGGTCCGGAGGTGATCAGGAGCGTGCCCGGCGGTGTTGCGGCCAGGACGACGCTGAAGTGGGTCGTCGCGGCCGACGCCCGCGTGCCCGAGCCATCGACCGTCGTCTCGAGCGCGGCGAATGGACCTTCCGGCCCGGGGGCGATGAAGAGACCGAACGGCCCCGGGCCCGCGTCTGCGGGAATCGGCAGGGTCACCCGCACCGGGGCGGCGAAGGTCTGGCCGGCCGGACCGAGAATGAACGCTGCGCCGACGGGCGTCGAGGCGCCGGCCGCCTCCGGTGGGGGCGTGTCCTCGATGGAAACCTCGACCGGCGCGCCGAGGGCGCCCGCGGGCACGTCGAGGGCCGCGCCACCGGGGTGCTCGACCCGCCCGCCTTCCGGTCCGACCATCGCGGCCACGCGCCGCGACGGGGCGGGCCCGGCGTCGGGGGTCGGGGCGAGACCGTCCGGGTCCGGCGCCCTGCCGTCGGGCACATCGACCGCCGCGTCCGGGTCCGGCGCCCTGCCATCGGGCACATCGACCGCCGCGTCCGGGGCCGGGACGGCGCCACCGGCGGCGCTCGCGTCCCGGGGCGTCTCGTCGGGCAGGTCGCAACCCGACAGCGCCCAGGCGAGCGCAAGGCTCAGCGCGGAAACGGCCGCCCGTCGGCGGCGCAGATTCGGTTTTCGTGATTCTCGTGAAGGGGGGGGCCAGGGCATCGCAAGCGCTCCTCGGGGGGTGGCCGTTCGGTCGGGTCACGGAGGAAGTTCCGTCACCGTCGGACCAAACGCGGCCAACCGGGGAAACGTCAGACGCGACGCCGCCCCCCCGACTCGGGGGACGACGGTCTCAGAGATAGTCGCGGGTGAACTCGCGGGAGGTCGTATCGGCGCAGCTCGACGAGACCGACGCACCGTTCGCGCTCGCCAGGACGCAGCGCCCGCCGCTCTGCTGGATCTGTTCGCCCCGGAACAGACCGAGGCCCTGGAAGGTGAACTGTTTTGCCGCGTCGACCCCCGTGCAGCGGCTCTGCACCAGCGTGCCGGCGGCGTTGCGCGCGAGGCAGTGACGGCTGTGCTCGTTGACGACGACGTCGCGGGCCATGCCCGGGCGGCGCCAGGTGTACCAGCGCTGCGACTTGTGGGCGCTGTTGCACGCGACGACCTCGATCGCAGCCCCCTCGGCCGTCGACGCCCCCGTCGGTCGCAGGCAGCGGTCCTGCGCGACGTTGCGGATCTTGAACTTCGCGATGGGGTCCCCGGTGACCTGGCGGGCGAGGCCGGCCGCGTCCGTCCCGCTGAAACCGTTGCGCTGCCCGGACCAGACGCAGCCCGCCGAAAAGTCGTTGGCCGCACAGCTGCGCTTGTTCATGGCCGGTTGCGCCAGGTTGTTCTCGAAGCCCGTGAACGAGCCGTACATCATGATCGAGCCGAGGTCGAACGTGCCGACGTCCTGCCCCGCGAGGCCGTCGACGAGGTAGGTCTGAAACTGCGCTTCCTTGTCGTCGACGATGTTGTCGAACCGCACGCGGATGTGCTGGTCGCGGTCGGCGCGGCTCTGCTCGTGGTAGAGGCCGGCCGAGTGGCCGAACTCGTGCATGATGTTGCCCACCGAGCAGTCCGGGCCGAGCTGCATGAGCATCGGCACGGGGGGCGGCGCGAACCCGAGGAAGCTCGAGCAGGTGACGCCGTCCGGGTGGCGGGTGATCCGCAGGAAGGCGAGGTCGGCCGCGCCCTTCGGGCGCAGTTTGATCATCGTGTTGGCGTTGACGTTGGCGATTGCCTGGTCGATCCGGTTCCGCATCGCCGAGCCGGCGGGGAACGCGTTGCCGTCGATCTGAAAGACGATCTCGCCGTTGGGCCACGGGGTGCGGATCGCGACCGCCGACTTCAGCGCGCCGGGCGCGGGGGGGGCCTTGGCGCCCTTCCCGCCGGCGACGGGCGCCGGGTCGTCGACGAGGTGGAGGTCGGCCTCGCGACCGAGCAGCATGTCCCCCTGGAAATACACCCCGCCGTGGCGAACCGTGACCGGGACGAGGCGGGGACCGCTGCCGAACAGATCCACCCGCGCGAACCGGGTGGGGCCGTCCGAATACAGCGCCCCGAGCTCGAGGTGCTCGTCGGTGTGGTCGTGGTCTTCGTCGACCTCGATACCATCGGCCGCCTCGACGACGTCGGTCGTCTCGCGACCGTCCGCCGCGTCGAGGGAGCGCTCGTCGGGGCCGCACGCGGCGATGGTGGTGGTGGTGAGGGCGGCGAGCAGGGCGGTCGTGAACGGGGAACGCATGGGTATCTCCTGTGTCTGGGCGTCGGGACTTCGGCGACGCGTCGGGTGATGCCTTCCTGTATTTCAAAGGCCGTGCCAGGGCCTGGACGGGCGTTTCGGCGCGGCGCGGGCTGGTTTGGTGTTCCAGTCGTGTTCCCGTCGTGTTCCGGTCGTGTACCGGCCATGCACCGACCGTGTTCCGACGTGCGTCGCGTGCCGGCATCAGCCGTTCGCTCGAACGAAGCGCCGGCGTCTTGCGGGGGCGGACCGGAAAATTCACCACGCGCCAGGGAATTTTGGATCGCCACCGTTCCTCGCGCGTGGAAAGGGCCACGGAGGTTGTCCATGCGCCCGAATTCACTGAAGAATCTCGCCTTGCTCGCCGGTGTGTGCGGTCTGATGCCCGCCTGCGGCCGATCCAGTTATGTCTCCACGGATGACGCCGCCCTCGGGCGTGTCGTCGTCTACCGCAACGGCGTCGCCTACTACGAGCGCCGCGCGTCCATCGACGGCGACGTCCTGCGTCTGTCGGTGCCCGCGGACAAGATCGACGACTTCCTCAAGTCCCTCACGGTGGCCGACGCGAAGACGGGCAAACCGCTGCCGGTGTCTTTCCCCGGGGCCGGCACGCCGGCGAGCGGGAGCGGCACCGTGGACATGACCGTCACGCTGCCCCCGGCGGCGGATGGCGCCAGGACCCGCGACGTCGTGCTGACCTATGTGACCGAGTCGCCGGCCTGGAAGCCCAGCTACCGCGTGGTCCTCGACCCCGCCGGCAAGGTCGGGCTCGAGGGCTGGGCCATCGTGGACAACACGTCGGGTGAGGACTGGAACGCCGTGAAGGTCGGCGTCGGCAGCAGCTCGGCGTTGGCCTTCCGCTACGACCTCAAGAGCGTGCGCACCGTGCACCGCGACATGCTGCAGACCGAGGAACGCTTCGCGGTGGCGCCGCCCACGGGCGGGAGTCTGTTCAAGAACACGGCCGGCGCGCATGTCATCGACCAGCTCGCCGTCGAGGACCTGCCGAGCGAGGCGGACGAGCAAGAGACGACGCTGGCGTACGCCGACGGCGCCGCGTCGGTCGAAACGAGCGAAGTGTCCGTGCCGGCGGGCCGCGCGCTCGCGACCAAGAGCGTCGCCGCGGCGCCCCGGGCCCCGCAGATGGAACGGGACAAAGCCAAGCGCGACGTCGACCACCGCCGTCGGACCGAGAGCGTGAACAAGGTGCGCGCCCTGGCCGAGAGCCTGCGCCAGCGCGGCGACACGCTGGTCATCGAGGGCTTTGCCGAGCCCGGGGAACCCGATCCGCAGATGCGGGCGGTCGAGCGGGCCAACGCGCTGCGCAACCAGCTGATCAAGGAGGGCGTGCCCCCGGCGCAGGTCGAGGCGCAGGGTCGCGGCGTGGTGGCCGGTCAGAAGGCCGGCGTGCGCCTTGTGGCCGCGGCCACGCCGAAAACCGCGGGCGCGGACACACCCCGCGCGCCCGGTGCGGACGCGAGCCCCGTCGGCGAGAGTCACTTCGAGTCGGCGACGCCCATGTCCGTCCTGCGGGGCACGAGCGCCATGGTGGCCATTCTGGACGACGCCGCCGAGGGCGAGATCGTCTATCTCTTCGACCCGGAGTCGGACCGGGGCGATGGGCGATTCGCCTTTCGTTCCGTATTGTTCCGCAACCC
This sequence comes from Myxococcota bacterium, assembly GCA_023150895.1. Classification (GTDB taxonomy): domain Bacteria; phylum Myxococcota_A; class Bradymonadia; order UBA7976; family UBA1532; genus CAINDO01. The sequence continues at coordinate 19,894 of JAKLJY010000118.1, read as the reverse complement.
GACGGACTCGACGCTCGAGTCGGGGCCGGTCACGGTTTACGGACAATCGCGCTTCATCGGGGAAGGCCTGACCGAGGCCATCCCGCCCCACTCGACGGCGGTCGTGCCCTTCGCGCTCGACCGGCAGGTCGTGGTCGAACGTACGGGGGACGAGGGTGATCACATCGCCCGACTTCTGACCGTGCAACGGGGTGTGTTGACCTGCGAGGTGAGTCATCGACGCACGACGACACTGAACGTCACCAACCGACAGACCACGGCCGCCACGGTGCTGCTGCGCCACACGACGACCCCCGGCTGGGTGGTCGCGAAGGCGCCGAAAGAGGCCGAACAGTATGGCCAGTCGCGGCTCTATCGCGTCGAACTCGCCGCCGGCGAGACGAAGACCGTCTCCATCGAAGAGACGACACCGATGACTCGCACCCTCGATCTGCGCACGCCGAGCGGTCTCGCGATGGTCAAGGCCTACTTGTCCGACCGGTCACCCTCACCGGGGTTCGCGAAACAGATGGAGCACCTGCTGAAACTCAATCGCGAGATGGTCGACGGCGAAGAGGCCATCGTGAATCTGCGCCAGCGCGGCGATGAGTTCCGGCTCCGCATGGACGAGCTGCACGGGCAGATCCTCTCGCTCGGCGTCACCAAGACGGGGGGCGCGCTGACGGGCCATCTGCGCACCAAGATGCGGCAGATCTCGGAGAAGGTGCAGCAGAACACGCTCGAGATCGTGCAGCGACAGGAGAAGCTCATGCTCGCCCGCGTGGCCTTCCAGGACGGCATCGCCGAGCTCACGCTGGCCGATTCGCCCGCCGTGGCGACGTCGGGGGCTGCGAGCGCGACGTCGATGTGATAGGTCCTCGGGTCGATGCACAAGACCGATCCCGTGACCGTCGCCGTTTTCGAGCGACTCGTGCCCGACGACCTCCGCGCGCTGCCGGGGCAGATGTTCGGCCACCCCTGCGCGTTCGTGTTCGGCCAGATGTTTCTGGGCACGCATGGGCGGTGCGTCGTGTTCCGCCTGGGCGAGGACCGGGCGAAGGCGTTGGCCGTGCCGCCCGTGACCGCCTTCGAACCCGTCGCAGGGCGCCCGTGGCGCGACTACGTGCAGGTCCCGCACGACGCACTGGCCGAAGACGCGCTGCAGGCACTGGCCCGCGAGGCGCTCGAGTTCACCGCGAAGTTGCCGCCCAAGGCCGCCAAGGCGCCCCGGAAACCGAAGGCCTGATCACCTCCCGCCGGGCGCGAAGCGGCGGATGCCGGGGTGCTGCCGGGGTGCCGGGCCCTTCGTCCGCCGGCGGGCCGGCGAACACCTGGGCGGCCCGCGCCCGTTCTGCGAGTATCGGCCGATGATGTACCGTCGCCCGTGCTGCCCCGATCGCCCCCATCGCCCAAGCCAGGCTCACCGTGCGCTGATCCTGGCCCTGATGACCTGCGCGGCCTGCGGCGAGGACCCCCGCGGGACCGATGCGCCTCCCTCTACGGGGGCGGACGCGACGCCGCCCACCGATGCGGGCCCCGCGACGACGCCGGATGTCTCGACGGCGGATGCGAGAGAGGGGGGCAGCGGCGGTGGCGAGGACGCGAGCGCCGCGATCGATGCGACGGTCCCCCCCGACAGCGTCGCCGCCGGCCTCGCCGCCCTCGGCGCTGCGCCGTGTGTCGACAACCCGGAGTTTCTCTGCGCGCGGCTCGACGTGCCGGTGAATCACGACCGCCCGGCGGACGGGACGCTGTCGCTTGCGGTGGCGGTCCGACCGGCGAGCGGCGCGGCGTCGTCCGGGCTGCTCGTGAACGTGTCCGGGGGGCCCGGGTACGGCGGCCTCGCCGAGATGGATGACTGGGCGTGGCTCGATCCGCGCATCCGGGACACGTTCGACATGGTGTTCTTCGACCTGCGCGGGGTCGACGGCTCCGGCGGGTTCGAATGCCCGGAGGCCGCGGCGGCGTGGTACGGGCGCGGGCTGCGGGCGACCACCGCCGACGCGCGCGCCGAGCTCGCGCAGCGCGCCGCCCGCTTCGCCGAGGACTGTCCCGCCGAGATCGGGCAGCCCGTCGCCCGGCTCGCCTTCCATGACACCACCCAGGCGGCACACGACGTCGAACATCTGCGGCGCGCCCTCGGGGGCGGCCTCGTCACGCTCGCCGGCGTCAGCTATGGCACGCAGCTCAGCCAGACCTATGCGACGCTGTACCCGGCGCACGTGCGGGCCGTGATCCTGGACGGTCCCATCGATCTGACGCGGCGGGGCATCGAGTACGCGACGTCGCTGGGGGCCGCGGTGCACGACGTCCTGGACCGGACGCTCGCGGCGTGCGATGCCGAGCCGGACTGCGCGGCGGACTTCGCGCCGGACACGGCCGCCTCGACGTGGCAGGCGCTCGCCGACCGGCTGGAGGCGGCGCCCGTCGAGCTCGACTTTCCCCTCGCGAGCGGGGCGTGGCGGACCCGGACGTTCGACCGGGTCGAGCTCGACCACCTCGCCACCGTCGCCGTCTACGAGGAGACGCAGCGATCTCTCTTCCTGCGGGCGCTCGCGGCCACGCGGCGCGGGGCGCTCGTGCCCCTCCGGCGGCTGGCGGACGCGTACGGCGGGGTGGACGAAGAGACGGAGGCGGCGGATCACTCGGGCTTCAGCGACGCGATCTATTACACCGTGACCTGCAATGACTACGGCCGCGTCGCCGGCGGGCCCGGGGCCTTCCTCGAGGCCTGCGCCGCCGTGGTCGCCGCCGCGCCCGGCTCCGCGAACGAGGCCTGTTTCGGCGATCTGCCCTGTGCGACGTGGCCGGGCGCCGAGAGCGAAGCACCCCGGCCGGATGTGTTCGCCCCCGCGGGCATCCCGGTGCTGGTCATCCACTCCGACGCGGACGTGGCCACGCCGGTCTCGCAGGGCGAGGCCGTCGTCGCGGCCCTCCGCGCGGCCGGTTCGAAGGTGCGGGCGATCAGCGTCAGGGGCGGCCATCATGTGATGTGGGGCAGCGATGACTGTGTCGACGCGGCGACGCATGTGTTCCTGTTCGCGCCCGACGTGCCGCGGGCCGATACGAACTGCGATGTCGATCTCCTCGGGTTCACGCTGCCGCTCTCGCCGGAGAGCGCCGAAGGCTACGCCGAGCCGACGGTCTTCGCCGGGTCACTGGTCGACGAACTCTACGCGCTCCCGTGGTTCCCGTGGGGCTCCGCCTGGGGCTGCGACGCCGGCGGCACGGGCGAGGTCGACGATACGGGCGTCGTATCCCTCACTGCGTGCAGTTTCGTCGCGGGCCTCGTCGTCGACGGCGGCGGCTTCTACGATTGGGAGACCGAGACGCTCGACCTCACGGTCGAAGTCTCGGGCGCTCAGCAGGGTGAGCTCGCAATCTCCGAGGACGGCGAGGGCGGGCTCGTCGTCTCCGGGCGTTGGAACGGGGCGGTACTGGAGGAGTGAGGCCGGCCCGGCCGAAGCGCCGCCGGGGTGGCCGTTGTGCCGGGCCCTGCGTCCGGCCGCCCGCTACTCGCCCAACCCGTCTTCGCCGACCTCGTCGCGCACCTCCCCGCACTCGACCTTGCTCGGCGCGAGGCCGGGTGCGAAGGGTTCGCACGTTGCGGGGGCGGGCGCGGCGCGGCCGCAGACCTCGTCGCAGGGCCGGGCCGCCCAGGCCTCGACGCAGGCGCGCAGGCCGGCGTGATCGACCGTGCCCGCGGCGTAGAAGCCCGGGCTGCGCGCCCGGCAGGCGTCGATGAGCGCGTCGGCGCCTTCTTCGCAGACGGTCGGGCTCAGAACGATCTTCTCGATGGCACCGTTGCACGTCGTCAGCCGGGCGCAGCTCGCGTCCCAGAGCACGCGACAGACCGCGTCGGGATCGAGCGGGACGGGCGGTGCGGGGAGTGTCAGGGGGTTCAACAGATCCGCGAGCGGGGCGGCGAAGTCTTCACGGGGCAGGCGATCCGCGAGGGCGGCGAGGTCCGGCGGTGCGGAGGCCTTGCGCCAGGCGGCTTTCACGGCGGGGGCAAGCGCGCGCAGCTCGGCGTCGCAGTCCTTCAGGAGCAGGCCGGCGAGCGCGGCGTCGTCCCGCATCGGGGCGAGTCCGAACACACCATGGCTCGGCGCGAGCGTCAGACCGGTGCGGGCGGCCACATCCGTCGGCTTGCTGCGCGGGACGGCGGCGACGAGCCGGCGGGCCTCCGGCGCGAGTTGCTTCGCCGACGCCGCGACGCCGGGGGCGGCGTCGGCGAGCGCGAGCGCCTGCGTCCGGATGAGCGCGGCGAGGGCGTCGATCTCGGCGGCGTCCACGCCGGCGGCGGGCGTTGCGGGCGCGGGGGCACCGGGCTTCAGCGCCGCTTCGACGGCGAGCGTCCGGAAGGCGGCTTTGACGGCGGGGCGGGCTTCCGGTGTGCTCGCGACCGCCTCTGCCGCCGCGACGACCTGAGCGAGCCCGCGGCCGCGCTCGAGGTCCATCCGGGGGCGGGCGGCGAGGGCGGCGAAGCGGCCGAGGGGGAGCGGTGGGGCGTCGCGCAGCGCGCCGGTGCGACGACCGTGCAGCTCGAGGCGCAGCGCGTAGAGCAGGCCACGCAGGGTGAGCAGGGCGTCGAGGGGCGCGCGGGCGGCGGAGACCGCGGGGGCGGCCTTGGGGGCGGCCGGGGCGGCGCCGGGCGGCGCGAGGAGAGACAGGGCGGCGGTCAGTGCGATCTGCATGGGGCGAATTCAGCGCGCGGCCGGCCCGAAATCCAGAAAAAAGACCGGACCGGACGTCAGGTCGGCGGCTCGTCGAGCAACAACACCCGCCCGGAGGCGAGGTCGTACTCGGCGCCGAGGATCCAGAGGTCCCCGTGAACCACCTGCGCCTCGAGGAGCGGGCTCCCGTGGCGCAGGTGCCCCGCGCTCGCCCGGATGTTCGCGCGCACGGCCGCGTGGTACAGCGCGTCGCCCTCGAGTCCGGCGGCGTGCAGCTCGGTCACGGCGGGGGCGATGCGCGAGACGATGTCGGCGATGTTGGCCGATTCGGGCGGCGCCTCGCCGCGCAGGACGTCGAGGGTGGCGCCCACCGCGCCGCAGCGAGTGTGTCCCATCACGAGCACGAGCTTCGCCCCGATGACCGAGACGGCGAACTCGACGCTGCCGACGATCGACGGCGCGACGATGTTGCCGGCGACGCGCACGACGAAGAGCTCGCCGAGCCCGCAGTCGAAGACCGTCTCGGCGGGCACGCGGGCGTCGCTGCAGGCGAGCACGACGGCGATGGGGTTCTGCCCGCCCGTCAGCTCGCCGCGCCGCGTCTGGGACAACATCGCGTCGATGCTGCGGACGTTGCGCACGAACCGGTCGTTGCCCTCCATGAGATGGCGCAGCGCGTCGGCGGGCTTCACTTCGCACCTCCCGGGGGCAGCGCCGGTGCCGACAGACCGACCGCGTCCATCAGGAACGCGAACACATCGGCGTCCTCGTCGATCTCCTGACTGAGCTTGTCGGCGCCGCCGTGGCCCGCGTTGCGCTCGATGCGCAAAAGCACCGGCCCGCCCTTCGTCGCCGCCTGCAGCGCCGCGGCCATTTTGCGGGCATGCAGCGGGTCGACGCGATCGTCCGTGTCCGCGCTCAGGAAGAGCACGGTCGGATACACAGTTCCCGGTCGGACGCGGTGGTAGGGCGAGTAGGCGTGCAAGGTCCGGAAGCCGGCCTCGGTCTCGGCGCTGCCGTACTCGTCCACCCAGGTCATGCCGGCGCCGAAGCGGTGGTAGCGCACCATGTCGAGCAGCGGCACGCCACAGATCACCGCGCGGAACAGATCGGGGCGCTGCGTCAGCATGGCACCCATCAACAGACCGCCGTTGGAGCGCCCGCTGATGACGAGGCGCTCGCGGCTGGTGTACCCCTCGGCGATGAGATATTCGGCGGCGGCGATGAAGTCGTCGAAGACGTTCTGCTTCTTTTCGCGCATGCCGGCCTGATGCCAGGCCTCGCCGTACTCGGCGCCGCCGCGCAGGTTCGGCAGCGCGATGGCCCCGCCGGCTTCCAGCCACGGGACGCGGCGCCCGCTGAACTGCGGCAGGATGGAGATGGCGAAGCCCCCGTAGCCGTTGAGCAGAAAGGGCGTCTTGCCGTCGCGGGCGAGGCCCTTCTTGTGGACGAGGAACATCGTGACGGGCGTGCCGTCCTTCGAGCGGTAGGTCACCTGCCGTGTCTCATAGGCACCGAGATCGACGGGCAGCGAGACGCGCCCCCACTCGGATGAACTCGCCGTGTCCACGCGGCCGCGACGCACGACCGTCGGCGCGGTGAGCGACGAGTAGCCCCAGAAGATCTCGGGGCGGTCGGCCTCGCCGGCGAAGCCTTCGATTGCGACGGCGGGCGGCGTTTCGAGGCGCCGTTCGAGCGCGCCGGCGAGGGTCCGCAGCTCGACCTCGTTGGTGGCCTTGCGGGTGTAGAACAGGACGAGCTTTCCGCCGACGATGCCCGCCCCGTCGAGGCTCGCCTCCGCGTCCTCGGGCACCAGCACGCGCCAGGCCTCGGGAGCCGGGCGGTCCGGGTGGATGACGACCACCTTGCCACGCTTCGCCCCGTCGTCCGTGCGGACGTAGAACACACCACCATGCCATTCGGCGCTGAACTGCGCGCTGCGTCCGGCCACGAGCGGCCGCCAGCCGGTCTCGCCCTTCTCCGGCGGGTGCGTGCGCAGGTCGCGAATGAACACATCGTTGGCCGACCAGCCGCGGAAGACCGAGGCGATGAGCCAGCGCCCGTCCGCGCTGACGACGGCGCCCTGAAAGAACGTCGCATCGCCCGTCGGGCCGCGCACGACCGCGTCCTTTGCGGCCGGGGTGCCGAGGCGGTGGTAACGGATCGTCGAGTGGGCGTTGCGCTGCGCCTCGGGGATCGCCGCGTCGGCCGGCGGCGTGAACGTGTAGAAGAAGCCCGCGTCGTCGGGTGTCCAGCTCGCGGAACTCCAGCGCGCGAACGGGATCTCGTCGGGGCGATCGCGCCCGGAGTCGACCTCGCGCACGCGGAGTGTCTGTTCATCGGCGTTCTTGGGGGAGATGCCGTAGGCGAGCAGCCGCCCCGTATCACTCGGCGCCCAGGCATGGAGCGCCGTCGAGCCATCGGCGCTGAGCTGCGCCGGGTCGAGCAGCACGCGGTCCGCCGCGTCCGCCGTGGGGCGCCAGTACAGGATGGCCTTCTCGGCCCCCGTCGGCCGGCTGCGGTGGAAGAGGCGCCCGTCGCGCAGCACCGGGACCGTCAGCGTCGCGACACGGCCGAGCTCGGCGAGACGGCGGCGCAGGGTCTCCCGAAACGGCACGCTCGCGAGGGCGGCGCGGGCGGCGGCGTCCTGCGCGGTCATCCAGCCCTGGACCTCGGGGGCGGTGGCGTCCTCGAGCCAGCGGTAGGGGTCGGCCACCCGCACGCCGAAGAGGGTGTCGGCGGCGTCGACCGCGCGGGTCGGCGGCACGACGACCGCGGGGAGGGCGGAGGCCGAGGTCAGCGTCAGGGTGAGGAGGGCGGCCATCATGCGGGGCGTCCGCGGCGTGGCGGCCGGTGGTCGTCGGGGCGGGCGTGCATGGCGCCACTATGCGGGGCACCGGGCGATGCGTAAAGGGGCGCCTCAGCGTTCCGGTCGGACGGCGAGGGGCGCCGAGCCGTCGTCGCCGCGAGCCGGCGTCGGCGGCCGCTTGCGGACCCACAGCTCGAAGACGTCGTCGCGGGTCTCGAACGTGTAGCGCGTCGGATCGCGATGCCGTCGGACGGCGGCGAGGTGGAAGTGGCGCTTCTCGCCCGCCGGCATCGAGCCGGCACAGCCGCGGCGGACGACGGCGAAGTCCGCGCGGGCGACCAGCGTCGTCGCGGCCGTGCTGCCCTGCGGCTCGAAGGGGCGCGGCCAGACGTGCGGCGGCGGCCCCCAGAGCGGGGCGGCGAGGTCCGGGAGCCGGTACAGCCCGCTCGAAGCGCCCCCGCCGCAGCCCAGCCAGGCGACGGTCTCGGCCCGAGCCCCGTCGTCGGTCCGACGGCGACCCACCGGCGTCGAGGGCATCGGGGCGACCCGCAGGCCCTCGAAGGCCGCGGCGTCACCGAGCTCGTTGAGTGCGTAGTCGTAGAAGCGCAGGTCGCCGGCGAAGCTGTCGTAGCCCACGCTGCTCTGATGTTGCCAGACGACGTGCGTCACCCCGAGGCGGCGCAACAGCGCGTCGATGGCCCAGGGGCCCGCCTCGTGGCCGTAGTCGATGGCCGCCTGCCAGCTCCCGAAGTCATTGACCGACGGCCGCCCGAGTCCGAGCCGGATGTGAATCTCGTGCAGCAGCGGCCGGGCTTCGGCCGGCAGCGACGCGCCGAGCGGGACGATGGCGCCCAAGGGCGCGATGCGGCGCTCGGGCTTCTGCTCGAACGTCGCCGAGAGGAGCGAGAGCGTCGACTTCAGGGGCGTGTCGGCGAGCATGGAATGCGTCGGCAGAAAATAGACGTCGGCGCCCCAGACGATCTGTGCCGCGACCAGCAGGCCGCCGGCGAACCGGGCCGGGACGCCCATGCGCCACACATGGACGAGCACCGCGGCGGCGGCTGCCGCCATCCAGGGCATCAGCGTCTGCAGGTGACGGTCCTGGTGATGGATGCCATACCAACAGAAGATCCCCAGGTGGACTGCGCCGAACAGACCCCACAGGCGCCGCCGCGCCCGCAGCCAGGGGAGCGCGAGGAGCGAGAGGGTGAAGACGGAGCCGAAGACGGGCAGCTTGCCGTGAAACCGGCCGTAGTCATGGTGGACGTAGGAGAACGTCACGAGCGTTCGCAGCCATTCGAGGAAACCGTGCCAGCCGGGCCCCGGTCGCCAGTGCGCCTTCAGGTAACACCACTCGTAGGCGATGCGCGCCGACTCACTGAAGGGATGCAGGTCGAAGACCCGGTGGAGCTGCGGATACAGCGGGTCTCCGTACCAGACCCAGTTCTTCAGCCAGTGGGGCGAGGTGGCGACGAGGCCGACGCCGAGCGCCGCGAAACAGACCGCCAGCGCGCGGCGACGCCGGCTCCGGGCCGCCGGTCCGCCCCGCATCAGGTCGACGAGGACCCGACACCCGACGACGGCGACGGGCACGGCGAGCACCGAGATCGCCGAGGAGTACTTGCACAGCGCCGCACCGGCGGCGTGCAGCGCAAGCCCGGCGGCGAGGCGTGGATCGGGCCGCGACCAGACGCGCAGCGCCAGAAGAAAGACCGGGCCGGTGAAGACGGCTGCGATGTGGTCCGCCCCACCATTCAGGCTCGAATCGTAGAGAAACACCCCGGGGAAGACGAAGCGGACGCTCCAGACGATGGCCGCCGGTGCGCGCGGAACCAACCGGCGCACGAGGGCCGAGACGGCCAGCAGCGTCCACAGGAACATGACGTACTCGAGGTGAACGGCGACGAGCACCTTGTCGTAGAGGTCGCCCCACGGCGTCAGAAACGCCCAGGTGTAGAGCACGCTGGCCAGGTGGGGGGCCGTGCCGGGGTACCAGCCCTCGACGAAGGGCTCGATGGCGCCGGCCGCCGCGTAGTGCTCCGCGGTCGGCAAGTGTTTCCAGCGGGCATCGAAACCCAGGTTGGCCGGGCTCAGGATGAGCAGATAGAGGGCGACGAGGCACAGGACGCCGAACGCGATGGCGAGGGCGGTGCCGAGCGTCGCCGGGCGCCGGCGACGTCGCGCGGCGGCGAGGTGACGCACCGCGCGGCGCACCTGCGTCCAGGCGGTGCGCCCGCCGGCGGCGAGCAAGAGGAGGGGGAGGGCGACGAAGGTGGCCGTGTTCAGGCCGCCGAACAGACCCGCGACGAACACGGCGGCGAAGAAGGCAAACGCCCCGGCACCGAGCGCGAGGGTGACACGCTCGAGCAGGGGCAGCGGTCGCGGCGATGTCAGGGCCGTGATGCGAAGCCCGGCTGCATGACAGGCGGCCGTGAAGATCAGGGCCGCGAACCACGCCCCGAGCACGTGCCACAGAAGCCATGTGTCGAGCGCGCGATGCCCGTGCACGAACCCGACGAAGTGGAGACCACCGGCGGTGAGGCTTGCGGCCAACAGCCAGGGACGGGCGGAGGAGGGAAAGCGGAGTCCGGTGTGCACGGTCCCGCATCGTGGACCGCGGACGGGTCAGCGGCGTGACGTCTTCGTCAGTCTTGCGCGACGGTTCTCGCTCAGAATGGGGGCGTCAGGCGAGCAGCGTCGGCAACGGCGTGCTGCGCAGGCTGCTCGCGTCGAGGCCGGCGGCGGTCAGGACGGTGGTCATCACGTGCTCGGGCGACAGGGTCACCCCGCCTTCCTGCGCGCGGCCCGTGGTGAGGTCGACGGGCACCGGGCCCATGCCCGGCGAGTCGCTCGAGCCGATGACGACGCCGCCCTTCAGGCCCGCGCCGGCGACGAGGGCGCAGTTGCCGAGGTGGTGGTCGCGGCCGCTGCGCTCGTTGAGGCGGGGCGTGCGGGTGAACTCGCTGAAACAGACCAGCGTGGTCTTGTCCCAGAGCGCGCCGCCGCCGGGGGCCTCGGTCGTTTTGAGCCGGGTGATGAGGCGAGCCAGGGCCGTGAACCCCTCGTACAGCCGGACCGGGTGGTCCGTGGCCCAGCTCTGATCGTGCGTGTCGAGCTGCGTCGAGAGGGCCAGGCTGACCACGCGCGAGAGCCCGACCTGCAGCGCCTGCGCGGCCAAAGCTGACCGGCCGTAAGGGGTCTCGAGCATGCCGGGCCCGATGCCGAAGTGTTGCCGGACGTCGGCGAGCTCGGCGGACTCGAACTGGAAATGCCGGTGCAGCTGCGACGTCACGACGTCCCGCGCGCGGGCCCGGTTCTCGGCGTACAGCGCGGCGGCCCGGGAGCCCCCCGCGGCGGTCTCGGGGGCGCAGTCCTGCCGACGCCGCCAGTACGCGCCGAGGGCGCCCTTCACGTTGGGCGGCACGTCCGTCGGCAGTCCCAGGTTCTCCTGCAGGATGAACTGCATGTGTTCGACGGCGGCCACGGACATCGCCCCGGCGAACGCGGGCTGGTCGACGTTGTAGTTCTCGATCTGATGGCCGAGATGCGGCACCGGGCGGTCGGCGCCCATCTGACCGCAACACAGCGTCGCGACGGAGTTGCCGCGCGCTTGCAGCCCCGAGGGCACCCGACCGGTGATGAAGTACCGGCGGCCGACCTCGTGTGTCAGCGTGGCCATGTTGATGCCGCGCACGACGCTGAAGTCCCCCGCGAGGGCCGCAAGCTCGTCTCCCGCGGCCGGGCCGAGCGCGAACGGGCCCGCCTCGATGGGCACACGGGAGAACGCGGCGGGCAGACGGTCGTACGCCGGCTGAATGCCCGTTTCCCGCATGTTCAGCTCGCTGAACGCGCGCGGATCCCGGGGGTCGAGGCCGAGCAGGGCGTCCCACCCGCCCTCGAAGTAGCCGAAGACGAAGTAGTGATCGTGCTGCTCCGCGGCGCGTGCCACCCGCGAGAGCAGACCGGAAGAGAGCCCGAACGCCGCGGCGCCGAGCCCGGCCGTCTTCAAGAAGTCGCGTCGGTTCATGGTCGGCCTCTCGGGTTCAGTACACGACGAATTCGGGATCGGACATCAGCGCGATACACACCGCGAGCCAGCCGTCACGGGCCTCGCGCCCGGGGACCGACGTGCTCGCGGCCGTCTCGAAGAGCTCGTAAAGCGGCGCGAGGGCGGCCTCGCCTGCGGCGCCCTCGGGCACGAACCGGGCGAAGAACCGCAGCTGCAGCGTGCGCAGGGCGGTCCTGACCTCGGCGGCGTCGCGGCTGTCGAACGCGCCGTCGTGCCGGACGAGGGTGCGGTCGGCCGCGGCCTTGCCCGTCTCGGCCGCCACCCACTTCGTGCAGACGCGCTGCGAGGCGTCCTGCACGAACTTGGCGACGATGAGCGAGGGCTCGAGGTTCTCTTCGGTCACCAGCAGGTAGTCGGGCTCGCCCATGGTGGGGCCGAGGGCGTCGAGCATGCGGACGGGGCCGTTGCCGAAGTCCTCTTCCCAGGTGAGGCCGCCGGTGACGACCTCGATGGAACGCCGCAACTGCGCGACCTGCATGCGGCCGGCGGACCGCTCGAGCCCGCCGGTCGCGACCCCGGCGTCGGGGTGGGGTCCGGCGTCGGGTACGGGCGTGCCACCCTCGGCGACCGAGCCGCCCGCGGCGTCGGGCACGGGTCGGGCGCCGCCCGTCGCGCCGGGCGCGTCGGCGCCGCCGCCGGTGTCACAGCCGGAGGCGAAGAGGGCGAGGGCGAGTGCGCACCGAGAGATCATCCGGTGACGGTGCGGTGTGTTCATCGGACCATCCTCCGGTACCCGTCCGCGGTGACGAGGCGTTTCACCAGGGCGCGGAAGTCGAATCCGCCGGTCTGGAACTCGGTCGCCCAGGCGGGCAAATCGCGCCGCAGTTCTTCGGCCGTCGGCTCGCGCCGGTAGAGCCGGCGAAAGACCTGCGTCGTCGCGCAGGCCGCGAGGCGCCCGTCGGCGACGGCGGCCTCCACGGCCTTTCGGGGGCCCGCCTCGACGTTCTCGATCTCGTCGCGGCCCCGGAACTCGTAGGCCTTCAACACACCGGCGAAGGGGCGCTGCTTCGGGTGACCGATCTCGGTGACGTAGAACTTCTCGCAGATGCCGTCACACTCGCGGTCGGGTTCCTCGGCGCAGGCGGCGCAGCGCGGCTCGTAGACCGGATACACGGCCGGGTCGATGTACATGGAACCCGCCTCGGCGAAGCGCGCCCAATGGGCCGCCGCCGGCTCGAGGCGGGTGTGGCAGTACTTGCAGCCGCACCGCTCCCGGAGATCGGGCTCCTGACTACAGGCGTCGTTCGGCGAGGGCAGGCCATCCGTCGGCGCCTGGAAGGGCTCGCAGAGGAACGCATTGTAGAATCGGTTGGCCCGGGCGCGGGCCGTCTGGAAGCGCAACAGAAACGACAGGCTCGTCAGCACGCCGCTGTGGATGGCCGGCGAGCGTTCGTAGCGGACCCAGGCGGTGTCCGTGTAGGCCACCCCTTCGAGGGCCGCGGCCGGCACCGGGGGGACGAGCACCAGCGGGTCGAGCGACATGGCGGCCAGGTGTTTGTAATAATGCGCGAGGGGGCCGTCGACCTCCTCGTGTACGTCCGTCAGGACGTCGGTGTACGGCCGCCCCTCGCGGATGGGGCCTTGCACCATGCGCGACATCTGGGTGCGCAGGCTGCCCTGAAGTGTCTGGATGACATACGGATCCGCGCAGTGTTCGAGCGAAGGGCCGCACCCGCACTCACCGCTGAACATGCCCTGCGCCGTGGCGCAGTCGACGCCCGAGCGACCGCGGGGGGCGATGTCGGCCTCGGCGGCGCAGACCTTGACCGGCGCGCCGGGCGCCCAGTATGGCTCGACGAGGACGTAGCCCTCGCGCCGGGTGCCGTCGGGCATCTCTTCGAAGATCGGGGCCCCGTCGGCGTCGAACTCGGCGGGCTCGTCCTTGCAGGGCGCGTAGAGCTCACGGCGCTGGTAGAACGCGACGAAGAGGTTGAAGAGGCGCGTGGGGTCGCCCTGGGCGCCGGCGTATTGCGCCGGCAGGACCAGCGCCGCCGGGGAGACGAACTCGAGGCCTTCCACGTTGGGGAAGAGCAGATCGGCGTGGTGGCGGCTCAGGAACGTCTCGAACTCCGCCCCGTCGAGCAGGGCGTCGAGGGTGCTCTCCGGGACGTCGTCGCTCTCCACGGCGGAGAGCGCGCGCAGCTCGGCCTCGGTGGGGATGCGGCCCCAGAGGTCGAGGGTGAGCTGGCGCAGCAGACGGAAGCGGTCGACCTCGACCGCGTCGCCGCAGCCGGGGCCGTCCGCTTCGGGGGCCGGGGCGTCGGGCGTCGCGTCCTGCGCCGCGGCGTGCGACGGCAAGGACAGAGCGAGCGCGAGTGCGAATCGTCGCATGGTCTCCCTCGATGTGGGGGCTTCGAGAGAGTGTACGGCGGCGGTGGGCCGAAGATTCGTGAAATTTACGGGGCGACGGTGTTCACGCACATGAAGAGGCGCGGCGAGGGATCCGTGGCCCCGCCGCCGACGAGCTGCCCGTCTTCGTCGACGCAGGTGATCGCCTGGACGTCGAGGTTCCACAACAAGAGATCCCGGCGGTTGTCGTGCGAGGACGTGAAGACGCCGCAGAAGGGCACGACGAGGCGGTCGCAGCGCAGCCCGAACCAGTCGTCGAGGCCTTCGACCTGGATATCTGCGCCGCCGCACCCGCTGATGCCCACGTAGCTGTCGTACTTGTAGGGGATGCGGAACGTCAGGGCGTTCGGGGCGCCGGCGCCCGCCCGGACCTGGGCCGTCAGCACGCGCGAGTAGAACTCGCCGACGTTGGCGGTGGTCTCGACGCCGCGCACGGTCACCGCCCGGACCTCGGTGGGGACCTTCGTGCCGGCCTCGGCGTCCGGGGTGAGCATCGTCGTGACCATCGCCGCGCCGCCGGAGCGCCAGACCGTCCCGCAGGACTCGCAGACCGTCTTCGCGAGATCGCGCGCCGGTCCCTCGGGGTAGCCCTCCACCGCGACGTCGCAGTCGGCCGTGCCCTGTCGCAGTTCGTCGAGGGCGTCGCGCATCTCGGCCGGCGTCGGCACCTCGGCCGGGATGGCGCCCGCGTCCGGGACCGATGCCCCGGCGTCGACCACGGGCGTGACGCCGGCGTCGCCCGTCGACGGCTCGGGCAGGCCGGTATAGGTGATCACCGGCGAGCGCAGGACGGGCTCCGTCGGGTACTCGACCGTCGCCGCGACGATGGTGAACGCCCGCGGACAGGCCTGGTACTCGGGGTCGCACGCGCGCACGCGCACCGCCCCGTGACCGTCCTCGAGGGGCAGCTTCTGCGGCGTGACGATGCCGGCGCGCGGCGGGTCCGTACGGACGAGCACGCCCGGCAGCGTCGTGGGCTTGCCCGTGCGGCGGTCGACGAGGTCGAACGCGAACGTCACCGTGTCCTCGCCGTCGGCCTCGAGCGTCGTCTTGGTGATCTGCACCTCGGCGCTGAAATCCTCTTCGCTCGGGTAGGCCGGCGGGGCGTCGTCGACCGGGGTGCACGTGCCCTGAAAGCAGACGAGCCCCTCATTGCAGGCCGGGACGCCGAATCGGCAGCCGCCGCCGGACTCGCCGACGGCGGGCGTCGACTCGCAGGC
The DNA here is from genome assembly GCA_023150895.1 of Myxococcota bacterium. Lineage (GTDB taxonomy): Bacteria > Myxococcota_A > Bradymonadia > UBA7976 > UBA1532 > CAINDO01. The sequence continues at coordinate 4,792 of JAKLJY010000118.1, read as the reverse complement.
GAAGAGAACGCCCGTCAGCAGCCCGCAGAGCGCGCCGCCGACGAGACCACCCGGAGAACGCAGACGTGTCGCCTTCATGGACGACGACTCTAGCCGCGTGCCGGCCCCTGCGCCAGATCGCGGCGCGTGGAGGCCGACGGGGCGGCCCTCAACGCGCCCAATCGATCCAGACTTTGACGCGGGCACCGGCCGGGGCGCCCGGTTTGGGATGCGCAAGCTCGAAAGACAGGCCCGCGGGGGGCACGTCCACGCCGCCGAAGAACAGGTGCGGGTTCAGGTAGCGGTCCGGCACCGCGTCGTCGAAGCGAGCGACGGGCACGAAGGGCACGTGGCGATCGGGCACGAACGCGCGGCCCGCGGCGTCGAGGCGCCAGTAAGTCAGGCCGGCGCGCCCGCCCGGGTTGTCGACGGCGAAGGGGGCGTCGGCGAGGTGCAGGGCCCGCAACGCGCGGTCGCGCAAGCGGTAGACCGGCGCTCCGTCCCGGAGGCGCACGTCGACGAGGTCGCCGGCCCGGGCGTAACGGGCGCGGGCCGGCCCCGGCGACAGCGTCTCGTTCAGGACCATCGTCGAGCGCAAGGGGCGGCCCTCGAAGAGAAGACCGTCGAGGCCGGCGGCGGCGCTCGGACAGGCAAACGCCGGCGCGGCCCCGTCGAAGAAGCCGGCCGGGCGGAAGGGCGCCGGCCGCACGAGGCACATCGTCGCGCCGAAGCTCGCCCGCAGGGCGACCTGCGCGTCCGCCGAGTCGAGGGCGTAGTGCGTGTCGTTCGCCCCCGGGCGGCCTTCGTACCACCGCTCGAAGCCGGGCAGCGGCAGCTCCTCGGGGGTGGCGTCGACCGCCAGCAGGAAGCCCCGGCCCTGGCCGTGATCGGCCGGATCGTTCTCGCCCCAGGCGAACGCGCCGTCCACGTACCAGGCGATGACCCCCGGCAGCGGGGTGACGGTGACGCCGACGGGGGCGCCCGTCCGCGGGTCGACGTAGAAGCGCGGGGTGGAGCGGGCGAGCGCGGTGTCGTCCGACGGCGCGCCCGTCGACGGGTCGCGGAACTCCAGCAGGTAGTAGTGAGGCACCCAGATTTCGTGGAACCCCGGACTGAGCAGGAACCCGTCGAGGCGCCAGCCCCGGCCGGCGTCGCCCTCGAAGCTCTCGGCCTGCTCGATGACCCCGTCGCGCACGAGTCGGACGTCGTCGATGAGCAGACCCCGTTGCACCGCGGCCCGGTCGGTCACGTAGCGGAAGCGCACGCGCGCCTCGCGGCCGGCCAGATCGGGGAGGTCGAAGACCGGGCGGACCCACGTCGGTACGCGGCAGGGATCGATGACCCGCCCCGCGCGGTCCCAGGCCCCGGCGGGGGGCGCCGCCGCGTCGCAGCCCGGCTGGCTCTCGTTGCGCCCGTCGGCGTCGAGGTCGCCGGAGAGACCGGTGAATCCGGGGCCGGACTCGGGGCCGTCATGCCCGCGTCGGGCCGGCATCAGTCGCGGATCCCTGGGCTGGCGGCGCGTCCAGGTGCGCCCGTCGTCGACGCTCGTCTCGATGTACGCGAAGTCCCAGCCGGCCTCGATCTCCCACCAGGCGTCGAACGAGAGCTCCACGGCGCGCGCCGGGCGGTCGCCGCGCAGGTCGACGCGCAGCTCGGCCGTCCGGTCGAGGCGGTTGCCGTTGCCGCTGTAGAGCGCCACGCGGCCATTTCCCGCGGGCAGATCCGTCAGGGTCAGGTCCGTCAGCTTCGGCGGCAGGATGATCAGGGCCGCCCGGTACAGGCCCGCCGCCTGCTTCGCGGCGGCCACCGCCGCGGGCTCCAGGGGGGCATCGAGGGTCCGCAGGTAGAGCGACTGCGTACGCGCCCCGCCGAAGGCCGGCGGACGGATGACCTTCGGTCGCAGCCAGCCGAGCATCAGGCGCGACCAGGCCGAGAGATTCTGCGGCGCCGGCGCCGCGGCGTCGCTCATGAGCTCCCACGGCCCCGTCGAGTTCTGCGTGCGGCGCGCGTAGACGTCGGGCAGCCCGAGCGTGTGCGCGACCTCGTGCGCGAACGTGCCCGCCTCGGCGCGCTCGGACTGCAGGTTGTAGTCGGCGACCCAGAGTGGTGGCGACGCCCGCAGCGGCAGGCCGCCGCGCGCATGAACGCGACCCTCCTCGACCGGACCCTGCCCGGGTCGACGATCGATGACGCCGCGGTGGGGCCAGGGACGCTCGGCACAGGCGCGCGCGGCCGGCGAGAGGCGGGCGACCGCGTCGGGGAGCGCCTGGGGGCCGAAGGCGTCGTCGAGGCGGTGCAGCGCCTGACACGCCGCCTGATCGCCCCCGGCATGGATGATCATCAGGTGGTCGACGTACCCGTCGCCCTCGGTCGTCACGCCGTCGCCGTCGGCGTCCGCCGGATCCCAGCGGTCGAGGACATCGGCATCGAGCGCGGGATGGGCCGCCGCGACGAGGCCGAGGGCCTCCTCGACGAGCACGTCGGGCGCCGCGTCGGCCCGCCAGTCCCCGCCCTCCGGTCGCGACGGCCCCGTGTACGCCGCGCGGGGCCGGGTGAGGCGGACGGGGGGCAGCACGAGCCCCTGCAGGTGGTACGTGCCGAGGCTCTGACGTCGGAAGTAGGCGCTCAGGGTCTCCGGGCGGGTGTAGGTCGGGTCGAAGAGGGCCGTCGCCCAGCGCGCGGCAACGTTGGGTGGGGACGAGGGGGCCGGTGCGCCCGGGGCGGCCGGAGCGGTCGAGGTGACCGGGCCGGCCGTCGCACCCGGCGGCCCGTCGAACCGCTCGTCGGCGAACTCTACGAGCACGACGAGCACGGTATGTGGCCGATCAATGGGCGCGTATGCGGGCACGGGCGCGTCGCGTCGGTGCACGGGATCGCCCATGCGGTCGAAGCGCAGCGCGGCGAGATCGTCGACGAGCTGCGCCCGGCGGTCGAGCGCCGTTTCGGCCGGCGGCCGCGCATCGGGACCGCCGCCGGCGGCCGCCCGACCGGGACAAGGCGCCGCGACGAGCGAGAGCAGCGCAATCGAGGCCCGACACGCGGTCGGGGACGGGGACGGCATCACGGGACGGGCAGCCTAACAAACGCCCCGGAGCGGGGGAAGGGGCGCCGCCCGACGGCGGATTCAGACCCGGTGTGACATGTCGGCAATGGCATTTCTATGCGGCAAATCTTTGAAAAGTTCTCTTTTCTAATCGGGAACCGCCCGGACGGAATTGCCGATTGCCCGGACGACTGGCAAGATAACGGCCGGTCCACTCGAGGTTGATCGGATGAGTCAGGCGACGAGCAGTCGAAGCGCGGCACCCGGAGACGCCGCCGCGCCCTCCGAGGACGCGACCCGGACGACGCGGCCGGGGCTTGCCGTCGAGCTGACCGGCGGGACGGTCAACGGCCGCTACCGCCTGACCGCGACGCCGTCGCAGTGGGCGGTCGGTACGGCGCATCCGGCCGTCGATCTGCTCGATCACGAGCTCGTCGTGCTCGTCTACCCGTCGGTTCCCCCCGGGCGGGACATGGACTTCTATCGGCGGGCCGCCGCCGAGGTGGAGCGCACGCGCGGGCTGCGCGGGACGTCGCTGGTGTGCATGCGCGACTGCGGCGCCCTCGCCAACGGGCGCCCGTACTTCGTGATGCAGCGCGTGCAGGCGCACTCGGTCCAGAAGTTCGTGGCCGAGCGCGGCCCGATTCCCGTCGACGCCGCGGTCCACCTGCTCGACCAGATCCTCCTGCTCGCAGGGCGCGCCCACGGCTTCGGCGTCGTGTTGGGTGACATCCGGCCGGCCAACATCTTCGTCACGGAGTCGCGCGGCTCCGACGCCCGCACGTTCCTGACGCCGACCGTGGTGGACACCGGTTACGCCCGGGGGCTTTTCGACGGCCTGATCGCGCTGCCCGAGCCGCCGCCGGCCTATCGTTCGCCGCAGCGGCGCCGCGGCGAACCGGCCTCGGTCGCCGACGACATCTACGCGCTCGGCGCCCTGCTGTCGTTCCTCGTGACGGGGCGCGCGCCGCGCATCTCCACCGGAGAGGTCCTCGACGCCGCCGCATGGGGGCCCTCCCGCATCCGCCCGGATCTGCGCATCACGCCGCTGCTCGATCGCATCGTCCTGCGCTGCCTCGACCCCCGGCCGGAGGCCCGCTGGCGCACCGTCGACGCGATGCGCGAGTCGCTCGAGGCGTTGCGACAGCTGCTGACGCTGCCCCGGGCCGCCCGCACGCTGCTCGACGAGCTGCTGACGCAATCGTCGGCCACGGGCGAGCCGATGGCCGGTGCGGGCCTCGGCGGGCTGGCGCACGGCCCGCGGGCCGCCTCGGACGTGCCGACGGTCGAGATCACCCCCGAGCCGGTGCCGGCAGAGGCGCGCGGCCGTGCGCGGTCGGACACGATGCCGTTCGATCCCCGGGATCTCGGCGCGGTGTCCGGGCCGGCGCTCGAGCCGGGCCCCGGGGCCACCCCGGCCGGGCTCGGGCCGGTCCCGATCACCGCGGCCGACCCCTCGGAGACCCGCCCGTTGCAGCGCGATCAGCTCCGGCGGTTGCTGCGGGTCATCGGCAGCGCCGAGCCGGGATTGCCGGCCGAGGCGGTGCCGCCGGGCTCGCAGCCCCTGGATCCCCCGCGCTTCAGCCTTCTGAAGGGACAGGCGCCGACGGTGACGCCCGGTGTGCGCCCCGTGACGGGCAGCCACGAAGTGCCGACGCCGGCGTTCACGCCCGCGCCGCCCCATTGGCTCACCGAGGCGCCCGCACCGTCCGGCGGCCCCGGGGCCGGCGAGCCGACCGTGCCCGGACCGAGCCGCCACGAAGCGCCGAC